>JAFRXO010000056.1 GCA_017443465.1 Bacteroidales bacterium
CAAGCAGATCGCTCCGGGAGAGGATTTCCTGGTCAACTCCTACTTCCTGCGCTGGAATCTCGGCCAGATCGAATTGGGTCGATACTACGAAAGGCTTGTATGCTCCAATGGCCAAACCGAGACCATCAAGCACGCGGATGCAAAGATCATGTCACTGGAAACGGATGTCGTCAGAAGTATTCTGAACATCCCGAAGTACACGGATCTCCTTGAAGAATCTTTCGGCCGTTTCAGCCAAAAGGCCCTTGAGGCAATTTCGGTCCGCGCCTCCATGGCAGAACTGAAGTTGGTCTCGCAGAAACTGGACCGGTATCTTGTCGATTCTGAATCCTCGGCAAGAATCGCTCCTTACACAGAGCAGTTACAAATGTATGCCGACAACGGCTATCGGTGCGATCCATACGAACTGAGGGAAATGAAGGCGGGGATGAGTGTATGGGAACTATACAACGGCGTTACCGATTACGCATCGAATAATACTATTTGGGACAGGGACGATAACCGCCGGGGCATGCTCCAGGAAGAGGCGCTGACCTTCCTGATGAAACAGAGGGATATCAAGAACTATAAAGATGTGTTCAATGGATGAGGATTTCGAAAAAGATGATACTGTCCCGGGCGAGTGGGATTTTGATCCATACCTGGGTGAGTGGAACTACTTCTTTTCAGACGGGAAGGACGGGCATTGGAGAATCACCTGCTCGCCGGATGTATGGTCCCTGTCAGACTATTGCATTTGGAATGCCAAACTATTCGAGCTGAATGACGACTGGGATGATATCTATATGGGGAAGGAAATCCCGCTGGCTTTTCCCCGCCATTATATGGGTGGAGAGGAGGAGGATCTGAAAGTAGCTGCATTGGCGAAGGCTTCTGAGATGTTCCCTGATGCCGGATTGCCGGTTAATTCCGTATCTTTGCATACCATGACACAGTACATTGCAGACGACGCCCATTTCAAGGAGGTCATTGCACGGGTCCCGAATGTAAAGCGTTCCCTATGGATCGGGACGGCGGACATCAAGGACCTGTATGTTGGCGACAGACCCTTCCTGGGCATCCTTGCGGACTTGATATCGAAGGGCAGGGAAGTGCGCCTTATCCATGCCAAAGAGCCAGGCCCAAACTTCCGGGAAGACTTCGACCGGTACCCGGTCCTCTTCGCTGGACTGGAGAGGGCTCTGTGTCCGCGGGTCCATTTCAAAATGATCATCTTCGATTGTAAGGTAGCATACATTGGTTCAGCTAACCTCACCGGGGCCGGTATCGGCATGAAAGGGGCGACAACCCGGAACTTCGAAGCGGGAATCCTGACCGATGATCCTGCTCTGGTTGAAGCAGCCATGAATCAATTCGATTCAGTATGGGCCGGCTTCAGGTGCAAAGACTGTCGCAGGAAGCAGTTCTGCGGCGATCCGATTCTGAAATAAGCTGTGCTGTTTAACTGTCCCGGCATTCATCTTGCCGGTCTTGTGCCAAGCTTTTTCCCTTCCTTGTTCCAGGTATACACCCACGCACCATTCCGGGAGGTGAAGGTGAGGCTAGGGGTTACGGATGAGGTTGACCTTTGAGATGTCCTCCAGGGGCTCCTTGTCCCGCCAGTGGCTTACGACGCGGCAGAGTTCCTCTCCGTGGCTGTTCATGATCTTGCCGACGAAGGTGGAGGGCTGGTCGGTGTCGTAGGTGTGATTGGCGATCTCGTCACCCATCCGGGACTCTTTGATGAACTTGATGCTCAACGAATCCGGCCGGTGCGTCGAAAGGAATGCCCCGTCGAAACAGATGAGTGCCATGCTCACGTACCGGCGGTTGTTCGTGTGGCCATTGAAATCCAGGTCGATCAGGTTGATGGCGTGCCTGAGCGTGGACGACGGCTCATCCTGGAGTTTCAGGGGACGCCGTTTCCTGTGGGGACCGGCGGACAGTTCATCCACGAGCTCTGAAGCAGGGATGTAGCCCTCGCAAGGCACCAGTTTGCGCTCGGACATCGAGATCAGCGACCAGCAGCTGTTCCCCCGGGCGGCGATCACGCCGGAATGGACCTCCCGGAACGTGAAGTCAATCCATACGCGGAGGGGAGACAGTTCGCTGACCCAGAGCGTGACCTCGACATCCTCCGACCACATGACCGGAGGGGCGGGCAAGTCCAGATTGATTTCAGAGATGACCCATGTCCGGTCCTCCTTCTGGACATCGAACGCGGCCACCCCGAGGGTCGTGAAATATCGGGCCACGGTACTCTCATGGAAATTGAGCAGGGCGTCGACGGTCAGCCTGTAATCGGCGTTGATGTTCGCCGCGGTGATGGGATATATGGTACTGTATTTCATTGGGCTCTTTCCTTTCAATTTTCGTTTTTCAATAAGTTTGTTTAGTTATCAAAAGTGTCAAAGTATCACAATGAGTCCCGCGATCAGGGCCGACGGGATGGCCAGCACCATGCCGAAGAGAGACCCTTTGATGTGGAACCAGTAGTCATGGTAGTCCTTCGTCATGTCTTCCGTTCCTTTGATCACGAAATGCTTGTCATGGCAGAACCAGAGGCAGTCCAGCACGATCGCGTCGAACCAGTTCACGACATTCCAGAGTGCATAGGCCGTGAGGAATCCACCCCAGAAGGTTGTGCAGCCGTTGACGTATTTCACCAGCAGGCCCAGCAACACCCCGAAAACGATCAAGGCGGTGATCTTCTTAGCGTAGAACACCGGTCCGCCGGGACGGTTTCTGTCATCAACCAACCCCAGCTTCCGACAACGCTCGATAATCGCCGGGGGATAGTTGAAGACCGTCTTCACCGGAGCCCTGGACATCAGGAAGACGAACAGGGAGAAAAGGGCGCAGGCGGCGAGGGATTCGAGGAGGAAGGTCATAGGCCGAGGATATCTTCGAGGAACTCCGACGCATCGGCGACGCAGTCAGGGCAGTCGCGAAGAGGCTTCCCGGTACCGACGCCCTTCAGCAGTTTGCATTGGGTGGCTCCGTTCCGCACCTGGAACTTCTCCATGATTTGCTTCATCCGTGAGCGGGAGAGGTTACGGTCCTTG
>JAFRXO010000057.1 GCA_017443465.1 Bacteroidales bacterium
ACGGAGTTGGTGCTGTTGTTTCCTGTAAAAGAATACCCCTGGGCGGCAGTGATGCAGATGTCCCGGTTAATGGTATGGTCAACAGCATTCTCGGATGACGAACGCTCGGAAACAGAATACCGGCTTTCGGCAGATGAGACCTCGCTCACGTTGTCCGGCTTGCCCCCGGAAAACAGGGACAACAGCAGAGACAATATCAGAACGAAACACTTCATCAACGCAAAAATACACATTTTCACGCAGCGGAGCAAGAACAATGGGAAGTTAGCGAAGTAAAATATAGGTTATATCATCAACGGCCAAGACAACAGTAAGGATCAGCAGTAGGATTTTCAACCAGCCGACACCGATGATCAACATCAGGGCAAGAACTTATACTTTCTTCATTTTACGGCCGTTACGCATAGCCAATGCTTGGATGCGTTACAGTGGACTGTGATGTCCCTGAACCCCACCGCAGTGAGATGGGTCTTCAGTTCATCGGGAGTATAGGTATGCATCCCCTCGATCATATTCTCCCATTTCTCGTTATTGCCTGACAGACCGTCGTCCTCGTTGACGATGAGGAATTTCCCCCCGGGAGAGAGTACGCGCATTACCTCGGCAAAACTCTTCTCGATTTCCGGCCAGAAATAGACTGTTTCGAAGGCGGTGGCCATCCCGAACGTATCTTCCTCAAAAGGGAGGTTGGCAACGCTTGCCTCCAACACTTTGCAGCGGCCGGCCGCAATCGCGTCTGCATTGACCTTGCGGGATTTCTCCACAGAGACGGAAGAATAGTCAATCCCAGTCACATTTGCGTGAAGGCTCCGCTCCATCAAGCGGTTGAGGTTACCCCCGCCGCCGCATCCGATGTCGATGATCTCCCCTACTTCGGGGATATTGACAAAACTCAGGCCCCATGAGGCCATCGCCGCATGGGAACCGCCGTTCATCCCGGCTACCATCATGCGGCCCCAGAAGCCTTCCGGCTTGCGGGTATTACTGAAAATTTTGCTTAAGAGTCCCATCTTACCTTTCTTTGCCATACTTTGACAGTCTTGAGTTACATAAATGCAAAGTTACGGAGCTTACATAAAGCGCGAAATCCCCATTTATTGTGATTTAGAGGCCTCTGAATTCGATATTTGTCACTGGAAACGACGATAGGCGACCGTTCGATTTCATCGGTGCTGACTCGAGAAATCAGAATTCCAGCTACACGGCTATTAACAGTCGCAGACCGTAATGGCATATGCATTTGCTTTTCTCTCGGTTTGCACGTAAATTTGAGCCATGGAATACCTGTCAAAGCAGCGATACGAAGAGATCACAGCCGAGTTGAAGCATCTTATCAACGTGGTTTATCCCAAGGTGAAGGACAACCTCGCGGAGGCTCGCGCCCAGGGAGACCTGAGCGAGAATGCCGGGTACCGTGAAGCAAGGCGTATCCAAGGGAAGACTATAAGCCGTATCCGTTTCCTGCAGAAAGTACTTGAGCATTCACGAGTGATTACCCCTGACGTCCTCCCTAAAGACAGGGTCTGCCTTCTTAGCCATGTCGAATTCACGAACCTTTCGACAAATACACGTATGAAATTCGAGATAGTCAGCCCGCACGAGATGGATCTTGAGGCTGGCAAGATTTCGCTTAAATCACCTATCGGCGCTGCCTTGATGGGCAAGAAGGTCGGCGAGATCGCCGAGGCACGGGTCCCCACCGGCACCCTGCGCCTGAGGATCGAAAGCATCACGCTAGATTAAAATTGCTCTGGCAATATTGTTTCAATACCGGCTCACAAAATCCGTAACAAGTTTGAATACAGGCTCATAGCTGTCAAATACAGCTGTTTCCCAATTGTCATAAATGGTGTGATAAAACGGGAAAGCATCACCGTTTTCGTTCTCCAGAAATATGCATGGTACGTGGCGGACAGCGAATGGATAGTGGTCGCTGTTGGCTGCAAGTGCGCCACGATTCAAGGATTTGAAGTACTGCTGCCCACCATTAATCTGTTCAAACAAGGCAAAGCCCCGGAGGCCTTCGTCGCTGCATTCGCAGTATTGTACTGGGTTGTTGTCCCCTATCATGTCGATATTGAACAGATACTTTATCTGAGTCAGCGGAACTACCGGATGATCAGCGAAGTACTCAGACCCTCGAAGGTTAGCATCCTCGCCTGAGAAAGCGATGAAATACATATCATACTGCGGCTTATGTGCAGCATAATATTCGGCCAGCGTTACAATGCATGCTGTACCGGAGGCATTGTCATTGGCACCTGCATAGAAGACTTTCCTGCCAAGGTTTCCTAAATGATCATAATGGGCGGTAAACACATAGCAACTGTCATGACGCTCCCCTTCCACCTTTGCGATGACATTGAACAGCCCATAATCCGACAGGAAGTTATTTTCAATATTGACTCGGACACTTTTCACGCCTTTCACCGCCTCCGGTGTCATCCATATGATCGGCTTGTCAATCACATGATCGCCATATGCCTTGTAGAATTTAATTGGTGATGTCCATGTTTGAATAAGGCCGGCATTAGGGCAGCCGCCTGCCGTCTGAAGTTTGGAAAAAACCTCGCGGTGCCTGTAAGCAAACCAGAAATCGCAACAAACCAGGCAATTCGCGTTTTCCGGCCTTGCCATATCAGCAAACAGGCGCTCCGGGGAAAAGTCCAGGGTATCTATATGATAAACAGGGAATTCCCCACGCACGCCCGGAGAATACTCGCGCATGGAGAAATCATCGCCCGGAATGAGTTTCTTCCCATCGGCCCAGAGTTCCATTTTCCCAGGGAAGGTATTGATGTCAATAGTAAAAGGCTGGAGTATGACATCATAAGCTCCTGCCTTTATAAACTCCTTATACAGGTATTTTCCGGCTTTGTTTGCCCCATCCCTGGCGTATCCCCGCCCTTGATATCTGGCGGAACTGAGTTCCTTTACTATCCGCTTGTAAAGCGTCAAATCCTGCGCCTGCAACTGAATTGTGCAGAGCACAAGCATGATTCCAACTAATCTTAGCGTACGCATATGGCTGTTCGAGTCGATTCTACATAGTGAATATTAGCTCCCCACCCTTGATAAGCTCGTTATGGTGTATGCGCCAGTCTTCCAGGGACTTCCCGTTGAAAGTGACGCTTCTCACCGTAGTATTATCCGGCGAAAGATTACGCACTACTATATGCAACTTCGCCGGAGTATAAGGCCGGCCTATCTCCAATGTGGCTTCGCGCACACAAGGCGAACCGATCTCATACCATCCATCGGCAGGATTGAGCATATAAAGCCCTAGGGACGAAAGAATATACCATGCACTCATCTGACCGCAATCCTCATTGCCGTCGAAGCCTTTACGGCCGGTGGAATATGAACGGGACATTATCTCCCGCACCCTTGCCTGGGTCTTCTCCGGACGGCCTATCCTGTTGTAGAGATAAGCTATATGATGGCTGGGTTCGTTACCATGGACGGATTTGTTGCCTCTCTCAGGCACCCAGAAGCGGTTCTCGAAATATTCGTCCAGGCTGGCCTCGTACTCATCGCGGCCACCTATGAGTTCCACTACCCCATCGACATCGAAAGGCACGCACCATAGCGCAGTCCACTGGTTGCTTTCGCAATAATGATAAAGGTCCGGCTCCATCCATTCACCCGCGGCGTTTCTGGGAAGGAACATCTTCTGCCCGTCATTCCAGAGATTACGGTAATTGCGCGAACGTGTACGGAAATACTCAGCATCCTCAAGATGGCCTGCAGCATCTGCAAGAATGGCCGCTGCCAAATCCTGAAGCCCGAAATCCTGGGTGCGTGAAACAGATTCAAGGGTTTCATCTCCCGCGACATATCCGATAGTCTGATAGCGAGTCAGGCCTCCGCGTGTTTCGGGGGTATCTCCGAAGCAGCCCCTGTCCTCCCACCTGAATTCCATATCCGTAGGCTGGGGCACCGTAGCGTTCTTTTTCACGGCTGCATATGCTTCCTGTATGTCAAACCCCCGGAAGCCCTCGGTCCAGGCTTGGGCAAGTATGGTTTCTGCAGGAGAGCCTATCATTATTCCGGTATAACAGGGATTCGGCCATTTGGGGAGCCATCCCCCTTCGTGATACATCTCCACCAGGCTCTGCATCATATCATCGATACGCTCGGGCACTATCAGGCAGAGAAGCGGATGCTCCGCACGATACGTATCCCACATCGACCAGCAGTTGTACATCTTGCCCTCGTGGATCTTATCATCAAAACCTGACCAGTAGCGTCCGTCCTCGTCGATGCGGCGTGGATAGAGAAGCGCATGATACAGGCCAGTATAGAAAATGGTCTTCACATCATCGTCCGCATCTATGCGGAGTTTACGGAACTCGTCGGCCCAAGCCTTTCGGGATTCCTCTGCGACCTGCCGGACTCTTTTCCGCCCGATCTCGGCAGAGAGATTGGCTTTCGCCTGATCCACGCTCAGAAGAGAGACCCCCACCCTCACGGTTATAGGGCCTGGCACATCGCCGAAACTGGCATATCCACAGCAATCATCTCCAAGGTCGTTTACAACCTCAGACTTCACGGCAGGCCGGGAGAATTCCATATAAAAGTATCCCCTGAAATCCGGTTTGGGAGTTGTGTGCTGACCGTCGAACATATCGCTGTTCCAGCCGCAGGCGCTTCTGCCATCCGCAGAGAACTCCAGATGTCCGGGAAGGGACGCGTGGTTGGTACTTCTGCCAACGCATATGCGCGAAGCGTCGATGACTATATGGTTCGCGGCAGATATTTCATATATGGAAGAATGGCCGGCGCCGGCATAATCCGTGCATATGCCCCCGGCCGTCACTTTGCCGTAGTATGGTGTATATTCCTGGTTTTCAATATGCTGTCCTCTGTCCCCGTATCCGATCACCGGGGCTTCTCCGCACTGGGGCTGGAAGGATACCTGGCCCCACTCTCCCATCCATATAGCAGGCTGGCGGGTTCCTATGAAACCCAGAAGAAGGGAATCGGATTCGTTGTAGCTGAGTACCCCGACTTCCGTCAGACGGGTCATGGGCACCCATTGGATCGAACCGAAAGGAACGCCTGCCATAGGCATCATTCCTCCATACTGGCTGCCAGCTCCCTGTGTTCCTATCATAGGATCCACGAAAGCGAGCGACTCTATGCCTTCGTCCGTCTTGCATGAAATAAGCATGCATATGGATAAAGATATCGCTATGGTGAATGATTTAGATCTCATTATCTTCCACTTATTTCCGTAAATATACGCAATTGCGGGAAATAACGATATGACATTGGAATAATGTAAACAATTCTTTACCTTTGATTTGACCTATCCAATCTCCATATGAAAAGAATAACGATCCTGACACTCCTGCTGCTCCTCGCATCATGCACTCTCTTTGCACAGACTCGCCGGCAAAACTGGTCTGAAACTACCGCCAGACACTTTATACATCGTTATGCCGACCCCGACGTGATCAGCTGGGGTAACCAGAGCAACTCCTTTACGTGGCAGGCCGGTTACATCATGTTCGCAATGGAGCACCTGTGGCGCTGGACCGCAGATCCCGTTTACCTGGATTACATTCGAAAGTATGTAGACCAGAATGTCGACGCCGAGGGGAACCTCCGCCAGTTCAAGCCGGATGCACTGGATAATTTCGTTCCAGGATATGTCTGCCTGCTGATGTACGAACTGACCGGAGAGGCGCGCTACGCAAAGGCAGTCGAGACCATCCGGAGGGGATTCGACAATTATCCCCGGCTCCCGAACGGAATATTCTACCACTCGACCCGCATACACCAGGCTTGGGTGGACGGCGTCTTCATGGGCCAGATCTTCCTTGCCAGATATGCCAAGACGATGGGACACCCGGAAGACTTCGCAGAGGTTATCAAGCAGATGATCGGAATAACACAGCTCTGCGGAAAAACAGACGGGCATTTCGTTCATGCCTGGGACGAGACCCGCGGAGCATATCCTGAAGTCTGGAGCGAGGGTATGGGCTGGCTTGCAGTCCTATGGGCAGACGTGTTCGATTTCCTGCCTGAGGACCATCCGGGCCGCGCTGAACTGCTGGAGCGTCTCCGCTTGATGTGCAGCGGTCTCAAGAAATCCCAGGACCCGCGTACCGGCATGTGGTGCCAGGTCGTGGACAAGCCTCAGGCACCCGGCAATTGGAACGAGACTTCCGGGACAGGAATGTTTCTCTACCTGATCCTGAGTGCTATCCAGAAAGGCTACATCCCGGCGGATGAGTATGCCGACGTCGTTGACCGGGCATATGCCGGACTGCTCAGCAAGGCGGTGGTCAACTCCGACGGTTTCGTTAATCTGACTGACTGCAGCAGCATAGGTGTCATGCGCAGCTATGAAGAATACATTGCACAGCCGCGTGAAATCAGCACATTCGCCGCATATGGATCCTTCATTCTAGGTACCGGCGTATATGAGCACCAGATCGGACGCATTGCCCGGGACTTCTATGCTACAGACTATAGTGGCGGGAAGGTTCTTCGTTTCAAGGATGGAAGGATTGTATGGGAGCACAATGCTCCACTGAGTAACGACATCCAGCTGCTTGAAGGCGGCAACTTGTTGTTCTCAACCGGAAAAGGGGTGCTGGAGCTCGATCCGCAGGGAAACGAGGTCTTTCGCTACGATGCACCTTGCCATGTCTTCGCCTGCCAGCGCCTTCAGGACGGTCGTACATTGGTCGGCGAATGCGAACGCGGACGCCTGCTCGAACTGGACTCCAAGGGACGCATCGTCCGTCAAATCCGCATCCTTCCCAAGGGAGTCAAAGATGGAGGGATGGCTTTCATGCGCAATGCACGAAAACTCCGTAGCGGCCACTACCTCGTGGCACACTACGGAGACCAGAAGATTACTGAATATGATTCCCGTGGTCGCGCTGTCCGTAGCAAAGAACTGCCCGGGGGGCCGCATTCCGTGCAGGAGCTGCCCGATGGCAACGTGCTTGTTTCACTGGCCGACCGCGACCGCAATCCGCGCATTGTCGAACTCGATGCAGACTGGAATATCATATGGACACTTTCCAATGAGGACATTCCCGGTTCTCCCCTGCGTTTCTGCTCGGGTTTCCAGTATGTAGAAGGACAGGGAATTTACCTGACCAACTGGCAGGGCCATCAGCGCGGCATTACACAGCCGCACATCCTGCTCGTAGGGCGGGACAAACGCATCCGCGCCACACTGTCCCCTACATATGGAGTGCAGAGCATCTCCAATATCGCCGTCGTGCCAGCGTATTAGACTGTCTTTAGAATCGCTTCCTGAACTCCTTCGATGCTGTCGGTCACGGCATCGAACAGCTTATACATCAGTTCCGGTTCCTCCATCTTCGGAATATAGACTATTGTCTTCATTCCCCGGCCCTTGCACCAGCCGGCCTCCGTATGTGCGCTGCGCCCGCATGGAAGGACCAGGACACAGGTATCCGCCCACTCCAGCGCCTCGACATCATTGGCAAACTGCCTCTCTGCCGCAGGATGGATCAAGCCTTGCGAATACTGCTCAAACGACCATTCTGCGCAATCCGGATCGACATCCGTCCAGCGGAAACCGTGACCGCCCTGCGGAGGGTTCCGGAAATCATACACCTCGTGACCATACTCCTGCAGCCGCTTCACGACCTCAGGGAAATAAGCATTGCGCCAGCTGGACGCCACATAGATACGTGCCATATGAACCAGATTACTTAAAATGCCGACAGCGTCACAATCTCCACCTCCGAGCCTTTGATGTACGGAGATGTGAAACGAACCTTGATTGTCCCGGGGTCAGTGCCTGTCCTGACATATGCAAGCAGGCGTCCACGATAAGCCCTCTGGACATTGTCATTCCAGTTGCCCATGTCAGTGTTATTGGCCGACTCCATGCCAAGCAAGCGGGCAGGTCCTTCCACCATACAGGTAATTTCGTTGTCGCCTAACGGAACGAGATTTCCGTTGTCATCAAGCACCTCCACGGCCACATGCACAAGACCGCCGGCAGCAAGTTCGTTCCTGTCCGCCATCGCCCTCAGAGAAGCGGGGCGCAAGGCCGTACGGATTTCATATTCAGACACTTTCTTGCCGGAAGCATCATAACCTTCAGCTTTCAAGACACCCGCCTTGTAGGGAACATCCCAGCCGATGATACCGGTCTGGTCATTGAACGGAGTCATCGCTCCCACTTCCTTCCCATCGAGAAGCAGACGGGCCTGGGCAGCATTAGTGTAGCATACTACGCGTATAATCTGCCCTTCCTCATAGTTCCAGGTGTCCCATGCATCGCTGCTGTCCCCCATCGGCCTGCGGCGGTCGGGACGAGGCTGCGGCTTGGGATAAGTGCCGATGTAGCATACGGGATCCTCGCACCACATAGCAGCACGCATCCTGCCGCGCGGCTTGATATTCCCGGCGAGATCCAGCAGACCGCTATAAAAGCCACGTGACGGCCAGGCGCGGGATTCACCGATATAATCGATGCCAGTCCATATGAATTGGCCGAATATGAATTCATTGTCGCGAACGGCCTTCCATGCATCATATCCGGAACTGTTCTCGGAACCGTATATGATCCTGTCGGGGTAGGTCGCGTGATCCTTTTCATATCGGTTCTCGCTGTAATTGTATCCCACTACATCTACGGCCTCCGGATATGCGGTCTGGTTAGACATCGCCACTCCGGCAAGGGCACCTGTAACGGGGCGTGAAGGATCCGCAGCACGCACGCAGGCAGCCAGCCGCTTGGCAATCACGCCGATACGCATCGCATCGGGAGCATCGGGCTTATAACCGCCCGACATCGGCTGGTTGAACTCGAAATTGCCTCCGTCCAAGATAGGATGAGAGTAAGGGTCATTGGGATAATCCACCTCGTTGCCTATGCTCCAGAGGAAGATTGAGGGGTGGTTCCGGTCACGGCGCACCATGTCGGTGACGTCGCGCTCGCCCCACTCATTGAAGAAATCTGCCGTACCTTCCATCGCCGGAGTACCTATGTTCCAGCCTTCCACCCATTTCTTCTTGTTGTATTCCCACTCGTCGAATGCCTCGTCCATAACCAGCAGCCCAAGCTTGTCGCACAAGTCGTATAAAACAGGTGTCTGAGGGTTATGGGCTGTCCTGATGGCATTGGTCCCGATTGCCTTGAGATTCAACAGCCTCCTTTCCCAGACTTCTTCCGGGACTACAGCACCAAGGACACCGGCATCATGATGCAGGCATACTCCCTTAACCTTTCTGTTGACGCCATTGAGTGCAAATCCGGTATTGGGATCAAAGGCAAGTGTGCGGATACCGGCTTTCACTTCTGCACGGTCCAATTCATTTTTACCGGAAATCAGGGCAGCCTCGAGTGTGTACATGTACGGATCGTCCATGTCCCAGCGATGGGGAGCCTTGACCTTCAGGTCAACATTCTGCTTTACGGCAGCCTTAGTAACCGATTTGGCGACCATATTTCCAGCATCATCTTTCAAAGTGAGGACGAGTTTCGCCGAAGCAGGGATAGGTCCTTCCACCTGGGTGTCAACCCTCACCACTGCCTGCTGCGGGGTCAGGCTCACAGTGGCATAGCCAACTCCCCAAAGGGCGAAATGAGTCTCACCGGAAGAGATAAGCCATACATTCCTGTAGATACCGGATCCAGTATAGAAACGCGAATCCGCTTTCCGGCTGTGATCAACACGTACAGCAAGCACATTGTCCCCCGACCGGTTCAGATAGGGAGTCATGTCATATATGAAAGATGCATAGCCGCTCGGGCGCTCTCCGAGAAGATGCCCGTTCAGATAGACGGAGGAACGGTTATAAACACCCTCGAAGTATATGAACGTCTTCTCCAGGGGAAAGTCACTGGCGCTGAAATGCTTCCGGTACCAGCCGATTCCGGCGGGAAGATAACCTGTGCAGGAAGCATTGTCAGGCGAAAGAGTCCCCTTCACCGACCAGTCGTGCGGAAGGCGGACAGGCATCCATCTGGAATCGTTGAAGGCCGGAGCTTCCGCGCCTTCGACATCGTCCCGGACGAAAGTCCAGCCATCATTGAACAAGGAACTCTTCCCGAAAGAAGCCTGTGCGTAGGCATTCATGGGGAAGAAAAGCGCCAATAGCATGGCGACCGACAAGAAACTCTTGGTTTTCATCCTGTCTTTATTTCCGGATAAATTGATTCTCGGTTTCAGGAGTATCTGCGCTGCTGTAACGCTCTACAGTCATATGCAGGTCATATTTCTCCCTAAGAAACGCGATAGTTGCCATCATAGGAGAAGCGTGATGCGCATCTATAGCCTCCTGACCGGCCCAGCTGTCAATCAGGAGTATAGTCTCCGGATCATCCAATGACTGGTAATACTCGTAACGCAGATTGCCCTCTTCGGCACGGATTGCATCAACAGTGCCGCTGGAGATCATCTCTTCGGCAAATGCACGGGCACTTCCGTTAGTGCCGGTATATCTGAGGTTCACGGTGATAGGCATAACAGTTGTTTCTTGTTTAGGTGCACAGGCGTGCAACGCAAATGTTGCCGCCGACAAAATCAAAAGAATCCTTCTCATTATAATATCTTTATTTCCAGATAGTCAACCGGAAACCGGCATATATCTTTGCTCCCATCAGAGGGCCCCAGACAGATGCAGCGTCGAAACTGTCGGAGAAAGGATTCGCGGAATCAATGACAGGATGCTTCTGGACAAATCCGGTCAGATTCTCTCCTCCGACATAGACATCAAAAGTGCGGAAACTGCGTGTTATCTGTGCATATAGCAACGGATAGACGGGAGTGCGTCCTTCCGGATAGAGCAGCGTCCCATCGTCGTCACGTAAATCTTTCATGAAGTCATATACCCGCGACGACCCGGTAACTGATGCCGTGAAATCGAATGTCCAGCGGTTTGCATTTGTCTTGTACTGGGTGTTAAGCACAGCTTTGAAACGGGAAGACAGAGGCAGTTCCCTCACTTCCCCGGATGGTTGCCATGCACGGGCATCAGTGTACCGGCCCGTAAGGGTAAACGTAAGCCTCTCAACAGGTTCTATATTGAAATCAGCCTGTATATTCTGTGACCATGCCTTGTGACCGTCCAGTTGATAAAGTGTTATGGCGCCGGTTGATTCCCTGTCCGCCAAAAGGGCCGAGGTAAAGCGCGTCTGGAAGTAGTCCAAACTCAGGTAAGTGCTCTCGTTGAAATAGAACGTGGCATTCCCTCCGAATGTCCAGGCATCTTCCAGTGTCCTCCCGGAGAGGTCTCCAAGGAGTTTTTTCCCTGTTGACAGGATACCGATGTTATCCGGGACAGGATGACTGAAACGCAGGCCTCGCCCACCGTTAAGCCTGATTACAAGCGGCTCTACCGGCTGGTATTTGACAGTCAGACGGGGAACGGGATAAAAACCGTGCTTTGGGATAAAAGAGCCGCTCAGACTTGTGATGACTGACAGTGTCTCACCGCGGCGGAAAGTATATTCAGCGTAGGGAAATATTTGAGAGAGAGTCTGTCTCACACCGCGCAGGATCTGTCCACCTCCTATGATGTCTTCATCCAGCATGTCAAAGGTGACATTTATGCCGGTCGTAAGATCATGGGATTCAGTGATATCGTTATGGAATATGAGATTGGCAAAAGCGCTGTGCTGCTGGGCATCATATGAGTTAAGCCCAAAAGATGCACCGGTTTTCTGGAAGGTATAGTCAGCTACCATTGCGACACTGGAAGAGCCATCTTCGTTCAGCGCACGGCCCAGTTTCACATATGCACCGGCAAGGTTGTTGGCAATATCCGATTTCCATGGGCCGTCCATCTGGCCTCCTTTACGATTGTCATTGATATAACGCACTCCCCAATGCATCTCCAGGTCTGGGGTATGCAGAAGCCACCGGTTAGCCACATTGAACTGGAGAAGCGACGGATCATCGGCAAAACCGTCCCCATTCATGTCATATGTACGGAAATTCCCGTCCACATGGCCCATCAGGATCGTGTAGAGGTTGTCAGCTACCTGATGGGATGACGTGACATTGAAATCCGTCTTGGTGTCATTCATCACAGATGCATTCAGGGAGAGAGGCTTTCCGCTGGTAGGCTTCTGGTGCTCCATATTGATGGAACCGGTAATGGATTCCGTCCCGTTTGTAACCGATGAAGCACCCTTCCCAACCTGTATGCTCTCCAGCCAGGGGCCAGGCGTATATGACAGTCCATAAGGCGCAGTGATGCCACGCATCGTGGGACGGTTTTCGTCCAACATCTGCGTATATATGCCTGAAAGTCCCAGAAGACGGATCTGGCGCGCACCGGTAGTAGCATCCGCATAACCTACAGTCACGCTGGCTGAATTCTCAAAGCTTTCAGACAGGGCGCAGCATGCCATCTTCTTCAGTCCGGCT
Organism: Bacteroidales bacterium; assembly: GCA_017443465.1. Lineage (GTDB taxonomy): Bacteria > Bacteroidota > Bacteroidia > Bacteroidales > UBA932 > Cryptobacteroides. Next base: position 12,378 of record JAFRXO010000057.1, read on the forward strand.
GACGAGATAACCTCCGTCCTGATGTCCTTCCCCTTCGAAAGATAATTTGCATGGGAATGCCCGGTAAGGACAGATGCCTTAAGAGAATCTTTCCGAACGACATCGGCACCGGTTACATCCGATTGCGCATATGCCATGGATCCCGGAATGATAAGGAGCCAGGCAGACAGGAGGAATTTTATACTGGTTTGCAATATTAAAGTCTGTTTGAATTGCTTCTGCAAAATTATCAATCTTCAACGATTCTTCAAATAACATCTGTTTTTTTTATTCACCGCTATTTGTACCTTTGTCGTCGTATTACACCTGACTATGAAAAAAATATTTGTCACCATCCTGTCCGCCCTCGCGCTTTTTGCAGCACAGGCCTCAGCACAGACCTCTTCCGATTTCGGTACATGGAGCAGCATCCAGGTCGTAAAATCCTTCGGCGCACCATATGCCATGGCCCGTCTGGAGCACCGTTCATATGATAATGTAGGAAGTACGGAATGCTGGTTCGCCATGGCAGGAGGCGGCTACAACTTCAACAGCTGGCTCAAGGCTGACCTGAGCTACGAGTACTGGCAGATTCCAGCGGCCGGGGACATGGTCCAGCATAAGGCTGTCCTGTGCTTCACCGAAACCCTCAAGCGAAGCGGTTTGGCTCTGGCACTCAGGGAGAAATATGAGCTCGCCTACATTCCCGACTCCGACTCATTCACGAACACTCTCAGGACCCGTCTCCGCGGCCAATACAAGATCCCGGACAGCATTTTTACCCCCTATCTGATGTACGAGTTCTTCAACAGCTTCGACAGCGGAAAATGGGTACGTTCACTGCACTACGCAGGCACTGAGATAAGCCTCGGAGGAGGCCATGCACTTGACCTGTTCTACATGTACCACCTATACGACAAAGGCGGCCTGACGGCCGCCTGTCACCTTTTGGGAGTAGGTTACGTTTTCGTTTTCTAGCTGGCTATTCCGCCTCTTCTGAAAGGGCATCCGTAGCGCGGACTGTAACGGTGTTGTCATAGCAGCCGAACATTCCGTCTACTTCTTCTTTTCGGTTAACCTTGGTGATTAAACTCACCACAGGCACTACTACAAGTCCAAGCAGCATCGCCATCACGCCGGCATTGATCGGAGAGGTGAAATACGGACTGATGAAAGTCTTGCCGGTGAAGGTGCAATACATGCAGCAGCACATTACGCCAACTCCAGTGATGAAGGAAGCCCAGACCGATGCAGGAGAAGTACGCTTCCAGTACAGGCCGTAAAGGAACGGAGCCAGGAAAGCGCCTGCAAGCGCACCCCAGGAAATACCCATGAGCTGGGCGATGAACGTCACGGAACTCTTCGCCTGTATGATGGCAAGCACCGAAGAGACGATAATGAAGAAGAGCACCAGCATGCGGATGCAGAGAAGCTGGCTGCGGTCATTCATATGTGTGCCTTTCCGGGCTTTGGCAAGTGCCGGGTCGATGATGTCAAGTGTCAGAGTGGACCCTGATGTGAGCACAAGCGAAGAAAGGGTCGACATGGACGCCGAAAGCACCAGGATGATAACTACACCTATCATAAGGTCCGGAAGAGAGGCCAGCATCGACGGGACTATACTGTCATAGACAGGAGTGCCGGCTGCCGTATATTCGATGCTCTGACCGTAAAGCCGTCCGAAGCCACCCAGGAAATAGCAGCCTCCAGCCACTATGATGGCAAAGAAAGTTGAAATGAACGTTCCCTTACGGATGGCCGCCTCATTGCGGATTGCGTAGAACTTGCCTACCATCTGAGGCAGGCCCCAGGTACCCAGGGAAGTCAGAAGTACGACCCCGAGCAGATATATGGGCTGAGGCCCCAGGAAAGACACGAACGCTCCGTTCAGGCCGGGCGCAGACTCTGACGGGATATGCGAAAGGCTCTCCACCGCCGCACTGAAACCACCGTTACCGCTGAGGACGGAGGCGATCACCGCACATATGCCAACGAGCATTATAAGTCCCTGGATGAAGTCATTCACAGCAGTAGCCATATATCCGCCTACAAGCACATATATACCTGTAAGTATGGCCATTCCAAGCACGCACCAAACATAGTCCACGTTGAAGGCCATGCTGAAAAGACGTGACAAGCCGTTATAGAGTGAAGCAGTGTAAGGGATGAGGAAAACGAACACGATTACGGACGCAGCCACCTTGAGCGCATCGCTGAAGAAACGTTTCCCGAAGAAATCGGGCATTGTGGCGCTCTCAAGATGTTGCGTCATCAGGCGTGTCCGTCGGCCCAGGATCCTCCAGGCCAGCAGCGAGCCTATGAGGGCATTGCCTATGCCGATCCAGGTAGCTGCAAGACCATACTTCCAGCCGAACTGTCCGGCATATCCGACAAAGATGACTGCCGAAAAATAAGATGTTCCAAATGCGAAAGCCGTAAGCCAGGAGCCGACATTGCGGCCACCGAGGACGAAACCCTGAACGTCAGATGCGGTCTTGCGGCAATATATGCCGACACCGATCATTACGGCAAAGAAAAGAATTAGGAGAATGCTTTTGAGTATCATACCCCAAAAATAACAAAAAAGCGCCAAATAAGAATACCGACAAAGAAAAAAGTCCCGGGACATTCGCTGAGTAACTTGCGGCGTTCGCTGAATATCTTTCTTGCATTGTTCCATCTGGTTTAATTGTTGGAACAGGTGCCCAGGCATCAACTAAAACCTAGAGAGAAATGAAGAAGATCGTTATTTTCCTGGTATCATTAGCGCTCGCTGCAACAAGCTGCGAGCAGGACATCTTTCCATATGGCATGGAAGGCCCCGGTGACATGCCCGGCGGACAGCAGGGCGCAGTCAATCTTAAAGACCCTGGTCTGTCGTGGAGCGCCGATTCCTTCGAGGCGACCATCGGCTCCACTAACACATTCCCCGCGCTTACAAATCCGTACAACGTAAGTGTCGCATATGAATCTTCGCGACCGGAAGTAGCCTCCATTGATAAAAACGGTGCCATCACCCTCGTTGCGGCAGGATCCACTCTCATAAAGGCATCTTCGGCCGCGAATGAGACGTATTCTGCATCAAGCGATTCATATGTCCTGACCGTCCTCGGTGCATCAGGCAGCGAAGCTTATGACGGTTCGCTCACCTTCGCATCGACGGGAGATCCTTCGTCCGAAGACGACATCTCCACCACTACTTTCAAAGGGAGGATTGCCATCACCTTCTCAGAGACAGGTGACGCGGTAGTGAAGGGCGACAGTTATGGATATGTAACCGTTGACGGCAACAAAGTAACCGTGAACAACACAGGCGGCGAAGTGCTTATCTATGAACTTTCCGGCACAACTAAAAACGGCTTTTTCAAGGTATATGGGGCGAAGAAACAGGCAATTGTCCTGAATGGAGCCAAAATCACCAACCCGGACGGAGCTGCCCTCAACAACCAGAACAAGAAACGCACGTTCATCGCGGTCTATGGTGACAACACGCTCTCTGACAGCGCAAATGCAGCATATGCCCAGGAGGGGGAAGAAGACCTCAAAGCTGTCCTTTTCAGCGAAGCGCAGCTGATTTTCAGCGGGAGCGGACTGCTCACAGTCAATGCCCTCAACAAGCAGGAAAAATCCGCCATCGCCTCAGACGACTACATACGCCTGATGAACAGCCCGACAATCAAAGTCAGTGCAGGCAGCAGCGCCGGACACGGAATAAAGGGCAAAGACTATGTCCAGCTCTCCGGCGGCTCCATCGTAGTTTCCACTGCAGCGGCCCTGAAAAAAGGCATCACCACCGACGACTATGTCCTGGTGGAAAACGGCACGCATATGATTACAGTGTCAGGCGGCGTAGCATATGACGAAGAAGACGCCGAGTATTCCGGAACGGCCGGCATCAAGGCTGATAACTATTTCGCAATGACGGGCGGTTCCCTCACCATAAAGAATACAGGAGACGGAGGAAAGGGAATCAATGCCGGAAGCTATGACTTCGACGCGGAGAACCACACCCTTTCCGACAGTTACATATCCGGCGGCACCCTGACAGTGACGACGACCGGCCGCGAAGTGAACGATGTATCCGCCAAAGGCATCAAGATCGGCTGGGTGACAAAAAGCGGCAGCGGAAACAATGCCAAGGTCACCGGGAATGCAGGTAAACTCATCATAAGCGGAGGGACCATCACAGTCAACAGCACCGGAGGTGAAGGCCTGGAGGTCAAAGGCGACCTTACTTTTGAAGGCGGCGAGACATATGTCTCCTCCACCAGCGATGACGCGATCAACTGCCAGGGAGACCTGACCGTGAACAGCGGATTCGTATATGCATCCTCTGCCGGAAACGACGCCATGGACTCGAACGGCAACACCAATCTCAATGGCGGCTATGTAATGGCTGTCTGCACCAGGGGAAATCCCGAAGTAGCCATAGACGCCAACACAGAAGGAGGCAAGAAACTTTACATCAATAAAGGAGTTACCCTGGTGGCTTACGGCGGCTTGGAAAGAGGTTACTCAGCCTCACAGAGCGTGTATAGCATGAACGGGACTGCAGGCGCCTGGAATGCCCTCCATGACGGCAAATCCTTCATCGCAGCTTTCAAGGTCCCATCCAACATCTCCAACTTCATTGTTTCTGCCCCGTCGCTGTCAAGCGGATATAAGAGCGTAACCACAAGTGGCGCGGCAAAGTGCAACGGAGTCTGGGCAACAGACGGGATATCAGGTGGTTCCGCGGTTACACTCTCCAATTACACCGGTGGGAACGGAGGGCCTGGAGGCGGCTGGCCAGGAGGATGGTAGTCCTCCTGGCTACAAGCCAAGATAGATATCGTCAGTCACCGGCTCCAGCCATTCGTTAGATGCCCCTTCCTTCACATCCTTATGATAGGTCAAATGCTGGAACCAGGAGTCTTTGGCAGCACCGTGCCAGTGCTTGACCTCGGCGGGAATGGCGATTATCGTACCGGGAGTCATCGGCACAGCCTCCTTCCCCCACTCCTGATACCATCCGCGGCCTGAGACACAGATCAGCACCTGCACCTGTTTGTGATGGATGTGCCAGTTGTTACGGCATCCCGGCTCGAATGTGACATTCGCAACGCCACCTTCCATCGGAGCCAGATAGCTGTTTCCAGTGAAGTACTGAGCATATGCAGAGTTAGGTTCACCCTTAGGCCATATGTTGAAATCCACCGTCTGTACAGGACTGTAGTTTCCACCCAGGACAGCCGAGAGAGCGCCACGAAGCCTCTCGGCTTCTTCTGTGCCAACCCTCTCTTCCAGAAAGGCCGGAACTGCCCTGAGTTCTTCATCGGTAACGCCCATATTACGTGCACCGGAAACATGTGCTACGAGCTGCGGTTCACAACCCGGCAGAGACGATATCGCACTTACAGTAACTATCTCCCTGTCAGCATATGAAAGGTTATTCCGGGCGAAAATGTCTCCGAAAAGATGTGCCTTCAGATAATAATCCGTTGCCGGGACGAAGCCATAATTGAAGGGGACTCCCGTGAGGCGCGTCTGAACCTCTGTCCCCTGCTTTAGGGCATCGTAACCCTTTGGAAGCGGATCGGCATCTTTGCCGGGATCGTCTTTGATTCCGGATGCCTTACGCTGCTCCAAAACCCGCTGCAAAGCCCCAAGCGCATTCAGCGAACGGGGAAATCCGGTATATGCATATAATTGAGACAAGGCCTCTTTAGCCTCGCTGACGGTGAGTCCGTTGTCAAGTGCCCAGGCGATGGACGTTTCCAAGCCTGGAATGTCTCCCTTTGCTTCCAGGGATGCAATGACGGCAAGTCCCTGCCGACGGGGTGTCAATATACCATCCATATCATTTGCGTTTATTGTCACATATGAAAGCAGGAAAAATACGATATATATTAGCCTTTTCATTGTTTCTCGAATTTGACAGTTACACTCCCGCTGCCGACTGCATTTGAAAGTCCGGTCACATCTGAAATCTTTCCTATCCGCGTATAGTTGTAACCTCCTGCGGAACCATAGAACAAGACAATGCAGTTACCGCTGTAGAGCATAAGGTCACCGGCCTCAATGCTGTCATAGCGCTTATCATTATTTGGAAGAGAAACGCCATAGCAGTACTTCTCGTTGCCGTTCAGCTCGGACATCTCAAGAGTCATCGGCAGTTTTCCCATAAAGGCATTTCCGGTTTCGGAATCTTCGATAGCTGCGGTAAAGGATTTACCACCGGCAGTGATTTTCACTTTCATTGACGTTCCTCCATTATTTGTCTTAAACATTTTGTCATACCATGCGGATGTCAGTTCTTTTGCATTGCTGACCTGCGATGAACGGATCCAAAGGCTCTCGGAGACGAACTTGCCATCAGGTACAAGCCGTTTCGCATCCTGTTCCACTCCGGAAATCCCGCTGCTGGCACTGGTAACTATCAGGCCGATGGTCTTGCCGGCCATCTTCCCGCCATACTTGAAGAGGAAACTCTGCATGGGGGCGGCCATCTGGCTCCACCATAGCGGTGTAACTATTATGATTGTTCCATAGTCATCGAATGACACTTCCACATCCTTGATGGCAGGATAAGATGAGGCGGATGAAGGATTATTCCGGATCGCAGCGATCAATGAACTACCTATGGCATAATTGTTTGCAGCATAATCAAGACCTTCGGCAGCCGGTTTCACTTCGAGAGCGTCTGCCTTGATGTGCGAACGCAAAGCCTGAACTATGGCAGTGGAATTTCCGGTAAAGCTGTACCAGACGACCAAGGTATTGCTGCCGGTTGTCTCCGGTTTCTGGGGATCCTCGGAGCTATTCTGCCCAATATCATCCTTCTGCGCAGGCGTTTCAGCCTCAGGATTATTGATCTGTGGATCTTTAACGGGCATCGGATCCGTCGAGCAGGATGCCGTGACAGAGGCAAGGGCGGCCCATCCAGCCACAAAGAGATTCAACAGTTTCATTTCAAATTAGTTTTGAAGAATTCTTCCATCTTATCATATGGAATCACCCCCGCCACATCATCGTAGAGATCGACATGAGAGGCACCGGGAATGATCATGAGTTCCTTGTTGGTTCCGGTCATCAGGCCGAAGGCATATTCGCTGAAATAACGGCTGTGTGCTTTCTCTCCGTGAATAAGAAGCACAGGGTTCTCTATCTCACCAGCCCAAGCCAGAAGAGGCTGGTTCAAGAAGCTCTGGCAACCGATTACATTCCAGCCATCATTGGAATTGCCGCTACGCTTATGATATCCGCGCGGAGTCTTATAGTAGGCATGATAATCCTTCACGAACCAGGGAGCATCCTCAGGGAGAGGATCGATTACTCCTCCGGCACGTTCATATGTTCCGCTCGCAAAATCCTTCGTCCTTTGGGCCGCCAGGGCTTTGCGCTTTTCCATCCTCTGGGCGGGAGTGTCTTCGCTTGCGAAATAGCCTTCTACATTCACCTTGCTCATATCGTACATCGTAGAAGCGACGGTTGCCTTGATCCGGGGATCAAGAGCCGCAGCGTTGACTGCCATTCCTCCGAAACCGCATATACCTATGATTCCGATCCGCTCAGGATCAACCAGTTCACATGTAGAGAGAAAGTCGACAGCAGCCAGGAAATCTTCCGTATTGATATCAGGAGACGCCATCCTGCGGGGCTCACCGCCCGACTCTCCAGTAAAAGAAGGGTCGAAAGCAACGGTCGCAAAGCCTCTCTCAGCCATATGCTGGGCATAGAGCCCGGAGGATTGCTCTTTAACCGCGCCAAAGGGACCGGAAACGGCGATTGCGGGAAGTTTCCCGACGAAGTTCTTCGGAACATACATATCCGCGGCCAGTTCGATGCCATAGCGGTTGTGGAAGGTAACCTTGCTGTGATTGACCAGTCCGGATTTCGGGAAAGTCTTGTCCCATTCCTGTGTAAGGGGAAGTGTGCTCATATTCTCTGTTTTTATGTTGCAGCCTGACATCATCAGGGATGCAATGGCGATTGTTATTATATGCTTCATCCTCAATATTTTTGCAAAGATAAACTGTCTGCCTCGGAATAAATTACCGATTTTTGTCGAATATCTACCAATATCGCAGATATTTTGTGTTTTTTCGGGAATTGTCTACCTTTACATCCGTTATGAAGAACATTCTGCATATCTCAGACCCGAATGTCTATGCCAGCTATCTGGATGCTCCCCAGCTTCATCCGCTGGTGAGCGTAATCCATTATGACGAGGTCTCCCCTATCCGCTCCAGCCTGAACCGTTACGGAGTCTATGGGCTATTCATACAGCGGAACTTACCCAAGAACCTTACATATGGAATGAAGATGTTCGATGCAGCCGACGGTTCCATCATAGCCGTCGAGCCAGGTCAGATCGGAGGAAAGGAAGACGACGGTGAAGAAATCTACATCAGCGGCTGGGCCCTGCTGTTTTCTCCTGAGCTGCTCCGTGGGACCGATCTGGAGGCAAAGATGAAAGATTATCGGTTCTTCTCCTATTTCGCCACGGAGACCCTGAAAATGGAGCCATCGGAATGGGGACGGATTACCCAGCTGCTTTCCCAGCTGAAGCATGAACTCCAGGAAAATGCCGATTCCGCGTCCCTCAGGGCAGTCATCCTCGGATACATCCGCCTCATTCTGGAATACTGCGACCGGATCTATCTCCGGCAGCTTTCAAAAGAAGAAAAGACCACGTCGGATATCCTCAAGCGCTTCCATCACCTTCTTCACGAATACTATATGGATGGCAGGCAGATGGATCTCGGAGTCCCCTCAGTCCAGTACCTGGCGGGAGAACTGGCATATTCAGCCCGCTATCTGGGTGATCTGATCCATAAGGCCACCGGAGGCACAGCCATCGGATACATCCATTCCTTTGTTATAGAGCAGGGGAAGAACCTGCTGATGAACGGCAAAAACATAACCGAAACCGCACATATGCTCGGTTTCGGTTATCCTCATCATTTTACCCGCTTATTCAAAAAAGAGACGGGAATCACTCCGTCTCAATTTTTGGGGTAACTTTTGTAGTCGATTGTCAGTCGTCGATAGAAATCAGCTGACCTTTGCTGTTGAACTTCATCTCCAAGCCGTTGCTGAGTTCAATCTCACAACCATACCTTTCCTTGTCATATTTGACAATAAGTGCATCAGGATAGTTGGCTTTAACATAGCTTGAAACAACCGGAGGAACCAGAGCTGCAGGGACGGGTTTCATCTTGCAATCGACATTATCAAGGGCACCTTTCCTGGTGAAGTCGATTTCAGTGCCGTCGTTGAGACGGACTTCATACCCTTCATCCAATTCAGCATATAAAACGGAAGCCTCCGGGAAATGGGTCTTGACAAAAGTCTTGACAGCATCAGGCAGCTGCTCTGCAGGAATTATCCTACCATCAGCAAAACATGCGATGGACACACAAAGAGCGATTAACGCAACGATAGTAAAACGTATAGTCTTCATATTCATAAATTTTTTAAATATACATATTCTTACTGACAAATCAATAACCCGGATTCTGGGTAAGCTTCGGATTGAGGGCAAGGACGTCGGCAGAAATAGGGAAAAGATTCGTATATCCGGAATCCTCGCCGGGTAGAGAAGGCCTGAAAGACCAATCCTTCCCATACTTCCCGAACCGGATAAGGTCCTGACGGCGAAGACCTTCCCAAGCAAATTCCCTGAGACGCTCTTCCAGAAGCATGTCATATGTAAGTCCTTCGAATTCATCGGCGCCTGCCCTCGCTCTCACCTTGTTGACATACTTCAGGGCCAGGTCGGCTTTATCATTATGAAGGAGAGATTCAGCTTTCATCAGGAGTACGTCGGCATACCGGAACAGGACCCAGTCGTTGTCCATAAGCTTGCCATCTTTCATAGCGCTCGGATCCAATTCATATTTTTTCATCCTCGCGCCTGCGACTTTCTCATCCGGAGATCCTGTCACATCAAGCGCCACTGACCAGGGCTTGTATTCCAGGTCAATCGGGTTCCCGTCCAGGTCATATGGCACGCCTCCCCAGTAATTTACGTTAAAGCGAGGGTCCTCTTTTTCCGTGCCGAATCCATTCGCCTCCAGGACCTCCAAAGTTGCAGAGGATCCGTTCTCCCCGGTAAACCCGCATGCAGCGGCATGATTGTAATGCCGGGAACGGAAGAGATACTGGTTCTGCGCGCTGAAAAGATGCTTGTCCATGGGAATGGTAAAGATATTCTCGATGGAACTCTCATTGTAAACGGCGAAGTTGGCAGCATAGTCGGGCTCAAGGTCATAGCCGCAGGAAGAGATCAGGTCACAGTATTCAATCACCTTGTCATAATATGGCTTGCCGACATATACCGGAGCATTGAGATACAGTTTTGCCAGAAGGAACCATGCGACGGGACGTGTCACCCTTCCGTACCATGTACCCGGACGGTTGCTCCGTTCCAGGGGCAGGTCTCCGGCCACATCTTCCAGCTCATCCACCACGAAGCGGAAGACCTCTGCACGCTCGGATTGTTCAACCTGCGCCATGGCAATGTCCGGAGAAGTGACAATGGGGACCCTGCCGTACATATCAAGCAGATAATAATAATACAGAGCCCGCACGGCACGGGCTTCCTGCTGCCAATCGTATTTTCCGGACAAGTCGACAATAGACTGGTTGGCCATTACAATCACCTTGTAAAGATAGTTCCAGGCATCTTTGACAGGAGCTTCCACCACTTCCCAGCTGTGGAGATACAAACGCTGCCAGAGGCCCCCGTCATACCAGTCGCCGCCTCGAGTGGGAAGGACGGCCTCATCAGTAGTGAATGTATTCAGGTCATACACTCCGCCATATGTCCCGGCCAGTCCCTGCCCGGCTTCGCTGCCGCCGATCATGCCGTAGAGGTTTCCCAGAGTGTTCAGGTAAAGGTTAGCTTCTGAAGTGACCACCTCCTCCCGGGTTTTCTGGCCAAGGGGATCCTCATCCAGGAACGAGCATGCACTGAGCGCGAAAAGAAGTAATATGGATATCTTTCTCATATGTCCTAGAATTGAATGCTGATGGCCATCGTGTAAGCACGATATACCGGATAAGAGACCTTGTCATCCAATCCGAAAGTGCTGTCCACTATGGTAGAGTTTATCATGGGAGTGAGTCCGCTGTATGAGGTTATGGTCGCGACATTGTTGACTGACAGCGACAGGCGCAGGTTACGCAGGACTTTCCTGATCGGGACATTCCACCCGATAGTGATATAATCAATGTTCACATAATCTCCCCTTTCAAGCCAGTAGTCCGTTACGGTCTGGTCTGATATGCGGTATCCAGGCGCCTCGGAAAGGACGTTATAATACGGCAATGATGCCATGTTCATATATGTAAGCGAACTTCCGTTGAAAATCTTGTGGCCGAATGCGCCGTTAACCTGCATCGAGACATCGAATGCCTTGTAACGGAAACTGATATTGGAACCCAGCATCGCCTTTGGAGTAGCCTGGCCGGCGATATAATTCTCACCGTCCGTTTCGTAATAATAGGTCCCGTCATCCGCCTGTTTCAGCCCGGTACAGTGAGGGAGGAAGAAAACGCCGAGAGGCTGTCCGACTATCTGATGTACGATGCAATTGTGCCCGCCATGGAAACCGGCTCCGTTCATGGAATTAATTACCTGCACATCAGGAGCTTCCAGGTATTCATCCCCCCACCATCCCGACAGGGAGATCAGCTTGTTCTGCTGGAATGACAGGTTCATGTTCACATTCAACTGCATATCCTTCGTCTGGAGCAAAGCGCTGCCCAGCCCCAGTTCCAGACCGCGGTTGGACATCTTTCCCAGATTAGCCATAAGCATACTGTAAGCAAAGGGAGGGACACTCACCTGATAATCATACAGCATATCCCTGGTAAGGGAATTATAATAATCCAAAGTGAACACTACCCTGTCATTCAGGAATGCCGATTCAATCCCGAAGTTGAATGAAGAACGGACCTCCCATTTGAGATCGGGATTCGCATTTCTCTGGATACCGAATGTAGTAGCTGCATTACCCTCATAGCTTACCAGGCCGCTTGGCGCCACAAGCTGCAATGAGTTGTAAGGGCCGAGCCCTCCTTGGTTACCTGAGAGTCCGTAGCCCACATTGAATTTCAGCTTAGACAGCCATTCCACATCTTTGAGGAATGCTTCACTAGACGCAACCCAAGAAGCTGACACTGAGGGGAAAAAGCCTAAACGATGACTTTTACCGAACTTCGAAGAAGCATCAGCACGCAAGGTCGCAGCCAAGATATATTTGTTATCATATGAATAGCTTCCCGAAGCGAGGAATGACAGCATCCTGGCTATTTCCGAATATGACGCCGTACCCTCCCACGGGCGGTCGGAGCCGGCCTGAATGGCATCGAGACCGAATATGTCGGTAGTAAAACCGGTAGTGGTCACGTAAAAGCCTGAGGACTTGTTGGATTCAGCCTCTCCCATCAAACTGGTATTCAGGTGATGGACACCCCAGTCCTTTTTGTATTGCAGGGTAATGTTCCCGAGGAAATCCTGGAGGGAACTGCTTTCGCGATAAGCTTCTCCGTTTGACCATATGATTGTCGGAAAATAATGTTCATTCCGGATATCATTGTAAGTGTAGGAGGAAAAAGCCGATAGTTCCAGGCCGTCAGCGAGAGGGGCGCTGGCATTGAGATGGACATTGAAATGAGCGTTATTCGTCCTGTAGGTTTTCTCGAGAAGCGACACGGGATGGTTGATCTGGCTGGCCTCAGGAATCTGAATGTAGCTTCCGTCCGGCTCGGCCCTATCCCTGAAAGTAGGATTGAACGCGGCGGCAGAATAGAACAGCTGCTGCATATCATGCAGGTCGTCATTCCTCTGCAGGGATGCGAAGACTCCAAGGTCAAAGCTAAGGAGATTGAAAGCCTTCTGGCCGACATCAAGTTTAAGGGAGTAATTCTGATAATTCTGGGTCTTTACGACTGCCCTGTGGTCCAGGACCCCGAGAGATGCACGGTAATGGCTGTTATCGGTTCCGCCTCCGAAGGCGATGTGGTGATTCTGCACCCATCCGGTACGGATGATGGATGACGGCATGTCCGAGTCGAATCCATGGTCCTCGAAAGAATAGCCATTGTCCTTATTCCATTTCCTGAAACCGTCAGCAGAAAGCATCTTCATGTTCTTGGACACAGCTTCGAATCCGGCTGTACCGTCATAACTGACGCTGAAGGCTCCGCCGCGACCGCGGGTAGTCGACACTTTGATGACTCCCGAAGCCCCGCGGGAACCATATTGTGCAGTCTCGGAAGCATCTTTCAGGATAGTAAAGCTGTCGATGTCCCCGGGATATAGGGAGCCCAGTGTCGAGAGGTCGCTGACTACTCCGTCGATGATTACCAAAGGGTCATTGCCTCCGGTAAGAGAAGTAGTTCCGCGCACTCGGACGGCACTGAGCATCGCCGCCTGGTTGGCTCCGGATATGGTCACGCCCGCAGACTGGCCGCTGATAGCACCAAGGCCACTGGTCACAAGTCCCTTGTTCATCTGTTCCCGCGAAATGGTATGCTCCCCTGCAGTGGAGACTACAGTAGTATCCGTCTGGGCCCCCAGGTAAAGCGGGAAGAAAAGCGATATAAGGATAAATGGTAATTTCATATGCGTAAAGTTAATAATTATTGTCAAATTCAGACATAATTCTTACCTTCGGTCATTACCCGTGAATTTGTCACAATCAAAAGAATACGTACCATGAAACGCCTTATCTTCGCAGTATCCTGCATTCTCCTTCTGCTGTCCGGATGTACCCAAAAGAGCGCCAGGTTCACCTTCGACGGCTCCAAGGAGGTGTCCGGAACCAAGTTCGCCCTGAAGGACATCAATCCGGATCTGCCCGCCGACTGGGACGACTACAATTTCGTAGTACTCGAGTACAAGATCGGCACCTCCCAGCGCTTCCAACTCGGTTTTACGACCGACTGGGGCTACAATGAGCTACGTATCATGTGCTACGTACCGAATGCATGGAACAGGCTTGCCATTCCGCTGAAATACTTCACCGAGCTCCCCGATCCGGCCCATGACCTTGCCGCCACCTTCAACCACGCCCGCTACACCGGCTGGATCAACCTTGGTGGCAAGCGAGGTCCTATGCACGGAGTCGATTCCGTAGGAGTACGTATCCGCAGGGCGATAGGCCAGCCCTCGATCGAGATCCGAAACATCGAACTGGCCGTCGAAGATCCAGGTGACCTCTACATGGAGAAGACTCCTGCATATGATGAGTTCGGACAGTCCATGCTTGTCGACTGGCCGGGCAAAGCCCGCTCCCTTGCGGACCTGGAGGCCGATTGGAGGGCAGAAGAAGCCGAAGCTGTAACTACCGATGCCTATAATTATTCCAAATTCGGCGGCTACAGGCAGAAACAGGTCAAGGCAACGGGTTTCTTCCGTACAGAGAAGATTGACGGACGCTGGTGGCTTGTCGATCCTGAAGGATATCTTTTCCTGTCAGTAGGGATTGACTGCGTCAATTACGGCGGTGGCGGAGGCGTAAGGGACTATGACAAACGCCAGAACATGTACAAGGAGATCCCATCAGGCGAAGTCTTGGAAATCCTCTCCGGCCGTCCGAATCTGGGCATGTGGAACCAGTACCGGCGCTATGGAAAGGATTTCCGCGAGAAGGCCCGTGAAATGGTCATAAAACGTATGGACAAATGGGGGCTCAACACGATAGCAAACTGGTCAAGCAGAGAAATTTCCAGCATGAACCGCAAGGCATTCATCCTCCAGCTCGGAGGGCTCGGGATGGAACGGGAGCTGATGGGACTTTGCGATGTTTACCGCCCGGACTACATCCAGAGCCTCGAGAAGAGCATATCCTCCACAGTCCAGCGCAACCTCGACAACCCGTGGCTGATCGGTTATTTCGTTGCCAACGAACCAGCATGGCTCAATGAGGAAGCCCGCCTCTGCCAGCTCATCCTAGACGGCCCCGATCGTCCGATCCAGAAAGAGCTCAAAGCTTACCTCGCAAAGAACGGTGACACCAAAGCCAGCCGCCGCTCATTCATTATCAGGAGTTTCGACATATTCCTCCACGATGTAAACCGCATATTGAAAAAATATGATCCGAACCACCTGAACATGGGAATCCGCTTCGGGGATCCTGACGGTGTCGGAGAAGATATCCTGAAAGCCTGCGCTACTTCGTTCGACGTATTCAGTTTCAACTGCTATATGGAAGCTCCGCTCAAGTCCATGATGGACCGTGCGATGGAGATAATGGACCTCCCTATGATCATAGGCGAATACCATTTCGGCACAGTCGACCACGGGCTTGCCCAGTCCCTTTGGCAGGTAGAGGACCAGCAGCAGAGAGGGGTCGCTTACCGCTACTACACGGAGAACGCATATGCCCATCCGGCCCTTGTCGGCACCGGATATTTCCAATGGTGCGACCAGGATATGACAGGACGAGGTGACGGAGAGAACTACAACTGCGGCCTGATCGATGTCACCGACTGCCCGTACAAGGAACAGGTCGAGGCGATGATGGAGACTGCGAAAGTGCTCTTCGACGTCCACTCAGGCAACAAAGCCCCATATTCGGAGCGTGCACGCAACACGCGCGGACACGGTGGAGTACCGGACCTGTGGAACGAATAAAAAGATTGTATTATCTTTGTAATCCATATGGACTGGACACGACATAGAGGATGGATCAAAAACGGATTATCGATGCTTTGCATCGCCTTTTTCCTGTTCAGCTATGTCAATGCCACTATGTTCTGGCACGGCCACGTCATTTACGGCCATTGGATATACCACTCACACATCTCAAGTGCCGCCCACCGTTCCGCCCCTGACGAGAATCCCCACACTCCTGCGGAATTGCAGTTGATCCAGGTCACGGACATGGTTTCCTGCACGGATGAGGTTATTCCATCTTTCCACCTGGAGCCTGATTTCCAGATAATTGAAACCATATGTACCGAACCGGTTCAGCTGACCGTAATCCGTTCATATGATTTTATTTCCAGACGGGGACCTCCCGAACTTGTCTGACCGGAATACCGGGCTCGTGAGAGTCCGGGCATCAATCGTCAAACAAGTTTATAATCCCCATGAAATACAAATATATAGTTCTGACGCTGCTCGTATCAGCGCTTTTCGGGTGTAATACCCACCGCCAATCAGATAATAATGAATCGACCGCCGGTTTCCAGACCACAGGAAACAGCGTCCGGATAACTCCGGGTTCCCCTATCTCAACCAAGCTGAAATTGCTTGAGGTTGAGCCCAGGTCAGTGGACTTCCAGCTCAGGACCACTGCTTCCGTAGGCCCAAAGTCAGGGAATATCGCCGAGATAGGCCTGCCTTTCGGAGGACGGGTCGTACGGTCATTCGTGCGGCTGGGTGACCCGGTACGACGCGGTCAGGTGCTCTTCGAAGTCAACTCTACCGATTACATGGAGGCTGTCAAAGAGTACCTCGAGAGCCGGAGCGCATCTGAGCTGGCCCAGATCAACCGCCAGCGAAAGGAATCCCTTCACCAGTCCGGAATGCTTTCGGACAGGGAGTGGGAAGAAATAAGCGCCGAGAGCCGGAACGCTGAAAATGCATATGAAATCGCCCGCCGGAGCCTGGCTCTTTTCAATGTCGATCCTGAATCTGTCCAGGCTGGGCAGCCTCTCCGTGTCGTATCCCCGATTTCAGGAAGGGTGGTCCGCAATGACCTGGTTATCGGCGGCTATCTCTCGGAAGAAGACGATGCTCCCGTTACCGTAGCAGACCTCTCAACAGTCTGGGTAACCGCGAATGTAAAGGCATCTCAGGTTTCCGGCCTGTTCCCCGGACAGAGCGTAAATGTGGAAATCGACCCGGAGCACCAGGTAAATGGAAAAATCTTCTACGTAGGAGACTTGCTTGACGAGAAGACCCGTACTCTTCCGGTAGTCATCGAATGTATCAATAACGGACGCATGCTGAAACCCGGCATGTTCGTTTCCGCAGTATTCGACCGCCGCACGGAATCAATGCTGGCGGTCCCCTCTTCCGCCATCTTCCAGGGAGAGGAAGGAAAGTTCGTATATGTACAGGACTCCCCCGACAGTTTCAAGAAGGTGGCTGTGCGTGTCGAGAGCCTCGATAAGGGCCTTCAACGCGTAATATCAGGTCTTTCCGGAGGAGAGACCATCATTGCTGACGGCGGCATCTATCTGAGCGAGTAGTACCATGAAAGGCCTCATTACATTTGTTCTCAAAAGAAGAGGACTTATCGCCGTCATATATGTCGTCCTGGCGCTTTTCGGCTTCTACTCCTGGACGAGACTGTCTATCGACGCGTATCCGGATATCGCCGACGTGACAGTCCAGGTCGTCACACAGGTGCCCGGGCTGGCCGCGGAAGAAGTTGAGCAGCAGATAACCATTCCCCTGGAAAGAGCGCTCAACGGCATCCCGTCGCTTGACATGATGCGAAGCAAAAATGCCTTCGGTCTGTCCATAATCGTCCTTGTCTTCCAGGATGGCACTGAAGATTACTGGGCACGGCAGCGGGTAAGTGAGTGCATAGGTGGAGTGGAACTTCCCTATGGAGCCGAGCCTGAGCTCAATCCGCTCACTTCTCCCACCGGTGAGATCTACCGGTATGTACTGGTAAGCAAAAACCACTCGCTCCGTGAACTGACGGATATCAACAAATGGACGGTGATACCTGCCCTTCAGCAGATCCAGGGAGTTGCTGCGGTAAGCAACTATGGAGGCCTGACAACCCAGTACCAGATTGAAATCGATCCACAGCGCCTAATAGAGTATGACTTGTCACTCTCTGATGTTGAGGAAGCTCTCGAAAACAACAATGCGAATGCTGGAGGCAGCATGATAAGCGTCGGCGAGATCAGCTATGTCGTGCGTGGGGTAGGCCTGATCCAGGACCTGGAAGATATGGGCGGGATCGTCGTCAAGAACGAGGGAGGAATCCCGGTATTCCTGCGTGACCTGGGCGAACTCCGCTACGGGAATCTGGAACGGAAGGGCATTCTGGGCTACATAGATGACGAGATCTCATTTGGAGACGGTGTCGAAGGCATAATCCAGATGCTGCGCTACCAGAATCCATCCGAAGTGCTTGCAAAAGTGCACAAGGTAGTTGACGAACTCAACAGGGAAGGCTTGCCGGAGGGGGTGGAAATCCGCACTTTCATGGACCGCACGAACCTGGTGAACACTACCCTGAGCACTGTTGAGCACACCTTGTTCTTCGGAATGCTCCTGGTCATCGGTATCCTCCTGATATTCCTCGGGAGCCTCAAGAGCGCCCTGGTCGTAGCCGCTACCATTCCGATCTCCCTCCTGATCGCCTTCATCCTGATGCACCTGACCGGCATCCCTGCCAACCTGCTCAGCCTGGGGGCCATAGACTTCGGAATCCTGGTGGACGGTGCCATAGTGATGACAGAAACCATCCTGAAACTCAGGGAGGAAGATCCGTCAAAACCACTTCACGGCAAGGAGACACTTGGCCGTGTCATAGAAGTAGCAAAGCCCATATTCTTCGCCACTCTCATCATCATTGTGGCATATATGCCATTGTTCGCATTCGAACGAATCGAGAAGAAACTCTTCACCCCGATGGCTTTCACGGTGGGATATGCCCTCGCAGGTGCACTTTCGGTGGCTTTGCTCCTTATCCCCGGACTCGCCTACTCCATCTACCGCAGGCCACAGAAAGTCTATTACAACAAGACCCTGGAGCGCATGAACTCGGCTTACAGGAAACAGACAGACTCTCTGATAGACACTCCGAAGAAGATATTTACCGGCATCGCAGTCGTCCTGGCGGCCGTGATTGTGATGATAATCACTGTCGGGAAGGACTTCCTCCCCAATCTCGACGAAGGAGGCATATGGATCCAGGTCCAGACTCCTCCGGGTATCTCGCTTGAGAAATCGACTGCGATGGCAGATGAACTGAGAACTAAACTCAAGGGGTTCGAGGAAGTAACATATGTAATGACCCAGGTGGGCCGCGATGACGAAGGAGCAGAAGCATTTACTTCCTCACACATAGAAGTTTGCGTAGGACTGAAACCATATTCAAAGTGGAAAAGGGGCAAGGACAAAGAAGACCTGGTCTCCCAGATGGCCGATACGATAGCCCTGATGCCGGGATACAGCGTCGGTTTCTCCCAGCCCATCATCGATATGGTGATGGACCAGATAGCAGGCTCCCACAGCGACCTGGCAATGAAAGTATATGGCGAAGACCTGGCTGAAGACCGCCGTATCGCTGAAGAAGTCCAGAGGATTATCTCCGGTATTTCCGGTGCGACTGACGTAGTGATCGATCAGGAGCCTCCCCTGCCACAGCTCCAGATCACCACCGACCGCGAGAAAATCGCATATTATGGGGTAAACATCGCCGATGTCGCACAACTCATCGAGACGGCCATAGGCGGACGTGCTGTCTCCCAGGTATATATCGGCAACAGGGTCTATGACGTAATCTGCCGCTTCAGGGAAGATGTGCGCGACACACCTGAAAAGATAGCCGCATTGACTTTAACCGCTGCAGACGGCTCACGGATCCCGCTTTCCGCCGTCGCTGAAGTCACCACGAAATTGGGAGCCAGTTCCATCTCCCGTGAAATGGCCAAGCGTCACCTCACAGTCCGTGTGAACCTGCGCGGCAAGGACCTGACTACTTTCCTTAATGAAGCGGATGCACTGATCCGTGATCAGGTGAAATACGACCACACCAGTTACACCCTCAAATGGGATGGCCAGTTCGAGAACCAGCGCCGCGCATATACCAGGCTGGCCCTGATCATTCCTTTCGTCCTGGCTATAATGTTCATCCTCCTTTACGGAGCGTTCCGCGATTTCCGCCAGGCCGGTCTGCTCATAGTCCTTCTGCCCCTGGCCCTTTTCGGAGGCCTGTTGGCACTCAATGTCCGGGGAATGACCTTCAACGTCTCCTCAGCTATCGGATTCATCGCTCTCTTTGGATTGACGATACAGAACGGAGTGATCATGATTTCACACATCAACCATCTGAGGCAACGTGGAATGCAATTGCGCCAGGCAGTCATCGAAGGTGCATCCCACCGTCTGCGTCCAGTGCTGATGACAGCCACTGTCGCCATCCTCGGCCTGCTGCCAGCTTCCATGGTGACAGGAATCGGCTCCGATGTCCAACGGCCTCTGGCCACCGTCATCGTTTACGGTCTACTGTTCTCCACCGTTATCACCTTGTATATCCTTCCAACCCTTTATTACCAGATGGAAAGCCGTCGGGAACAAAAAACAGTTACGAAAGATGAAGATGATTTCTAAGCTGTCGTCCGCCCTGCTCCTCCTGTGCCTCAGCACCCATATGACCGGAGCCCAGGACTATCACGAATATATGAATGCCGTGGAGAGGCAGAATGCCGCATATCTTGCTGAAAAGTATCAGATAGATATCGCACAGGCACTTACGGCTGCCGCCTCAGTATTCAACGACCCTACTCTCTCAATAGCATACGGAAACAACCAGGACTGGTCACTTCAGATGGGACAGTCGGTTGAAACCGAAATCGCTTATTCATTCAGCCTTGGCAATGTACGAAAGGCGCGGATGAACGTTGCAAAAAGTGAGGAAGAAATCACCCGTGCTGCGATAGACGACTGGCTCCGCAACCTCAAGGCAGACGCCACGATCGCATGGGTACATGCGCAGGAAGCCCGCTCTCTGGCAGATGTGAAACGCTCATCATATGAAAGCATGCTCAAGGTGGCAGATTCTGACAGCACACGTGCCTCATTGGGCGACGGAAGCCGCATCGACGCTAAGCAGTCCCGCATCGAATCACGTGCCCTGTATGCCGATTATCTCTCAGCCGAGGCAGATTACGAAAATGCCTTGCAGGCACTTTCGCTCTATGCCGGAGGCATGCAGATAAAAGAAGTGGGCGTTAATGACATACTGCTTCCCATCCCGTCGTTCTCTCCGGATGATCTGGTGGATATTGCCTTGGACAACCGTGCGGACCTGAGGGCCGCAGAACTTTCACGAACCCTGTCCAAGCGGAACCAGGCTTTGGTGAATGCCACACGCGCACCCGAGATAGAGCTGAACGCAGGCTATTCCTACAACACCGAAGTACGCAATGAAATCGCGCCTGCACCACTGTTCCACGGACTTACCGTGGGAGTCGCATTTCCTCTGAAATTCTCGAGATTCAACCGCGGAGAGAAAGTGGCGGCGGAAAAGGCAGTCCAGCAGGCAGAATCCGCATATGAAGCTGCACAGCAGCAGATTATCTCCGAAGTGAAACAGGCATGGGTCTCTTGGCAGGCAGCAAACAGGGTCGCAAAGGAATGCTCCTCCTCAATGCTTGAAGATGCTGAATCCATCCTCGAAAGCCGTCGCGCGGCTTACATGCAGGGAGATTCATCCCTTCTCGACTATCTTATGGCTGTAAGGGTCTATAACGACACAGCCGAACAGTGCATTGCAGCCCGCTCCGGTCTCACTACTGCGACAGCCGAACTCCTCCGCGCCATAGGACTTTAAAACAGCGGCTGTTATTAGCGAATATTGTTTATCTTTGTTATTGAGATAAACACTAGTCAGCTGATAATAACCGATATGAAAAAAATCATCTCCATCGCATTGTTTATTCTGGCATATGCGGTTGCCCTGCATGCACAGAATGAATACATTACTGAGCAGACCCGTATCCCGGACCATCCCCGCATCCTGCTTCTCAAAGGCGAAGAGAAAGCATTGAAGAAGAACATCGCAAAAGATCCGTTCTGGACGAGTTTCCACCAGACCATCCTGAATACGGCAGACGTTATTCTTGATGAGCCTGTCAATGAAAGGATCGTTACCGGCCGCCGTCTGCTCCCTATATGTCATGACAATCTTAAACGCATATTATACCTGAGCTATGCGTACCGCATGACCGGGGACAAGAAATACGCGAAACGTGCGGAAGCAGAGATGCTGAAGGCAGCGACATTCTCGGACTGGAACCCGTCGCACTTCCTTGACACATCGGAGATGACCATGGCCCTTGCTATTGGTTATGACTGGCTGTACAGTGTGCTGTCCACTCAGTCAAAGGCAATCATAGCCAAGGCAATACGCGAAAAAGGCCTGGATCTTTCATGCGACAGCAAGCTCAACGGCTTCCTCAAAGCGGTGAACAACTGGAACCAGGTCTGCAACGCAGGCATGTCATATGGCGCTTTGGCCATATGGGAGAATGATCCCGCATTCTCAAGGATGATTGTCAACAGGGCTGTCGAGACAATCCAGCCATCGATGAGCGTATATACTCCGAACGGGGCATATCCTGAAGGCGCCGGATACTGGGAATACGGGACCACCTTCAATGTGCTGTTCATCAGCGAACTCGAGAAGGTTTTCAAGACCGACTTCGGCCTGAGCAGTCTGCCCGGATTCCTCAAGACCGGAGAGTACATCCTTAACATGGTATCCCCCGGACTGCAGAATTTCGCATTCTCGGATTGCGTGCGTAAAGGCACTTTCAAGCCTGCCCTGTTCTGGTTCTATGACAAGACCAAGGACGATTCCATCCTCTACCGGCAGGCTTCCATGTATGACTGGGATTTCAAGAAGGTTGAAAGGAACGGGAAAGAGTACCCGATCATATACACTGAGTTCGATACCAATCTGAAGCGGCAGGCCAGCACCGGGAAGCTGTTTGCTCCCATCACTCTGATCTGGGGAGCGACGGCTTCAATCTCAAATCCTTCTACGCCTAAAGCTTTGAATTACAAAGCCGATGGAGAGACTCCGGTATGTATCATGCGCTCTTCCTGGACTGACCCAGGTGCTTCCTATATTGCAGTGAAAGGAGGAAAAGCTTCCAGCAGCCATGCACATATGGACGTAGGAAGCTTCGTCTATGAGTCCGACGGTGTCATGTGGGCAATCGACATGGGTATCGAGGATTATAACAAACTGGAAGTAGCCGGAGTGTCGGGCCTGTGGGGAAGGACCCAGGATGCACAGCGCTGGGATGTCTTCAGGTATAATAACTTCGCCCATAACACCTTGACTTTCAATAAATCCCTGCAGCTCGTAAAAGGTCACGCCACGATTGAGAGATTTGTAGAAGGAGACGGTCAGTCAACGGCGGTGATCGACCTGACCAGCGTATATGACGACCAGGTCAGCGGGGTGAAACGCGCAGTGTCCCTTGTCGGCAAACGGGATGCAGTAATCGAGGATCAGGTCAAATCGACCGGCCGCTTCACGATGCTCACATGGACCCTCGTCACAGAAGCATCTGTGTCACAGGTAAATGACCATATGCTTCTTTTGGAAAAAGACGGCAAGAAAATGTATATGAAGGTCGATTGTCCTACTGATATCCGCTGGGATGTCCATCCTGCAACCCCGATCTTCAGCTATGATTCCCCGAATCCCGGAGTGACCATCATATGCTTCAACACCGACCTTGGGCTGAACGCCGCCCAGACTGTCAAGGTCACACTGACTCCCGATGCCGGAAAGGCAGCTCCTTACAATCCGATTTTTTAATCCGAAAGCATATGTTCAAGAAATATTTACTTCTCATTGCATTAGCGCTCCTTCCCTCCGTCCTCCTCGCCCAGCAGACCTTCGTCCATCCGTGGCAGGGAGCGTGGGTTGCGTTTTTCGGAGACTCCATTACCGATTCCAGGGTTGTACCCGGCACCTCGCGTGAGATCCCCCTGGACCACGACTGGACAGGGATCCAGGACAACCACTATTGGGGCTATCTCCAGGAATGGCTTGGGATCCATCCGCTTGTCTATGGAGTCAACGGGCGCCAATGGGATAACATCCCGGAACAAGCAAAAAATCTTAATGCCGAACATGGCGACAATTTCGACGCGATAACCATATTCATCGGAACGAACGACTACAACGCCGGAATCCCGCTCGGAGAATGGTACGACAAGACAACTGAAAAGGTCATCGCAGCCAGGGGACATGAACCGGCTGAGATCATGATGGTCAAGAGAAGCCCTTCAATGGACGGGAACACCCTGAGAGGAAGGATTAATATAGCTATCAGCACATTGAAGCAATTGTTCCCCGAAAAGCAGATTGTTATCCTTACTCCGGTCCACAGGGCATATGCCAAATTCGGAGAAAAAAACATCCAGCCGGCGGAGTGCTACCCTAACAGGCTCGGACTTTATATCAGTGATTATGTGGAAGCGATAAAAGAGACTGCAAATGTCTGGAGCATCCCTGTAATCGACCTCAACGCCCTCTGCGGATTGAACCCGATGATTGAAGAGCACGTCCAGTACTTCGCCAATCCCGAGACCGACAGGCTCCATCCCAGCGCCAAAGGTCACGAGCGGATTGCCAAGACCCTTATGTATCAACTCCTTACGCTCCCCTGCCGACTCTAAATCACAAGACATATGACAGGCATTCCTCTCCTGATCGCATTCGTCGCGTCGATACTTCTGATGCTCCTGATGATTTCCAGATGGAAGGTGCATCCCTTCCTGAGCATCATGATAGTGTCCCTTCTCCTGGCCCTCCTGTCCGGCATCCCCCTCACACAGGTCCCTAAAGTGATAGGAGAAGGCTTTTCAGCGACATTCACCTCAATCGGCATAGTGATTATCCTTGGAGCCCTTATAGGCAAGATCCTGGAGAAAACCGGAGCCGCATTGACCTTGGCTGATTTCGTGATCCGCCTTGTCGGCGACCGCCGCCCGGGCCTTGCCATGGAATTGATGGGCTGGGTAGTTTCCGTCCCCGTTTTCTGTGACAGCGGTTTCGTCATACTGAATCCGATCAGGAAGGCTCTCGCGAAGAGGACAGCCACCAGCAGCGCGACTTTGACCGTCTGCCTGGCCTGCGGCCTGTATATTTCCCACGTTTTCATTCCTCCTACACCTGGCCCTATCGCTGCCGCACAGAGCCTTGGTATCGGCGAGAATCTTCTCCTCCTGATGGGCCTTGGGACAGCCGTTTCAGTGTTTCCGCTCGTTGCTGGCTACATATATGCACATTATATCGGGAAGAAGGTAGAGAGCACGGATGACAATCCTTCGGACATAGTGGAGACATATGAGGCGATGAAAGCATCATATGGCAGATTACCGGGTACGGCCGCTTCATTCTCTCCACTGCTGGTCCCCATCCTTCTGATGGCACTCAGTTCGGTTGCCTCGATGCTCCACTGGAGCGGCGCAGCAGGAAATCTCTGCATATTCCTGGGCAACCCGATGATTGCGCTGTCAATTGGTACATTGCTCTCATTCATGCTGTTCGCGCGCTTCGGAAAGCGCTCCGAAATGCATTCCCTCACAGACGAAACACTGCGTACCGTAGGACCGATACTCTTCGTTACGGCAGCCGGAAGTGTCCTCGGACGTGTGATCGCGGTAAGCGGCCTGATGGATTTCATAACAGAACATGCACCGGCTCTTCGGACCATGGGAATCCTCTTCCCGTTCCTGGTAGCCGCGATCTTCAAGAGCGCCCAGGGATCATCAACCGTGGCAATTACCACCACGGCAGGCCTGATATCTCCTCTGCTCCCGGCCTTGGGCCTCGTTTCGCCGGTGGAAATCTCCCTGGCAGTGCTTTCAATCGGAGCAGGAGCCATGACTGTATCCCACGCCAACGACTCTTATTTCTGGGTAGTCAGCCGTTTCGGAGGCCTCACTGTAGAAGATGGTTACAGGGCACACACCATGGCTACCCTGATATTGGGCCTCTCCTCAATTGCAGGCATATTCCTGATAAGCCTGGTGATCTGATTGTCAGGCTATCTCAAGCGCGATTTTGATCATATTGTTAAGACCGGTTGCACGCTGCTCGGGAGGAAGCTGTTCGCCGGTGATCGTGTTGTCGCTGACGCTCAGGATAGCAAGCGCTTTTTTGCCGCTGACTGCAGCATTAAGGTACAGGCCATATGCTTCCATCTCGACGGCCAGCACTCCGATCTTCGCCCACACGCCCTGGTTCTTTCCCTGGTTGTAGAAGATGTCGGAAGTCATCACGTTGCCGACCTCGTACTCCAGCCCTGCCTTCTCGGCCTGGTCAACAGCTTTGCGCAGAAGGCTGAAATCCGCTATGGCAGAATAGTTTCCAGGAATGTCCCTCTCAGATCCATAGTTGGAATCGGTGCAGGCTCCCTGTGCGATAACAAGGCTTCCAAGCTTGACTTCAGGCTTGTAGGAACCGCAGGTACCAATGCGGATTATCCTCTCTACACCGTAGAAGTTGAACAGTTCCCAGGTGTAGATCCCGATTGAAGGGATTCCCATTCCATGCGCCTGTACGGACACCTTCTTTCCTTTGTAGGTACCGGTGTAGCCATATGCACCGCGGATGTCGTTGTAAAGGACGGGGTTTTCGAGGAAATTCTCTGCGATATATTTGACGCGGAGCGGGTCTCCGGCCATTATGACAGTCTTGGCGATTTCGCCGTATTTCGCCGCATTATGCGGGGTTGGAGTATTCTTCTTGCTCATATGGTTGTGATTAGTACGAATACAAATCTAAGAAATTTCGTCTAAATAATGAAGAATTCGTATATTTGAATGTTATGATGAAAAGACTCCTGAACATACTTCTACCCATATGTATCCTTCTCATCGGGACCGGTGCATATGCCCAGCGCATCACTGACTCGGGCTTCAGGACGATCGCGCATCTGAAGTCCGACGGGACAATCCAGGACGCATCTTTCAAAGTATCAGGCTATTTCAAGAAGGACGGGACGATCCAGGATTCTTCTTTCAGGACAATCGGCTACCTGAAGGATAACGGAGCCGTCCAGGACAGGTCATTCCGGACCATAGGGTACATCAAGGCTGACGGCACGGTGCAAGACTCCGGATTCAGGACCATAGGATATGTCCGCAAAGACGGAATCATCCAAGATGCCTCTTTCCGTACCATAGGCCACGCAGACGGCATCCCGCTGAAATGGGCCGCATACTTTTTCTTTTTCCAAAACTGAGGAACGAATAAACATATGAAAAAGATAACCTTTGCCATTTCACTGTGCCTGCTGTCACTGTCGGCCAGCGCACAGGAGTATATTTCTCAGCGTCCAGCTGAGCAGGACCGCCTTTTCCGCTCCGATGCTGTAGAAGCCAAGATACAGGAAGTCAGTGCAATGCTGACAAATCCGCGACTCGCGTGGATGTTCGCGAACTGCTATCCCAACACACTGGACACCACTGTCCACTTCGGGAAGGATGACGAAGGGAATCCACGTACATTCGTCTATACGGGCGACATCCATGCAATGTGGCTCCGTGATTCCGGAGCACAGGTATGGCCATATGTCCAACTCGCCAATGAGGACCCGCATCTGAAAGAAATGCTGGCAGGAGTGATCAACTGCCAGTTCAGTCTCATCGGGATCGATCCATATGCCAACGCGTTCAACGATGGTCCGACCGGAACCGGCTGGCAGAAAGACCGTACCAAGATGGATCCGAACCTCCATGAAAGGAAGTGGGAGATCGACTCCGACTGCTACCCTATCCGCCTGGCTTACCAGTACTGGAAGACAACCGGAGATACCTCGGTCTTCGGAGAAAAGTGGATCATCGCAATCACCAACATCCTTCAGACATTCCATGAGCAGCAGCGGAAGGAGGGTCACGGTCCCTACACTTTCCAACGCGAGACCACGGCCCAACTGGACACGAAATCCAACGGCGGAAAAGGCAATCCAGTCAGGCCAGTCGGGCTCATCGCATCAGCATTCCGCCCGTCAGACGACGCCACCACATTTGAATTTCTGATTCCTTCCAACTTCTTCGCTGTCACTTCTTTACGGAAAGCGGCCGAGATCCTTGAAGAAGTGAACGAGAACACTGCCCTGGCCCACGAATGCTGGTCACTGGCCAATGAAGTTGAAGGAGCCCTCAAGAAATACGCAACCTACAAGCATCCGAAATACGGCAACATCTATTCTTTCGAGGTGGACGGCTTCGGCAACAGGCTTCTAATGGATGACGCAAATGTCCCGAGCCTCCTGGCAATGGCCTATCTTGGAGATGTCGATTTGCGTGACCGCGTTTACCAGAACACCCGCCGCTTTGTCTGGAGCGAGGACAATCCCTATTTCTTCAAGGGAACTGTCGCCGAAGGGATTGGCGGACCTCACGTCGGATATGACATGATCTGGCCTATGAGCATAATGATGAAAGCTTTCACCTCCCGTAACGACGCCGAAATCAAGTGGTGCATCGAAACCCTGATGCGGACCGATGCCGGCACCGGCTTCATGCACGAATCCTTCCATAAGGACGACGCTACCAAGTTCACCCGCAAATGGTTCGCATGGCAGAACACCCTTTTCGGAGAGCTTATCCTGAAACTCATAGCCGACGGAAAGTTAGACCTGCTCAACAGCATTGAACTAAAGTAACATGGTAACCAACGTTTATTCGCAATACTTCAGAGCACAGGCGACTTTCTCCGGAGTCGAGCGCCGGGGTGCCCTGGTAATGCTCATTTCCGATTCAGAAGCAGGAATGATATCCTACAAGGCCGCGGTCTCATTCTTTCCCCACCGCGATAAGGAGGACTTCGCCGTGTCATATGACGCATATTTCGAAAAAGAACTTTACAATGCGCCCGGACGCCGTTCCAAAAAGCGTGAAGCCACAATTATGGAGTCCTTACGAAGCGAGATCAATGCCATAGCCTCGGAGCATGACGCCACTGTCGACTGGGAGCATCCGTTGAATGAAGCCAGGATGGGATAATGCTCCGTAACCTTCATATCGGAATAGTGATCTTGTCTGTCGCATCAGCTTTGATGAATCCTGTCATGATGTCACGCAATACAGAACAACAGCAAATCAGGAAACCGGCCGTCGCAGGCTCATTCTACCCTTCTACCGCGAAGGAGATCCTGTCCATGTCCAAAGGATGGCTGCACACATCCTCCGACAGCCATATGCCTGCACCACAGGCCATCATCGTTCCGCACGCCGGATATGTCTTCAGCGGAGAAGTGGCCGCTTCCGCTTTCAACCGCCTGCCCAAAGGAAAGGCCTACAAGAGGATCTTCCTCCTCGGCCCGAGCCACCGCGTAGGATTCGCCGGGGCAAGCGTTGACGTCATGTATCCATATGCAGAAACGCCTCTGGGACAGATTCCCATAGATGTAAGTACCGGGAATGAACTCATCCGCAGCGGTGGCGGTGCATTCACTTTCAGGAATGATGCCCATGACAGGGAACATTGCCTGGAAGTCCAGCTGCCTTTCCTTCAAATGGTAATGGATGAAGTCCCTCCGATAGTCCCGGTCATAATCGGAACCCAGCGTCCGGAGGTCCTGGAGCAGATCGCAGGCACATTGGAACAGTATTTCAACGAGGATAACCTGTTCATTATCAGTTCCGACTTCTCGCATTATCCTTCATATGAAGACGCGAAAAAATCCGACCTCTACCTTGCCGAGACTATAGTTTCGGGAGGATTGGAGGACTTTAGGGAAGCGCTCTCCGACATCCGGGGCAAAGGCTACACCGGACAGGAGACAGCCGCCTGCGGAGCCTGCGCCATCTCCGTCCTCCTTTCCATGATGGACTCCCAGGGACGGGACAGTTTCCAGACGGAGCACCTGATGTACCGTAATTCAGGAGATTCCAGATACGGTGACAAATACCAGGTAGTCGGTTACAACTCTTTCGTCATTTCGCGGAAAGAGGACACCAGCCTTTTCCACTTTACGGATGAAGAGAAGGCTGGGATGATTGCAGCAGCGCGTTCTGCAATCCACTCGTACCTTGGCTTGGAATTTAAAGGTGATGACTCCCCTGTCGGAATCCTGAAAGAGAAAGGTTATGGAGTATTTGTTACCCTCAATCTTAACGGACATCTCCGGGGCTGCATCGGGCGGTTCACATCCTCCTCCAGCCTTCATTCCACTATAAGGGAGATGGCCAGGAGCGCAGCCTTCTCCGACCCCCGTTTCCCTCCATTGTCCAAGAAGGAAGCACCTGAAGTAGAGATTGAAGTATCAGTCCTTTCTCCTCTGAAAAAGATTGATTCCATAGATGAATTCAAGCTCGGACGCGACGGGATTTTCATGATAAAAGGCTCCCGCCACGGGACCTTCCTCCCACAGGTCGCAGAGGAAACCGGCTGGGATACCGAAGAGTTCCTGGGACATTGCGCCCGGGACAAAGCCGGCATCGGCTATTACGGCTGGAAAGACGCCGAACTCTACACTTACCAGACAGAGATAGTCAAGGAATAGGAACTGAATGGAGGCCAGATTCTATATTGAGACCGAAGGCGGAGTCCAGTGCCTCCTCTGCCCTCACCACTGCCGTATCAAAGACGGAGGAAGAGGCATATGCCGAAGCCGGGAATGCCGCGGAGGTAAGCTGTACGCCCTTTCCTACGGAATGCCGTGCGCTGTTGCCATCGATCCGGTAGAGAAAAAGCCGTTGAACAGGTTCATGCCCGGAACCGACTGCCTTTCATTGAGTTGCACCGGTTGCAACCTTTCCTGCAGATGGTGCCAGAACAGCTCAATATCGCAAGTTGCTCCTGAGGAAGCTGAAAGTTCCTTCCTATCTCCCGAGGAGATTGTGGACATATGCCTGAGACGGGGTCTCCCATCCATTGCCTACACATATACCGAGCCTTTCACATGGTGGGAGTATATGTACGACATCGCTGTATCAGCCCACCGGAAGGGACTGAAAAACATTCTCGTATCTGCCGGATATGTGGAGAAAGCCCCCCTCGAGGAGCTGCTCCCTTTCCTCGATGCAGCCAACATTGACATAAAGGCAATGGACGACTCTTTCTATCGGAAGTACTGCGGGGCATCCCTGGGCCCGGTGCTGGATACTATCATAGCGATGAAAGATGCAGGAGTCCACGTGGAGATAACGAACCTGCTTGTAACCGGTCTGAACGACAGCCAGGAGCAAGTGACCAGGCTGTGCAAATGGATGGTGGAAAACGGGCTTCAGGATGTCCCCCTTCACCTTAGCCGCTTTTTCCCAAGGTACAGGATGAGAGACTTAGAGCCGACTCCGAGGAAGGCTCTGATATCTACAAAAGAGGCTGCCCACGCAGCTGGGATCAAAACAGTATATCTCGGAAATATCTGAATCATCGACCCATGAAACTACGTCCAGCCATATTCTCACTAATTCTCGCAGCAGCGCTTCAGGTGTCCTGTTCCAGGACGGCAGTGCCGGACCTTTCAGCCATTAAGGAGCCGAGGATCCTGGTCGGGAACGACACCCTGGCATTCCGGGATCCTGCCGCAGTTTACAATGACGGAGTGTTCCACCTGTTCTTCTCAATGGTAAGGATAGAGGCAGACAGCATATTCAGTTATGTCGCCACTTCATCGAGCCGGAACTTAAGGGACTGGTCTGAACCCAGGATCCTCACAGCTAGGGACCAGAGCCTCAGCTACTCCAGTCCCGGAGACGTGATCCGCTTCGGAGATGAATGGGTCATATGCTTCCAGACCTATCCGCGGCCCGGATATGTAAGATCCGAGATGCCCAGATATGGTAATGAAAAAGCGCGGCTCTTCATTATGCGAAGCCGGGACCTCGAAACCTGGTCGGAGCCGGAACTGCTTAAGGTTAAGGGAGATATCCCGGAAGAGGAAATGGGCAGGATGATCGATCCGTATCTGGTCGAGGACAGGGACGAGCCTGGCAAATGGTGGTGTTTCTACAAGCAGAACGGGGTCAGCAGTTCATGGTCATATGACCTGATCAACTGGACATATGACAAGCACATCCCTGGTGGAGAGAACGTGTGCATACTCCGGGACGGGAACGGATACGTCATGTTCCATTCTCCCCAGAACGGCATAGGGATCAAACGGTCTTCCGACCTCAGGAACTGGAGTGACGTGGAGCCTCTGGTTACTCTCGGCCAGGACGGGTGGGAATGGGCGAAAGGCCGGATCACCGCCGGATTCGTCCTGGACTGCAGGGATGTCCCTTCAGTCGGGAAATACATAATGTTCTTCCATGGCTCCGGCCCGTTGAAGGAGACAGAAGGCGATTTTGACAAGAACAGCTCCATTGGAATAGCCTGGAGTGACGACCTGAGCTCATGGTCGTGGCCGGGAAAAGGCAGATGATATTATTTTTTTCTTATCTTTTCGATTCCTGCCAAGAAAGAAGAGGGGTGGCAGGGAATAAGATGTAGATCAATTTCTTACAGCGCTCCGTTCCGTTTGTCTCAAAAATGACGGGACAAAAACGGGACAAAAATCAGATTTATCAAATCAAAGAG
>JAFRXO010000058.1 GCA_017443465.1 Bacteroidales bacterium
ATCCTGAGCCAGGATCAAACTCTTCTTGGTATATTTTTTATAATTCTGAGTCTGTCCCGTCTGAATCAATAATCAAGAAATTAACGCTCTCGAATCTCTCCCCGATCTCTCAGGGAGATGCTGTTCGTCTTGTACTTGTCTTCCATTATTCTCAATGAACTCACCACGTTTTTCAAAACGGGACTGCAAAGATAAGCATCTTTTTCAGTCCCGCAAAATATTTTTGAGATTTTTTTTAAAAATTTTTCCTGTCCCCTTATTTGAGGTAAATCTCCACTACAGGTATCTCTGAGTCTGGTTTGAGGATAGGAAGAGAGATGCTCCAGATGCCGTTCCCATCCTTGGAGAACTTGATCTCGGAGCCATCGTGCAGGAACTGAGCATATTGGATCCTGTCACCGAACGGTACTACCATCTTGCCCATAGGATAAGAGAGCAGGTGCATGTACAGCCGGTTGGTCTTCGGGTTGTAGGTAAGGATCGTGTTGGCCGGGGCTTTGAATTCTGCAGGAGCCTCGGTACATCCGTAAACGGAACGGGAGTTGAATTTCATCCACCCGCCTATGGCATTAAGCCTGTCCTGCGCCCTCTGGTCGAAATTGCCGCGTGCAGTCGGACCTACATTCAGCAGCAGGTTGCCACCCTTGCTGACGGACTCGACCAGGAGTTCGATGAGCTGTGCAGGACTCTTCCATGTAGTCTCGTCACGATAGTATCCCCAGGAACCGGAGAAAGTCTGGCAGGTCTCCCAAGGCACCTTCTTGCCATCCACCTCCGGCCACTTGTCCACCTTGACCTGCTCCGGAGTAATGAAGTCCCATCCTCCGTCAACGTCATTCAAGTCAAGACGGTTGTCGATCAGGATGCCGGGCTGCAGGCTCCTGGCCAGTTTGACAAGGCCTTCGGAATCCCAGTCCTTACGACCCTTGCCATTCTTGCCGGGATAGGAGAAATCAAACCATATGATGCTTATCTCCCCGTAATTGGTAAGGAGCTCCGTCACCTGGTCCTTCATATATTTACGGTACCTGGCCATATCCTTTCCCTTGTTAAGGGCGGCATACTGCTCCTCGGTGGCGTTTGCATCCAGACGCTGCGGATGGTTCCTGTCTATTGTGAAATCAGGATGATGCCAGTCGATCAGGGAATAGTAGAATCCAACCTTCAGCCCCTCGGCCCTGAAAGCCTCCACGAAATCCTTGATGATATCCTTTCCGTATGGAGTGTTCGTAACCTTGTAGTCCGTGTATTTCGAATCCCACATGCAGAAGCCTTCATGATGCTTCGAGGTCAGGACGACATATTTCATCCCCGCCTCCTTCGCCATCCTGGCCCAGGCTTTCGGGTCGAACATATCCGGATCGAAATGGTCGAAATACTTCTGGTAATCTTCATTAGTGATACGTTCGCGGTTCTTCACCCACTCATGCCTTGCCGGAAGGGCATAGAGACCCCAGTGGATGAACATACCGAAACGGTCCGCTGTCCACCAGGACATACGCTCGGCCTTCTGCTCCTCCGTCTCTTTCTTGAACTGTGCGGAAGACGGGAACGCTGTGAATACTGACACTATGACTGCCAGCAGGATCGTCAGTTGCTTTCTCATTTTGAATTACGTTTATTTCTTGCGTGAATCCTTCGTGGCCAGTGAGACTATACGCTCGAGCACGGCCTTCGCCTGGGCATCATCCACGGAAAGGATATACCTTCCTCCCTTCGGATTGTCCTCATGGAACATATGCCCCTTATCATCAATCTTAATAGTATAAGGTCCGTTCACGGTGAAAGCCGAGGGTCCTTCGACAGCGCAAAGCACAGCGGTCGGATCCCACATTTCCCTGTCATATGGCATAGGCAGATATGAGACATATCCGTCCACGAGAGGATGATGACCACCTGCCCAGGCGAAATCGTTCTCCACGCTGGTAGCCGGGAATTTGACAACGGCACCAAGCTCCCATGGAGAAACCCATATGTCAGTCGGCCAGTCCGAGAACACCTTCTGCGCGGCAGGCACATCCTTCACCACATTGTATTCAGTCCTTTTGGACTCTGGGAAAGAACCGGCCATCACCACCAGGCGGGCGACTTTTTTCTTGACAAGGTCCATACCGCTGAGGGAAGAGTTGCCGTCCGGCCCGCTTTCAAGAAGCCTGGCAATGTTGGTAGAGAAACCAACAGAGGCGATAACCACCGAATGGTTCCTGGCCTTGGACAGGACCTTCCTGTAAAGGCTGACGGCATCCTGATAGGTCCTCGGGGCCACCCTGTAAACAGGTGAGCCGTCTTCATTCGTCATCCTGAGAGTCTTCCAGCAAAAATCCTCTTCCAACTCCTTGGCTCCGTCATGCACCATTCCGATCGGAACGTCTCCCCTTCCGTAAAAGTCATTGAAGACCTGGATATAGTCCGGAGCAGTAGGCCTGTCCTTGTTCACACCCACCATCAGCAGATCCACATCTCCCTGCTGGACATATGTATGGATCATTGCGAGGGCCACGACATCATCCACGTCATTTCCCATGTCGGTCTCGAAAATGAGCTGTACAGGCCCCTTCGGAGCGCATGCGGCCATGCAGAGGACGGCCGCCAGGCAGAATAATTTTTTCATATGCATATGATTAATTTCCGGCGGCCACGATAAGACCCAGACCTGCGATGAAGAACACGAACATAAGCGCCAGCAGACCGTTAACCGACTTGCCGGAACCCTTGAATTCCTTCCATATGAATATGCCCCATATGGCTGCGATCATAGGCGCACCCTGACCGAGGGCATATGAAATCGATGCTCCGGCCTTTCCGGAAGCAATGTAGCTGAAAGCTGTACCAAGGCACCATATGGCACCTCCGAGCATTCCTACCAGATGGGTCCCTGCGCTGCCCTTGAAATAGGCGGACGGCTTCACGGGCTCTCCGACGAAAGGCTTGCGCATTACCAGGGTATTGAAAATGAAGTTGCTCAGAAGGACTCCTACGGAGAACACCACGATGGCTGTGTAAGGAGTAACCTTTCCTGCAGCGGGCTGCGCGAAATTGCTCAGGTCCATAGAAGCAGCCACGAAGCGGTAGAAGAAGGACATGATGATTCCTGCGCATATGGCAAGGATGATTCCCTTGCGGCTGTCTTTCTTGGAGACGCTGTCCCCGCCCTTCTTTCCGGAAGCGACTCCGTTAAGGACGATTGCGATAACTACCAGAAGCACACCTGCCGCGAGGAGACCCACATTGCCGCTGGTCCCCTGCTGCACATCCACAATGTAGTTGTTGACCACGCCAAGCACCAGGGCAAGACCGACTCCGAGCGGGAAAGCCACAGACATTCCGGCAATGGACACCGAAGCGCTGAGAAGGATATTCGACGCATTGAAGATCACTCCGCCAAGGATAATGCTCCACAGCGCAGCGCAGTCAGCCTGAGCGAGGTCCTTGAGGAAAGGACGGCCCTCAGAGCCGAATGAACCCATTGTGAATGCAATGATCAGAGCGAAGAGAACCATGCCTATGACATAGTCCCAATAGAAAAGTTCATACCTCCAGCTCTTGGCTGCCAGTTTCTGGGTGTTCCCCCATGAACCCCAGCAAAGCATGGTGATAATGCAGAACAGTACTGCAAGCAAATAACTTCCAACGATAAACATATGTTCAGAGTTTTATAAGATTATCTCATTCCTGTAAGGCAGGGAGGCCTGGGCTCCCATTTTCTGGACCGTGAGCGAAGCTGCCGCGGTGGCGAAGCCGACGCTTTCCCCGACACTCTTCCCTTCTGAGAGGGCGACGCACAGGGCGCCGCAGAATGTGTCTCCGGCCCCGGTCGTATCCACAGCCTTCACCTTCCTGGACGGGACCTCGACAGCCTTTCCGTCCTTGTAAATGAGTGAGCCGCGCGAACCCCTGGTCAGGATAATGGTGCCTATCCCTTTTTCATGAAGCAGTCCGCATGCCTTTACGATGGACTCGGTGTCGTCAACTTCCATTCCGCTGAAACGGGCAAGCTCGGTCTCATTGGGGATGAAGTA
Source organism: Bacteroidales bacterium (assembly GCA_017443465.1). Taxonomy (GTDB): domain Bacteria; phylum Bacteroidota; class Bacteroidia; order Bacteroidales; family UBA932; genus Cryptobacteroides. The sequence continues at coordinate 4,020 of JAFRXO010000058.1, forward strand.
ATCCGCGATACGGAGCAGTTCATCCGGAAGGTCGCATGCAGGAGCCGGATTCAGGACGACCGTGACGCCCGCCTCATGAGCGATCTGGGCAGCCTTAAGCACTGTGCTGACAGGTATTTCCAGCTGCATGAGAAGGATCGAAGCTCCCTTGATGGCATCAGCGCACTTTTCTATGTCATCCGCCGACAGGTCCATATTCGCACCGGGCGCGACAGTTATGCTGTTCTCCCCGGAAGCATCTACATTGATCAGTGCAACGCCTGAAGGAAGCTGCGACACGAGGAGGTTCGAAGTGTCCAGCCCTTCGCGCCCGTACTGGGCTATGGAATTCTTCCCGAAGAGGTCATTTCCGACCTTGCATATGAATGAGACCTTCCCGCCGAGCCTGGCAGCAGCTACCGCCTGGTTGGCACCTTTGCCTCCGTGTCCCATCGAGAATACTCCTCCGAGAACGGTTTCACCCGGGGTGGGGATCTTCTCGGACTTGACAGTCATGTCAGTATTGCTGCTTCCGATGACAAGGATCCTGTTTTCTTTCATATCAGATATGTGTAATTATTATATGGCTTTCCTACAAATATAATTATTTAAGGGAGACTATTCAAAAGAAAAAATGTAAATTCGCGGAAACAATAATTCTTTTGAAAACAATGAAAAGACTGTATGCAATCGCAGGAACGGCCGCACTGACCGTTCTTACACTCGTTTCGTGCGGCCAGAACAACAGCCTCACAAAAGCGGAGCAGGCCGAAGGGTGGCAGCTCCTTTTCGACGGGAAGACCCTTGATGGCTGGCGCGACTACAATTCGGACGCCCTCACAGGTCCCTGGACCGTAGAAAAAGGAACAATCCGCGCTGAGGGGCAGGGCGATGACGGCTCCGGATATATCGTAACCGACGCCCAGTACGAGAATTTCCACCTCGTGTGGGACTGGAAGATCTCCAAGGGAGGCAACAGCGGAATGCTCTATCATGTAGTAGAGCGTCCTGACTTCAAGGTGCCATATGTCACCGGCCCGGAGTACCAGCTCATCGATGACGAGAACTGGGAAGAGGTCAACGGCTATCCGCTCGAGCAGTGGCAGAGGTGCGCAGTCGACTACGCCATGTACGTTCCCGACTTCGAAACACGCAACCTCAAGCCCGCAGGACAGTGGAACCACTCCGAAATCATATTCGACAACGGCCACGTAACCTACATCCTCAACGGCAGCAAGACTGTCGAATTCGACGCATGGTCTCCCGACTGGTACCAGCGCAAGGCCGCGGGCAAATGGGCTGACGCCCCCGAGTACGGTCTTTCCCGCAAGGGACACATATGCATCCAGGACCATGGTTATCCCGCATGGTTCCGCAACATCAAGATACTCCCGCTCCCCGTCAAGAGCGAAGAGAGGAACCTTCTCAACGGCAAGGACCTGACAGGATGGGACCTTTACGGAACCGACCTGTGGTACTACGAGGATGGCGATCTGATCTGCGAGAGCGGTCCTGATGACACATATGGCTATCTTGCTACCGACCGCTACTACAACAACTTCGACCTGAGCCTCGAATTCAAGCAGGAAGCCAACGGCAACTCCGGTGTCTTCATCCGTTCATGGATGCAGGTACCCGAGAAGCAGAAGATCCAGGGCTGGCAGGTCGAGGTAGCTCCTTTCAATCATGACACCGGCGGCGTCTATGAATCCTATGGCAGGGGCTGGCTCTGGCAGATCCCGGATGAAAAGGAGACCATCCTCAAGGAAGGTGAATGGAACAAGATGAGGATCCTTCTCGAAGGCGACCATCTCCAGACTTGGCTGAACGGCGAGAAGATGACCGACCTCACCGATGAGAAAATCGGAGAAGGAATCGGACGCATATGCCTGCAGATCCACTCCGGCGGCGGCATCAAAGTCCGCTGGCGCAACATGGTCATCAAGACCCTGTAAGTTTCTACGGCACTACGGCCGGAAGCAGCTCTGAATAAATGGGTTCTCCCTTCCGGCCGAAGCCGTTGCAGGGTCTGACGGCGAAACGGAACTGCTTTTCGGCAGGCAGTTCATTCACACTGAAAACACACTTGACCGGTTGCTCGGAATCCTTTTTCTCCCCGAGATAATAGGCTTCCGAGTAAACCCTCTTTGTCAGGACGGCCTTGTACACGTCAATGTCGGCTTCCTCGACTTGAACTTCGTAGTCCAGGGGACGCGGCAACCCGTCATGCGAAACGGCTGCCGGGAATTCCACAGTGACCTGGTCCTGCTCCACCCCGTAACGGTCTTTTCCGTGGAACCTGTCCCCTACGGAAACCTTTGCAGACTCGAAGAACTGCGGAGCCTTTTCGGTCTTCTCCCTCTCTTCAAAAGAGAACGGCCGGGCAGTACCCTTGAGCGGAATCACCCATGTGCCGAGGTCCTCGTCATACAGGAACTCATGCCTCTGAAGAACGATGCAGTCGTCATACACAGTCATCATCTGGCCTTGGTGTCCGTCCTGGCCGGTCAGGACAGGCATCTGGGCAGGAACCATCTCCTTGCTGGGGTAGTACTTGCTGTTCTCCCGTCCTCCGATCGGGACCATGAACCTAAGGGAACCTGTCCCTATGCTGGTGAACGCTCCCTGCCATATGGCCCTCTCGTCCGTAAGCGGAGTGTGGGAATGGCCGGAAAAAGCTATGAGATTCGGGTAGCGGGACAATATCTCCGTGGACGCGCCGTCGTCCTGTCCATACACCCAGGGAGACGAGCACGTCCCCTTCGGATGCATATGCTGGAAATAGAAGAACGGCTTGTCCTTAGGAAGCTGGTCCTCGACCGATTTCATGTATTTGTCAAGACCTGGGATGAAATTCCTGTTGACGTAGTGCGCGCCAATGAACTTGTAGCCTTTCACTTCTTTCATGTATATCGGCTGGAATTTCTCATGCCAGCACTCTTCCCAGAATTTTTCATTCACCGGGAGAATGGCTTCACGCTTAAGGACCTCTTCACCATATCTTTTCTTCGCGTTTCCGTATGTGTGTCCCTCGATGTCGTGGTTACCATGGACTATAAGCCTTTCTACCTTCTTCCCGTCGGGATACTTGTCGTCCGGAAACACGCTGTACCAGTCATTGACGACTGCGCGATACTCCGTCATTACTCCGTTATTAATCAGGTCACCGGCTATCATCACTGCATCTACCCGCTTCTCCTTAAAATAGTTCAGGGCTTTGAGAAAACATTTATGAGTGGCCTCGTTGATTACATGGATGTCGCTTAAAATACCGACTTTCAGCCTTTCTTTCCCATATGACCTGACCTTTGACGCCAGTGCCGGGAAATCCAGACTCGCGAGGGCTGTCGCCGCAACCGAAGTCTTCAAAAAGTTTCTTCTGTCCATTTTAGCGCTGTACAACGTTCTTGCAGTCGTCGGTCACTATGAGCGGCCGGGCGTCCGGGGCGCGGAAATGGAACCTGACGTTGGAAAGATAGACATTGTTGGCGTGCCGGATGTAGAGGCCGGATGCCGGGAGGCTGTGTCCGAGCGCCCTGTTTTCCGGATAGGATTTTTCAGCCTCCGGGACCTCTGCTGCCGCCATTTCCTCCGTTCCTCCACCCGGGGCGGTGATGTCGATGTCAGACAGGTAGATGTTCTCCGGATACAGCCCGGGCACGCCGGTAATCGAGCTGGACATCATGCTCTCGCAAACGGCTGTCACTCCGCTGATTGTGATACCCCTCATCCTGCTGCCTCCAGGGAATACCGATTCTTTGCGGCGGGCCATCCTGATGAAAATGGGCGTCTGGACATCACGCATTGTAATGTTGCTGATGCTGATGTTCTCCATAATCCCTCCGTCTACCATTTCCAGTGCAATGCCTGAGATGACGGTAATCGGAGCGGTGATGCCGGCTATCTTTGTGGACCAGTGCCTGATGTTGTCCTCGCTGGCGTGACGGATCGTGATATTGCTTATAGTGATGTTCCGGAAGCCATATACTGAGGCTGTCCCCATTTTGATGGCGTTGCAATTCGATGCGGCTATGCAGTTTGATATTGTGATATTCGAGCACAGTTTATCGTACAGGCCCTTGATGCATATGGCATCGTCCTCACAGTCAAAGCTGCAGTTGCTCACAATGACGTCGCTGGATTCGATGTCGATCCCGTCATTATTGTAATTGCAATGCGACTTGACCTTGATTCCGTTTATCCTGACTCCCACGCAACCGGTATAGTACTCCACCCAGTGGGCTGAATTCTCGAGCCTTACATCGCTCACCACCACATTTTTGCAATCACGCATCAGGATGATCATAGGCCGTCCTGCCGGATCTCCCCTCACTTTGAAGGCATCGGCGCCTCCCTGGCCGTCAATCGTACCAAGGCCTGTTATGGCGATGTTTTCCTGTGAATATGCATAGATTATAGCGGAGTAGGGATCCACCACTCCGTCAACGACCTGATGCGCTTTTTCATATGTAGCGATATCCGCAACCCCTACCAGTTTGGCACCCATCTCCAGATGGAGCTCCACGCCGGATTTCAATTCGACGGGACCGGTAAGGAACTCACCGGCTGGGACTGTGACAGTACCTCCTCCGGCGAGGCTCAGCTTGTCAATGACTTTCTGGATGACGGGGGCATTGTCCTTCTTGAGTCCGTCTTCAGCTCCCTCATCGACAATATTGATGTTCCGGTTGCCGGCAATGGCAGGAAGGGTGACCAATGCGACAAAAAATGCGGCCAGTATCTTTTTCATGACAGGTCAGGTACTAAAGTTCCTTTACGAACAGACGCAGCGTCTTCGAATACATATCATCGCCTGCGAAAGAGGCACCGATTGAGTGAGTGACATATTTGTAAGTCCTCAACTTGACATTCTTTACACCGGCCCCGGCAAGAGCTTTTCGATAGATCGGAGCATTGTCCGGGCCGGCTGTTATATCGGCTGTACCGACAAACAGTATCGCCTTGAACGACATATTGCTACAGGAGTCCACCATCTTAGCCGGAGAGAATCTGTCCATATATTCCGGCGACCAGTCATTGAAGAACTCGTCATAAAACTTATGTCTCTCGACGTCTGACTCAGGAGCGTAGAAGCCCATGGTGTACTGCAGGTCATATGCTCCATACCACCCTGCCAATGCCTTGGTCTGAGGGAAATGCATGGCGCAGCAGGCCGATAGATGCCCTCCGGCGGAACCGCCCCAGAAGCCTATCCGCTCCGGGTCTATGCCGAACTCCTTAGAGCGTGAAAGCACATATTCGACGGCGTCATAACAGTCACCGACAGTGGTCTCCATGCGCACCCCGGGGTTGCCGGCAAAGGAGTACTGGATGCCGACGACGGTAATCCCGTACTTACCCGCAAGGGTTTTGCAGAATGCGGAGAGACCTTTGTAACTTCCTCTGGCCCAGGCGCCTCCATGAATGTAAAAGGCAACGGGAGAGTTGCTCTTCCCCGACCTGTACAACACTAAATGGAGATCCTGACCGGTCACGCTTTTCTTGTACACAATGTCTTCGGGAACTATTTTGTCAACTGAGGCCTGATCATATACAGATATCTTGGATTCATATGGGACGAGGGCCTTGGGGAGCCGATACGGATCACCTATCAGCGCCTCGATTTTCTTGGCGTCCCTTATAGTGTAACTGCCATCGCTCCCTTTGACCAGGGTCATTCCGTAGCGGTTGCCGATGGCTGCCGCCCTATCGGGCAACAGGAAAAAGGTAAAGGCGATTAACGCATAAAGGAGTATTCTCAGTGATTTCATTTCTTATAGGTTTAAAAGTTCCCTGCTGCCCAGGATGTCCCGTACCAGCAGCGGTTCATTAGTAGTGATGCTGTCTACACCGAGGTCTATCATCTCCTGGATGTCCTCTGCTGTGTTGACTGTCCAGCAGTTGACGCTCATCCCCAGGGCGTGGGCTTCTGCGACCCATTCCGGATGTTGCCTCAGGACGAGATAGCGATAGTCTATACCATTGATACCCACCGCTTTCAGATCTTTAGGAGCAATGTCTCCCTTAAGGTATTGGTTCGTGAATTGAGGGTATTTCTTCGCGATGACTTCGCATATATGCCTGCTGCCGGAAATGAACATCACCCTCGAGGGATTGAAGAGGCCGTGGTTCTTGAGCGAGCGTACGCTCTTGCGTACGAGCATATCTTCATTACAGTTCTTCGAAGTTTTGAACTCGAATACGAGTATTGTCTTGTCGCTGGCCTCCCCCTGTTTCAGGTACTGGTCCAGGGTCGAGGGATGTTCTCCGTTCTTGAGGAGGCAGCTCTCGTCAGTTGTAAAAAAGTCAAGTTCAGTGAGTTCGATTTCTTTTCCGCCGCGGGTGTTGTCATGATTGACCAGCAGCTTTCTGTCACCGGTGTGATGGACGTCGAATTCCGAGCCCCACACGGCAATTTTCTGAGCCTCGCGGAGTGATGCTATCGAGTTCTCGGCATCGCCCGCAGCCTCGCATTTCCAGAAGCCGCGGTGTGCAACGATTGATATTTTCTTCTGTGCCCCGGCGCTGGCGGAGACCAGGAAAATCATTGACACGGCGACAGCTGTCCGTATAAAGGTGTTAATGTGATTAATCATATGTGAATGCATTAATGCTGTTTTCATCATGTTATAATCCTCATAATCAGAGTTTCACGTCGACGTAATTGGGATAGTGGTCCGTAAGAGGAAGGGTGTAAGCGTCGGTAATACAGTAATAAACAAGCACATCTGCCTTGGCATCCCCTACAGCATTGTAGATGAAGAAATGGTCCAGGGCTCCTTCAGCGCGGAACGGACTGGGGCGGTTGCTTTCCACGCCATAGCCGGATACTTTGCACAAATGATGTCCGTTCTGGTTGTCTCCGAAAACGGTAGCCGCCTTGTAGCAAGGCACATATCCGGTGTCCAACAGCAGGCGGATCGGCAATGTGTTCTCATAGCTGTTCAAGTCTCCTACCAGGAAGACAGGGCACTCGTATTTTGATTTCAGCAACTCCGCTTCGGCCATCATCAGCATAACCTGTGACGCTCGCGCCATCGTGCTGCCGGGCATGACATTGTCCTGCTTATACCACAGATGGGTGTTTAGCAGTGCGAACACCTTGCCGTCACTCTTGTTGCGGAACACTGCGGAGGTGTAGGACTTGGTGAAGACATCACAGTAGGTAGCGGGCCTGTAGAGGTTATAGTTCACCTTCAGCAACTGGACCGCCGTGCTGTCATAGAAAATCGGGGTGAAGTTCCAGTTATCACCTTGCTCATAGGCGTTTGTGAATCCCAGTGCCTGGAGTTTCGGCCCCAGGTATTTATTCAAATGACCGGAGTACTCCTGAAGCGTCACAATGTCCGGGGCATAGTCCGCGACGAGCTTCGCGAAGCCGATGCTGCGCACCGAATCACGCGGGTCCACATCGAGTGGAATCCATGCCTCAGGGACGTTTTCGTTGTCATAACGCCATACGTTGTCATCGAATATGCGCAGGGTGGTGCCTTCACAGCGGACCGACGGCAAAGACGGAGCACCCGACCATACATTGGCCGAAGTGAGGACGGCGGGATCCCAGTCGGCCAGAACCCTCACCTTATAGAGCCTGAATGCAGGGTCGAAGGCCAGTGCCTTGTCCCCGCCTCGGGAGACTCCGAAACTCTTCGGGAAACCCTTGAGATAGATATGGTTGGTCCACCAGCTCGTTTCTCCGATAGTATAGGCCACGCGTCCGCTTGCAGTATCATAGTTGAAGGACTTGACGTTCTTCTTTCCCTTCATCCCTGGCATAGGTTTGAACTTCCCGGAGGTAATGTCGAACAGGTAAACCCCGTCATGATTCGTGACGGTCAGGGCATTCTCTCCTGCCTTGTTGAGATCATGTCCGCTGTTCCCCGGCAGCTCCCATACCTTCTCCCTCACCAGTGAAGGCTTATCGCTCTCCCAATCTTTCAGGCTGTACATCCTCAGCTCCTTGTAGCCAAGGACGAACAGGCGGGCATATTTCTCCGACCACACCACGCCGTGCCCACTGTAAAGGGTGTCCTTCCATATGCACACATCCGACACGCGGCTGTCGTAGATTTCCAGGCTGTTGCCCTTAGGGTTAGTGGAGTTCGCGACGGCGATCCTGCCCCCGGGGAGCATATCTGCCGAATGGGCCATCGGAGTACGCGCGTAGAACAGGCATTTGCGCGTCGCGATGTCCAGAAGCATAGTGCCGCCTGCCGACGAGGTCAGGAGAAGCTGCTTCCCGCCGTTCACCGGCTTGCAGTCATCCAGCACTTTGATCCAGCCGCGGACCTTGTCCGGGACCTGTCCATATGTATCGAATACATTCCAGTGCCAAATGACATCAGGGGTCTCGCCGACAGAATTCGCGGCGTCCACTATGTAGAGGTCCTCGTCTCCGCAGGCTACAACGTAGTTCCCCCATCCCTGGCCGGCCGCAGTAACAGAAGCCATCAGGAATAATCCGCCTACAATTGTAAAAAGCCTATTCATGATAACAAGCGTGACAATCTTTATTTGAAAGTTTCATTCAAAAGTTTTGCGAGCCTGTACCCGGCATCACGAAGCTGGCCCAGAAGGACCGGCCTGAGCTCTAAGGGGTAGAGATCAGGGAGTGTGTCGCCCTCTTTCCATCTGTTGTGAAGGGGCCAGCATTTCTCTGCAGTCCTTCCCGCCCAGTCGAAGACGTCGCCTTCGGTTATTTCCTTGATCTCTTTCGGAGTCGCGGTATCAGCAAGAAAGGCCATATCACCGAAGCCGGTAGGATAATATGTCTGGAAGACAGCTCCATCCCAGAAATCGTGGAGTCTCATCTGCTTCCCTTTGAAAATCACGTTGTTGGCTCCTTTCAAAGTGTTTTTGGGATAATATACGACGTGCATCGGGCAGTGCATGTCGCCCAGGAAATGCACTATCAGGGCAATAGCCTTGTAACGCTCGAATGGATCCATATTCTTTGCATTCTCCCGCAATTCTTTCGACAGGATGGAAACATAATATGCGTCGTTATTGATGTATTCTCCATTCAGGTTATCGTTAGGGAAGCTCTTGAAGTTATCGTCCACCGTGATCGAGTGGCTCCAAGGGGAGATATTGAGGGGTAAAGATTTTTGCAATTCTTTATTGAGGAATTTCCTCGCATATTCCGGATTTGACGGCACGAATCCCAGGTCCATGGTCCAGTATGGCCGATAAGTGTCAGCATCTGATGATATGGCGGGGAGAGGTGCTCCGACGTACTCCAAGATGGCTTTTCGAGCCTTGGGTGTCAAATGGTCATATGCTATTTTGGCAACTGTGGCATGTCCCAGTCTTCCCCAAGATCTGGCTTCCGGGGCAGAAAGACAAGCTATGGTCATAAGGGTAAAAACTGCAAGAACTCCTTTGATTGATTTCATGATTTTGTATTTAATTTACATATGATTCCAAAAGTAATATTTTGTCCCGAGCCACTCAGGCCCGGGACAAAAATAACGATCTGATGATCTATTTATAATGTGCCGGATTCTCGTCCTGCCATTCACTGACTCCGTCGCGGATGCGGTTGCGGAAAGTAAGGGTATCCGTAACCACAGTCTTCGACCCGTCATCCGATGTGTACTGATAGTTCAGGAAAATTTTCCTGTCCTGCAGCAATTTAGCGCCGTTCCATGAAGAGCCGGTATCCGTTATACTTCCGTCCGCGGAAGATACGGTGATTTTTCCGTCTTGTGCGGAAATCTGCATCTTCTGGTTCGCGGTGTTATGGAAATAATTGGTCTCCAATACAAACGGGGCAACCGTGGACAATGTGTAGACTTCGGATGTATTGCCGTCAGCAGGCACTTTCGTGGCATAGACTTTCTCGGTTGTCGTGCCATCAGCAGCAGTTACCTGGCACTTGCCGCCATGGTACCAATATCCGTAAAACATATTCTCGTATTTTACGGCAATGATACCGAAGGACTTGGACAGCAGCACAGTATCTGCATCGGCTGAAATGATGCGGTACGCAATGGCATAGTAGGGATGCGTACTTGCATTGTCATCAGCGAGGAAAGCGAGGGAGTCGGCTTTCAGGGTAACAGTTCCTGTGTGCTTACCGGAGGCAATAACCATCCTGTCATTGTTGCTGAGGGTGAAGTGTGAAGCCGGGAGCGGAGTAAGGGCTGTGATGCCGGCAGCCTGTACCTCTTCAGTGACATATTTCTGGCTGAGACTCCCTACGGGAGCGGATCCGAGCATGCCGTCAATGGCGGTGAAAGACTCTTCCGCGCCAAAGGATGACAGGTCTTCGGTGACAAGGTTGTCGTCGATTACAAACCGGACGTTCCTGTCCTGGGTGTTTGAAATGACTCCGCCCAGGACAGTGCCTAATTCGAACTTCATGCCCTCTCCGACAACAAATGTACGGAGGTCATACTGATTGGCTACATAGACGCCGGAATATTCATAATCCAACACGTATGGGTCATAGCAGCCCACAAGCATGAAAAGCGGAACTGCAATGGCGAGGATTTTCTTGGTTGTATTCATGTTGTTATCAGCTTTCATAAGGGATTCTTATTGTCTGGCCCATGAACTCCATCCTTCGTTCTGGACGAGTCCAGATGCGCGCTGCATATCCGTGAACGGGATCGGCAGGAAGCGCGATCTCAGGTTGAGGGTGTAAAGGATGGACTTCCCATATGTAACGGTCCCGTCATCTGCGACGGAGATGTCGGCTTTGTAAACCGGCGTGTTCCGTTCGGAGAGAGGAATACCCCAACGGATCAGGTCCAAGAGGCGCTTCCCTTCGAAGCACAGTTCGATGCGGCGTTCATTCCTGACAAGCGCGTCGAAGGCATCCTGGTTTGCGGCGCATTCATCCAGATAGGGGTCGGAAGATGTGCCCAGGCCGGGTTTTCCGTCATATGTCTTCCTGTTACGGATATATGAGAGGGCCTCTTTGGCAGAGATGCCAAGAGAGGCGTCAGTCGGGCCATATGCCTGGTTTGCCGCTTCGGCAAAAGCCAGCACGACGTCCCTCCATCCGAGATAGACTACTGTGCGCGGCATGGTCTGTACGCTCTGGTCAGATGCGTTCCATCCCATGTACAGGTGCTTTTTCAGGAAATAATTGGTAAGTCCGCAGGCCTGGAGACCGGCCATATCCTGTCCCGCCATGTCGAAAGTGTACATCACGTCAGAAGCGACGCCGTTGCGGCATACGTTCGCACCGTGATAGAATATCGTAGCATAGAAGCGTGGATCGCGTCCGACATATGGATTTGCCGGGTCATATCCGCTACGGGAGTCCGTGATAGGATAGCCGTTTGCCATCGGGAAGGCATCCACCAGGTTCTGTGTCGGAGTATAGGTGGCGCTTCCGCGGAAGCCGTTAGGATACTGGGCCGTTTCCATTGTAGCGGTCTTCCCGGAGTTGCGGGAAATCCACAGGGCATCCTTGTTGTTCGGGTCCAGGAGGTCATAGGACTCAAGGGGCTTGAATCCATGCGCACCATCCTCTGTGAGCTTGAACTGCATAGCCTCGTAGGCATATTTAGCAGCATTTTCCCAGCGGGTGCGGTCTTTTCCCGGATTGAAGGCGTCGGAAGCCCACATCAGATAGACAAGGGCTTTGAGAGCCGTAACGGATTGCCTGTCGAATTTCTGCCAACGGCAGGCTCCCTGGACTTGGGTGCTGACAGCAAGCCAGTCGCGGTTGGCGATGGGCAGGAACTTCAGCGCCTCTTCGCAATCCGAGAGGATCTGCCTGACGCAATCATCGAATGGAGCACGTTCCCAATCGTCAGCCGAGGCTTCACTCTGGTCGAAATACTCTTTGATGATCGGAGTTCCGACCAGGTTCCCTTTCTCGTCGACTCCGCCGAACTTGCGGAGCAAGTCAAATTCAAACCAGGCCCTGAGGGCATATGCATCGCCCTGGTAGTTGTGCCGCAGGAGACTGTCGACATCATGGGCGAGCATATACTGGGTGTTAAGTCCCTCGTCGTCCTTGAGGAAGCGGTTGCAGTAATATATGCCCTGATAATCCCTTTCCCAGTAGGTATCGAAAGGATCCTCGGAGGGATTTATCGTTCCCTGGGCGAACTTGCGGAGGGCGGTTGTAGGCGAAGACATGACACCGTCATCCGTAGCGCAGTCCAGGTATATGTACTCTGAAGTGTTGTATGTCGTCGTATTGGCCAGGGAGTAAGCCTTGTCCACGAATCCTCTCAGCTTGGAGGGATAGTTGGAAAGGTTCTCATCCGTATAATGGCCGTTCGGCATAGGGTCAAGGACCGATTCGCAGCCCAACAGGGACAGGCCGAGAAGGGCCGTCCACCAGATATTCTTTCTAGTCATCTTATACTTTTTCATATCCCAAGCCTGTTAGAAGGTGAGTTTGATACCACCAGTGAATGACCGGAACAAAGGATAGGTCGTTACGCCAGACTCAGGACTCTCCGGATCGACGTACGGTACCTTGGTCAGTGTCAGGAGATTGGCTCCGCGGACAAACAGGCGGATGCCGTTGAGAGAGAAATCACGTCCGATCTTCGTTTTGAAGTTGTAGCCCAGCTCGACGTTCTGGATCTTGAAGAATCCACCGTCAACCCTCCAGTAGTTGCTGGTCCTGAAGTTGTTGCTTGAGGAGACGTAAGACAGGCGCGGATACATGTCGTCAAACACGAAATTGGAGTAGTTGCCATCGCCTGAGCCCATGAAGAAGTAACCGTTCGTGAGATAGGTGTCGAACAATGCCTTTCCGGTACCTACGACAGTGAGGTCGAAATTCTTGTAAGCCATGTACAGATTGATGGCATACTGCAGTTTCGGGCGGGTGTTTCCGATGATCTTGCGGTCATTGGAATCGATTGTCCCGTCACCGGTAACGTCTGCGTACTTCAGGTCGCCCGGGTAGCACTGCGCGTCGAAAGTCTGGGTTGTCGCATCAGCTTCTGCCTGAGAGGCGAAACGACCGACGTAATCATACCCGTAAACCGCACCGACGGGCTTGCCCTTGTGCTTCAGATTGTCGAAAGAGGTCGATTCATTATAGTTTCCATAACGGGCTTCATCGTGGAGGAGGAATCCGCCGATCCTATAATGAAAATCGCCTATCCTGTCGGAGAATGATACGGAGAGTTCGTCACCTGTGTAGTACACCTGGTTGTAGTTGTCCATCATCGAGGCTGCTCCGTAGAAGAGAGGCATAACGTTGGCCACGTCGACTACTATTCCGTCCCTCAGGCAGAAAGAGTGGGTGTATCCGATTGACAGTTTCTTGCCGATGACCGCATCGAAGCCGAAACTGATTTCCTTGTTCTTCTCCCATCCGAGACTCTCGTTTGCAATTCGGGACGCCGTAGTTGCCGTAGCGGCAAAGGTTCCGCTTCCGAACCACTGGTTCGTCGAATAAGGTCCGTAAGTGATGGAACCACTTGAGGTATAGTAGCTCTCCCAGTAATACTGGGTTCCGTAGGGTTCATAGCCGAGGATACCGGCCTGTCCCCTGATCTTCAGGTAATCCAGCCAGGACGAATTGCTCAGGAAGTCCTCCTGGGTGACTACCCATCCCAGACCTAAGGCTGGGAAGACCTCATAGCGGTGTCCCCTCTTTCGGGCGGATGTTCCGGCGTAGTTGGCAACAAACTCGAGCATATACTTGTTCTTGTAATTCAAGTCGCCGGTGAAGATAAGGTTCTGCTGCTTGTGGTAAGCTCCGTCAGCAGAATAGCCCATCTTCGAACGGAGGTATGTCAGGGAGGAATTCAGGTTCAGGTCTCCAAACGAGTGCTCATATGAGAGCTTCTCATAGAACTGGATGCTCTGATAGTAGGAGGCTGTCTTGTAGGTAGACTCTGAAGACTGGGATGCTCCCTGGTGGGATGTGACAGTCCTGCTGCTGTCTGCGGGATCGAAGATATAGGCGACATAGTCCTGTCCTTGTCCGCCGCGTACAGTGTAGCTCAGATTATAAGCGATCTGGGTCTCAGATTTCAATCCCGGGATGAACTTGACGAAATCATATGTCAGGTTTGCTGTCGTCAGTCCGACGCGCGTGCGCTCCAGATAGTGTCCTGTCTCCGCTGCGGAGGCATATGGATGATTGCCGTAAGCGCGGGAGACTGCATAATTCCGTTTTCCGGTTTCTTCATCGTAGTCCAGATAGAGGGGATATTCCACTGCCGGGGTGTTATGGATTCGGCTCCATATGTTGTCGAATGACTGGTCGGAGTCACCCTCTCCATATGCTGACAGCAGTGACCGGCGCAGGGAAATGATTCCGAGGAAGCCGAAATTTATGTTCAGCTCAGGAGTTATGTTGACGTCCAGGTTCATCTTGGCGTTGAAGCGGTTGTAGTTTGTCCTGTCACCGACTTTGTAGATGTCGCCCTGGTTGACATATCCCAGATTGCCGCTGTAGAGGACTTTCTCCCCGCCACCGCGGATTGTTACATATGCCTTGTTGTAATCGCGCGTGTCTTTCAGGATGAGGTCCTTGTAATCTACATTCGGATGTGTCCAGTCCAGCTGGTTCTTCCTGGCATATGCCGGGAAGGATGCTTCATCAAAGCGGACCGGATAACCGGAAGCGGTACGTGCCTGGTTGTTCAGGCGGACATAGTCTTCTCCGCCGACCCATCCAGGCATGATGTCGACCACATCTACGCCACGCTCGTACCCGGCATATACCTTACGGGTGTTGTTCAGACCCCGCAGTGTCCGGATATAGACAGTACCACGGGCTGCCTCCGGCCCCATACGGGCCTTGTCCACTATGTCTGATACGACAGTGATGGACTCGATCTCTTCCGGATTGAGCGGCAGGGTGATGAGCGAATTGACCGCGACGTCGTCCACTATGATGCGATTTGCTGAGAATCCACGTATCTGCATGCCGTTGTTCAACTGCGCATACATAACTCCGGTAGCGCCGTTGTTTTCCGTAATGAAGAGTCCGGGGAGCACTCCGGTCATGGAATTAATGATACTGCCTCCCGGGTATTTCTCCAGAACGCTTCCAGAGACGGAGCGTGCGCTTCCCGTCGTGAGGAACGGGCTCCCGACCTTGCCGATGGGCAGATATACTTTCTCCGCCAGCAGGGTATCGGCGACGGACTTTCCGCTGTCTTCCTGCGCCCTGGCGCCAAAGGCTGGCAGGGCGAGGAACGCAATGAGTAATAGATTGTATATGTGTTTCATAGAGCCCAAATCACCAAGTTTCATTGTTTACAAAATTCTTGAGTTTGTTCGCTTCCTCGTTGGGAAGGAAGAAGTAGTTCATCGCGTCTTTCCAGGTAGCCTGGTTCTGGATGGGAGTGCGGGTGTATTTCTTTCCGTTGGGATAAGTAGCATTCTTGGTCGTAGATTCGATGAACATGCCCATAAGTGGAGCCTTCATGCGTTCTTCCGCAATGCACCACCTGCGTTCGTCAATGAAATAGTGGTGACCCTCGAACATGAATTCGACGCAACGCTCATTCCGGATGCGGGGACGCAGGGACTCTTTGTCTTTGGTGAATCTGTCCTGCACATTCGGCATGCCTGCCCGGTTGCGGATCTTGTTGACTGCCTCCAGGGCGGTAAGGGTAGCTCCCGGAGCCTTTCCGGTCGGCCCATATGCCTCATTGGCGGATTCCGCATAGTTGAGATACACCTCAGCAAGCCTGATGAGAGGATCCGTTATCTGGTAATTAGCTGATACATAATTACCGTCCCATCGTCCGCCGTAGTAATATCCGGTACTGGTGACTGCCATGGCGGCGGAATTCCAGTCAACCCCGAAGGACCTGCTCTTGCCGTTCAGGGATGTGGCAGGCCAGGATTTGCCGTTGTAGTAGATGTTGATAGGCTTTCCGGACGTTCCTTTCCAGTGGGTTGCACCGTCATATATTATGGTTTTGTCCATTCGCGGATCCCTGTTCTTATAGGGATTCTGCTCATAGTAATGATGCTTCTGTCCGTCCGGTCCGGCTACGCCGTCATCGGTCTTCGCATATGCCTCATTACGTTCTGCTTCAGTGTAAAGCGGATCTCCCCATATGGTTTCATACATATCTACGCATCCTTGGGTCGGCATGACACCGCCTCCGCTTTTGTTGTTGGTGACAGGCTGGGGAAGGTGATTCACTATAATGGCGTTATTGGCCTTGACTGAACCGAAGTTCCATGCCCAGAGCTGCTCGTTGGTATAGGCTACGCCCCAGGTGTTGTTCTGCCATTTGTCCCATGTAAGGAGATCGTACTGGTACTGTTCTGCGAGAGCGAGAGCCTCAGCATTGGCTTTGGCTGCAGCTTCCCACAGGCTGTTGTCAGAGGATTTGTTGTTCAGCGGACTGGCTGCATAGGTCAGGCAGCGCCCCCTGAGAGCCATTGCGGCGACTCCGTTCGGACGGTTCTGCTGCGAATTGTTCAGGTGACCGGCCTGTCCTGGCCCCGGATCCCTGCGGACACGTCCGGCGAGGGCGAAGTGGTCATATGCGAGCTTGAAATCCTCGGCAGCTTTCTGGTAAGTGACTATTGCCGATTCACGTGGAATGTCGAAATCTTCACCCGCCTGCAGGGCATGGTCCAGATACGGCATGCCGCCGAAATAGTTGCACAGGGTCATGTGGGCCCAGGCACGTATGAAATAAGCCTGTCCGATCAGGTCCTCGATGTCTTCCTTGGTTCCGTCCTGGATCATGTCAACCTTTTCCAGGCATATGTTCGCGACACGGATGCATCGAAACATGCACTGGAAGATAGCGATTCGGCTGTCCACGAAAACATTGTTCTCTCCCAGGACACCCAATTTGATAGAGTATGGACGCAAACCCTGACGGCCGCCGTCTGCAATGTCCGTCATCATACTGAAAGTAAACCTGAACGAACTGGCATCCATGCGAAGAGGGAAAGAGCCATACAGTAGATTAAGAGGGCATTCACCAGAACCAGCCGCTTTCTTTGCGTCGCCGTCGTATGCAGCGTCAAGGAATGCCTTGAATTCCTTATATTTAGTAAATACATCTTCTTCGGTAAGTCCCAGATCCGGGCTTATGTCCAGATAAGAGCAGGAAGAGAGTGTTAAAACAACACTGAGGAATATGCTGATAAACTTTTTCATGGTTGCTGCTGGTTAAAATCCGACTTTGAGACCGAACAGGACCGTACTCATCAGAGGATAAGCTCCACGGGTGAAGGACGTCTGCTCCGGATTACCGCTGGTAAGGTTTGAGAGATAGAACAGGTTGTTCCCGTTCATGTAAAGGGTAAGAGAGTTGATGCCGAGCTTGGATTTGATCTTTTTCTTGTTAAAGGTGTATCCCAGATAGACATCCCTCAAGCTCAGGTAATCGACATTCCGCCACGTCCTTCCGACCAGTCCCCAGGTAGTTTTGGAGCCGTCGTAACCGGCCCAGTAATACATCGGGCTGCCGAAAGATACGAGGGTCGCGTGATTCACGTTCGTATGTGTAGGAGTCCAATAGTCGGACATCGATTCGCTCATGCGGACTTCGGCTTTCTCCCAATCCAATTCATATACGGCATCGTAAATGGCATATTTACCGTAATTGCCGTAGAACAACGCGCTGAATTCCCATCCTTTCCAGTCGAATCCGAAGCCCAGGGACATCAGGGTTGACGGATAGCGGCTGCCTTTGACTGAATGGAGGTCATTCACATTCAGGATGCCGTCCACGCAATAATCCAGGTATTTATATGCACCGACGGGGACATGGCTCCATTCAGTGGAATATGAAGGATAGTTGTGGATGTCATCCACGGAAGTAAAATATCCGCCGTCCACTACAGATTCTCCTTCCGGTTTTCCCTGGTAGGGTTTCCCTGCAACTTTCTGGTAATCCGGGAGATAGGGAGGATCCTCATATTTAGTGACCCTGTTCTCGTTCAACGAGACCATCGATTTTACGTAATATCCGATTCCGTTAGAGAGACGGTCCTGCCATTTGATTTCGAATTCGAGACCGTGCTTTTTCATTGCACCGGTGTTGACCTGCTTGTAAGTGGCGCCGACCAGATACGGGACGACCGGGTCGACCAGCATGTGGGTCCTGTGCTCCTGGAAGAGGTCCAATTCTGCCGTGAGGCGGTCCTTGAGCCATCCCATCTCGATACCGATATCCTGTTTGTGGGCCATTTCCCACTGGGCCACTTCATTGGCTGCCTCGTCCTCGTAGATGTAGCCGCCTGACTTGGAATACGAACTGTAATACAGCCAGCGGGAATCTGCCGAGTCGCTTCCTACGAAACCGTCAGAATACCTGAGTTTCAGTTTAGACCACCAGGGTATTGCCTTCTTCCACCATTTTTCATTTGATGGGACATATCCGACCGCAACCGAAGGGAAGATTCCGAATCGGTTTGACGGGGCGAACTGCTCGGAGCCCGTGTATCCGAGGTTGGCTTCAAAAAGGTAGGTGTGCCTGAAGTCATATGTCGTACGGCCGACCAGCCCCATGCTCCTGTACGGGAAGCTGAAGTTGGACCTGTTCTCCCTCTGGTTGATAAGGGCAAGCGCAGTTACATGGTGGTTGTTCCAGGAGCGGTCGTAATTCAAGGATGCCTCCCAGTACATATTGTAGGAATGACTGCTTACGCTTCCCTGAGTGGCGGCATACGGAGGATCTTCAACTACGTTAGTTCCGGTTATTGAGGATATCCACGGGTTTGAGGCTCCTGAATCCGCCAGATTCCAGTCAAGGTAGAAAGTAGGAGTCGATTTGGACACGGATTCGGAAACACGTGCCATCGTAGTGCTGAAAGAGAACTTACCCTGTGCGGACAGTCCGCGGACCCATTTGTCGAAGCGTTGATTCAGAATGAGGTCGGTAAAGAGGACGCTCGTCGTATTCTGTTCATAGGTCGGGATGTTCAGTTTGTTGAACGGACTTCCGAAATAAGTACCGTAATTGGACAAGGATGTTGTTACCATACGGTCTCCTGAAGCATTGGGGTAATCCCAGTCCGGGATTGCTTCCAGGACCCATGACGGATAATAGGCGGGGTATGCTACCGTGGATGCCGAGAACAAGGAGGTAATCGGGGAGGATCCCGGAGCAGTCTGGATACCGATGCTTCCGCCTACCCGGTAGGTAAGGGTCGTGGATTCAGTAATGTCGAAATCCAGGTTCGCACGGTAATTGAGCCTCTGGTATTCGTATTTGGTGGAATTGAATTTCTGTTTCTTGAAAATGTCACCGTCATGGTTATATCCCAGGGACACAAAATAGCGGGTCCTGTCAGTACCGCCGGATACATTCAGGTTCGCATTTGTCGAATGTGCCATCTTCTTCATCAGGAGATCGTACCAGTCAATATCCGGATAGCGGATCCTGTTCAATTCCGAAGATGGAGACCTGTATTCATTCAGTTCGTAGTCAGATACGATCTGTGCCCAACTCTGGCTGTTTTTCATGGCGACATTATACCCGGATAAGGTAGTATATGCATCTATGTGCTTCGGAAGCCTGGTCGGGATCTTCAGGGAATGGGAAACGGACGCATTGAATTTCGCCTTTCCTTTCTGGCCTCCCCTGGTAGTCACGAGGATGACTCCATTAGCTCCCTTGGCTCCGAATACTGCGGTCGCCGAAGCATCCTTCAAAACGGATATGGTGGCAATCTCATTCGGGTCGATTGTGTTGAAGGACCTCTCGACGCCATCGACCATGACCAGCGGGCCTGAGCCGTTCCAACTGGATACGCCCCTGATATAGATGGATGCGTTGTCACTTCCGGGCTGTCCGGAGGACTGCAGGGTCATGACACCTGACAGTTTTCCGGCGATGGCCTGAGTTACGTTGGACAATCCTGAATTGACGACGTCTTCAGTTTTGATCTGTGAGATTGCGCCGACAACGGATTCTTTACGCTGTACGCCATAACCGACGACCACTGTCTCCTCCAGCATGTTGCTGGCTTCTTCCATCATGATCCTGACATTCTGTGCGGCCTTGAAGCGGACCTCCTCGAAGCCGAAGAATGAGGCGATGAGTTCCGCATCCCTCGGGACACTCAGGGAGAAATGTCCGTTTTCGTCCGTAAACGTACCTGTCGTCTGTTTGTCCGCCTGATAAACGGCGGCTCCTACGACAGGCCCCCCTTCCGGATCTAACAATGTACCGGAAGCGACAATGTTTGATGGCTGTGCCGCCAGCATCGCTGTCCAAAAGACAGCTAGGACGACGGTCAGCCATCGGATCAATTTTTTCTTTAGAGTATCCATATATATTATTTTAGGTAGGTTCTATTAATTCATAAATTCGAGTGGAAGCCGTTCCGTCAGATACAATCTTTCGGAATCAGTCCCTCAGCTGAGGGCTTTGGCTAGCGATTGCGTTCGTTTATCCACTCATTGACATGTTGTTTTTGACGAT
>JAFRXO010000008.1 GCA_017443465.1 Bacteroidales bacterium
GGCGGGGAACCACCTCTTCCCATCCCGAACAGAGAAGTTAAGCCCGCTTGCGCCGATGGTACTGACCCACCAGTTGGGAGAGTAGGCAGCTGCCGTTTTTCGAACGCCCGGACGTCACGACGACGCCCGGGCGTTTTTTTTATATCATGAAAATGACTATCTTTGAAGATTGAAAAATCTTAACATTTCCAAAGATATCATGAAAAGAATTGTTCTTGTAAGACATGGAGAAAGCCAGTGGAACAAAGAGAACCGCTTCACAGGCTGGACTGATGTCGATCTCAGTGAAAAAGGCGTCCAGGAGGCTCAGGAAGCCGGAAAACTTCTCAAAGCCGAAGGTTACACCTTCCAGAAAGCCTACACTTCCTATCTCAAGAGGGCTATCAAGACTCTCAACAACATCCTCGACAAGATGGACCTTGACTGGATTCCGGTTGAGAAGACCTGGAGACTGAACGAAAAGCACTATGGCAACCTTCAGGGACTCAACAAGGCCGAGACCGCTGAGAAATACGGTGAGGCACAGGTGAAGATATGGCGCAGGAGCTATGACGTTGCTCCCAACCCGCTCGCCGAGGACGATCCCCGCAATCCCCGCCTGGATCCCCGCTATGCAGCAGTAGCTGACAGCGACCTTCCCCGTACAGAGGCTCTCAAGGACACCATCGAGAGGGCTGTCCCGTACTGGAAAGAAGTCATATTCCCGGGCCTCAAGACCATGGACAGCATCATCGTAGTCGCCCATGGCAACTCACTCCGCGGAGTAGTCAAGTACCTCAAGGGCATTTCCGATGAGGACATCATATCCCTCAATCTCCCGACAGGAGTTCCCTATGTCTTCGAGTTCAACGAAGACGGCAGCGTAGCCAGGGACTTCTTCCTCGGAGACCAGGAGGCGATTGCCGCCAAGATGAATGCGGTCGCCAACCAGGGCAAGGCAAAATAGTACAATCAATAATAAAAATCCAATTATGAGCAACATCGTAAGTGTATTCGGTAGAGAGATCCTCGACTCCAGGGGCAATCCTACCATCGAATGTGAAGTCGAACTCGAAAGCGGCGTCATCGGAGTCGCTTCCGTTCCTTCAGGCGCATCCACAGGTGAGAACGAGGCTCTCGAGCTTCGTGACGGTGACCCGAAACGCTACGGCGGAAAGGGTGTTCTCAAGGCTGTCGCCAACATCAACGACAAGATAGCTCCCGCTGTCATCGGCATGTCCGTCCTCGACCAGAGGGGCATCGACAAGACCATGATCGAGCTTGACGGCACTGCTACCAAGAGCAATCTCGGTGCTAACGCTATCCTCGGAGTTTCCCTGGCTGTCGCACATGCAGCTGCCAACTATCTCGGAATTCCTCTCTACAGGTACATCGGCGGAACCAACGGCCATGTGCTTCCCGTCCCCATGATGAACATCATCAACGGCGGTGCACACTCCGACGCTCCCATATGTTTCCAGGAATTCATGATCCGTCCTGTCGGCGCAGCCAACGAGGCTGAGGGTGTCAGGATGGGTGCAGAGGTGTTCCACGCTCTCCAGAAGGTGCTCAAAGCCCGCGGCCTGAGCACTGCAGTCGGTGACGAGGGTGGCTTCGCTCCCAAGCTCGACGGTATCGACGACGCACTTGAGTGCATCGTAGAGGCTATCAAGAAGGCTGGATATGTTCCCGGAAAGGACGTTACCATCGCTATGGACTGCGCAGCTTCCGAGTTCTGCGTCAAGGAAGGCGACAAGTTCTTCTATGACTACAAGCAGCTCGCAAACGGCACTCCTAAGGACCCGAACGGCAAGAAGTTCGACTCCGAGGGCCAGATCGCTTACCTCGAGGAACTCATCACCAAGTATCCTATCGACAGCATCGAGGACGGTCTTTCCGAGAATGACTGGGAAGGCTGGGTCAAGCTCACCAAGGCTATCGGTGACAGGTGCCAGCTCGTAGGTGACGACCTCTTCGTTACCAACGTGAAGTACCTCGAGAAAGGTATCGCAATGGGCGCAGGCAACTCCATCCTCATCAAGGTCAACCAGATCGGTTCCCTGACCGAGACCCTCGAGGCTATCGAGATGGCTCACCGTCACGGCTACACCACCGTTACTTCCCACCGTTCAGGTGAGACTGAGGACACTACCATCGCCGACATCGCAGTTGCTACCAACAGCGGCCAGATCAAGACCGGTTCCCTGTCCCGTACCGACCGTATCGCCAAGTACAACCGTCTCATGAAGATCGAGATCGAGCTTGGTGACACCGCCACCTACGGTTACAAGAAGATCAGGTAATCCTTCTTGCAAGTAAAAGAAAGACCTCATGGCCAGATGGCTGTGAGGTCTTTTTATTTCTGATGGTGTTCCGCGGTGCAGGGTGTTGCCTGCGGACGCCCTCGCTTCGCTCATCCTTCCCACCGCTTCGCGGCGGGCCCCTCCCATTTACGCGGCCATGGGTGGCCACGGGCTCCGCAGGCAACACCCTGCACCGCGGAAAGGGACAGGCCTAGAAGCAGTAGCCGAGGCCTATGGTCATGCTGTTTTTAAGGAGGTCAGAGCCAAAGAGATACGACATGCCAACCTTGACTCTATAGAACTTGACACCGACTCCGACACTGGCGTAATCGGGGATGACGGACTTTCCGCCATATCTTGCACCTGCCCGGACGAAGACCATGTCATTGTAGCCATACTGCACACCGACGGCCGCCGAAAGCGCCCCGGAGAGCCACCAGTCAGCATCCAGGTCGCCCTCGATCGAATGGACCTCTGCGAAATCATATGCATATGCCAGTCCGAAAGCGATCGAAGTGGGGAGGCTGAAGCTGGCCCCGCTGTTGTCGGTGATGCTCGCTCCTATGGACCTAACTCCCAGGGCGACGTTCAGTCCCTTGTACTGTCCGGTAACGAACACATCCCCTCCGAAAGCGGAATAAGAATAGTTCTCCAGCACCTTGGAGCTTGCGTACCTGAGGTTGACTCCCACTGACAGGAAATCGGCGACCCTGTAGGCTCCTCCACCGTTGACCTGGAGATCCGACGGAGTAAATGATGTACCGCTGACCTTCTCTCCAGCCTTTCCCGAAGAGAATCCAAGTGTCAGGCCGAAATTTCCGCTGTTGTAGGTACCGGCGAAATTATAGTAATCGGTAGGGAATGTCTCAGGCATCCATCTCAGCCATGTGCCCTCGATGTCAAGTTTCTTCTTCGAGAACGGGATAGCTGCCGGATTCCCGAAAGAGGCATATGCCATATTTGAAGAAGAAGCGATCCCCGCACCGGCGAGGGAAGACTCGGCCAGGCCGCGCTCGAACCTGATGAACGGAAGAGCCTCGCTGCCCGGTTCCACGGCAGCAGCCGCAGCTCCGACAGACAGGGCCGCAAGAGCGGACAATATATGTATAAGACTGATTCTCATATGCTTCAGATTTTCGTTATGATCTTCTTGTACTCCTTCCCTCCCATTCTCACGATCAGGCTATAGCGCCCCGGAGCACAATCTTTCATATCAATCTCCAGAGGCTCGAAGCCGCTGAACGTGCGAGTCTCTTCATATACGATCTTTCCGCTCGAAGACAGGATCCTTACATATGTTTCAGCCGGTTCGGCGGTCCGGATGGTTAGGGTGGAAGTCACCGCGGCAGGGATGGTTTCGACCGGATCGGCACTGTTCTTCACCAGTACCCTGAAACTGAACGAACCGGACTTCCCGTCCTCGTCGGTAGCGGTTATGGTGATGGATGAAAGACCGTAATCGACGGACCTGACCATCATCTCAGTAGTCTCATTGTTAATGCTGACGAAGGTCATCGAAGTGTTCTCCATGGCGAAACTGAAGGTTATCGGATCCTCGTCAGGATCAGCCATATAGGAAGAAAGGACCTCCGAGAATGAAGTGTTCTTGTCCCACAGGATGCGGTCTTCGAACGGAGCGGTCTGCTGCGGGGCCCTGTTCTCCGGAGTAGCCACCGGTTTGACAGGCGAACTATCCGAGTACTTCATATGCGAGTCATATGCATAGACTGCGGCATAGTACTGGGTTGCATATTTAAGTCCCTGTATCTTCATGCTGACAGGGCTTCCTACCGGCAGGGTAGCGACTGACATCCTGGAGGTTATGAGGCTTGCATCCGGGGATATGGGGTTGCAGTTCTCCACGACGCTCCTGTCGGTCCCCAGGATGCAGAGCACTCCGAGGGCCTTTTCGTCATCCTCGTCGGCTGGCGTGTTGAAGGAGAAAGTGACGGTCTTGCGGTCCGGGGTGACGGTGAAATCCTCGATGCGGTCCGGGGCTATGTCATCCTTGAAGTCTATTTCGATTCCGGCCTGTTCGAAGGCACCTGCTGCATCCAGCGCCGGTCCGACAGGATAGCGGCTGCTGATGTAGTCAGAGTTTGCTCCCTTGACGAGAGCGTCCTCCAGGTCCTTGTTGGTGAAATCAGGACCACCGAAGAGGGAAAGCACCAGGGCGGCTACGCCGGAAACATGAGGACAGGCCATTGACGTTCCGCCCATGTAACCATAGCTTTTCCCGGAATACGGGTCATCGATGTTCATAGTCGGGGAGTAAGTGCTGAGGATGCTTCCGCGGCTGTATATGCCGTCATTCTCGCTGCCCCAGCCGGCACCGTAGTTGTCCCCTCCGGGAGCGCATATGTCCACCCAGTCCCCGTAGTTAGTATACCATGTCGGAAGCCAGTCGGGACCGATGGCGCCGACTGCGATTATCGGGTCGTAGTTGGCTGGGGCTCCGTTGGCTATCTGGTCGTTTCCTGCGGCGAAAATAACCACTCCGCCTTTCATCGGGGAATCCGGAAGCTGGTTGCCGTCATCGTCACAGCCGGCATATTTGATGAAATAGTCCACCGCAGCCTTGTCGACATCGGAAATCTTGTCTGCGAGGGCTTCTCTCCGTCCCTTTTCGGTCAGTTCCCCGTAGTCATCGCGATCGTAATCATAGCCCCAGCTGTTCTGGGAGATCACAGCCCCGTGGTCGGCTCCCCATTTGATGGCGTTGGCGGTACAATATTCATATGCATCGCTGTTATAGTAGGAATTGCCGAGGTCTTCATTTGGATCCTCGAAGATCTGGCAGCTCATCAGCTTGACTCCGCCCCTGCCTGCGGCATAGTCACCGCCTGCTATCCCCGCGATTCCGACCCCGTTGTTCCTGATGGCAGAGATTACTCCGGCGACGTGGGTCCCGTGGTCGCCCGGAGTGACCTTGTAGTAATTCTTCGGTTTGTCAGTAGCGAAATTGCGGCTGCCGTTCTCTCCTGCAGGGATGCAGTTTGCCATGAGGTCGGTGTGCTCCAGTTCTATTCCTTCGTCCACCACAGACACTATTACAGAAGGATTTCCGGTGGTGTAAGCTTCCCACACGTCCTTGATGTTTATGTCACAGCCCTCATTGGAAGACAGTATCCTGGAGCCGGAACGGATCGTAAGGTTCAGGGACTTGTCGTTGTAAATGTTCCACTGCCATTTGAAAAGAGGATCGTCCGGAAGGGCCAGTTTGCGGATCTTGCGCGGTTTTTCCACGGAAACCACTCCCGGAAGGGAATTCAGGGCAGTCTCCGCCTTGGTGACCTGGACGGCATCGGAGTACTTGATGGTGTACCACCTGTGAAGACCTTCGCGCCTCGTACGTCCTTCATATTTTCCGGCATACGGGAAGACCCTCTCGTAGGAAACCACTCCCAATTCGTCTATGACGTTGTTCACATCCATCGACCTGGTCATTACCTTTCCGTTCCCGGCAGCCTCTTCCAGCATGGAGACGGTCCGGTCATCGAAAAGGACGACCGAGCAGTCAGTCATGGTGACAACGGACTTTTCTTCCACCGCTTCGGGGACCGCGGCCAGTTCCTCCTTGGCGCACGAGGCAGCCAGGAGAATCATCAGCGCGGCCGAAGCATATGTTTTCATTCCAAATTTCATTTCGCTTACGTGAGAATTATCAGGGCCATGCTCCTGTGGCTGAATTTCAGGAACACCCTGTCATCTGTACTTTTGTTGAGGCTGGCTTTCCACCAGTTGTCAAATACCACCGTCCCTACCTGATACTCAAGTCCTTCCGAGGTGATAGTCAAAGAGTTGTCCGGGGAGAATATGGAGACCTGCCGGCCTTTGCCCGGCCAGAATTCCACCGAATCGCTTACCGGGAACGCAGTAGTGTAATCCGAGACCATGTCGATCCGGACCCCCCGCTCTTCCAAGTCGTACAGCCTGGTGTACTCCATCAACTGGCCCAGGTTGCCGACAGTGTGGTCTTCCCTCTTCCCTCCGGCCCCGAGGAAATGGATCGCCTCCACATCCTTCAGGTTGTCCATAGCCCAGCGGAACGCCTTTGTCATGTCATTGTCATCCTGTTCGGCGACACGGAGGATCCGGGAAGCATATGTTTTTTTAAGGCTTGAGGACAGGGAGTCTATGTCGCCGATCACCAGGTCAGGCTCCCTCAGCCTTCCGAATATCTTCGTGCAGGCGCGCAGGTAGGGCTTCAGCGCTCCGTCACAGCATATGATGAAATCCGCCCTCGAAATGATATGGCGGGGATATTCCCGGCGAGGAAACTCGCCATCACATATGATTACGACTTCCATCATTGTCTGGTTTTAAGGATTTCAGCCTTGGATGTGCCCTTTGTGGCGGAGTAGGAGTCCGGTTCGCGGAAGCCGGCGAGGAAGGCCTTGACGGGCATCCGTTTCTTACCTGAAAGCTGGACATCTTCGAGAAGGAGGGCACCGTCAGCGGTAGAAACCGCCATCCAGCTCTTTCCGTCTGAGGATATGCTTCCCGGGGCCAGGCCCTCAGGCACTAGGCCTTCAGGAGCTACTGAAGCAGAGTAGATCTTCAGCTGTACAGGGGCGGAACCATCTCTTACCAGCTCGGTGAATGCACACGGAAGGGGACTCAGGCCTCGTATCAGGTTGTCGATCTGCCTTGCGGAGTCATCCCAGTCGATGTGGCAGAGTTCACGGGTCAGCTTGGGAGCCGGTTTCAGCACCTCTGCTCCCTGGATGAAGCTCCTCTGGATCCTGGTTTCCACATTGTGCTCTATGATTCCGGTGACAGTCTGTACCACCAGTTCGGAGCCGATTTCCATAAGGTGGTCATGGAGGGTCCCGGCGTTTTCCCGTTCATCCATGAGATATTCCTGGCGGAGTATGATTCCGCCGGTGTCTATGCTCTTGTCGATCATGAAGGTGGTGACTCCGGTCTGCCTCTCTCCGTTGATTATGCTCCAGTTGATCGGGGCGGCGCCACGATATTGCGGCAGGAGGGCGGCGTGGAGGTTGAATGTCCCCAGCTTGGGCATCTTCCAGACAGCTTCGGGAAGCATCCTGAAGGCTACTACCACGAAAATGTCACCCTTGAGGGCACTGAGTTCGGCGAGGAAACCTTCATCCTTGAGTTTCTCAGGCTGCATGACTTTCAGGCCATGCTCCACGGCATATTTCTTCACCGCGCTCTCATTCATCTTCAGCCCCCTTCCGACAGGCTTGTCAGGAACTGTTACGACACCGACAACCTTGTGTCCTGCCTTGACTAGGGCGTCGAGAGACGCGACTGCGAAGTCCGGAGTTCCGAAGAAGACTATCTTCTTCTTGACTATCAGGCCTGCTACGCGGCTCTTGATCTGCCTCCATTTGGACTTGAAGCCCTCACCGGAGAACACTGCCGAGTCGTTCACCGCTTTCCATGTCAGGTAGAGTCCGGCCAGCATCAGGACGACACAGGCGGCGAAGGCTCCCGCGGCAGCGGAAACGGCTCCGTCCCTCGCCAGTTTGCTGCCGGTGATGTCCACTACCCAGTAGAGCACGAAGAAGAGGATGGACGTGATAGCGGAAGAACCGAGCCCGCCCTTTCCGATCAGGGCTCCCAGCGGAGCTCCGATGAAGAACAGCACCAGGCATGCCAGCGCCCCTGAGAATTTCTTGAGGATCTCGAGGTCGCTCCTGCGGAGGACATATGTGTACTCATATACATCCCTGCCGTCGCTTTCCAGGATGGAGGCGAGTCCGGAGGCTTTGCTGGACGCTTCGTTCAGCGCGTCCTGCTTCTGCTTCACGCTGTTCCACTCCATGAACTTCTCATCTTCGTAGGAACTCTGTACGCGGGCAGTCCACGCCGTGTCCAGCTGATTGCGGAACAAGAGCTCCTCGGCTCTCGCCACTCTGTCCATCTGGGCGGATTTTGCTGAGTCCTTAAGCACTGACAGTGAGTCGCTTCCATGGATAAGATTCTTCAGCGGCATGGTCTTCACCGCGTCGCTGTAGCGGGTGTCCTCAGACTTCTGGAAGGTGTAGTTCTTGAGCGGGATGATCAGGGTCTGGCGGTCGAAGAATATCCTCTGCATCTGCCGCGTGGTGTCCCTGTACTTCTGGACGTTGGTCTCCTCGTAATCCGCGCCGCTGTAGAGTTCGAAAGTCAGATAATCCTTACGCTTGGACATCTTCATGATGGCCGAGTCAGCAAGTACGAGAGAACTGTTCCCCTTGTTTCCGGTGTGGTCATAGACCATCACCCCGTACATCATTCCGGTCTTGTCGCTGTGGAAATCCACCCGGAGGATGTAGCCTTCGATGCCGTCGTAGAATGTTCCTGCCGGAATCTTGATCTCTTCCTTGGTCCTTCCGATGTCGTCCCTGAGGGTGTAGATCTTGTTGTAAGAGATCGGGACGAGGTTGTTCGCGGCAAAGAACGCCAGACCGCATATGGCAAGGCAGGATGCGAAGATAGGGACCAGGACCCTTGTCAGCGGGACTCCCGCGGCCTTTATGGCTATGAGCTCATTGTTCTCGGTCATGCTTCCTACCGTCATCACGGAAGCCAGCATGGTGGCCAGGGGGAGTGCCGTGGGGAGGATCGTGCAGCTTCCCCACATTATGAACTCCAGGATGACACCCAGGGAGAGTCCCTTCCCGACCAGTTCGTCTATGTAAAGCCACAGGAATTGCATCATCAGGATGAAGATGACAATCATGAGGATTGCCACGAACGGCCCGATGAAGGCTTTGAGGATGAACAGGTCGAGTTTCTTCAAATCAGTCTGTTATTGGTCAGGTTACCTTGTGGATATGTCTACCATTGCCTCCAAGGCGTCCTTAAGCCCTGCAGAATTCTTGCCACCGGCGGTAGCGAGTCCGTTCTGGCCCCCGCCGCCGCCCTGGATGAACTTCGCAGCCTCGCGGATATCCTTTCCGGCATTGTGTCCTGCATCCACCAGATCCTGTGTGTAGGCCAGCAGCAGGTTCGGCTTTCCGCCGTACTCATATGCGGCAGCGAAGACTGTGTTCTTGCAGAGCTTCACAAGTGCAAGGGCCATCTCCCTTACCCTCTGCGGGTCCTGTGTGAGGGTGAACCGGATGACATCGGTTCCGCCTATGTTCTCGGCGAGCTTCTTCATCTCCTCGGCAGCCCTTTCAGCGGCTTTCCTGGAGTATTCTTCCAGCTCTTTCTTGTAGCCCGAGTTCTGCTCGATGACTTTGGCGATGGCAGAAGTGATGTCCGGGACGTTGTTGAACAGTTCGCGGATGGACTTGAGGGTCTTGATTGCGGCGCGGACAGTACCTTCAGCCTTTGCTCCCGTCACAGCCTCGATCCTGCGGACTCCTGCTGCGATGGCGCTCTCGGAGATTATCTTGAAGAGGCCGATCTGTCCGGTAGCACTTGCATGGCATCCGCCGCAGAGTTCCACCGAATCCCCGAACTTGACGACACGCACCTTGTCACCGTATTTCTCGCCGAAGAGGGCGATAGCTCCCATGTCCTGTGCCTCGTCCATGCTCGCGTCACGCTTTTCCCAAAGCATATGATTGGCACGGATCTGCTCATTCACAAGATCTTCTACCTTGTCAATCTCTTCTTCGGTCATCTTCGAGAAGTGAGAGAAGTCGAAACGGAGGTAGTCCGGTCCCACGAAGGAGCCTTTCTGCTCCACATGCTTTCCGAGGACCTCTCGGAGGGCGTGGTCCAGAAGGTGGGTGGCAGTGTGGTTGCCGGCGATGTTCCGGCGCCTTTGCACATCGATGTTGAGCTTGAAGGGATGGGTGCAGTCGTCGGGGAGTTTCTCAGCGATGTGGACGGTGAGTTCGTTCTCCTTGACTGTGTTGAGGATCTTGATCTTCTCTCCGTCCCCGGCCTCGATCCAGCCGGTATCTCCGACCTCGCCGCCCATTTCGGCATAGAACGGGGTGCGGTCGAACACCAGTTGGACCATCTCCTTGTTCTTCTGCTTTACAGTACGGTGCTTGATCAGGTTCACGTTGTCGAGGGAAGTGAAATCGTATCCGAGGAAGTGGACTTCCGCATCATCCTGGTAAACGGTCCAGTCGCCGAACTCGTTCGCGGTGGCGTTCCTGGCGCGCTCCTTCTGCTTCTGGAGTTCTGCTGCGAAGCCTTCCATGTCCACCTTGTAACCGTGCTCCGTGGCGATCAGTTCGGTCAGGTCCACCGGGAATCCGAAGGTGTCGTAGAGGACGAAGGCGTCGGTTCCGGGGATGAGTTTGTCGGCTGAATTCTTCTGGAGGACGTCGTCCAGGAGGACCATGCCCCTGTCGAGGGTGCGGAGGAATGCCATTTCCTCTTCCCTGACCACGCTCTCGATGAGTTTCTGCTGGCTCTTGAGTTCGGGATAGGCTCCGCCCATGTCTTCAACCAGCTGAGGGATGAGACGGCACAGGAACGGGTCCTTGAAACCCAGGAAGGTGTAACCGTAGCGGACTGCACGGCGAAGGATCCTGCGGATTACATATCCGGCCTTCACGTTAGAAGGCAGCTGGCCGTCGGCGATGGAGAAGGCGATTGCCCTGACGTGGTCGGCTATGACCCTGAAGGCTACGTCTTTCTCTTCGTCCGCGTGGTACTTCTCGCCGGAGAGTTCTTCGATTTTTCCGATAAGGCCGCTGAAAACATCCGTGTCGTAGTTGCTGGTCTTGCCTTCGAGCACCATGCAGAGCCTCTCGAAGCCCATTCCGGTGTCGATGTTCTTTGCCGGGAGCGGTTCGAGATGGCCGTCGGCCTTGCGCTCGTACTGCATGAAGACCAGGTTCCAGATTTCGATTACATATGGATCGTCTGTGTTGACGAGCTTCTCTCCTGGTACAGCGGCGCGCTCTGCATCGCTGCGGAGGTCTATGTGGATCTCGCTGCAGGGACCGCAGGGACCGGTGTCTCCCATCTCCCAGAAGTTGTCGTGCTTGTTGCCGAGGACGATATGGTTCTCAGGCATATGCTTGAGCCATGCTTCCTTCGCTTCTGCGTCCATTTTGGTCCCGTCATCAGCGGAGCCCTCGAACACGGTTGCGTAAAGCTTCGAAGGATCTATGCCGTAAATCCTGGTCAGGAGCTCCCATGCCCAGTCTATGGCCTCTTTCTTGAAGTAGTCTCCGAAGCTCCAGTTTCCGAGCATCTCGAACATGGTGTGATGCCTGCCGTCGTGTCCTACTGCCTCGAGGTCATTATGCTTTCCGCTGACCCTGAGACATTTCTGGGAGTCCGTGGCTCGTTTTGACTTGGGAGTGGAGTTGCCGAGGAAGATGTCCTTGAACTGGTTCATTCCGGCGTTGGTGAACATGAGGGTAGGGTCATGCTTTACCACCATGGGAGCCGAAGGTACTATGGTGTGTCCTTTGGATGCGAAGAAATCCAGGAAGGTCTGTCTGATTTCGTTTGCTGTCAATGCCATTGTTTAGTGACTTTTCAGGTGTTCTTAAAGTTTGCAAAAATACAACTTTTTAGGGAGAAAACAGTATATTTGTAACCTTATATATAAGCATTAGCCACATGTCCAGCCAGGGGAACTACAGAATCAATCCCGAGACCTTGATGTATGAATTCAGGGCCTCCTCGGGTTGGAAGCGGTTCTTCAAGGTTGCGGCCACCTTCCTTGCAAGTGTGGCGCTGGCCCTCTTCCTGTTCTGGTTCGTGGCCATAGTCCTGGGAAAAGATCTCCCCAAGACATTGTATCTCAAGCGTCAGAACATCAGGTGGACGTCCCGGATCGAAGTCATGAACCGCCGGCTCGACCAGTACGAAGCTGTCCTGTCCGGCCTCGAGAAACGCGACGAAGACATCTACCGCTCGATATTCGGAATGGACAGCATCCCTTCCAGGGAGCGTAATGCCGGGCTGGTCTCAGCAAGCATGCTTGCCGCGATTGAAGCCGAAGGCGGGAGCGGAGTGCTCCAGTCTACCGCATACAGACTCGGAGGGCTTGCCAAGAAGGCCACCGTCCAGAGTTCCTCTTTCGATGAGGTCGGGAAGAAGGCCTCCCTTGCCGGGGACATGGCCTCGTGCATCCCTGCGATCCTTCCCATGATGCCTGGCCGTTTCGTCCTTACCAGTCCTTTCGGCTATCGTACCGACCCCATAAACGGCACTTCGAAGATGCACACCGGAATGGACTTTTCCTGCCCTCCGGGCAATCCGGTGTACGCTACCGGGGACGGGGTCGTGGAATCGGTCCAGTTCGAATTCTTCGGCTACGGGAACCATCTGGTCATTGACCATGGCTTCGGTTACAAGACCCATTACGCTCATATGAAGACTATCAACGTAGTCGAGAACATGAAGGTGAAGAGGGGTGACCAGATAGGGGAGAGCGGCAAGTCCGGAAGGGCTACAGGGCCCCATCTGCATTACGAGGTCTTCTACAGGGACGCTTTCGTCAATCCCGCCAATTTCCTGGACACTACCATGCCGGCCGAAGAGTACCAGGCACTGATCCGCAAGAGGGAGGAAGAGCATCAGGAGGTACTTGGCCAGCCATTCAGCCTTAGGAGGAGGCAGCAGAAATAGCCATGGCGGGACGTTATGTATTCGACAAGGAAAGCTTCAGCTTCAAGAAGGTTACTTACTCCGTATGGGGAGTCGTAAGGACCGTCCTGAAGTACTCCATCGCCATAATCACCCTTTCGGTAATCTACTATGTCGTAGGCAGCCTCTTCATATCTACCGACATGGAGAAGCGCCTCCGCAGGGAGAACCGGGCATATGAGAAAGAGTACGCCCGGATGAGGGAGGAGGAGAGGCTTCTCGCCGACGTGGTAAAGGGCCTGCAGGTAAAGGACGACGGCATATATGAGCAGATCTTCCACACTTCCGCCCCTATGGCCAGTCCGTCCGCCGTCACCGATTATTCCGCTGCTGCGGACACTGTCCCTGACAGGGACCTTGTGAGTTTTACCGCGGAGAAGGCTTCAAGGCTGGTGGCTTCCGCTGCCGAGATCGAGGCTTCGCTCCAGGGCTTCACCGAGTCTGTCCTTTCCGAGGACTTCGTGTGCCCGCCCCTCGGAATCCCGGTCAAGGGCCTGTCCTACTCCCAGATAGGAGCCTCCGTCGGGATGAAGATCAATCCTTTCTACAAGGTTCCTGTCCAGCACAACGGCCTGGACCTCCTGATGCCGCAGGGAACCGACGTGTTCTCCACTGCCGCCGGTACTGTTACCGAGGTGGAACACTCCCGCCAGGGACAGGGCAATGTGGTTGCCCTGGACCATGGGAACGGCTGGGTCACCCGTTATTCCCACCTGGCGGACATCAGCGTCTCCAGGGGGCAGAAGGTCCAGAAAGGCAAAAAGATAGGAACGGTCGGAATGACCGGTTCTTCTTTCGCTCCCCACCTTCACTACGAGGTGATCTTCAATGGAACGTACTGCGATCCGGTCTGCTATTTGCTTGACGGCGTCGGGATGGAAGAATATGCGGACAATGTTTATATGTCGATAAACACTGAACAATCAATGGATTAAACATATGGAAAAATTGTATTACACAATCGGGGAAGTGGCTGAGATGCTGGGAGAGAACGTCTCTCTCGTACGCTTCTGGTCGAATTATTTCACTTTCCTCAAGCCCACTCGCAACGCAAAGGGTAACCGCCTGTACACCAAGGAGGATCTTGAGACTTTCCGCCAGATCCATATGCTGATCAAGGATCAGGGAATGACCCTGGACGGCGCTGCGAAGCGGTTCCGGGCCGACAGGCGTCCGGTAGAGGCGAAGGTGAAGGTCCTTGACAGCCTCAAGTCTATCCGGGCACAACTTGACGAAGTACGTAAAAGCTTGTAGCCTAACATTTCCCTCATAGGAAAAAAATGATTAAATTTGCAGTCCTTTATACAATTTGAAAATGGCAACAAAGAAAGTTAAAAAAGTAGAAGTCCCTATCGATCAGAGGGAGACCTTCGTTTCACTTCAGAAGAATTTCGCTGAGGGAGAGGACAGGGTTGAGGAAAAACTCAAACTGCTCTACAATCTCCAGAAGGCCGACTCGGAGATAGACAAGATCATACAGCTCAGGGGTGAGCTTCCTGCCGAGGTCGAGGAACTCGAGGCTGAACTCGCAGCCCTGAGGACCCAGAGCGCAGATATTTCCGCATTCATCATCGCGCTCAACCAGTCCATCACCGACAACAAGCAGAACATCCTGGACTGCGACGATCAGATCACCAAGTACCAGGGTCAGCTCCAGGGCGTTACCAACAGCCGTGAGTTCGACTCCATCAACAAGGAGATCGAGAACCAGAACCTGCTCAGGCAGATCGCCGAGAAGAACATCTATGAGACCAAGGCCAAGGTAGTCGAGAAGAAAGACGAACTCGAGGATGTAAAGGCCCGCATCAGCGAAAGGAGCGAGGACCTCAAGCTCAAGAAGCAGGAACTCGAGACCATAGTTGAGTCCACCGCCAAGGAGGAGACCACCCTCAAGGCAAGGAGAGACTCCATCGCCAAGAAGCTCGACGAGAGGACGATGAGTGCATATGAGCGCATCCGCGCCAGCGTTCACAACCACCTTGCAGTAGTGGGAGTGTACAACGAGAACGCCTGCGGTGGCTGCTTCAGCATCATCACCCCGCAGAGGCTTGTGGACATCGCTTCCGACAAGAAGCTTGTCATATGCGAGCACTGCGGCCGTATCATAGTTGACCCTGATTTCGAATAAGATTCCGATGCCTGCCGCCAGCAGAAAGAAAAAGCAGGATCAGGCAGCCAACCTGGAACAGATAGGGCTTGAGGTAGGGAACAAACCACCTCAGGCCTTAGACGTTGAAGAGGCAGTCCTTGGTGCAATGCTTGTGGAGCCTTCCACGGTCGACGAGGCCATGGAAGAGCTCTCTCCTTCGTGTTTCTATTCGCCTCAGAACCAGATGATTTTCGCGGCGATAAGCCGCCTGGTCCTCGAGCATGCCCCGATTGACATCATTTCGGTCAGCTCAGCTCTCAAGGCGCAGGGGAACCTCGAAGACATAGGCGGGGCCGTGACCCTGGTGAACCTTTCCCAGAAGGTCGGCGCCGCCGCCAACATCGAGTACTACATCAAGATACTCAAGCAGAAAGCGATCCAGAGGGACCTCATCAAAGCCTCCTTCGACATCCTCAAGCAGTCATATGACGACTCGGTAAAGGTCGATGACCTCATCGACACCGCCCAGTCGAGGATATTCGACGCCGTCCAGAACAGCACCAAGAAGGATGTACAGCAGATCGGAACGGTAATCAACGAGGCTCTCGACGACATAGACGCCCACAAGGACAATCCGGGTCTGACCGGAGTGCCGTCGGGCTATGTCTCCATCGACAAGGTCACCATGGGGTGGCAGCCTTCCGACCTCATCATCCTGGCAGCCCGTCCTTCAGTGGGAAAGACCGCCTTCGCCCTCAACCTGGCGAGGAATGCGGCCGTGGACCACAAGATGCCGGTGGCCTTTTTCTCTCTCGAGATGTCCGCCCTGCAGCTGGCAAAGAGGCTTATGACCTCGGAATCAGGCATTTCCGCTGACAAGATCAAAGGCGGCTCCGCCCTGACCGACAGGGAGTGGCATCAGCTGGAGACCCAGCTCAAGAAGCTGGTTGCATCTCCTCTTTACATTGATGACACCCCCAGCCTTCCGCTCATGGAATTCCGCACCAAGGCCAAGAACCTTGTGAAGCAGAAAGGAGTCAGGCTGATCGTAGTGGACTACCTGCAGCTCATGCAGGGCCCGTCCGAACTCCGCGGCATGAGGGAGCAGGAGGTGGCTGCCATCTCCAGGACCCTAAAAGCCACCGCCAAGGAACTTAACGTTCCGATCATCGCCCTTTCGCAGCTCTCCAGGAACGCCGTCCAGAGGCAGAGCGGCAACGGTAAACCCCAGCTCAGCGACCTCCGCGAGTCCGGAGCCATCGAGCAGGATGCGGACATGGTAGTGTTCATCCACCGTCCCGACTATGTAGGACTTTCAGAGAATCCTACCGACAAGGAGAACACCCAGATCATCATCGCCAAGCATCGTAACGGCGAGACCTGCGACATAGATATGCGCTTCAAGAGCGGCGAGGTCAAGTTCGTCGAAATCGACGACACCCTCGCAGCAGGGATTTCAAACATAGGTTCCGCAATGAATTCCGACTCGGACTACGATCCTTTCGGAGACACCACCGGACCATTTGACAACCAATCATTCTAGACGACATGTTGGTAGCCCTTCTTCTTTCCGTGCTTGTGAGCACGATTCCGCTGCGGCCGGTAACCGAGGCTTCCAATGCCTTCGGAGACGGTGAGAAGCTTTCATTCACCCTTCATTACAACTGGGGGGTGATCAATGCCGACGTGGCAAAGGTTTACGCCAACTGCGACATCGCAAACGACCTTTGGGGACAGAGGTGCTACCACACACATTTCTGGGGCCGTTCGGCCAGGTTCTTCGATGTCTTCTTCAAGATCAGGGAAGATTTCCAGTCCTGGTTCACCACCAGTTCCCTGAAGCCCAGCCGGTTCACCCGCAAGACCAACGAGGGTAACTACGTCTGTCACAACGACTACAACTACATGTGGGATGAAGGGGTGATCAATGCTACCCTCTATTCCTCGAAGCGTGGGCACAGGAAGATCCAGATCCCTCTCACCAAGGAAGTTTACGACGTCCCCTGTCTGTTCTACCTCTGCCGCAACCTCGACCTCAACATGGTCCAGGTGGGCAATTCGATCCCTCTGACCTTCGCCATCGATGACGATGTCTACACAATCATGCTCAAGAGGGAGAAGGACGAGGTAATCAATGTGGAGGACATAGGGAAAGTCAGCGCGGTGAAATTCATCATAGGGGTAG
Organism: Bacteroidales bacterium; assembly: GCA_017443465.1. GTDB lineage: Bacteria > Bacteroidota > Bacteroidia > Bacteroidales > UBA932 > Cryptobacteroides. Next base: position 17,084 of record JAFRXO010000008.1, read on the forward strand.
TTGCCGGAGAAGTATTTGAAAGTGAGGAGCTGCCCGTGGCAATGTGGTTCTCCAATGACGACAACCGCATCCCGCTGTATTTTGAATGTATGCTGAAGATCGGAGCCATGACCGGGCATCTCAGTTCCTATAAGGGACTGATGCATCCTTTCACCGCTCTCCAGAAATAATAGGCTGACATGGCAGGTTACGACGAAATTTCACACAAGGGAAGGATATTGAGGGTGACTCCGAGCGAGACCGTCGTCGAGATCATCTCCAAATCCGCCTGCACCGCCTGCCACGCTTCATCCGTCTGCACAGTCGCAGACATAGCCCGCAAGGAAATAACGGTTCCCACCGATCCTTCTTCCACGCATATGGAAGGGGAAGAGGTCGATGTGGTGATGCGCCAGTCAATGGGGAACAAGGCAGTGTGGATCGCATATGTGATCCCCCTGGTAATCCTTATCGCCTTCGTGCTGTTTTTCCTTCATTCCGGGATGGGAGAACTCCTTTCCGGGCTCCTCGCCATTTGCGGCGTCCTTTCGTATTTTTTCATAATATGGCTTCTTCGGGGCAGGCTCTCCGGTGAGGCCGCATTCTACATTAAATAAACATGTCACAAACAATTATCTGGACAATCGCAGTACTGACAGTCGTAGGCCTGTTGCTCGCAGTCTTCCTCTGGTTCGTGGCCGAGAAATTCAAGGTCGTAGAGGATCCGCGCATAGACCAGGTCGAAGGGGTCCTTCCAGGGGCCAACTGTGGTGGATGCGGTTATGCCGGCTGCCGGGCATTTGCTGAATCGGCGGTCAAGGCCGGCAATCTGGAGCAGCATTATTGCTCCGTGGGCGGCAACGCGGTGATGAAGCAGATCGCCGACATCCTCGGGATCGCCGCAGTAGAGAAAACCAGGCAGGTGGCAGTGCTCCGCTGCAACGGCACCTGCGAGGTAAGGCCGACGGCCAACACATATGACGGATGGGCTTCCTGCAATGCCGAGGCCTCCCTCTACACGGGAGAGACCATGTGCGCATTCGGATGCCTCGGACTGGGAGACTGCGTGGCCTCCTGCAAGTTCGGCGCCCTCTCCATCGATCCCCAGACCGGTCTTCCGGTAGTGGACCAGGAGAAATGCACCGCTTGCGGATCCTGCGTCAAGACCTGTCCCAAGCACCTCTTCGAACTCCGCAACTACGGGCCCAAGGGTATGCGCATGGTTGTGACATGCCGCAATGAGGACAAGGGACCGGCCGCCAAGAAGGCTTGCGCCAACGCCTGCATAGGATGCGGAATCTGCGCCAAGACCTGTACCCATGACGCCATCGTGGTCGAGAACAACAGAGCTTACATCGACTACACCAAGTGCAAACTCTGCCGCGAGTGCGAAGCCCTTTGTCCTACCGGAGCTATCCACGGGGTGAACTTCCCCAAACCGCTTGACAAGGAAGCTGTCAAGCAGCGCGTCAACGAGCGCAACCGGAAGGCACGCGAGGCTGCACTGGCTGCCAAATCAGAAAGCAAGGAGGAAACAGCATGAGCAAACAGACATTCCATATAGGCGGTATCCACCCTGCCGACAAGAAGATCTCCAGGGATTGCGCAATTGAGGCGCTGCCGATTCCGCCGACAGTCTATATCTCCCTGTCCCAGCATATCGGAGCCCCCGCGAAGCCCATAGTGGCAGTTGGGGACAAGGTCAAGACCGGACAGCCGGTCGCCGAGCCGGGCGGATTCGTTTCGGCCTGGATACATTCATCAGTGTCCGGTACGGTCAAGTCCATAGGCCCCCGCAAGGACCTCTCCGGCAAGAGCGTACCTTCGATTGAAATCGCAGTCGAGGGAGACGAATGGATAGAAGAGGTTGACCTGAGCGACACCCTCGTCACCGAATTTCCGGAAGACAACAAGGCCATAATGGCCAAGATCACCTCCGGCGGTATCGTAGGCCTGGGCGGAGCTACTTTCCCGACCCACGTCAAGCTCAGCCCTCCTCCGGGACAGAAGTGCGAGCGTCTTATAATCAACGGCTGCGAGTGTGAGCCCTATCTGACCTGCAACTACCGCTATCTCCTCGAGAGGGGAGAGCAGGTCGCCGTGGGAGTCGCCATCCTGATGCAGGTGCTCGGAGTCAAGGACGCCACCATCGCCATCGAGGATAACAAGCCCGAAGACATCGCGCATATGAAGGATGTAGTGGCCAAGCTCGCCGCCAAGTCCGACAAATTCCGCGGAATCGAGATCATGCCGATGATGACCAAGTATCCGGAAGGTGGTGAGAAACAGCTCATCGATGCTGTTATGAACCGCCAGGTCGCATCCGGCGGCCTCCCGATCAGTGTCGGTGCAGTGGTCCAGAATGTAGCTACCGCATATGCGGTTTACGAGGCAGTACAGAAGAACAAGCCCTTGGTCTCCAACACTCTCACCTACACCGGAGACTGTGTCGCCACTCAGCATAACTATGAAGTCAGGGTGGGAACTCCTCTCTCCTTCATCATCGAGTGCGCAGGCGGAATGCCCCAGGATGCCGCCAAGGTAATCAGCGGAGGCCCCATGATGGGTAGAGCCGTCTCTAACCTTGACGCCGCAACCGTAAAGGGAACTTCCGGACTCCTCTTCCTCACTGCCGCTCAGACCAAGAGGGCTCCCGCCACCGCATGCATCCGCTGCGGAAGCTGCGCAGATGCGTGCCCGATGGGACTCGAGCCATTCCTCCTCAAGAGACTCGCCCTCGCAGGCGACCTGGATGGCCTCGAGCAGAATGCAATGCAGGACTGCATCAGCTGCGGTTCCTGCCAGTACAGCTGTCCTGCCAGCATCCCGCTGCTCGACATCATGACCCAGGGCAAAGCCAAGGTAATGGGCGTAATGAAGGCCCGCGCGGCCGCCGCTAAAGCGGCAGCCGAGGCCAAGGCTGCGGCAACAAGCGCTAAATAATCGATAGTCATATGAATAAACTTATAGTTTCCCCGTCCCCGCACATCCACACCGGAGTCTCCACTACTTCGCTTATGCGTGACGTAGTGATAGCCCTCCTGCCTGCGGTGATTGTTTCCGTGATTTTCTACGGCCTGGGCGAACTGCTCGTGCTGGCGGTAAGCGTCCTCTCCTGCATCCTGCTGGAGTGGGCCATCACCAAGTACATGCTCAAGAAGCCCTCGACCATATGCGACATGTCAGCCGTCGTCACCGGCCTGCTGCTGGCAATGAACCTGCCATATACCACTCCCTGGTGGGTCATAGTCCTCGGCGCCGTCTTCGCCATCGGAGTCGCCAAGATGTCATTCGGAGGCCTCGGCCAGAACCTCTTCAACCCGGCGATCGCCGGCCGTGTGTTCCTGCTTGTGTCTTTCCCGACCTACATGACCACCTGGAAGATGCCTCAGGGCCTCTTCGGAGCCGACGCGATTTCTGGAGCCACTCCCCTTGGAGCGATCAATGAAGCCGTCCTCCAGCATCAGAGCATATCCTCGATAGTCTCCTCATATGACTACGGTTCGATGCTGTTCGCCGGCATCGGAGGATCCGCCGGAGAAATCTCCGCCATCGCACTTCTTGCCGGATTCGTCTATCTGCTTGTCCGCAAGGTGGTCAAGCCCTGGACGACCCTCTCCATCTGGGGAACGGTCGCCCTGGTCTCCCTTCTCTTCTGGATCGGGAACCCCGACCGCTTCACCGACCCGGTGTTCAACCTCCTTACCGGTGGTATGATCCTCGGCGCCTGCTTCATGGCAACCGATTACGTCACCTCGCCGATGAGCGCCAAGGGATGTGTCATATATGGCATAGGCATAGGTTTCATCACCCTGATGATCAGGTACTTCGGATCGTATCCCGAAGGAATGTCCTTCGCTATCCTCATTATGAACGCTACGGTTCCGCTTCTTAACAGGTGGTTCCATCAGAAAAAATACGGGAGGGCATAAGCAATGGCTGCAAAATCCAATCTTACCAACATGGCGCTGGTGCTTTCCGCTACCTGCCTTATCTGTGCAGCCATCCTCGGCTGCGTATATGCAGTGACCGCCGCTCCCATCGCCGAGACTAACGCCAACATCCAGAAGGCCGCAATCGCCGCGGTGCTTCCCGAAGGAGTTGAGGTTTCCGAAGCCGTTCCCATCAAGGTGGGTGGCGAGGACTCCGAATACTACGTAGGCACAAAGGACGGAGCCCCTGTGGCATATGCCGTCAAATCAACTACTTCCGGTTTCGGCGGAGCCCTGACCCTCATGGTCGGCCTGACCCCGGACGGAAAGGTTTACAATACTTCGGTCCTGTCTCACACCGAGACCCCGGGCCTCGGAGCCAAGTGCACATCCGACCCCGCCTTCACAGCACAGTGGAAAGGGTTCGACACCGGATCGAAGATTCTCTCAGTAAAGAAGGACGGCGGAGACGTGGATGCCATCACTGCTTCCACTATCACCTCGAGGGCCTACACCCTTGCCGTCAAGAACGCATATGAGGCCGTCAAAGGGCTCGCAAAATAAAGGGAGGAATGCCATATGTCTAAAATGCAACTCATAACAAAGGGCTTTGTCAAGGACAATCCTACATTCGTACTCCTCCTTGGAATGTGCCCCACCCTGGCTACCACCACATCGGCAATCAACGGACTGTCGATGGGACTTGCCACCTTGTTCGTCCTCGTGCTTTCCAACATGGCCATATCACTTGTGGCCAAGGTTACTCCCGACAAGGTACACATCCCGGTTTACATAGTTGTGATCGCTACCTTCGTTACGGTGCTTCAGCTCCTGATGCAGGCCTTCACCCCGGCGATTTACAGCGCCCTGGGAGTGTTCATCCCCCTGATCGTGGTCAACTGCATCATCCTCGGCCGTGCTGAAGCATTTGCCAGCAAGCACAATGTGATCGACTCGGCACTCGACGGAATAGGGGTCGGCCTCGGCTTCGTGGTTTCTCTCACAGTGATCGGAATCGTCCGCGAAATCCTCGGCAGCGGTTCTGTCTTCGGTTGGAAATTCATCACCGGCGACGGAATCCTCGCCTTCATCATGGCTCCGGGAGCCTTCCTCGTTCTCGGCTACCTGATGGTCCTGTTCAATAAGTATCTGGCCAAGAAATAAAGCTGAACCGCTATGATGGAAATACTTCTGATAATCGTATCGGCGATATTCGTCAATAATGTCGTCCTCGCCCAGTTCCTGGGCATATGCCCCTTCCTCGGAGTCTCCAAGAAGACCTCCACGGCAGCCGGAATGAGTGCGGCGGTCTGCTTTGTGATCACTTTGGCCACCCTTGTGACCTATCTGCTCAACAAGTACCTGCTTCTGCCCACCGGCATATTCAAGGTTGACCTGACCTTCCTTCAGACCATCCTGTTCATCCTGGTGATCGCAGCCCTTGTCCAGATGGTTGAGATAGTGCTCAAGAAGAGCGCTCCGTCGCTCTACCAGGCCCTCGGAATCTACCTTCCGCTCATCACCACCAACTGCGCAGTCCTCGGTGTCGCCATCAATGTTGTGACCAAACAGTTTACATTCGGCGGCGCTCCGCATATGCTCGGTCTCGGTGACGCGGTTATATATGCCTTCGCTACATCACTGGGCTACGGTCTCGCAATGATCCTGTTCTCGGGTCTCCGCGAGCACCTCGAGCTCAACGATGTCCCCAAGGAGTTCAAGGGACTTCCGATCGCCCTCATCACCGTCGGCATCCTCGCCATGGCGTTCATGGGCTTCTCTGGAATAGCTTGATAGGGGATGGGAGAGAGCTTCAGAATACCTTTCGACTGCATTCTCGACATAGTCTTCAAAGGGAAGGATATCAGGCTTGATGACCTTCCGATGGACTCTGTCAGGGAGTGCTACGATTTCCTTAAGGACTTCGCGTCCGACAAGGTTATCTATGGAATCAACACCGGCTTCGGCCCCATGGCCCAGTGGCGTGTTGACGACAGGTATCTGACTGATTTGCAATACAACATTATCCGCAGCCATTCCACCGGAGCGGGAGATGCGCTGGACGATGAATATGTCCGTGCGGCCATGGTGGCCCGCCTGGGCACATTCCTCCAGGCCCGTTCAGCCGTCCATCCCGATCTAGTGGAATTGCTGGTCGGAATGATAAATGCCGGCATCTATCCCTTCATCCCGATGCACGGGAGCGTGGGGGCCAGCGGTGACCTTGTCCAGCTTGCCCATCTGGCGCTTGCCATGATAGGCGAAGGAAAGGTCCATTTCAAGGGAGAGTGGCGTTCTTCCGCCGAGGTCCTCGGGGAGAACGGCCTCAAGCCTTTCCGGATCCACATCAGGGAAGGCCTCTCCATCACCAACGGGACCTCGTTCATGACCGGCATAGGTATAGTCAACCAGCGTTATGCCTCGATGCTCCTGGACTGGGCGGTACTGGCTACTGTCTGGATGAACGAGATAGCCTCCTCCTTCGATGACTTCATGGCCGAAGAGCTTAACGAAGTCCGCCGCCATCCGGGACAGCAGACCATAGCCCGCCGCATGCGCGAACTCGCCCGCGGCAGCAAATGCCTCGAAAAGAGGGAACACGAGCTGTATGACAACGGCCACAGCGACTCCAAGACCTTCAGCCACAAGGTCCAGGCATATTATTCCCTCCGCTGCGGACCGCAGATCTTCGGGCCCGTCCTGGAGACTTTCGACAATGCCCGCAGGGTACTTGAGGAAGAGGTGAACTCCGCATGCGACAATCCAATTGCGGATCCTGTGGCGAAGAATGTCTGGCATGGAGGGAATTTCCACGGAGACTATATCTCCCTGGAGGAAGACAAGGTGAAGATCGCCACTGTGCGTCTCGCCATGACAGCGGAAAGGCAGCTCAATTACCTGTTCCACGACCGGATCAACGGTATCCTGCCGCCCTTCCTTAACCTTGGAGTCCTCGGACTCAACTACGGGATGCAGGCCTGCCAGTTTACGGCTACGTCCACCACGGCCGAATGCCAGACACTGGCCATGCCTAATTACGTCCACAGCATCCCCAACAACAACGACAACCAGGACATCGTCTCCATGGGAACAAACACCGCCTTACTCACCAAGAAGGTGATAGACAATTGTTTCCAGGTGTTCTCCATCCTCTTCACCGCCCTCGCCCAGGCAACCGACTGCCTGAAAGCGGCCGACCGTCTCGCCCCGGCAACCCGGAAAGCATATGACAGCGTAAGGGCGATAGTGCCCAAGATCGTGGAGGACGAACCCTTCTACGGCTACATAGCGGAAGTGGAGAAATGGCTACGCAATAATCCCTTGAATCTGGACTAGGTTATGGAACTCTTCCCCGATCTTGAAAAGAGGTACACCAAGGATGTGTACTCGGCCCGTGAGGCGCAGCGGATGGCGGAACTCATCGCATTCGGTCCGGTCGTCTTCCAGGCCTCCCGCCTGATGGTCAAATACGGAATCCTGGACCTGTTGAGGGACGCTCCCGGGGGACTTACCCAGGAAGAGATCGCAACGAAGGCAGGAATTTCCCCATATGCAGCCAAATGCCTCCTGGAGGCATCGCTCAGCATAGGCCTGGTCCTGGTGGACACCGCTACCGACCGTTTCACCATCTCCAAGGTCGGCTGGTTCCTCCTGACCGATCCGGCCGCAAGGGTCAACATGGACTTCAACAACGACGTCAACTACGAAGGTTTCTTCAAACTGGACGAATCTTTCAGGGAAGGCCGTCCGGCCGGACTGGAGCATTTCGGGCCATGGAGCACCATCTACGAAGGACTGTCCCAGCTTCCGGAGGATGCCAGGAAGAGCTGGTTCGCATTCGACCACTTCTATTCCGACAACTCCTTCGACGCTGCACTGGACATAATCTTCTCCTCCCCGGTGGCGCATATCCTCGACGTGGGCGGCAACACGGGCCGCTTCGCCCTGAAGTGTACTGCAAGGGATCCGGAAGTGAAAGTGACCATCCTGGACCTTCCGCAGCAGATCCGGACCATGCAGCAGGAGACCGCCTCGAAACCCGGAGCTGACCGCATCTCGGGGTATGGGATGGACCTCCTCTCCGACGCTCCTTTCCCCAAGGGAGCATATGACGTCATATGGATGAGCCAGTTCCTGGATTGCTTCGCTCCGGACCAGATAGTCTCGATCCTCCGCCGGGCCGCCGACGTCATGACCGAGGACACGAGGCTCTGTATAATGGAACTGCTCTGGAACCGCCAGCGTTTCGAACCTGCAGCACTCTGCCTTACCCTGACCTCGCTCTATTTCACTGCTATGGCCAACGGTAACAGCAAGATGTACTACTCCAAGGACCTGACGGACCTTGTGGAAGAGGCGGGACTCGAGGTAGAAGAGATCCATGACGGGATCGGCCAGGGGCACAACATCCTGGTCTGCAAAAAGAAAAGTGGAAAAGATATGATATCGCAAAGGGAAATAACCGAGAAAGTAAATGCCTTCTTCGTCGAGGAATTCGAATTGTCCGAAGAAGAGCTAAAGCCGGAAGCAAATCTGCGCAAGGACCTTGGAATAGACAGCCTTGATGTGGTTGACGTTATAGTCCTCGTGGACAGGGAATTCGGAGTGAAGATCACCACCGAAGAACTGAAATCACTTGTCACCCTCTCCGACCTTTACGCTTTCATCGGATCCAAACTTTAGCTGTGGAAGCAAAAGAAGTCAAGTGGCAGGGGAGGACGGACGGAACTCCTTTCATGCACAGGGCCCTTATAGCTTTGTGCAAGGTACTGCCGCTGGAAATAATGTACTTCTTCATGGCCACGGCCATCCCTTTCTATCTGGTTTTCAACCATAAGGGCTATATCTCCATCTACCATTATTTCCGCCGCAGGCTCGGACGCGGACCCATATGGTCCTTTTTCAGTGTCTGCTACAACCATCTGGTTTTCGGGAGTGTAGTCATTGACAAGTTCGCCTGCTACGCCGGAAAGCGTTTCAAGACCCGCATCATGCACAAGGAGATCATCGACTCCCTCCTGGCTTCTGACAAGGGATTCGTGATGGTAGGCTCCCATGTAGGGAACGGAGAGATGGCAGGCTTTTCTTTCAACTCTCCCAAGAGGGTCAACTCCCTGGTGTACGCCGGTGAGGCATCCGATGTAATGGCTTCAAGGAGAGATACTTTCGCCGCACACAACGTGCGCATGGTGCCCGTATCCGACGACATGTCGCATATGTTCACCCTGTCGTCTGCGATCCGTGACGGAGAGGTCGCATGCATATACGGGGACCGGGTCTTCAGCTCCTCCCGGAATGTGCGCCTGCCCTTCATGGGCGCTGATGCAGATTTCCCGCAGGGGCCTTTCGCCCTTGCCGCGTCGATGGGCGTCCCGGCCATCTCGGTCTTCGTAATGAAGGAAGGTATAAGGAAATACCGCATATGGCTCTATGAGATATCTTCCGGAGGCGGAAGCCGCAGCGATGTGATCGAGGGCATGGCGGACTGCTATGCCGGAGACCTGGAGGGAGTCCTTCACAAGTATCCTTCGCAGTGGTTCAATTTCTATGAATTCTGGGGATGAACGGACTGAGGTACATCGAGGGCGAACCTTTCGACTTCGCCGCTGTCAGGATCGGGGAAATCCTTCCCCAGCGTCCTCCGGTGCTGGTAGTGAGTTCACTGCTGAGTCACTGCGCGGATGAAACCGTCACTTCTTTCACCGTAGGGGAGGACAACGTCTTCTTCGACCCCGCGCGGGGATTCTGCGCCGAAGGCCTCATGGAAAATGCGGCCCAGACCTGCTCCGCACGGATAGGCTTCATCAGCAAGTACGTCGAGAACCGTCCCGTAAGCATAGGCCTGCTCTGCCGCATCCGCAATTTCACAGTCCACTGCCTTCCTTCAGTCGGGGATGCGCTTCTCACCAGCGTCAGCGCAACGGCTTCTGTCGGTCAGATGACCATATTCAGGACCAGGACTTTCCGCGGTCCGGAGCTCATTGCCGAAGGCGAACTGGCCGTCGCCGAGTCCGACCAGGATTCCGAGGAGAGTGCCATATGAAAGGCCGTCCTGCATATATAGTTGCAGACAACATCATATCTCCGCTGGGTACCGGGTCCTCGGAGAATTACCGCCGGGTGCTCGCAGGTGAATCCGCGCTCAGGCTCCACAGCGGGGTCGGGATAGGAGTCTCGGAAGACTATCAGGCATCCCTCATGGATGAGGAGTCGGACGGGACCGGCATGATCCCGGGTGATTACACCCTGTTCGAAAAAAGGCTGATCCTCTCGGTTTCCAAAGCCCTTTACAAGGCCGGATGGATCGAGCCGTCTTCTGACAAGGTCCTCTTCATTGTCTCATCCACGAAGGGCAACATCGGCGGCCTTCTCGGGGAATCCGCCCGCAAGGTTGCCAGATTCTTCGGGAACAAAGTCTCACCTCTGGTTGTGTCAAATGCCTGTATATCAGGACTCTGCGCTCAGATTGAAGCGATGCGTGCCCTTAGTTCGGGCCGTTTCGACCATGTGGTTGTCTGCGGCTCCGACATCCAGTCCAAGTTCATAGTCTCCGGATTCCAGTCCTTCAAGGCTCTTTCTCAGCAGCCATGCCGTCCGTTCGATTCTTCCCGTGACGGACTCAACCTGGGAGAAGCCGCTGCGACAATGGTATATTCCTCCGTCCTCCCCGACGAGGCATATGCTTCGGCGCCTGGTGGGAAAATCTGGATTGCGGAAAGGGGAGCGATACGCAATGATGCGAACCACATCTCGGGCCCTTCCAGAACCGGAGAGGGCAGCTACAGGGCCCTGAAGGCAGCATTGGGAGATTTCCCGGCAGCCGACCTGGCTTTCGTCAACCCCCATGGGACCGCCACGCTCTACAATGACGAGATGGAGTCCATAGCCATCACCCGTGCCTGTCTTGGAAGCGTTCCGGTCGCAGGATACAAAGGCTATTACGGACACACTATGGGAGCCGCGGGGCTTATCGAGACCATCATTTCGATGAGAGCAGTTGAAAATCATATGATTCCGGGGACAAGGGGCTTTAATCAAAACGGGGTCTCATGCCCGCTGGACATTTCATCTTCGCCCCGTCCTACGGACAAGGACTCTTTCGTGAAGCTCCTGTCCGGATTCGGAGGATGCAATGCTGCAGTCTTGTTCACCCTGGCAGACGCCCATTCTGTTGCCGGGTCACAGTCCGCACCCGTGGCCTCGGCTCATCCCTCTTTGGAGTACCTTCACAGAGTGCACATATCTCCCGATGGTGTCGAGCTGGACGGAGAGCCACTGGAGGCCGGAGGGAATGGAGAAGAACTGCTGACCGACATTTACAGGCGCTGCATCGGGGACTATCCGAAATTCTACAAGATGGATCCTCTATGCCGGCTGGGTTTCGTGGCCTCGGAACTGCTTACCTCCGCTGAAGGGAAATCTCCCGAAGGTCGGGAAGACCGAGCCGTAATCCTCTTCAACAGAAGCGCTTCCCTGGCTGACGACAGGATCTATCTGGACACTGTCTCCGGCCCGGACAATTATTTCCCGAGCCCCAAGGTCTTCGTCTACACCCTTCCGAACATCGTCACCGGGGAGATCGCCATCCGTAACAAGTATTACGGGGAAACTTCCTTCCATGTACTGGATGAGAGGGATGATGAGGTAATCGAGAACGTGATCATGCAGGCACTTGCCGAGCCGGGGACAGAATCTGTCCTCGGAGGGTGGTGCGAGTGTTCCTCCCCGGACGACTTCGAGGCTGACATGTTCATATGCAAAGCTTTGTAACGCTGGAATTATTTTGTTATGTTTGTCCTAAGTGTGGACATGAAAAACAACTCATATGGAAGAACTTAAGAACGAACTGAAGCTGAAGATCATCGATGTCCTGAACCTCGTGGATCTCAAGGCGGAGGACATAGTGGACGATGCCCCTCTGTTCGGGGACCTCGGACTGGGACTGGATTCCATCGATGCCCTTGAACTCATCCTCTTGATGGAGAAGGACTATGGAATCAAGCTCAAGGACGCCTCAGAAGGCAAGGCTATCTTCCAGTCCATCAACGTGATGGCGGATTATATTATGAAGAACCGCACCCGTTAGAAGGACCTTCGATGCCGCGTTCTGTCCTGATTACCGGAGCCGGAGTCATTTCGGCCATAGGCACCAGCAAGGGCGAGACTTTTCGGTCACTTACCGAAGAGCGCTCCGGAGTGTCTTTTCTCAGCGTACTCAGGACCGAGCATTCAGACCTGCCTTGCGGTGAGGTGCAGATGTCCAATGAGGAGATTTCCGAGGCTCTCGGAGTCGGTGGCGGAATTGCTTCGCGTGCGGCTCTTCTGGGCATATGGGCGGCAAAGGAAGCCCTGATCCAGGCCGGTCTTCTCATTGACGGAGGAATGGATCCGTCAGGACGCCGGGTCGCTTTTATCAACGCGACTACGGTAGGTGGAATGGACATTACAGAGAAGCATTGGTTGGAGTATCTTGAAGGCCGGGAAGGTTCCTCAAGGCTCGTCCCCCTTCACGATTGCCGTGGCTGCACCATGCAGATTGCGGATTATTTCGGAGGGTTCAGCTACATTTCAACTGTCTCAACCGCCTGTTCTTCAGCAGCAAACGCCATAATAATGGCTGCGTCCCTGATACTTAGCGGGAATTTCGACATAGTTGTAGCGGGGGGTACGGAGAGTCTGACCAGGTACCATCTGAACGGCTTCAATTCCCTTATGATCCTGGACAGTGAGAGGTGCCGTCCATTCGATGCATCCCGTGCCGGACTGAATCTCGGTGAGGGTGCAGGCTACCTTGTCCTGGAGTCTTCGGACTCGGCGGCTGGCAGGGGAGCCAGTGTCCTGGCGGAGCTCAGCGGCTGGGGAAATGCGTGCGATGCCTTCCATCAGACGGCTTCTTCGGATGATGGAGAGGGGGCCTTCAGGGCTATGGAAGAAGCTCTTTCGTCTGCAGGGCTTACTCCGGTCGACATCGGGTACATCAATGCGCACGGGACGGGAACTCCGAACAATGATGCGAGCGAGAGCGCTGCTCTGAGACGTGTTTTCGGCGATGAGGTTCCGCCTGTTTCTTCTACGAAGGCCTACACCGGTCACACTACCAGTGCCTCCGGCGGTATTGAAGCGGTCATATGTCTGCTTGCCCTTGAGAATCAGTTCCTTCCGGTGAATCTGGGTTTCAGTGAAGCTTTCGAAGGGGGCATAGTGCCGGTTACAGGTTCCGAGGTTTCTGCTCCGCTGAAGCATGTGCTTTGCAATTCTTTCGGTTTCGGCGGAAATGATTCTTCACTGTTGATTTCTGCTGTAGGCGATTATGGTCCCGGGAGTGCTGTCAGGGGTGTCTCCGGGTCGCTTCGCTCCTCCCTCCCATCCTTCCGGATGGGCCCCTCCCTCTTTGGCCGAGGGCGGACAACCATCGACACCCCTGACAGCACTCCCGGGATCGCCACAGGAATCTACATACTCTCCGCCAGCCAGATATCAGCCCAGGAACCACTCTCCGAAGACTGGATCGACAACCCGGAAATCCCCGAAGGAAAATACGTCCGTGCAAAAGACCCGCAGTGGCGCGACCACCTCAATCCAATGCTCTCCCGAAGGATGGGAATGCTGATGAAGAGGACCCTCGTAACATCCTTGGCGGCAATGGACGCAGCAGGGAACCGGCAGCCCGACGCCATAATCACCGGAACCGGCCTCGGCTGCATGGAAAGCACCGAGCGCTTCCTCAGGAAGATGCTCACTGAAGGGGAGTCACTCCTGAGCCCCACCGACTTCATGCAGTCCACCCACAACACCCTGAGCTCCCTGATCGCCATCCAGACAGGCAACCACGGCTACAACTGCACCTGGTCGCACGGAAACATGTCCTTCGAATCGGCCCTCGTGGATGCTGTGGTCAGGATGCGCTTAGGACAGACTGGCACCGCTTTGGTAGGATGCCATGACGAATGTACTCCCGACACCTTCAAAGTCCTTGAAAATGCCGGACTTACGGATGGCCTGAACGTTCCGTGCTCAGAAGGTTCCGCAGCCTTGCTGATCTCCAGTGGAACCGGCGTTGCACCGGAGGGCGCACTGTGCGGGATTGCCGGCCTCACCGTACTGGAAAATCCCACGGACACCCAGCTGAAGGAAACAGTCGGATTACTCAGTGCAAAGGACGGAGGATTCGATCTTGTGATGACCGGAGAGAACGGGAGGAACGCCCGGGCATATGACCGGGTCCTGGACATGATCGGGGTCGGCGGCACTTTCAGGTACAAGGCCCTCTTCGGAGAAAGCATGGCCGCATCTGCTCTCGGAACATATGCCGCGGCGAAGCTGATCGCTCGTGGGCAGGCACGCAATGTCCTTCTGGTCAATCAATTTGAGGGAAAAACATGGTCATTCACCCTTCTTAAAACCCTAGCACGATGATCCCTGAAATCTCTATAGTAATACCTGCATACAAGGCTGTTCCATTCATAGGACGCCTGCTTTCGCAGATCTACGCCCAGGACTTCGACAAGAACTTCGAATGCATTGTGGTGGACGACTGCAGTCCGGACGACACTCCAGGAGCGTTCCGTAAAGCCGCTGAGTCATGCCCGCCGCACATAGACCTGAAGTACATCCGCAACGAGGTCAACAGGGGGCCGAGTTTCACTCGTAATGAAGGGATCAGGGCAGCGACAGGGAAGTACATCCTCATGTTCGACTGTGATGACGAAATCACCCCTGACTGTCTTTCCGTAATCTGGAACATAGCCGGGAAATACGGATTCCCGGACATGGTAGTCGGAAGCATCATATGCGAAAGTCCGAAAGTAGGGCAGAGTGACTTCGCTGAAAAGGGGCTGCCTGACTATGTCGGTACCCATGAGGAGGCTAAGGCCTTGGTAATCGACGTCTGGAGCATTCCCCAGACTCCGGACAACAAGCTTATCAAGAAGGAACTGTTTGATAGTCATCCGGATATCTACTTCAGGGAAGATGTCAGGATGGCTGAAGACATGTGCTGGACATTCTATCTCGCAAAAGCGGTAAACACCCTTGCCCTCTCGAAAAAGCCGACATATGTTTACAAACTCGTTCCGACCGGACTGACCCAGACCAACGACCTGAAGCTTTACAGCAAGAGCTACACTATTATCATGGATGACGTCCTGAAGCATATAGACGACCCGTGCCGGGATGGGCAGCTCAGGCTGGTCAAGAGGTTCTACAAGGCGTGGGTCTATTTCCACCACAGGTTCAACTGCAGGTACGAGCGAATGATACGCCGCGCTGGCGGACACATCTCCTGGGAGGAGCGTAAGCCAATGCTCGAGGGCATATGGAGGGTTTACACCCGCCGCAGGTACCCCCTCAACTATCTGAAAAGGCATTTCCCCAAAGTGTTCGGAGCACTCAAAACCAAGTAATTATGTGGAAGCTGATTTACCTTGCCGTAGGACAGAGCCTTCTCCTTAGCGGAGGTCAGGTCTTCCTGAAATATGCCCTCGAGCGGATGGGGTCGTTCGAATGGTCCTGGGCCTTTTTCGGAAGGCTCCTGATCAACTGGCAGTTCCTCCTCTGCGGCATATGCTACGCCGGAGGGACGGTCCTGTGGATGTATATCCTCAAGAAATTCCCCTTCAGCATGGCCTATCCCATGATCAGCCTCAGCTACGTCTTCGGCATGATTGCTGCTATTGTCTTCTTCCATGAAAGCATCCCCCTGACCCGATGGATCGGCGTTTTCCTGATCATAACGGGATGCGTACTTATAGCGAGATGAAAAGATTTTCAGCAGTCTGCATATTATTGCTCACCCTCTGCGTGGCAGCCTTCGCTCAAGGCCAGGATGACAGCCTCGCCCGCCGCCTCAAGGCTGCGGTCACCCAGGTTACATCCCTGACCGCCGACTTCACCCAGGTGCGCGAAAGCCATATGTTCTCCGAAAAACTGGTGTCCAACGGGAAGATGTGGCTCTATTCCGGCAAGGTGCGCTGGGAATATGTCAATCCCGTCAAACGGGTCAGCATCTCCGACGGCAGCCGGTTCCTCAAGATACCCGAAAGCGACTTCGGCCTTAATGCATATGAGGTGGATTCCTCAATGGACGGAGTAAGATATATGCTGGAAATCAAGCCTTTGCGCCGTGACATGAAGGCCATGTTCGAAGTCGCCTTCCTGAGCTTCGATGCTTCGATGGGCCTCAAAGGAGTCGAGCTCCGCCAGGCCAGCGGGGACAAGACAGTCCTGACATTCTCTCATGTGAAAGACGGGGCTGAGATCGACCCGTCCCTGTTTCAGTAATCCAGGACCCTTCCGAATCCTATAAGCCTGCTCGAATAGTAGCCGCCGTCCGGGTAGGAATCTATCATCACTCCGCCGCTCACCGTGGCGTGGATCATCTTGAATGTACCCTTCCTGCTCGGGGAGACCTCTGTGATCAGGGCCACATGCCCCACGGTGCTTCCTATGCTCCTGCCATTGAAGAAGGCAAGGTCTCCGGGACGGATCTCATCGATTGTGATGCGCTTGCTCTGCCCGTACTGTTCAGATGTTGTGCGGGGCAGGAAGACCGAATAATGACCGAAAACGAATTCCAGATAGCCTGAACAGTCGAAGCCTGCCGGGGTGTTGCCGCCGTACTTGTAGCGCGTGCCGGCATATTTCTTGGCATATGCAATGATCTCGGAGGCCTTCTGTGACGGCTTGACCGTGGAGTCCTGGGGCTTTGTCTGGGGATTATCCTGCTTTGCCTGAGCCGTTTCCAGAGTAGTGGGGCTCTTGAGTTTCTGGGCGGCCCTGCGCTTCTCCCCAAGTCTTGCGGGGCGGGAAACCTGGCCCCTCGAGCGGGCCGTCCCCGGCATTTCAGCCAGTTTCCTTCCGGCGGAACTGTTGTTTTTCACCGCGGCGCAGGAGCCCGCGAGCAGGCTTCCGACCAGGAGCATGATTATGAGGATGGAATGATGTGAGTGCCTCGCCATCACTTGTCTTCAGCGATGAATGCGCGGCTCTTCCGCCCGTCTATGCATATGCGGAGCGGCTTTTCAAAACGGACCATGCGGACGTATTCGGATTCATATACTGCCGGCATGGCGTCTAGGATGCTGACATCGAAGCGGTCGTCCCTTGCCCAGGGATCCACGTTGATATAGCCTACGTTGAAGGAGGTCATGTTCTGGAAGAAATGGGTCCCCTGGCTGGGATCCACCCGGAAATTTTCCAGAGAGCATTCAACCAGGGCCTTGGTCTCGGAGATGTCACCCCAGCGGACGGGGAGGCCGAGAGAGGGGATGCTGGATCCCCATCTTCCATAGCCGATGAGGACATATCCCCGGCCCTCGTTGCGCTCCATGGCGTTGAGGTTGGTGATTTCCTCGGCTATCTTGAGGGTGTTCATGGTGTCGAAGTTCTCCGGGCGGAGGTAGATCACATCCTGCACTCCTTCAGCCCAGCCAATTCCCAGGGCGCTTGAAGAATCCACTATCGCCCCCTCAGTACTGATCTTGCTCCAGTCCACTTCTGTGGTGCGGCTGTCAAGGGATATCGGCCTGATCTGCAGGATGTTGAAGATGGATTTGTCGCTTCCGGGGTGGTCCAGGTCGGCGGCGAATTCTATCTCGACCCCGCACTTCATCTCATCCTGTGCGATGTCCAGGAGGCTGCGGAGGATCTCGGCCAGCGGGAATGTCCCGTAGCGGAGGATGTGGGCGAATGTGATGAATTTCGGACCGTTGGGGAGAGGCGAATCGACCAGCCTCATCTCCTCTAGGTCATATGTCGAAGCGACATGGCGGAGGTTCCTCATGCCGGTGCAGTCCTCTATCGGGATGCGCTCCAGGTTGATGGCGTCGTCCACGGAGGTCTTGAACCTGTCCGGGAGGAGGTTCAGCGCGAACATGTATTTCTGGGTGTCCCTCATCGCGAGATCCGGAGTCGAGGTCTGGAGGGCGCTCTTCGGATAGTCGGGGGAGAAGCGGAGCACCTGCTCGCCGTCTACTACCGCCTTTCCTAGGCCGAAGGCCACCTTGGCGACACCTTCTTCGGGCCTCTCATGACCGATGGGGTAGAGGTTCACCGAGCGCACGACTCCCGAGAGGGTCGGGAACCATCTTCCGCCGTCTTCGCTTCCGCAGATCTCCTGGATGATTATGGCCATCTTCTCTTCGGAGATCACGTTGCCTGTAGCGACTATGTAGGAACGCGATGAGTTGTAGTAAACGCTGGCATAGACGCTCTTTATGGCCTTGGAAAGGAGGCGGAGCATCTGGTCCTCGTTCTCCGTGCGGGGGATCATGTAGGTGGAATAGACTCCCGCAAAGGGCTGGTAATAAGAATCTTCTAGCTTGGAGGATGAGCGTATGGCAAGAGGCCTGTGACTGTGCCTGAGGTAGGTACGCAGGGCATCCATCATGTCCTGCGGAAGGGTGGCCGAGACGAACTCCGAGAGGATCTCCTGGTCGGAGATGTCGGAGTTGATGACGTACTGGAGACCGTTTTCAAGGATGAAGCGGTCAAAGTAGTCGGTGGTTATTACGAGGGTCCTGGGCACAAGTACACGTACGCCTTCCCAGCTGTCGTAAAGGTCGTACTTCTGGAGGATATGGTTCAGGAATGCAAGGCCCCTCGCCTTGCCGCCGAGGGATCCTTCACCCAGGCGGGCGAAGCGTATGGCGCTGTTGTAGGAATCGTTGTCAAACCGGGCTACGGCACCCAGTCCCTGCCTCATGCGGAAGTCGTGGATGGCGTCCAGGAAGGTCTTTGCGGCTTCCGGATTACCCTTCATGTTCATGGCCTTGATCTTCTTTCCTACGGAGAAGATACCCCTGGCCAGGAGCCATTTACTGAGATAGTTCCTCGAGATGAGGGCGTCCAGTTCTTCCTGAGGGA
The DNA here is from genome assembly GCA_017443465.1 of Bacteroidales bacterium. Taxonomy (GTDB): domain Bacteria; phylum Bacteroidota; class Bacteroidia; order Bacteroidales; family UBA932; genus Cryptobacteroides. The sequence goes on from JAFRXO010000008.1 coordinate 35,857, forward strand.
TGTCCCTCAGGATCTTCTCGACCCCGTAGAGGTCGGAAGCCCTTCCAGTCTCCTCGCCGGTCGTGGGATCCTTGACTACGAAGTCCCCGAAACCGAAATTGGCTCCGATGTACTCGGAGACCTCATGGGTCAGGGTCTTGGACTTCTTCATCACGAATCCGGCCTTAAGCTCGTTGGCGACTGTGCGCATGCTTTCCTGCGAGCTTTGGAGGAGGATCGGCATCTTGGGATCGTCTTCCCTTACCATGCGGCAGAGATCCAGTCCGGCATCCAGTTTCTCTTCCGAAGACTTGTCACCCTTGTGGCGGACGAAACCGATGTCGGAGATGATGCCGAGGAGGCTTTTCCCGTAACGGGTGTAGATCTCCACGGCCTCGTCATAGCAGTTGGCCATCAGGATCTTGGGACGTGCCCTTTTACGGAAGATCTGCTGGCTCTCGTTGAGGGCGTCCTTGATGGACTCCTTGTTCTGCAGGAGCACGAGACGGTAGAGAAGTGGCAGGTAGGTCGAGTAGTAACGGATCGAATCTTCTACCAGGAGTATGGCCTGGACACCGCCTTCGAGGATGTCATGCTCGGCGTTGAGTTTGTCCTCCAGCAGCTTGATAATGGCGATGATAAGGTCCGTGCTGTTGTTCCAGCTGAAGACGTAGTCAATGCAGGAACTGTCGAGTGAGGCGAGACGTTTGGAGATCTCTTTGGAGTAAGAGGTCAGAAGGACTATAGGCGTCTGCGGGGAAAGTCCCTTCACCTCGCGGGCGAAGTCGAACACGTCCGCAGCGCCTATGTTGTACATGCTTATTATCAGGTCGAAATCCTCTCCATTCTGGATCAGTGCGAGCGCCTCGGTGACCGTCTCTGCCCTGGTGATAGCCGGGGGATTGCTCAGTCCGAGGCCGCTGTATTCATATGCGATCTGCTCGTCGATCCTTCCGTCCTCTTCGAGGGCGAAGGAGTCATAATTGCTGCAAACCAGGAGGATCTTACGGATCCTCCTGGTCATCAAATCCTGGATTTCTTCCTTGATTTTCATATGTTTACTACACGAGACCCTGGTCCATCATGGCACCGGCGACCTTTATGAAACCGGCGATGTTGGCGCCTTTCACGTAGTCCGTGTTGCCATTCTCGTCGGTACCGTACTGTACGCAGGCGGAGTGGATGTCATGCATGATGGTGTGGAGGTGGCTGTCGACTTCCTCCCTGGTCCATTTCTGCCTGATGGAGTTCTGGGTCATTTCAAGTCCCGAGGTAGCTACGCCACCGGCGTTGGAAGCTTTTCCGGGAGAGTAGAGGAGTCCTGCGCCCTGGATTGCGGCGATTGCATCCGGGGTGGTAGGCATGTTGGCGCCTTCGCAGACACAGCGGCATCCTCCCTCTATGAGGGCTTTGGCGTCATCGATCTCGATCTCGTTCTGGGTGGCGCAGGGAAGTGCGATGTCACACTTGATGCCCCAGGGCCTCTTTCCGGGATAGTAGCTTGCGGTGGGATATTTCTCGGCATATTCGCTGATCCTGCCGCGGCGTGCGTTCTTGAGGAACATGACGAATTTCCACTTCTCGTCGTCGAGACCGTCCGGGTCATATATGAAACCGTTGCTGTCGGAGAGGGTAACTACTTTTGCTCCGAGGTCCATAGCCTTGCGTGCTGCGTACTGTGCTACGTTGCCCGCTCCGGAAACTGCAACCACGCTGTCCTTGAACCCAAGTCCTTTGCTGGCAAGCATTTCCTCAGCGAAATAACAAACACCGAATCCGGTAGCTTCCGGACGGAGGAGACTTCCGCCCCATGCGAGTCCCTTTCCGGTGAGGGTGCCGGTGAACTCATTGCGGAGGCGTTTGTACTGTCCGAAGAGGTAACCGATCTCCCTTCCGCCGACTCCGATGTCGCCGGCCGGGACGTCGGTGTCCTGTCCGATGTGTTTCTGGAGCTCTGTCATGAAGCTCTGGCAGAAGCGCATCACTTCATTGTTGGATTTGCCACGCGGGTTGAAATCCGAGCCGCCCTTTGCTCCGCCCATCGGAAGGGTGGTGAGGCTGTTCTTGAAGGTCTGCTCGAAGGCGAGGAACTTCATGATGCTCAGGTTGACGCTCGGGTGGAAACGGAGACCTCCCTTGTAGGGGCCTATGGCTGAATTCATCTGAACGCGGAAACCTCTGTTAATCTGGATGTCGCCCCTGTCGTCGATCCAGGGGACCCTGAACATTATTACCCTCTCGGGTTCGGTCATTCTTTCCATGATCTTCTCTTCGATGAGCCATGGATTCTCAACGATGTAGGGGGCTACGCTTCCTACAACGACTCTCACTGCCTGGTGGAATTCGTTCTCACCCGGGTTCTTCGCAATGAGGTTGGCCATGAAGGCCTCAATGAATTTGTCTGCGTTCAATGCCATATGCAATTAGGTTTTTTGGGTTAAACTGCTGTTTCAAATTTAAGCAATCTAGGTTTTTCTGCAAATAAAATTTTATATAAATCGTTGATAGAGCATTGAAGGACAGGGTTTGAGGCCCTAAAATGAGCCCCCCGGGAGTCCTTTCGGAACTTCCGGGGGGCTGAAGCTGCGGGTAATCCTGCCGCTGTTTTCAGCGACTAGAAGTACTCTTCGTCGTTGGTGCGGGGCATGTCGAAGTCCTGGGACTCGGCATTCCTGCGCTCCTGGTGGTGACGCTCGGCGTTTTTGTCATTGCCGCCGTTCCTGCGGTCGTCGCGGCGCCTGTTGTCACCGTTCCTGCGGTCATCCCGCGGGCCGCGCCTTTCACCCTGGGGGCCGCCCCTGCGCTCGTCGCGCGGAGCACGCCTTTCGCCCTGGGCACCACCCCTGCGGTCGTTACCGTTTCCACGGGGCCTGCGCTCTTCGACGTAGCCTTCCGGCTTCGGGGTGAGAGCCCTCATGGAGAGCCTCATCTTACCACTCTTCTCATCGATCTCGAGGAGTTTGACATCGACTTCCTGGCCTTCCTTGAGCACGTCGGTGACGTTCTCGGTCTTCTCCCAGGAAATCTCGCTCACGTGGAGAAGTCCCTCCTTGCCGGGGAGAATCTCTACGAATGCGCCGAAGTCGAGGATGGAGACGATCTTGCCGTGGTAAACCTTACCGGCCTCGGGAACCTCGCATATGCTCATGATCCACTTGTAAGCCTTCTCCATAGCCTCGGCATCGTTGGTAGCGATGTCCACGACACCCTTGCCGTCCACCTCGTCGATGTTGATGATGGCACCGGTCTCTGCCTGGATCTTCTGGATGGTCTCTCCACCCTTGCCGATGACAGCGCCGATGAATTCCTTGTCGATCTCGAAGGACTTGATCCTCGGAACGAAAGGCTTGTAATCCTCGCGCGGAGTGTCCATGCACTTGCGCATCTCGCCGAGGATGTGCATACGTCCGTCGTGAGCCTGCTTGAGAGCTTTCTCGAGAACCTCATATGAAAGGCCGTCCACCTTGATGTCCATCTGGGTAGCGGTGATACCGTCCTCGGTACCTGCAACCTTGAAGTCCATGTCTCCGAGGTGGTCCTCGTCACCGAGGATGTCGGTAAGGATGGCATAACGGTCATTGGGACGCTCTGCATCGGTGATGAGGCCCATTGCCACGCCGCTGACCATCTTGCTGATCTTGACGCCGGCGTCCATGAGTGCGAGGCATCCGCCGCAGATCGAAGCCTGCGAAGAAGAACCGTTGGACTCAAGGATTTCGCTGACGACGCGAAGGGCATACGGGAACTCGGGAGCCGTCGGGATGACGGGCTTGAGAGCCCTCATGGCGAGGTTTCCGTGTCCGACCTCACGACGTCCTACACCCCTCTGGGCTTTGGCTTCGCCGGTGGCGAAAGGCGGGAAGTTGTAGTGGAGCACGAACTGCTGGTCACCCTGGATGAGGACCTCGTCGAGTTCCTTCATATCCTGCTTCGTGCCGAGGGTAACGGTAGCGAGAGACTGGGTCTCGCCGCGGGTGAAGATAGCTGAACCGTGAACGCAGGGGAGCACGTCGGTCTCGCACCAGATGGGGCGGACCTGGGTGGTCTGCCTTCCGTCAACCCTCAAGCCCTCATCGAGGACGAGGTTGCGGAGAGCTTCCCTCTGCTCGTGAGCGAAATAGCGGGCTGCCATCGATCCCTTGGCCTCCTGGTCCTCCTCAGAGAGGGTGGCGAGGAACTCATCGTAGATCTTGGAGAAGCCCTCTTCGCGCTCTTTCTTGGGCTTGGCAGCCTTTGCGAGCTCGTAGCACTTCTGGTAGCAGGCATCGTGGACCGCCTTGCGGAGGTCTTCGTCCTGGACGTCGTGGGGATAGTCCCTCTTGACGTCTTTGCCCAGCTCCTTGTTGAGGTCCTTCTGCACGCGGCAGTGAACCTTGATAGCCTCGTGGGCGGTCTTTATGGCCTCGAGCATAACGCTCTCGGGAACTTCTTTCATTTCGCCCTCGACCATCATTATGTTCTCTTCGGTAGCTGCGACCATGAGGTCCAGGTCGGCATCAGCCATTTCTGAGAAGTTGGGGTCGATCTTGAACTGCCCGCCTATCCTTGCAACGCGGACCTCGGAAATCGGACCGAGGAAGGGGATGTCGCTGGCAGCGAGGGCACTGGATGCCGCAAGGCCTGCGAGTGCATCGGGCTGGATGTCAGCCTCTGCGGAAAGCAGCCATATGTTCACAAAGACTGCGAGATGGAAATCATCCGGGAAAAGGGGCCTGAGAGCCCTGTCAACGAGTCGTGCAATGAGCACCTCATAGTCGGATGCCTTGCCTTCCCTTTTCATGAAGCCTCCGGGATAACGGCCTGCGGAGTAGAATTTTTCTTTGTAGTCCACCTGAAGTGGGAGGAAGTCAGATCCTTCATCTGCTTCCTTTGCACATGTAACAGTCGCGAGAAGCACCGTGCCTCCCATCCGAACGACTGCGGCACCATCTGCCTGCTTGGCAACCTTGCCAGTCTCGATTTCAATTGTCCGACCGTCGGGCAATGAGATTGTCTTTGTGATAACGTTCATTACTTATATCGATTTTCCGAAAATGCAAAGAAAAAGGGACGGGAACCCTTGTGGGAAAACCGTCCCTTTTTAAGTGGACTATCGTCTGAGTCCCAGCTCTTTGACGATGCTCCTGTATCGTTCGATGTCAATCTTCTGGAGGTAATCCAGGAGCTGACGTCTCTTACCTACGAGGCGAAGGAGGGAGCGGCGGGTAACCACGTCCTTCTTGTTCTTCTTCACATGCTCCGTCAGGTGCGCGATACGGTAGGAGAATAAAGCAACTTGACTCTCAGGTGAGCCGGTGTCTGTATTGGACTTCCCGTACTTAGCGAAAATCTCTTGCTTCTTTTCTGGCATCAAATACTCAGCCATTGTGCAAAAAATTTAAGTGAATAAAAATTAGCTAATTGCTTTTCCAACTGGAAAAAAGCCTGCAAATTTAGGCATAATTCTCGGACAAACCAAACTGTTTTGGGAAAAAGTGCCTTTTAGGCATGAAATGCTCAGGTTGAACGGGGGGGACGGGCATTTCCAGGATGGTCAGCGGATCTCCTTGCCGAAGGGGAAGACAGATGCGATCGCCATCTTGAAGTGCTGTACGCCCCAGGGGATCCCGATTATGGAGATAAAGCATATGAGTGCGCAGAACAGGTGGATGACTGCGATCTCCCACCATCCGAGGAGGATCCATATGAGGTTCATCACTACCGAGACGCAGCCCGGCTCATCAGGCCCGTTCACCAGTTCGCGGCCGAACGGCCAGAGGGCATATGTCCCCAGTTTGAACAGCTGCAGGCCGAACGGGATGCCGATGAATGTAATGCACATCAGCAGGCCGACCAGGTAGTAGATCAGGGCGATGACAAGGCCGCCCAGAATGAGCCACAGGATATTCCCCAAAATTTTCATCTTTTCAGGTCTTTTTTGGTTCTGTCTTTGGTAACGGCTTCAAAGATAGTAATTTGTCCGGAAATGGCCTAAATAACGTGTTGGCTCCGGTGCGGCTGGCTCCACCGTGGATATCGTCCTGCGGTGGCTCTCGCATGGCCATTGTCTTTCCCTGAAAAAAGTTGACTCGCAAAACACACGAGTCATAATGTTTCAGTATCAAACAAAGACACGAGATCTTTACTATGACAAAGCGATTGATTTGTATGTAAGAGAGGGCCTCTCATACAGACAGATTGCCAA
>JAFRXO010000059.1 GCA_017443465.1 Bacteroidales bacterium
GTTCTCGCCCATCGGCTTGCGGTATATTGTAGTTTTCTGCATGATTCTGTATGATTTCTACTACAAAGGAACGACTTTTTACTGAAATATCAAAGTAAATCTCTAATTGTTAACAAGTTAATTTATAGAACATCCCTTATTTGAATTATGTTTGGTCGCTTATGCCTATCACATAGGAATAATGCTAACAATAATAGATGTTTTTTAACGATATAAATTATAAAAAATGATATTTATACTTTGATTTTTGACACCCAAATACGAAAACAGAACCCTCCGGAATTCCGGAAGGTTCTGTTAAGTTCTTTACTATCTGTTACTTGCTTATCGTTTCACTGCATAGGAATGCGGCATCCGGGTCGGGAAGGCAGTCCAGCGACAGGCATTTGACCGTCATGGCTATTTTCTCTGCGGTGGGGGTGACCATATCCATGAATCCCGATTTCCAGCGAAGCATCGAAGCGGAGGAGATGACCGAAGCATATGCTTCCAGTCCGGAAATCCTGGAAATGGTGTTCCGCGGTGCCTGCTGAAGCCTTACAATGGCTCCGACCGGGGCGGTGACATTGCGGTAGCAGGGAGTCTTTCCGCTCCACGGAGTCCCGAATACATATACGACCCCATCCTTGCTTATGGTTTTCGCTGCCAAATCCTTGTCGTAACGGCATCCCTCCAGCTGTGACTCGTCCGTTATTACCCTCAGGGCCGGATTGTCATCATTCATCAGGTCAGCTCCTTCTACATTGTCAATCCACAGGCGGGCGTGGGTACTTTTGCCAGTACCCGATTTGCCCAGGAAGAGATTGGCATATCCGTTCCTGCGTACCACCGACGAATGCATCAGCAGAGTCCCGCAAGGGGCGGAAGCGATTGTAAACATGATCATTGTGGCGATGTTTACCTGCGAAAGGGTACCATATGGTTTCATCCGCGGGCTGGGCGTGTAAACTCCTTTTCCCGTTTTCGGGGAAACTGTCAGTATTCCGGCCGAGACCCCTCTTTCCGGGAAGAATTCGAACATCAGGTCTCCGTCTCTTTCGTATATGTCGTACGCAGGAAGGAACTCATCTACCTTTATCGCCAGGGTCGCGTCTTCAGGGATTGCGGTATCTGAAGGAGCCGCGACTTCGAGATTGAACTGAGGCTCCTGGGACCCGTCATATGCAAAAGGCTCATATTGGGAGAAGTCTATGGAGCCGGGCACCCGGGGTGAAGGCAGTTCTTCGCGGCTGCGGACATATGTCCTGAGAGGGACTTCGTCTCCCGCACGGACCGGTTTGACGTTCACCGGCCTGCCTTCCCTGGCAGAAATGATCCGCTCCATTACCGGAGCAGTATATCGCATGAATGACCACGGAGCGTCCAGGGTCACTGAAAAAACGCACCCCGCAATCTTATATTTTCGAGTTTCATTCATATGAATAATCCATATGTTTACAAATATAAGGATTTCAGAAGAAAAGCATATGTCTTCGTCTGAAATTGGCGGACTGTTCACAGAATGAGAATTTCGGGTGCCAGAGCCATTCTATTGCACGGAAACACCCCTGCAGCCAGGGAAAACTGCGATAGAATGAGAATTTGACCCCCTACAGCCATTCTGTTGCAAAGCGCGGTGCAAGAAGTGCTTTGCAGGTGCCTTTCCCGGACCGGGGTTCGCCTCATGCGTCGCCGTCAGGGCAGCGCTTCGCTCCACCGGCTCGACGGCTTCTCCTTTTGGGACCGCTTTTATATCTCCCGTTAATAACAGTACCTTTTTTTATCGTGAGTTTAAAAAACGACGTATCCAAATCGTTCTCAATAGGATCTTCGATCGTATCGTATGACTTGGATGATAGTTCAATTATACAATTATGGCTGGATATAGATCTTATGTTTGAAATTATGTTACCAGACATTGGGAACTCGAGTTTCTGTTCTCCTAAGATAACTGTTTTTAATACGTCCTTGAATTGACTTAAAACAAAAATATACTGCGCATTATCGGAAACATGAACAAATATGAAATGATAAATATGCTTCTTTGAGAGCACCAAATAGCCCAGATAGATAACCTCGGAGTTATTATTAACATATGCGATTTTTTCAAACCACTTCAAACACAATGATTTTCTCCAATCCAAAATTAGTGAAGCCTCATTATTTCTTAATGACATACCGTTTTCTATCTTGAAAAGATCATTTCCGGAGTATAACTGAGGTCCTATGTTGAATATATTCTCATAATGTTCCGTAAGATTATAATACGGCACATACGGGGCGGAATTAAATGTCTTGTCGCCTACAAATAGAGATGATAAAAGATTAAAAAATAGGAATAGGTAAAACATAAAAACCAAGTTTTGAGGAAAGGTCTTTCAGGACGGTTTCTCAGTTCAGGGCGGCGATCGCTTCGTCCACGGTCAGGGAAGATGCTGCGGTGAAGCCTCCCGAACGTGTCCGTCGCAGGGCATAAAGATGCGCCCCAGTCCCGAGCGCCTCCCCGAGATCCCGCGCGATCGCACGGATATAGGTCCCCTTGGAGCATGCGATGCGGACCAGGGCGTGGGGGAGTCCGAGAGCGCTGTTATCGCATATGTGTATCCTGGTTCCGGGGCCCTGTTCCTCGTTCCGGACGTAGATTACCTGCCCGTCAGGACTGATTCCGGTGGCCACGGAACTGTTCTCGGATGTAGCGGGGAGGGAAGGGGATTCTTCCGGGCCTGCGGGATAGAAACTCACCAGCTCAGCCTCGGAGATGTTGATCTGCTGGCGGGTAAGCAGTCCGGCCTGGGATTCATCGAAGGGAGTTCCGTCCTTCAACGAAGACTTGAGGGCCTTCCTGGCCATTTCATATGCCCTCACCCCATCGACCGATTTCGCGCTGAAAAGCGGGGCGACCTGCAGCTGTCCGCCTATGAAACCTTCCAGAGCACTGCGTACGGAAGTTTCTGTGACAGAGTCATATGAATAAATCCTGTCAATCTCTTTTTCAAGGTCGAAGGATGGTGTGGTCGCACCGAATGCGATGCCGGCGAGGTACTCCTTTCCTTCTTTCTGCAGGCTTTCGGCCAGCCGTGTGGCCGCGCCTATGCACACCAGGAGGACTCCTGTGGCGAGTGGATCGAGGGTCCCGGCATGTCCGACTTTCAGGTCGCGTTTACCGAAGTGCCGGACCGCGGTGAATTTTATTTTCCGGATGACATCGGCGGAAGTCCACCTGTAGGGCTTGTCCACAGGGATTATTATCCCCTGCGGATAGTCCTCGATGTTGCCAGTGAGGCTGAGACCTTTCCGGAGTATCAGAGCCATCCTACTTGACGGGGATCTTTCCTATGCGGCGCAGGTGCCTGCCACCGTCAAACGGGGTGGTTATCCAAGTGTTGATTATGTGCTGCGCCATCGTATATGAGATGAATCTCGCTGGCAGGACTATGATGTTGGCATTGTTGTGGGCTTTGACCAGCCGGGCTATCTCGCTGTTCCAGGCGAGTCCGGCGCGGATTCCCTGGTGCTTGTTGAGAGTGATTGCCATGCCGTTTCCGGTTCCGCAGAGGGCTATGCCGCAGTCTACCTCTCCTTTCTCTACCGCTCCGGCCAGTGCATGTGCGTAGTCAGGGTAGTCGACGCTGACCAGGCTGTCAGTGCCGTAGTCCTTGATGTCCAGCCCCTTTTCCTTCAGCCACTGGACTATCCTGGCTTTGAATTCGTAGCCCGCGTGATCACTAGCAATTCCGATTTTCATATGTTTTCCATTATAGTTTCACTCTGTCCTTGTCGCCTGGTGTCCGGGGCCTCAGCCCCCGGGAACATTAGCTGCCCAGGCGCTCAAGGGCCCAGGCGATTCGGCGCGAAGCCTCTTTCGTGCCTATGGTAGTCACTATCTCGGCGATCCCAAGTCCGCTCGCAGCTCCTGTCAGGGTCAGCCTCAGGCAGTTCATCACCTTGCCCATCGGCCACTCATTACCCTTGATGAACTCCTCGAGAGCTTCCCCGAATTTTGAAACGGAGAAGATCCCGTTGTAGTCCTTCATGAAGGCGTCTATCTGGGGAAGCAGCTCGTAAGCCTCCGGTTTCCAGAATTTCGCCACATCCTTTCCGATGAACGGAGCGGTAAGCGAATCATCCACCACCTTCGTCCTCGGGTCTACAGGACGGGCCGGAGCCTTGGGATCCTGCGGCGGACCGGCCTTTACCCCATATGCCTCAAAGTCCTTCGGAGCTATGTAGAGGTACGGAGCGGCTGTCCACAGGTCGGACACGAATGTCGCCCTGTCCTTTACGATTGCAACGGCCTTGGCAACATATCCTGCAGTAAAGATATGGTTCTCGAAATCAGCACCTTCCCCTGCGAAATCAGCGCCTGCACATAGGGCTCCGACGGGACAGGAAGCGAACTGCATGCCGTGGGATTCCAGCACGGGCGCCAGAAGTCCGGCCAGTTCGTCGGCGGATTTCATCCTGAGATACTCCCTGTTGAACCAGCGGGCCTTCTCGGCATTGAAACGTGCTCCCGACTTGCTGACATGGTCCAGTGAAAATGCCTCTTCAAGTTCTTTGAGGGAAAGTATCTCCCTTTCGTCTCCGGGGTTCCATCCCAGGAAGGAAAGCATATTCACGAAAGCCTCCGGGAAATAGCCATCCTCCCTGTAGCCCCTGGAAACTTCTCCTGTAGGAGACACCCATTTCAGAGGGAAGACCGGGAAGCCCAGTTTGTCGCCGTCCCTCTTGGAGAGTTTTCCCTTGCCGTCCGGTTTGAGGAGGAGAGGCAGGTGGGCGAAGTGGGGCATGGTATCAGTCCATCCGAATGCTTTGTAAAGCATGTAATGGAGAGGCAATGAAGGCAGCCACTCCTCCCCGCGGATGACTTCGGTAATCTCCATCAGGTGGTCGTCCACTATGTTGGCCAGATGATATGTCGGCAGCTTGTCAGCCCTCTTCCACAGGACTTTATCGTCCAGGGTGTCGGTGTTAACCTCGATGTGTCCCCTGATGAGGTCATCCATCTCCACCAGGGTGTCTGCTGGCATTTTGAAGCGTATGGTCCAGTCGCTTGTCTCTTCGAGGAGCCTGCTGACCTCTTCCTGCGGGAGGGTGAGGGAATTACGCATATGCATGCGGGTCACATGGTCATATGTGAAAGTCTTCCCTTCGCTCTCCGCTTCGCTCCTGCGCGCAGCGAGCTCTTCGGCGGTGTCGAAGGCATAATATGCATTGCCGCTCGCTATGAGCTCTTTGGCGTATTTGATGTAGGTCTCTCCGCGGAGGCTCTGGCGGTAGGGGGCGTGCGGATTGCGCAGCGACGGCTCTTCCGCGAGCTTCCCATTGGCGTCCAAGCCCTCGTCCGGACATATGCCGCACCATTTAAGTGCTTCGATGATATATTCTTCCGCTCCCGGAACGAAGCGGTTGGAATCGGTGTCCTCTATGCGCAGGATGAAGTCACCTCCATGCTGCCTGGCGTAGAAATAATTGTACAATGCCGTCCTCACTCCGCCCATATGCAGGGGGCCGGTCGGGGAAGGCGCGAACCTCACTCTTGTCTTTCTGTCTGCCATTCTGCCTTTTATGTTAATAACTCTATCCTACAAAGATAGGAAAATATCCTCACGAGGTCAGCCTTCTTTTCAGATAATTTACTATAAATTCATTGTAACAACTAATCGAAATCATATTGTTTGTTTTTGATAAAAGACAGGCGTGAAATGGAAATACCAAACAGATGCCCCAAGGCTTAAAGAAATGTAAGTTCGTGAAATTAAGGAGAGTAACCTTGACAATCTGTGTCATATATTAAGAATTATTACTTACCTTTAGCGGGTATTCTTTCAATGCCTTCAAGAATAATCATTCCGATTCGAACACTGAAATATGAGAAACACCTCATCCATTAAACTGATTGCTCTTTTAGTTCTGCTTCCGCTTGTTGGTTGTTCAACAAGAGTCAGATTAGAGAAATCTGCGATCCATCTTCTTGATAGCCTCGACAGGGAGTTGGCAAGAAGTGCAGATTATGAAAGGATGTTCCTTGATCGGATGAAGGGTTTAAGGGAAGAAAGGGACTTGTTGTCAGAAGAGGACAGCATATGCAAAGGCGATTTTAGAATTGCTGATGAATTTCTCAGGTTTTCAGTCGATTCTTCGCTTAATTATTTGAATCACGCGATGGGTGTAGCAGAGCGTTCCGATAATCACGATTTACAAATGGAGGCACACCTTAGATTTGCCTGGGTGTACGCAAAATCAGGGACAATCCCAGATGCGTTGGAAGTCCTGCAAGACTGCAGCCGTTCTGATATCAGTGAGGAACTTCTTCCGTTATGGTACAAGATAATGTATGAAATCGGCACCAGATATGTTGCAGACTCATTTGATAAGGGGGTAATTGAGAAGTATTTGGTTATTAAGGATATATATAGAGACTCATTGTTAAATTTCCTCCCTGGGGATGATTTCTTGTCTCGGCAGTTGAAGATTGAAGATGCACTTGAATCAAATAATGACTCTTTGCATGTCGCACTAATTGAAGATCTGGTGTCAAGTTCTCCTGAGAGTCTCGTTACATGGGGGTATGCGGCATATCAGATGCATAGGATTTCATCCAATGAAAATGACAAGGTCGTGTGGCTTGCTAAGTCCTCAATATCCGCAGCCCGCCACTCTATGAAAAATTATGCAGCTTTGACTGTCCTGGCCAGGAAACTCTTTCATCTGGGATATGTAGGCAAGGCATTCAATTATATTTCAAATTATTGTATTCCTGATGCTATGACGTTTAGGGGAAAACTTCGTCTCTGGCGACTAGCTCTCTCTTCCCCCGAAATCAATCAGGCTTACCAGGCACAAGACTCAAAACAGGACCGTTGGATCATACTGCTTCTTGTTATTATTGCCGCAATGGCGCTCGCCCTTGCCATTATTGTTTTTCTTCTGTGGGGGAGAGAAAGGGCGCTTCTCTTAACAAGAAATAATTTGAGAGAATCGAACAGAGTAAAGGATATGTACCTCTCCCAATTCCTTTCTGTTATCTCTGACAATTTAGAGGATAAGAGTCATATGCGGAATAAAATAATTCAGTCTCTTCGGCAAGGGCATTCAGAAGAGTTGTTGGAGGAATATACTTCCGGGCACTGGAGGAGTGACGAAGAGAAGGAGTTTTATCGCATGTTTGATGAAAGTTTTTTGGCGTTGTATCCTCATTTCCGTGAGCAATTGAACTCCCTGCTGAAGGATGATTGTCAGCTCTCCGCAGGCAGGGGTAACCTCCTTACGCCTGAACAGCGGGTTTATGCCCTTATCAAACTCGGCATCTCTGATACCGACAAGATTGCAAGCCTTTTGCACTATTCAAAAAGGACAGTGTACAATTGCCGTTCAAAAGTAAAAAGGTCTGCGTTGTCTGCCCCGTCTAGTATGGAAAAGTCAATAATGGACATTCATTTTTGACTGAACTATTTACCGTTTAAGCTTATTCTTTAATTTGTAAACATTTGATATGCGGCAAATTGCCGTTATGTCGTCCTGTGTTTTATTTACTTTTGAAATTTCGCCTATAGGGAAAAAACATTCTTTCTTTTATTTTTAAAAAGTTTTAATTGAAATTAATCACCAGCAATATTCAAGTATGAACTTTTTAAAAATTTTATTCCTAGCGTTTTTTCTCAGTAATGGTTTGCCGGGCCTGCCTGGCAATCCCGCATTCGGACAACAAAGCCTCCGAGATGGGATTACAGTTACAGGCAAGGTAACAGATTCTAATGGTGAGACGCTTCCCGGGGTAAGTGTTATGATTAAAGGGACAAAGACCGGGGTCATGACAGATCTTGATGGGAATTACAGAATCACCGTCCCAGACAAGAAGTCAATTCTTCAGTTCTCTTTTATCGGATTAGAAACGCAAGATATCCTGGTGGGTGACAACACGAGGATTACCGTGCGGATGAACGACAGCTCCAGCGTGTTGGATGAAGTCGTCGTCGTCGGTTATGGAACTCAGAAGAAGGAAACGCTTGTCGGAGCCGTTTCGCAAATTGATGAACGGGATTTTGAGAAATCGGGTATTACAAATGTCACGAATGCCATCGCAGGTAAGCTCTCCGGCGTTATCACCATGCAACAGACTGGCGAACCGGGAAACGATGACGCAGAAATTGTTATCCGAGGCCTCTCTAGTTGGAACGGCTCATCTCCCTTGGCTCTTGTCGACGGTGTGGAAAGAGAGTTCAACACCCTGGATCCGAGCGAGATTGAATCCTTTTCCGTTTTGAAAGATGCTTCTGCAACTGCGGTCTTCGGCGCCCGAGGTGCTGACGGCGTAATCATTGTGACAACAAAGCGTGGACGCGAGAGTAAGCCAAAATTCTCTGCTTCAGTCTCGTTCGGTTTAGAGAGACCCACCCGCATGCCGGATTTCATCGACTCTTACACGACGATGAGTATGTTGAATATCGCGAGGATGAACGAGCAGCAGTTCACGGAGCTGATTCCCCAGTCGGTTCTGAATGAGTACAAGAATCCGTCCACTCGCTTGAACGCACTGCGTTATCCGAACATGAACTGGTTTAAAATGTTGACCAAAAAAGTTGCGCCCATGGGAAATGCCAGTGTCAGCGTTTCTGGCGGCACAAAATCGGTCAAATATTTCGCTTCTCTGGCATATACAGGCCAAGGATCCCTGTTCAGAGGAATCAAGGAGGGAGCTGTGGACTCTCGTTTTACTAATGACAGGTTCAACTATAGGACCAATTTGGATTTTACCTTGTCCCCAACAACAGTACTTTCTTTCAACATCGGTGGCGAAGTCGGAATCAAAAACCAGCCGAATATCGGGAATATATGGTGGACACTTTATGGAACATCCCCGGCCCGTTTTCCTGCATATTTCCCGGAGTGGCTGCTGGAAGAATATCCGGATCCGGATTATCCGGACGCTAAGGGTATCCGATATACTGAGGCTATGGGAGAGTATTTGGACAATCCTTATACAGTCTTTCATCAGAGAGCCTTTAACCGTTACTTAGAGACCAAGTTGTTCACTGACTTGATTTTGAAACAAAGGTTGGATTTCCTTTTAAAGGGATTGTCCGTTCAGGCAAAAGCCTCACTCAGTACATATTATAGGAATCTTTCCCTGACTAGCTCAACGTCTAACAATTATCCTTCGTATCAGTTTGACTATGACAAAGCACTCAGTGGTGAGAATCCTTGGTTCAGGACCGGACAGTCGGATGCCACCTACACTCTTCCACCCCTTGCTATCTCTATCGGAGGGCTCCAAGGCGGTTATTACAGTGATGTGTATACCGAGTTTTCCAGCAACTATGAGAATCATTTCGGCAATCACAATGTGACTGCCCTTGCTTTGGTCAATTTCCAGACGAAGAATGCTGGAACGGAATTTCCCTATTACAACCATGGCCTTGTAGGACGTATCACATATGATTTCAAACATAAGTATCTGGCCGAATTCAATGTTGGTTACACTGGTTCAGAGCGTTTTGCGCCGACTAAGCGTTTCGGATTCTTCCCTTCGGGTGCCATCGGCTGGGTAATTTCTGAAGAGCAGTTCTTCAAAGAGGCCTTCCCATGGTTCTCGAAGTTCAAGATAAGGTATTCGGACGGTCTGGTCGGAAGTGACAAGGCTTCCGCCCGCTGGCTATACATCAGAGACTATTATAAAGATTCCAACGGATATATCAGAGAGGATAAGGCGGCAAATGTGTATGCTCAGTGGGAAGAAGCAAGGAAGCAGGATCTTGGTTTGGACATGGGCTTTTTCAAGAACCGCCTTCACGTAGGAGTCGATCTCTTCAAAGAATACCGAACAAAGATGCTCCTGACGCCTCAGAGTACCCCCATGCTTATCGGAATCCAGTACAAGGATCTTAACCTGGGTAAACTCAAAAAACATGGCATTGAGGTCGAATTGGAATACAGGGATGCCATCGGGAAGGATTTCAACTATTTTATCAAAGGTTTGTTCAGTTTCAACGAGAACCGCATCATATTCAAAGACGACCCTCCATATGCTCCTGATTATCAGAAGATTGAAGGTAAACCCCTGGGCGCGCAGAACAGTGGTGTTCAACTTACTGGAAGCAACTATTTCAGTTCTGTGAATGATGCGCATATCCTTCCCTCGGCCATTGCCTTGACGGGATTGAGTATCGGCGACTATTCCTTCCTGGATTACAATGCTGACGGTGTTGTATCCAATTTGGATGCATATCCGATAAAAGGTTCCCTTTATCCGCCCTATGCATTCTCCTTCTCCGGCGGTTTTAGCTACAAGCATTTTGAATTCAATTTCCTGTTCCAGGGCAACGTCGGCAAATACGTGTCCTACAATCAGAACTATGAAGCTGAATTCACGAAAGGTAATTACGAGGTCCATGCTTCGCAATTGGATTACTGGACTCCCACCAATCCCGGGGCCAATCACTCCACGCTCCATTTCCCTGGGACAGGCTACATCCGTCAGCTGGCCTGGCTGCCAGCTGTAGAGGCAACTGGGTACAGTACATTTGTCGAAGGCCGATTCTGGAGAAGGGCTGATTACATAAAATTGAAAGAGGTATATCTGGGTTACTCGTCTTCTCCTGGCTGGGCAAAACAGATAGGCGTCTCTTCCATCGTTCTCTATATGACGGGGAGCAACCTGCTGACCTTCACTGATCTTATTGAAGGAGATCCTGAGAGAAAGGATTTCAGCAAGGGATTCTATCCGCAGCTCATGACTATCAAATTAGGTGCAAAGGTGTCTTTTTAAATCATAGGCAAAATGAAACATATCCATTATATTCTTCTAGCGTTGTCCTGCGCACTTTGCCTCTCTTGTGAGAGCTTTCTTGACAAGTCACCTGAAGCAGGAATGACAACAGAGACCGTATTCTCAAAATACGAGAACTTCCGATCTTTTTTTGATGCCGTTTATGGCGGGACCAGTCAGGATGACCCCACGGCGCCTTCTACTTGGTATGAATTCAATATCAAGACTGCATACAATCTTTATCTGACGCAAAGTGCTTTCAGAAGTACATGGGAAGCTCTGACCGAAACTGCTGACATGGGCCGAATCAACAGGCAGCCTATCAAATATGGACAGATCGAGTCCAATCTGCAATGGTTTACCACCCATCGCGTTGCACCAATCCTTAATTCGATGTTCAAAGATATCCGTATCTGCAACGTCGCTATGAGTAACATTGGAATGCTGAGTGATGCCAGTGCGGAAACCATCAATGATCTGAAAGGCCAGATTTTTTTCGTTCGCGCATTCTGTCATTTTTCTCTGACCAAGATCTGGGGAGGAATGCCTTATCTGGATTATATCGTCGGAGAAGATGGGCATTGGGACCTTCCCCGATTGACAAACAATGAGACCTACAATAGGGTCGCGGCAGATCTGGATTCTGCTGCCTTCTACTTCAATCTTGCGGGAAAGACAAGGCGTGATCCGGGACCGGGGCAGGTCGGTCACCTCAATGATCCTGACCAGGGGTTGCCAAACGGCGCCGCCGCTATCGCTCTCAAGTCGAGGGCTCTCTTGTACGCAGCCTCACCGTTGAGCAACGTGAACGGCAAGGCAGACTGGGAAAAAGCTGCCATTGCCAGTTGGGAAGCGATCAAACTTGCCTTGGAGAAAGAATATGAACTCCTGCCTGCAGCGGATTATAAAAAGAATTTTGTCGGAGCGAAATATACCAACGAGCAGATCTGGGCTTGGAATTACAAAGGCAGTGCGGTCAGCTATTCGGATGCTATCCAAACTCAGTTGTTGAACAATGCAATGCGCAATAATTCGACAAGTCCGACGCCGGAATGTCCGACACAAAACATGGTAGATCACTTTGAGACCGCATGGGGAGATCCCTTGGAAACGAAGGCAGACAGGGAGGCTGCAATCAAGATAGGACATTATAATCCCCAGGATCCTTATGCTAACAGGGATCCCAGGTTTTATCTTGACATCCTCTACAACACAGCCCCGGTTCCCGGTTTTGGAACTGCAAAGATCTACTGGCAGAATTCTGGTGGAAAAATTACGTATGGAGAGATGTTGAATCCTTCGCATACAGGCATCACGCAAACAGGTTACTATCAAGCCAAGTATTGGAACGGACAAAGTGTAAAGAACAAGATCAATTCTTACTTCACAGACCCGCTTGTAAGGCTGGGAGAGTTGTACCTGAATTATGCAGAGGCTGCCAATGAGGCATACGGACCCAATGGCAAAGCTCCCGGAGCTGACCTCACGGCTTTAGAAGCTTTGAATCTGATTCGGGCACGAATTGGAATGGTCCCAGTCCAGGACAAATTTACTGGATCGACTGAACTGCTTAGAGAAAGAATCAAAAATGAGCGGACGGTTGAACTTTATGGTGAAGGACATCATTTCTTTGATATACGCAGGTGGAAAGACGCCCCGAGGGTAATGAATGAGCCTTCACGCAAGATGGATATTGAGAAAGTGGCCGTGAGCGAAGAGTATCCAACTGGCTACAAGTACGATGACACACAGGAGTTGCCTCCAACCCGCCAGGTCAGGTGGACTTCTGATGCGATGTATTATTTCCCGTTCCCCATCAGCGAGGAAAACAAGATGAATGTTTTTGTCCCCAACAAGCGTTGGTAATCCTTATTCAAAAGAATTATGAAACCAGTTATGATACATAAATTATTCAGCATAGCCCTGGCTTTGTTTCTGGGAGGGGTTACGAGCTTATCTGTCTTTGCCCAAAACGACCATTTACTCAAGGTGACAGACGAAAGCGGAGCGCCCCTGAGCGATGTGCAGGTCTTTGTGGGGAAAAGTTTCGTATACAACACCACCGATGCCGAAGGCGTTGTCATTTTCAAGGCTGACAAGAATGAAGCGGTCAGGATTGTGAAGGATGGATTTGAGAGAGTTACGTTAACTACTGATAGGCTTCCCAGTGTAATCCGCCTGGAAAAGACAGTTTTGTTCAAAGGTGCAGAGGATGATATCAACTACCCATTCCTGACCTATAAGAAAAGACACACGACTACGGGCGAGTATGTAATTAGCGGAGAAGATCTGAAGTCTTATCCGACATCGGATTTGAGAAATGCCCTCGTAGGTTTGATCCCGGGCTTGGATGTCGTTGAGAAGAACGGAAGCCCGACCTTCTCCGTCATGGAGCAGGCCGCATCTGGTGCCCTGGGCGCAAAAGTCGGCATGAGTATGAGAGGATACAGCCCCATCTTCATAATTGACGGCCTGGAAGTTGACATTACTGAAATTCCGTTGGATCCTGACGAGATTGAGTCTATTACAATAGTTAAGGACATTGTAGGTAAGACGATGTACGGACCGCGTGCAGGTGACGGAATCATCAACATTGTCACGAAACGTGGTGTTCCGGATGAATTCACCGTTCATGCCAGCGTTGAGAGCGGTGTCAGCATCGTGGACAGGTTCCCTGAGTGGGTTTCAGGCGCTGATTATGCGCGGTTGAACAATCTTGCCAGAATAAATAGCGGAATGGACCCCCTTTATTCAGACCAGGACATCAATCGTTACGCCAAAAATGATGCATATGATCTTTTTTACCCAAGCATCAATTTTCGTGATTTGTTGTGGAAGGACAACCGGGGATTCACCCGTGCCGATATACATAGCAGAGGCGGGAACGACTGGGTCAGGTATTTCGCTTATTTAGGATTTAACAACGAAGGGGACAATTTCAAGATTGGCCCCAACGCCGACAATAACCGGATCACAGCCCGTTCCAATCTCGACATAAATGTTACGAAAGAATTCGTGATCAGTCTTGGCATATATACAGGACTGACTATAAGGAATGCGCCTAACTATGCTTCATCATCCTCTAATGAGGAGATGAACGACCTTCTGGCCGATTTTACGACCATCCCCCCGATCGCATTTCCGATCTACGCCAAGACTGAAGATGTTGAATCTCCCTGGTACGGTGTCTCTTCTACTTATTCCCGAAATCCTGTCGGAGACCTGTCCGACTGTGGTTATTTCAAAGAACAGACGCGCAGCGGTGCAGCCAACATTGCTTTGGACTATGACTTCCATCGCCTTCTGCCTGGGCTGAAATCCCGAACTTTCTTCACATTCAACTTGTTGAACATGACCAGGATAGGAAAGGATAACGATTATGCTGCCTATATTGTCACCCCTACCATCGATGAATCAGGAGCAACCGTTCCCGAATTCAGCAGGGTTCGGAGCAGCGTTGACAATGCAGGTCAGACAAAGTTTGACGATTACTATTATCAGCGTCTGGCTTTCAACCAGAAAATCAGTTATGAGCGGACAATAGGAGATCATTATACGCAGCTCGCCATGATCTATTCGCTGTTCAATGGAACGAAAGACTCAAGACGTGAGCCGGAGCGGCAGCAATATGGCATCTTTACCGGGATGTATTCCTTCAAAGACAAGTATTCCGCGGAAGGAGCGCTTAATTACGCCGGCAGTGCCAGTTTCCCCGAGGGGAAAAGGTACGATCTCTTCTACGCTCTTGGTCTTGGATGGGTAATCTCGGAAGAGCCATTCATGAAGAACCTTCGCTTCATTGATTACATGAAGCTGCGGGCCAATGCAGGAGTCTTAGGCTACGATGGATTATCTACAGCATTTTATTATCAGGACAGGTGGTCCACAGGATCGGTTACGTCGTTTGGTCCGCACAGTGCCAACCAATGGTTCGGATCGAATACCGAATCCGTCTCGGGGACTTATCCCAACCGAATCTCAAACGAAAACCTTACCTGGGAGAAAAGGAAGGAATTCTCAGTCGGACTGGATGCCCTTATGTTGAATAGAAAACTGTATTTTGAAATAAGTTATTACAACAACGTACAAGATGGCGTCATCGGGAAGATGAGCAACATGCTTCCCAACTTGACCGGCTATTCCTCCGCCAGCCCATGGGTCAACTACAATTCCTTCCGTTATTACGGAACTGAGATCGCCCTTTCCTATTCGGACAGAATCCAGGATTTCCGGTACAAGATAGGAGGAAATGTCACTTTCCGCAATTCAAAGGTGCTGAAGTATGATGAGCCCAATTACAGGGAGTCATACCGTTCGATGGTAGGGCACTCAAAGGATGCAATTGCCGGATACACTTATCTAGGAAAATACAGTTCCGATGCTGAGGCTCAGGCTGTCGACCAAAGTTTTGATGAAACACTGTATGCGGGAGACCTGAAATATGCGGACCTCAACAATGACGGTGTGCTGGATGCCAACGATGTTTCATACATCGGGAACAGCTCGCCAAGAGTTTTCTATGGGATAAATATTACTCTTGGATACAAGAATTTCGAAATCAAGATGATTGGCTCCGGCCGTGCATCATACGACATTTCAAAATCCAACATCTATTTCCGAAATGGTACGGGTGACAACACATACTCGAAATATGTCCTTGATAACATAAACGGCGCTTATCCTCGCCTTACATATCAGAAAGTCAATAACAATTTCTTGACCTCTGCTTACTGGCTGGAAAAGGGCGGTTTCTTCAAACTTCAGAATGTGGAACTGTCTTATACGCTTCCGTTCAAGAATTTCAAGGCGATAGACTATTTCCGTTTCCTGATTCGCGGAGCCAATCTGCTCACCATCTCTTCTGTGAAGGATGTTGATCCTGAATCTGTGAATGCCGGTGTTACCGCCTATCCGCTGTTTAAAACATTTACAGCTGGAATAGAATTTTCGTTCTAACTAATGAGGGAGTCTTGAATCATGAAAAATAAGTTATTACTCACTTTGACAACCGTCTGCCTTCTCAGTTCTTGCAGCAGTTTTATGGATCCGTATCCAAACGGGGGATATACAACCGAGGACATCTGGGATTATCAGAATCTCGTTCAGGGATTGGTCATAAAGTGTTATGACTACATGGCTACGAATTACAACAACTCTGAATGGGCTTTGCTGGATGGCGCCACGGACAATGCTGTCATCACCAGTACATCCAATGCCGTCCGCCGTTTAGCCGTCGGAGCCTTGCCTTCCTCTTCTGACCCGTTCCTGACCTATTGGAAAAGGGATTATGATGGTATTTATCAAGCCAATCTCTTTCTAAAAGACAGGATGGGATACAACACGAGGTATCTTGTCGATGCATATAAGAATAATCTTGTCAGAACCCAACTTCAGGGAGAAGCTTTCGCTCTAAGGGCTTGGTTCTATTGGGATCTCCTTCAAAAGTTTGGAGGGAAAGCCGACAATGGAGAACTCCTTGGCGTCCCTGTTCTGCTTGAGCCCATAAAGATTGAAGACGCCGGGTTACCCGCCAGGGACAGCTACGAGAGTTGTGTCAAGCAGATTATTTCGGACTGCGATTCTGCCTACAAATACCTGCCGATCGCGCATAGGGATTTCCTGGTCATGAGCGAAACGGATAAGGCCCATGCTGGATCACGTTATTGGGGGCGTTTCGATGGCATAACCATGAGAGCGCTCAAGGCTAATGTTTATCTTACTTGGGCTAGTCCCCGTTTCAATCCGGGCAACGATGTGGCCAGATGGGATTCCGCAGCCGTAAACGCAAAGGCCGTTATGGATTTCAAACTCAACGTTGACAATGTCAAAAACGGCTTTGATGTCAAAACGGGAGTGGGTTGGTTCAACCCCAACTTCCCGGGAATAGTGTTTGCATCGAGGTTCTCTAACTCCAACGATGCCATGGAACGTATGTTTTACCCAGGAGGCTTCCAGGGTAACGGAAATATTGGTGCTACGCAGGATCTCGTAGATGCTTTCCCGATGAGCAATGGTTATCCCAAGGATCATCCCCTGGGGTCGTCCTTGTACGATCCACAGGACCCTTACAAGAATAGGGATCCTCGTTTCTACAGTATAATCTTCTACAACAATGAGGAACTTAAGAGGAATGAAACGGGAGAGACTATGTATCGTTTCGAAACATGGGATGGCGGCAAAGACGCTCCCGGACCGATCGATAACAGCCGCACCGGCTATTACATCAAGAAGTTTGTTTTCACCGGCCTTAACTGGTCAGATAACAACCCGAACAAGCAGCCTCATTCTAAATTCTTCATCCGCTGGGCCCACATGTGTCTGGCTTTTGCCGAAGCTGCAAACCAAGTCGTAGGTCCGACCGATAACGGCAAGTACGGGATCTCGGCTAAAGATGCCATAGCATATCTCCGCTCCAGGAATACTTACCATGGCAAGGCTGGATTTGTGACGGATCCGTATCTGGATGAAATTGCGGGTGAAGGAAAACAAGCCTTCAATGAGTTTATTAAGAACGAGCGGAGAATCGAAACTTGTTTTGAAGGAATGCGATTCTTCGACCTCCGCAGATGGACTACCGATCTGAGTGAAATCAACAAACCAGTCCATATGGCTTCTATCGTCAAAAATGAGGACGGGACGTTCACATATGACCTCTCCGTAGAGGTAGAGCCCCGTCTGTTCAAGTCGGCATATCTTCCAATCCCATATGAGGAAATGCTAAGGCTGGACAATCTCGTTCAGAACGAAGGATGGGATAGTTGGAAATAGAAAATGGAAACAATTATGAACAAAATCATTAGAATAACGGCAGGATTGTTCTGCCTGGTCCTCTTCTCGTCATGCTATGAGGATTATATTAAAGATTTTGACAACAATGCGGTGTACTTTACGTATCAGACTGATGTTCGCACGGTTGTTGTAGGAGAAGGCATGGACTTTCAGGTGGGAGTCGTCTTGGCAGGAGTCCATCAAAATAGCCGGGACCGTGAGGTTGGTTTTACGCTGGAGCCTGGATTGATTACCCCTGAACTCCTGGAAACCATGAAGGGTGGAATGGACTACGTAAAAGAAAGCGTAGCTACTGTAGATGATTTGGAGGAGCTTCCGTCGGATTATTATACGCTGAGTAACAATTCAAAGATGGTCATACCTCGTGGAGATCATAAAGGAGTCATAACCGTCAAGATAGATTCTGCCAGATTCTTGGCTGATCCAAAGACGTTGGTATCCTCGTATGCCATTCCGTTCAAGATACTTAAAGCCGATGCAGATTCCGTTCTCTTTGGAAAAGAGTACTCTGTCGTCGGAGTTAAATATGAGAACATGTTGTTCGGCAATTATTGGCATGGCGGTGTAACGGTTGTCAAGGACAAGGAAGGGAACGAAGTCAGCGTGATTAAATATTACACTGAAATTCCTTCTCCTGAGACTCGCATCATGAAACTAAAGACTGTAGCTCCTTTCACTCTTGTAGCCAACAAGGTCAGCGATAAGGCGGGAGAATTTAATATGACCCTGGAAGGGGATAAGATTCTTATCAGCCCGGTAGAAGGAGCCAGTATTCAGGTCTACCCTGATGGGGAAAGCCGATTCAATAAGGCAAGACTTCTGCAAAATCGCCAGATATATCTAAGCTACAAATATGATAACGGAGATGGTACAACGTCATATGCCACAGATACCCTGACCTTTAGGAACAGGATTCGTGACGGTATCAGTGAATGGCAGGATGAACATCCTGAAAACTATTAATCATAACTAAAATGAAAAGATTTCTTTTGCTCCTATCATTTATTTGGATTGCTTTCTTGTCTGAGGCAAAAAAGATAGATTATGTACTTGTCGAAGCAGAGAGTTTCACTGAAAGGGGAGGATGGGTCCTTGACCAGCAGTTCATGGACCAGATGGGGTCCCCATTCCTGCTGGCGCATGGAATGGGCATCCCCGTAAAAGATGCAACCACGCAAGTAAAGGTGCCGAAAGGAAAATGGAATGTATATGCCCGTACATGGAACTGGTGCTCACCTTGGCAGGTCAAAGAATCTCCGGGAAAATTCAAAGTAGCTTTTGGTGGGCAGGAGCTGGAGAATGAGCTGGGAAATGGAAAGGAGTGGGACTGGGAGCTCGCAGGGGCTGTCGATGTTAAGATTGAGGACAATGTCTTGTCGCTCAAAGATCTGACTGGCTTTGAAGGCCGCTGTGACGCTATTCTCTTTGTCCGCGAGGGAGTTGCACTCCCTGAGAGCAAGACCCTTCCGGCTTTTAGGAAAAAATGCCTTGGCTTGCCTGAAAAACCTGTCGATGCTGGTGAGTTTGATTTCGTCGTAGTGGGCGGTGGCGTCGCTGGAATTGCTGCTGCTGTCAAGGCTGCCCGTGAAGGCATCAAGGTTGCCCTCATCAATGACCGCCCGGTCCTTGGAGGCAACAACTCCACTGAGGTGCGTATCGTTGCATCCGGTGCTCTTTGCGCTGAGCCATATCCCGTACTTGGAACAGTTACCAAGGAAATCAGGAATGTCTATGACAAGTCGGATAAAGTATTGGAGATGGTAAAGGCAGAGAAAACCCTGTCCTATTTCCCCAACATGCATGTGTCTTCAGCCACTATGGACGGAGAAAAAATCACTTCAGTTCTTGCCAAGCACATAGAAACTGGAGAGGAATTCGTTTTCCGTGCACCATATTTTGCCGACTGTACAGGTGATGGGAACCTGGGTTTTCTGGCCGGAGCCGATTTTCGTGTCGGTAGGGAAAAGCGCTCTGACACGCGTGAGACTCTCGCTCCGGACTATCCGGACAATTTCGTGCTTGGAGCTACGATTTCCTGGAGGACAAAGGTGATGCCGGAGCCGGTCCCGTTCCCGAGATGCCCGTGGGCGATCCAGTTCACTGATAGTTCCTGTGAACCTGAGACTTCCGGCAGCAACTGGTGGGAGTCAGGTTTCCTTTACGATCAGGTCGGTGAGGCTGAGTACATCCGTGATTACCTATTCAGGGCGATTTTTGGCAACTGGGCTTTCCTCAAGAATGACAGTAAGAACAAGAAGGATTATGCCAACCGTGCGTTCAGCAGCATGACATATGTAATGGGAAAGCGCGAATCCCGTCGCTTGGTGGGTGATGTCTTCTTCGTCCAGCAGGATATTGAGGGCCGCTATACCAGGTACGATGACGCTTTGGTCTATGGTACCTATTCGATTGACCAGCATTTCCCGACCCCGAAGAACTCGTTCTTCTTCCCTGGAAATGAGTTCAAATCGACAATGAAGCACTATTTCAACGAGATGGGTGTAGGCAGAGCCTTACTGCGCGACGATCAGGTGCCGCCTCCATATTTCCTGCCTTATCGCTGCCTTTATTCAGTCAATGTCAATAATATGTTCATGGCTGGAAGAAACGTAAGCGTCTCACACATAGCTCTTTCATCTACCCGTGTCCAGAATATGACCGGCATGATGGGAGAAGTTGTCGGCGAGGCTGCAGCCATATGCAAGAAGCATGAGTGTTCTCCGCGCGGCGTCTATGCTGATCACCTTGAGGAACTCTTGAACGCATTCAAATAATAATACCGACAGAGCATTCTATTTCAATCTGGACTATGAACAGGACAAAAGTGATTATTACAACACTTCTGGCCTTGGTGTTGTGTTTCCCTACGTCGGCGATTCAGCAAATTGAGCCGCTGGACATGCAGCGGATCCGGCAAATCGCCGGTTTTCTCCCCGAGAACCCTTCCGGCCTTGGACCGACATATAAAAACCGTGCATTTTGGGACAGGCTATACGAAAGCGGGGCATATGACTCCGCAATCCTAAAAGCGGAGAAGATGCTGAAAGATGGATTCCCCGCATGGGACCAGGCCAAATATGACCGTGTATTTACCGAGGGAGACACCCAATCAGGAAAAGACGTGATTTCCGGTCGTATGAGGGCTTTTTCAACACTTGTGTGGGCGGAGTGTCTGGAAAATAAAGATCGTTTCACACCTCTGATACAATCTTTTATGTACGACATCATGAGGCAGGAAACCTGGGTCAACCCTCGTAATTACAACAAGAATAATTACGGCGGCTTGATAGAACTTGCTACTGCAAGCTATTCACACAATTTGGCACAAGCGGTTTATCTGTTGGATGACAAACTGCCGCATTCTGTGTTCGAGGACGTGCTCAAGCAATTGTATCAGCGTGCCTTTAATCCACTTATGGAAACATTTGCCGGCAAAAATAACTATCACGGCTGGCTGAGATCGACCAACAATTGGAATCCGGTTTGTCTTGAAGGTGTAGTCTGCTCTGCATTGATTATGATTGCCGATCGTATGGAACGGGCTGTTTATGTGAGCATTGCGGAAAAATATGTACCAAACTATCTGGAGGGTTTCAAGGAAGATGGGTATTGCACAGAAGGAGTAAGCTATTACAACTATGGAATGTCCCATTATCTGGTTTTGAGGGAAAAAGTTTTTCAGGATACAGGGGGAAAAATAGACCTGTTTGGGAACAGTCCAAAGATTCAGGGGATTGCTGCATTCCCAAAGAATATAGAAATACTCAGCGGCATTTTCCCCTCCATCGCAGACTGCGGCGCGAATGCGCAGCCCTTGCAATCCAATCCGAGATATTTCAATCGGGCTCTTGGCATAAACCTTTCTGTGGACAATAAGCCGGACTTGGGGCTTACGGACAACCTGACTGTGCAACTACTTGATGTCGTAATGAATCTTGACAATGAAGTAAACTCCATTAACACAGTCGCTTCCCGGCCGCTTCGCTCGTTTTTCGCTCAATCCGGAATCCTGATTGTCCGATCAGGTGCGGAAGACCCCAGGCAAATTGGAGTTGCTTTGAAGGGAGGTCACAACAATGAAGCTCACAACCACAATGACCTGGGGTCATATACTCTTGTGGTGGGCAGGCAGAAAATCGTTGAGGATCCGGGATCTATTCCCTATAATATCAAGACATTCGGTTCCGAAAGATATACTGCCTTCAAGTCATTGGGTTCCTATGGCCATTCCGTTCCATTGATTTGTGGAAAGGACCAGATTTCCGGAAGCAAGGCAAAGGCCGTGATAACCGGGAAATCCTTTTCTGAAGACCGGGATGAATTGGAAATGGACATTGCTTCCGCCTATGACATCCCTGAGCTTAAAGAAATCAAGAGAAGATTCATCCTTGACAGAAAAGAGCCGTCATTTTCCGTAAATGACATATTTGCTTTCGATTCAAAGCAGATTTTCGAAACGGCAATTACGACTCGTTCTGCAGTCAGGATAATTGACAGTCATCACATCGAACTTGAACGAGGCGGCGAGAAGATGATGCTCACCATCCGCTCAAGTGAAAAGCATTTAAGCATATCTTCTGAAGAGATTTCCGAAGGCGGTGCACCATATACTCGGATTGCTATCCGAATGCAGCCTGCTATTCAGGGATTTGTCACAGTTACATATAACACAGCTGCTCCTGAATCTCTTTAAATCAGAGAGTGTCAGCAGCAGCTTTTGCGCTTCGCCTGATTGCGGGCACTGCCTCGAGTTCTCCGAGACTCTCTCCCGGATTGACGAGAAGCACCGGACGCTCATCTTCAGTGAAGCGGAACGTGCGTATGTTCTCCTCTGTGTTGTAGCCTATCTTGCGGGGCGAACCGCCTCCGTTGTCCGGAATCGAGATCTCTCCGTCGCTGAGCGAAGCATATGGGTCATATGTGAAATTCTTGTCTATCTCGATGATGTTCCCGAGGCTTACGTCGGTTATGTCTGAGAGCTTGCTGATCTCGAATCCGGTCGCAATGATGGTTATGCTCACCCTGTCGCCTACGTCCGGGTCGTCATCGTAGATGATACCCCTCTTGAAGCGGTTGACCTTGTTGGTCTTCTGGGCGATAAGCTCGTCTATCTTCCGGAGTTCGTCCATCCTGATTCCCTGGTCGTTGTGTCCTACGGAGATGTTCACCAGCATGTTCTTGGCCGTGGAGAGGTCGAAGTCGTTGAGCAGC
Organism: Bacteroidales bacterium; assembly: GCA_017443465.1. GTDB lineage: Bacteria > Bacteroidota > Bacteroidia > Bacteroidales > UBA932 > Cryptobacteroides. Next base: position 22,748 of record JAFRXO010000059.1, read on the forward strand.
GGGGATTCGAGGGCGGCCTTGACCGCTTCTTCCAGACGGCTCCTTCCGGTGCCGGTCCCGCAACCCATAAGGGCCATTCCGCTGGAGCGCATCATAGTCTCCACATCCTGGAAATCGACATTGATGTAGCCGGGCTTCTTGATGATTTCAACTATTCCCCTGACTGCGGTAAGGAGGACGTCGTCGGTCTTCGGGAAGGCATCCTGGACCAGGAGGTTCCCGTAGAAGTCATAGAGCTTCTCGTTGTTGATTATAAGCAGGCTGTCCACGTTCTTTTCGAGTTCGCGGATTCCGTCTATGGCCTTCGACATTGACTCGTTCCCCTCATTCTTGAACGGGAGGGTCACTACGGCTACTGTGAGTATTCCCTTGTCCTTTGCCATCTTGGCTATGACGGGAGAAGCTCCGGTTCCGGTTCCTCCACCCATTCCGGCCGTGATGAAGAGCATCCGGGTCTTTCCGTTGAGCACCACTTCCTCGATCTGGGACTGTGCCTCTATTGCGGCATTCCGGCCCTTTGTCGGGTCCGTTCCTGCGCCGAGGCCCTTACCGAGCTGTATCTTCACCGGTACGGGACTCTGGGCGAGAGCCTGGGAGTCTGTGTTGCAGACTATGAAACTGCAGCCTGTAATCTTCTGCTGGTACATGTAGGAGACAGCGTTGCAACCGCCGCCGCCTACTCCGATGACCTTGATAGTCTCATCGGACCTGACCCAGTCGCTGGGAGTGAAATCTACATCTATGTTGTTGTAAGCGTTCATGTTGCTGTCTCCTTAGATTTGTTCGTCCGACATGTTTTCGTAGAGGTCGCCCATGCTGTCCACAATGTTGCGGGCCTTTTTCGAAATGAAATTCCATATGATCGAAGGCTTCTCTTTCTTCTTGTCCTTCTTCTTCTCTTTCCTTTCCTCCTTCGGGACTATGAAATCCGAGGTGTCGAAAAGCACTCCGTCATTCTGTGGCTCATATGTTTCCTGCTGTGGCGTTTCTTCGTCGTTAGTCTCGTAAGGAACATAGGCAGTGGTCTCTTCGGCAGCGGGCTCTTCAGTCGCAGCTTCGGATTCTTCAGTCCAGGCGAGGGGTTCCTCGATGCAGCTGACTATATGGTCGTTCTTCGCGGCCAGGACCATTCCCGCGCATGCGGTGGCCGAGGTCTCGAGTATGCCCTGGCATCCTGAGGCGGAGAATTTGTGCCTCGGATAGCCTATGCGCACGTTGTAGCCCGAAAGTTCTTTTATGAAGGTAGCGCAGCCCACCAGGTTGGCACATCCGCCGGTGAGCACCACTCCGCTGCGGAGGGAGTCGGCATATCCGCTCTCCTGTATTTCGTACAGGATGGCGTTTACGATCTCGCGTACCCTGCTGGTGATGATTTCGGAGAGGTATTTCACCGGAAGGATCTGCTGGGGGACCCTGTTCTCGTCAACTATCTGGAGGCTCTTCTCTCCAAGGGTCTGGAGACGGTCGGGCATGCAGGCCCCGTAGGCCAGTTTGATATTCTCTGCAAGATGCTCCGTAACAGTTGCTTCCGACTTGATGTCGGTGGTAATCACCTTACCTCCGAAGGGGATGGAAGCATAGTGGCGCATCACTTTGCGGGAGTAGATCGTAACAGAGGTCGCACCTGCTCCGAAGTCGATGAGGGCGACTCCGTTGTCCATCTCTTCATCGTAGAGTACCGCCTTGGCCACTACGTCAGGAGTGAAGTATTTGCGCGCGACGGCCACGTTGATGGAGTTGAAGACAGAATCGATGTTGGTAGCCTGCCTCTTGGCTCCGATGAACACCTTGAAATTGCCTTCGATGGTCTCGCTGGGCATTCCGATGATGTCTGATTCCACGTGGTTGAAGCTGTCATCGGTGGAGAAGCTCTGGGCGACAGCACCGTACATGATCTCCTTCTTCGGGTCGTCGATCGGGTACTGTTCCACCGCCATGCTCTTGAGGTTTTCAATCTCCTCGCGGGTGATTCCGGCATCGGAGTCAGTCCTGGGCAGCTTTGCATTCGCAGTGACCTGCCTTACGGCGTACCTCGGGAGTCCTACGACAGCCTGCAGGATCTTTATCCTGAGTTCCTGCTCTGCCTGGTCGATTGCCTGCCTGAGCGGACCGGCCGCCTTCATCGGGTTGAAAACGTAGCTGTTCCGGATTCCGTCGGAAGGAGTCTCCTTGTAATAGATGATCTGGACGTCGTCTCCCATGGCTTTGGCCACGGTCAGCGCTATCTTGGACGTGCCCAGATCGATTGCCGCTATGTATTTTTCTTCCATATTATATGTTGTTGTTTCTGATTATCTCCTGCAGATTACCTGTCTGGCATATTTCACATTGACGCTTGTATAATAACCCTTTTCCTTGAGTGGGGCTATGCTCCGGTAGTACTCTTCTATCCGCCTGAACTTGTCCTGGGCCTGGTCCGGGGAACCGAATATGAACTTTTCACTCCCTTCCCGGGGGATCAGGACAAGGTCTCCTTTCCCGTCCACGGTTATCTGGCTTATGTTGTCCGCCCATATGCCTGATTTCTCCATGTAGTTGACCATCTCGATCACCTGTGAAAGCCAGAGCCTTTCTTCCGGCTTGTCCGGCTGTCCCTTGAAACCGTTCTTCTCCTGGATAGGGACGTTCCCGTCCACTATCGGGACGAGGGAAGTGAAGTTTTCCTGGAGAGGGAAGAGGAAGCCCTTCTCGTCGGCATAGAAGCCGTCCGTGGCAGTCTGGAACCTTACCACCGGTTCTCTCTGTGAGATCTTCACGTGCATTATGTTGTCCGGGGTTATCCAGGCCTCGCTCTTGAGGACGGCGCTGCGCCGGTCCAGGATTGCTTCCACCTTGTGGAGGTCGACACTGTCCACCCTCTGCCCTATATATGCTCCGTATTCCTCGTCGAGGTAGGCCTTTATGTCGTCCCGGGTTACGAAGTTGTGTTCTTCGCCGAATTCGACACTGAGTCCCTCGCATGTCCTCAACGAGTGGTCACGGCTGTTCCCTTTCCAGATGAGTATCATCAGGAAGGCGAGCAGGGCCGCGGCTGCGAGGGCTACTGCGTATTTGACGAATTTCTTCAAAGCCTTTTCCTCAAGAGTTCAGTGATCGGTTCTATGAATCGGTCGATGTTGCCGGCTCCGAAGGTGGCCAGGACATCGACAGGTGCGTTTTCAAGCCATGACATAAGTTCTTCCTTCCGGAGGAGAACCTTTTCGGGGGCAGTGACTTTGTCAAATATGATTTCGGATGTGACCCCGGGGATGGGTTCTTCGCGGGCCGGATATATGTCCAGAAGGACGAGGGTGTCGACGGCGCTGAGGGCCTGTGCGAACTCCGCGGCGAAGTCTCTGGTGCGGGTGTAGAGATGGGGCTGGAAGATTGCGGTAAGCTTCCTTCCAGGGAACATCTGCCGTATGGATGAGATGGCCGAGGCGAGCTCTTCCGGATGATGGGCGTAGTCGTCTATGTAAGTGAGGCCTGGGGTGTTGACGTGCAGGTCGAGGCGCCTCCAGACCCCCTGGAACGTGCCTATGGCGTGTTTTACGGCCTCGGGTGAGATCCCGTTCATCAGGCATATGGCTGCCGCGGCGACGCTGTTCTCGACGTTCACCCAGCCTGGGACTCCGCAGCGGATGTCCTCAATGACTCCGCCCGGCCATACCAGGTCGAAAGAGCAGTGCCCGAGGTTGTCGGTACTGATCGCCCTGGCGTAGAAGTCGGCGCGCGGATCGTCATATGAGTAATGCATCAGTTTCGCCGGAGTGTCTTCCTGGCTTACCGGGAGACCGTATTTGGTTATCAGGAAACCGTCCGTCTGGGAGGCGAAGTCGCGGAAAGCCTGCTGGTAGTGCTCCAGGTCTCCGTATATGTCGAGGTGGTCGGCATCCATTGCGGTGATTACCGCGGTGTGAGGGAAAAGCTGGAGGAAGGAACGGTCGAACTCGTCCGCCTCAGCCACTACTACGGGATTCATGCTGACCAGGAGGTTGGTCTTGTAATTCTTGGATATGCCTCCGAGGAATGCGCTGCAGCCTTCAGAGGAGTCAGTGAATATGTGGGCCACGAGGGTGCTGGTAGTGGTCTTTCCGTGAGTTCCTGCGACTGCCAGGCATTTCTGCCCCCTGGCGATTTCGCCGAGCATCCTGGAACGCTTGATTACCTTGTAGCCTTTCTCCCTGACAGCCTTCAATTCCCCGAAGTCTTCAGGGACGGCAGGAGTATAGACGACCAGGGTGGATTCCACATCTTCCGGAATCAGGTCCGGCCGGTCTTCGTAATGGACCGCAATCCCTTCAGCCTCAAGTGCTGCGGTAAGGTCGGAAGGGGTACGGTCATACCCCGACACCGAGAGACCTTTGAACTTGTAGTATCTCGCGATGGCGCTCATTCCGATTCCGCCGATTCCTATGAAGTAAATGCTCTTGTACATCACACCAGCTTGTAGATTTCCTCACATATAGTCGTAGCTGCCTGCGGGAGGGCAAGCTTGGCTACGTTTGTTTCGATTTCGCTTATCCTCGCAGGGTCGTGCACCAGCGCTATGGCAGTGGACATGAGCTTCTGCGGGGCCTCGGCATCGGTGACTATCATCGCGGCGTCCTTCCGTACCAGTGCCATCGCGTTGTGCGTCTGGTGGTCTTCGGCTACGTTCGGGGACGGGACGAATATGGCCGCCCTGTTCACCGCGCAGATTTCCGATACCGTGCTGGCGCCTGAGCGGGATATTATGACATCTGCCGCGGCATATGCCAGGTCCATCCTGGAGATGAAGTCGCTGTGGTGTACGAACTGTACGTTGTCGTTGACCGCGGCATCCCTGGTCTTCTCTTCCATGAACCTGTCTATGTCCGCCTTGTAGTATTTCCCGCACTGCCACATCACCTCTATGTCGTCTCCTGCAGGACATCCCGAGGAGATCCATGACTTCATGGCCTTGTTCAGGGTCCCGCTTCCCAGGCTTCCCCCCACTACGAGAATATGCCTTCTGCCCGGATCCAGCCTGTAGAATTCATATGCATGTCTCTTCATTTCCTCTGTCGCGGGGACCATCTCGCTGCGGATGGGATTTCCGCTGAGGACAATCCTGTCTGCGGGGAAGAACTTCTCCATGCCTTCATATGCCACGCAGATTTTCTGCACTTTCTTGCCGAGTATCCTGTTGGTAAGGCCGGCGAATCCGTTCTGTTCCTGGATCAGGGACGGGATGTGCTTGCGGGTTGCCTGCCAGAGGAGGGGTGCGCTGGCGTAACCACCGACCCCGACCGCTACGTCGGGCTTGAACTCGTCGATTATCTTTCCGGCCCTGTGGATGCTCTGGAGCACTTTGAAGGGCACTTTAAGGTCGTTCTTTATGTTTTCCCAGTTGAGCTGCCTCTGGAGACCCAGCATCGGCAGGCCGACTATCTTGTAACCGGCTGCGGGTACCTTTTCCATCTCCATCTTCCCTTCAGCGCCGACGAAGAGGATTTCCGTGTCGGGGTTCATGGCCTTCAGGCCGTTAGCGATGGACACCGCCGGGAAGATATGCCCGCCGGTTCCTCCGCCGCTGATTATGACTCTCAAAGGTTTATGGTCCATATGCTCTCTCGTTTGTATCAACTATTCCATTCCGCTGTCTATGCTTTCAAGGGTCTCAAGATCCTCTAGAGTGTCTTTTACTTCGTCAGGACGTGTTTCTTCATGATGCACCGTCAGGGGTTCCGCATGTGCATCTTCGCGTGCCATCTTGGCCTTTGCCATCCGGCTGATTGACAGTATTATCCCGAAGGCTATGCTGAACATCAGGAAGGATGAGTTCCCGTGGCTTATCATCGGCAGTGTCTGTCCTGTCATCGGGCCTATGTCCACGTTGACCATCATATGCATCATGGCCTGGAGGGCTATAAGCAGGACGAGTCCTGCCACTGTGGTCTTGGCGAATGCATTGTCGCAGCCCCTCACTATCATCGAGCCTCTGGAAAGCAGGCTCAGGTATAGTATTATCACTATTATTCCTCCGATCAGGCCGTATTCCTCCACTATGAAGGAGAACATATAATCCTCGAACATTACGGGAGTTACGTATCTCTGTGTGCTCCTGCCCGGTCCTTTTCCGAGAATTTTTCCTTCGCGTATGGCAATCTCTGCGCTCATCGGCTGCTGGAGCTTGTCCACTGCGTCCTGGTACTCCGGCGAGCTCTTCGAAGCGGTCATGATTATGGTCATAGGATCCTGCTCGTGGCTTTTGCTGGCTATCCTGCCGAGGGCCGTGTCAAGATGCGGGAAAGGCTTCTTGTCGGCCGGGAACGGGGCATTGAAAGCGATGAGCAGCAGAATGAATCCGATGGCCACGACTCCTGAGGCGAGCACGTGCTTCAGCTTGAATCCTCCCAGCAGGATGGTCAGGAACATAATCCCTCCGATGAATATGGTACTGGAAAGGGAGCCGACCATCATGCAGGCGGCAGTGGAGAATATCGGGATATAGATGTAGATGATCCGCTGCCATATGGGCTTGGCGAGCCATCCCAGTTTCTCGTTGTCCCTGAAGTGGTTCGCGATCCAGAATTCTCCTTTGTTGTAGGCCGTGACCGCCCATGCCAGGTATAGGATCATGGCCACCTTCACGAATTCGAAGACATGGATCTGGACAGGACCTATTTTCAGGATCCTCCAGGCGTGGTTGAGCATTACGGGCTTGATGAAGCCTAGCGACTGGTGCGATGCAAGTATGACCAGCATGGCAATCGAGACCAGGTAGCCGAACTGTGCGAAGAAACGGTAAATGCCGATCTTCCGGATGCTGTACAGTGCCACTATAAGTCCGAGCCCCAGGACTGCCACCATTAACTGTTCCCTTACTATGGACAGCCTGTCGCTGTGGGTCTGGAGGGCGAGCTGGGGAGTGGACGAGAAAACGGCGACGATGGAGATGAGGATGAGCAGAAGCACTATCATCCACACCACCTTGTCTCCTTCAAGGCGGTCTACGAAATTCCAGAATCCTTTCTTGTCTCCGTTTTTCATCTTTCCTGTCCGTCAGAGGTTCCTAACAGCTTCCTTGAACTGGTTCCCGCGGTCTTCCATGTTCTTGAAGAGGTCGAAAGAGGCGCAGCAGGGGCTGAGAAGGACTACGTCGCCTTCTTTGGCGAAGGCTGCGCTCCTTGTAACCGCCTCCTGGGCGCTGAGCACGTCGCATATGTTCTCTTTCCCTACTATGTCTTCGAAAGCCGCGTGTATCTTGGCATTGTCGACTCCCATGCAGACTATGGCGTGGACCTTCTCCCTTACGAGGTCGGTGAGTACGCTGTAGTCATTCCCCTTGTCCACTCCGCCGACAATCCAGACTACCGGACGGTTCTGGCTCTCAAGGGCGTACCAGGCCGAATCCACGTTGGTTGCCTTGGAATCATTGATGTAGAGTACATCCTTGATGCTGAGGACCGGTTCAAGCCTGTGTTCTATCGGCTGGAAGGTGGCCAGGGAGTTCCGGATGACCTCGTTGTCGATTCCTGAGGCCTTCGCCGCAATCGCTGCCGCCATGGAGTTGTAGATATTGTGCTTGCCGCCCAGTGCCAGCTCCTTGAGATAGACGTCGCATTCCTCTTCATCTACCTTCACGATGAACTTGTCACCCTTCACATATGCTCCCTGAGGAACTTCGCCTTTCTGGGTGAAAGGGAGTTTCTTGGCCTGGGTAATGATCTTGTCGAGATGCTCGATAGTGATCTCATCGTCATTGTCGAAGATGAAGCAGTCCTCGGGACGGAGGTTGCGGATGAGGCGGAATTTCGCCTTCGCGTAGTTCTCCAGTTTGTAGTCGTAGCGGTCCAGATGGTCCGGGGTAATGTTGGTGATAATGGCTATGTCGGGGCGGAAATCATAGCAGTTGTCAAGTTGGAAACTACTGATTTCCAGTACATAATAATCAAAGTGTTCTGTTGCGACCTGCAGGGCGTAGCTTTTCCCTATGTTCCCTCCGAGCCCGACGTTGAGTCCGGCGTTCTGGAGGAGGTAGTAAATCAGGGAAGTGGTGGTCGTCTTTCCGTTGCTCCCGGTCACGCAGATCTTCTTCGCATTGTCGTAGCGGCCTGCGAATTCTATCTCTGAGATAACCCGGATTCCCTTTCCCTCCACTTCGCGCACCATAGGAGCTGAAGAGGGGATGCCGGGGCTCTTTATGACCTCGTCGGCATTCAGCACCTTTTCCCTGGTGTGGCCTCCTTCTTCATATGGGATGTCCCAGTCGCGGAGGATCTGCGCATAGCTGTCTTTTATCTTCCCGTTGTCGGACAGGAAGACATCGAATCCTTTCACCTTTGCGAGCACTGCGGACCCTACTCCGCTTTCAGCTCCTCCAAGAACAACAATTCTCGACATATCTGTTATTTTTCTTTTTTCAACGGACCTTTAACAACGCCAGTGTAGCCACTGCACAAAGGGCTCCCACGATCCAGAACCGCATCACTATCTTGGCTTCCGGTAAGGCTTTGTGGGGAGCCGTGATCAGGGCGGGGATTCCCTCCTTCTGGTAGTGGTGATGCAGGGGGGTCATCTTGAACACCCTGCGTCCCTCACCGTATTTCTTTTTCGTGTATTTGAACCAGAGCCTCTGGATGAGTACTGACACGCTTTCCACCAGGAAGATTCCGCACAGGAGAGGAAGCAGCAGCTCCTTGCGGATCAGTATCGCGCTGACTCCGATTATCCCTCCGATAGTAAGGCTTCCGGTGTCTCCCATGAAGACCTGGGCCGGGAAGGAATTGTACCACAGGAATCCTATGAGGGCTCCGACGAATGCGGCCATGAAGATCGCCACTTCACCGGTGCCTGGGATGTACATTATGTTGAGGTAGCTCGAATCCAATATGTTGCCGCTGAGCCATGCCAGTATGCTGATTACCACTCCAACTATCGCCGAGACACCGGCCGACAGTCCGTCCATTCCGTCGGTCAGGTTCGCACCGTTGGAACATGCAGTGATTACCAGTACGATCATCAGGACATATATGGCCCATTTGCAGTACCAGCCCCATGTCCCTTTGAAGGGAGAGAGGTACTTGTAGTCGAACTCATGGTCCTTGATGAAGGGGAGTGTAGTCTTGGTACTCTTGACCACATCCTCGTCATGCCATGCGGATTCGGTCACCAGGGTCTCGCTGTCGACAGTCCTGGTATCTTCCTGGCTTATGGCATGGTTCACTCCTACCTTCTCGCGGACAACTACATCGTCGCTGAAGCAGACAGTCAGTCCTATTATGAAACCGAGGGCTATCTGGGCCGCCAGTTTGGCCCTCTCGCTCATTCCCTCCTTGTTGTGCTTGAACACTTTGATGTAGTCGTCTGCGAATCCGAGCAGTCCGCACCAGATCAAGGTCACTATCAGCAGGATGGAATATATGTTCCCCAGGTCGCAGAAGAGAAGGACCGGAATCAGGATCGAGAACAGGATGATGACACCTCCCATGGTGGGGGTGCCTTTCTTGGACAGCTGTCCTTCAAGGCCGAGGTCTCTGATCGTCTCGCCCAGCTGGCGGCGCTGCATCATACGGATGTAGGGCCGGCCGATCAGGAAGGTCAGCAGGATTGCGGATACAGCTACGAGCATTCCCCTGAACGAGAGGTAATTCATCAAGTGGACCCCGGGGAAGTCTATACCATGGCTCTGGAAGTATTTGAAAAGGGCGTAAATCATTTGATCATTGGTTTTCTAAGGTTTTGTACACTTCCTGGACGATTTCCCTCTCGTCGAAATGGTTGGTTACCCCGCCAAGTATCTGGTAGGTTTCATGACCTTTTCCGGCAAGGAGGATAGTCGAGTTCTCAGGTGCGAGAATAATAGCCGTGCGTATAGCTTCCCGTCGGTCCGCTATGAATATTGTTTTTGATAATCCTTTTATTGAGAATCCCTTACGGATGTCTTCGAATATGTCTTCAGTCTTCTCGGAGCGGGAGTTGTCGCTTGTGACTATTATCCTGTCAGCGTATTTTTCAGCAACTTCCGCCATCTCCGGTCTCTTCGTCCTGTCCCTGTCTCCTCCGCACCCGAACAGGCATATGAGTTCCCTTTCCGGGGCTATGTCCCTGAGGGTGGACAGCACGTTCTGCATGGCGTCCGGGGTGTGGGCGTAGTCAATTACCGTGGACAGGCCTTTTGGGCCCCTCAGGTTTTCGAGCCGGCCTTTGGCGGAATCCAGGGAGCTGATCGCGAGAAGGGCCTCGTCGGGATCGGTTCCAAGGCAGACGGCCGTGGTGTAGATGGCCATTATGTTGTAGGCGTTGTGGCGGCCTATGAGCTTGGTCCACGCTTCTTTCCCGTCGATTCGCATGCACATCCCCTCAAAGCTCTCTTCTATAATCCTGCCCCTGTGGTCGGCCATGCTTCTCAAGGCATATGTAATTATCTTCGCCTTAGTGTTCTGGACCATCGTCATCCCGTTCTTGTCATCGGCATTGGTGATCGCGAACGCATCCTTGGGAAGGGAGTCGAAGAAGAGTTTCTTGCATCTGAGGTACTCCGCGAAGGTCTTGTGATAGTCCAGATGGTCGTGCGTCAGATTGGAGAAGATTCCTGCCTTGAATTTCAGGCCGCTGACCCTCTCCTGCTCCATCCCTATAGAGCTGACCTCCATGAAGCACCACTGACATCCGCACTGGACCATTTCTGCGAGCAGGGAGTTGATGGTTATAGGGTCGGAGGTGGTGTTGGGTGTGTCGTAGCGCTTTGTCCCGACGAAGTTGGCTATGGTCGAAAGGAGTCCGCAGTTGTATCCCAGCCCCATGAAGAGATTGTAGAGGAGGGTCACTGTAGTGGTCTTTCCGTTCGTTCCGGTGATTCCCACCAGGGTGAGATCATGCGAGGGATTCCCGTAATAATTCGCAGCCATGACAGCCACTGCGTGACGGGAATTCTCCACTTTTACATATGCCGCATTTTCCGCACCGGGGTATGTCGCGGCCTGCGCTGCGCATATGTCTTCGTCTTCATATGCCACGGCTGCAGCTCCGGCTTTCAGGGCTGCGCCTATAAAGCTCTGTCCGTCAAGGTCGTGTCCCTTGACAGCGATGAACAGCGATCCCGGCACCACTTTGCGGGAATCCGAGAATATCCCGGTTATCTCCAGGTCTTCATTGCCCCTGACCTGGAGGACTCCGCTGTCCCTTATGATTTCACCAAGTTTCATCTTATCACTTCAACGCAATCGTAACTGTCTGTCCTTTCGCAAGTTCCTTTCCTGCTGCGGGGGTCTGGGACTGTACTGTCCCGCTGCCGCTCCACTGGCACCTGTAGCCGCTGTTCTCAATGGAATAGACTGCGTCCTTCAGTCCGTAGCCTTTCACGTCAGGCACTAGCAGTTTTTGGCCTTTCTGTGGCTTTTCCGCAAGTTTCGGGGAAGGCATCCTCGGAACCGCCGACCTGGCCAATGTGTCCGGCATGGCTTCCGGTTCCATGGCATACAGGGCGTCCACTATTTCTCCCATGGCCAGGGCGGGGATGGTACCTCCGTAGTAGATTATATGCGAAAGAGCTGAATATATGGTTATTATGGCCGTGTACTTCGGGTTCTCGGCAGGGAAGAAGCAGACGAACGTAGCCTGGCTCTTCTTTCTGCCATATATGTCTGAATAGGGATCCTTGGAGCCTTTCAGCTCGGAAGGAGAGAGGACCACCCAGGAGGTTCCGGTCTTTCCGGCCACCTGCCAGTGGCAGGATTTGAGCCTTTTGGCCGTTCCTTCCTCGACTACCGCCTTCAGGCCCCTGAGGATGGTGTCCGCAGTAGCCTGGCGGCATATGGAGGCATTCAGTACGCTTGGACCGTGTTTTTCTTTTACGATTCCATTCTCTTCAATGGCCTCTACCAGGTAGGGCTTCATCATCCTGCCCTTGTTGGCGATGGCATTGTAGAAAGTAACTATATGGAGGGGAGTCTCAGCGACTGAATATCCCATGGCCACCTGTCCGAGATCGGTCTTGCTCCACCACGGAGAGTCCGGACTCGGAATCGACGGAGTGGCAAGACCTTCAAGGTCGAAATCGAAAGCCTCTCCAAGCTTGTACTGGTAGAGGTGGTCCAGGAATTCCTTCGGCCGGTCGTTGTAATAATGGACTGCGAGCCAGCGGAACATGTAGTTGGACGAGACTTTATATCCTTCGATGATGGGGATGGTCTTGGCGCCGCCATGGGCAGCCTCGTACTGGGTGATATGCTCGTCAAAGCCCGGGAAACCGGCCATGTAGCCGTGGTTGGTCGGGATTTCATCGTCGAGGCTCTTGATGATTCCGTCTTCGATACAGGTCATCAGGGTAGTGGTCTTGAATACTGAGCCGGGCTCACCCTTGCGGCTGATGGCAATATTAAGGCTCTCGTTGAGGTTGCCGTTGGTGGAGTCCCTCAGGAGGTTCACCATCGCCCTGACGGCGCCTGTCTTGACATCGAGGATGACAACACAGCCGCCTTCGATCTCCATCTTGTCCTGGATCTGGTTGCGGAGGGCGTGGTCGGCGACATCCTGGATGTCAATGTTGAGGGTCGTCCTGACATCGAGCCCGTCCTCTGGCGCAACGAAGGTACTGTCGTAGTTCTGGATCTGCCTCCTGTTGTCGGAGTATTTCAGCCACTCGACACCTTCCTTTCCATGCAGGACGTAATCATATTTACCTTCGAGGCCGATGTGGTTGTTGCCGTTGGACATGCTGTTGTCCTTGATGTACCCGATGGTCCTGCGGGCCAGCGTACCGTACGGATACTGCCTGGTGTCGTTTTTCACCACTATCATCCCGCCGCTGTAGCCGCCTTCGTTGAAGAGCGGGAACTTCTTGACTTTCTGGAGGGTTTCATGGTCGATCTGGGGACCTATGCGGAGGTATTTGCTGCCGTTCTTGCGGCCGTTGTAGATCATTGAGTAGTACTCGTCGGCGCTCTTGTCGCGGAAAGTCGCGGAAAGCTGCTGTGACAGGTCGCGTGCCTTGGACAGCCATTCCCTTTCTTTCTCCGCTCCGTCCGAAGACCTTGCAAAGGCTTCCTTCTGTACCGTGCAGTCCATCCTGATCTGGTACATCGGGGTGGACATGGCAAGCAGCCTGCCGTCGTAGGAGATGATGGAACCCCTGGAGGGGTCAAGGGTGTTGCGGATGCCGTGAGGCCTGAATATCCTGGCGATCTCCGGATCCTCTTTTTTGATGAATTGCAGGTAGACTATCTTGCCTATTATCGCAAAAGAAATCAGAAGGCAGAGGAGATAGGCGAAGTAAACGATGGCGCCTGTCGTCTCGTTTGTCCTGGTCTTCTTTCTGTCCCTGCCCTTTGCCATTACTTACCTGTCTTGATAGCCGGTTTGGCCGGCATTGTCACCTGCGACCCCTTCTCGCGGAGGAGGTCCTGTATCTTTGTCATCCTGTTGAGACTGGCTACCTCCACGGTCTTCTGTGCGTGGTATATCTCCATGTCCTTGAGTATTTCGCGGTTCCGTTCAACCTTGGCGAAAGTCTTTTCCATCATCAGGCTCAGCCATATGCTGAAGAAGAAGAGGATGAATGTGTAGAGGATGTGGATGAAATAGTTCGATACCTTGATCCTCCTCATGAAATCCCCCTTAAGGATGGATAACCCGAGTTCCTTGGCAAAACTGCCTATGTCCTTCAGCCTGAATTTCGCGCTCATTCTCCCTCCTCCATTATCCTTTGTGCGACCCGCATCTTGGCGCTGCGGGCACGGGTGTTAGATGCGATCTCTTTCTCGTTGGGCGTCACCGGCTTGCGGGTCACCGCCTTCAGCGGAACCCTGAGGACGCCGAATCCGTCCTTGAGGTCTTCTCCCGAGATGTTCCCGGAACGGATGAATTCCTTTACCATCCTGTCTTCGAGAGAGTGGTAGGTGATTATGACCAGCCTGCCTCCCTCCTTCAGCGAGCGTACAGCTCCCTCCAGGAACTTTTCCAGGGAACGCATCTCCTGGTTGACCTCGATCCTGAGGGCCTGGTAGACTTTCGCCAGCCACTTGTGACCTGCCAGATTCGGAGTCATGGGCTCCAGGACCGCGTCGAGTTCAGTGGTGGTGGTTATGGGGGCCTTGGCTCTCGCAGACACGATAAGGGATGCAATCCTGTGTGACTGCGGGAGTTCTCCCCAGATCCGGAAGATCTTCTCCAGGTTTTCCGGAGTTTCCGTGTTCACAACATCGGCGGCCGTGCGTTTCCCGGATGCATTCATCCTCATGTCGAGGGGACCGTCCCACCTGAAACTGAATCCCCTGTCAGGAGTGTCGAACTGGTGGGAACTGACTCCTAGGTCTGCGAGGATTCCGTCGAAGATGGCTCCGCCCTTCTCTCCGTCTTGTCCTCCGAGCAGGAGGGCATAATTGTGGATAAAACGGAAATTGTTGTGGACCAACGTGAAGCGCGGGTCGGTTATGCTGCATGAGGACACTGCGTCAGCGTCACGGTCGAAGGCGATGAGCCTTCCGTCTCCGTTTAAGCGTGAAAGTATGGCGGCAGAATGCCCGCCGCCTCCGAATGTGACGTCGGCGTAGGTTCCGGATGGATCTGTTATCAGTGAATTGATGCTCTCTTCGAGCAGGACGGGATTGTGGTATTCTGACATATGCGCTGTTTCCCTATCTGTTTTCAGATAGTTTTGCAGCGATTTCAAGAAGTTTGTCGTGAGAGACCCGCCCGGATTCGTATCTGTCTTCCGCCCAGATCTCAATCTTGTAACCACAGCCTGCGAAAACCACCTCTTTTGTAATCCCTATAGATTCAAGAAGCTTCCTGGGGATCGTAATGCGTCCAAGTTTCTCGTCAGGCCTGACGACGGCACTCTCACGCCAGAACTCACTCCAGAGACTATCGTGATCTTTATTGAACATTATGTTCAGCTTGCCGTACATCTCGCTGGACTGGCGCTCCCATTCTTCGAATGTGAACATGTCCAGGCAGTCTTTGAACAGGTTTTTCTTCAGGACGAACCGCATGTCTCCCGAGGGCGGCATAAGGCTTTTAAACGGCGAGGGGAACACAACGCGCCCCTTGTCGTCGAGTTTAGCCGAGCAGTTGCCTATGAATGTTACCATGAACCTGTTGTTTGAGCTTTTACTTTCACGCTAGTCGGACACAAAGATAAATAATCTTTTCCATTTTCTTCCACATATTCCCAAAATTTTCCACAATTTTTTCCACAGTCCGAAAAGCATGCTTTCATAGTGCTCTCACAACCCCGCACCGAGCCTGCCGTCGACGTATGAGGCAGGTCCGGTGCAGGGGCTCTGGAAGTGTAAAAAAAGACCGACTGAAAAGTCGGCCTTATGATTAGATTTTTTCTCCGAATGCCAGGTCTCCGGGATCTCCTATGCCCGGGATGATGTAAGACTGGCTTGTGAGTTCTTCGTCAATCGCCGCGGTCCAGAGGGTAACGTCATCTCCGAACTTCTTGCAGAGTTCTTCGACTGCGTAAACACTTGAGACAGGGCAGACTATGTGTGTATGGAGGGGATTCCCCCCAAGTTCTATAAGCTTGTTGAATGAGATCTCCATGGAGGCTCCTGTAGCCAGCATGGCGTCGGATACGATCAGGATCTTCCCCTCGAGGGAAGGGCAGTTGCTGTACTGCACATTGATGTGATAGTCATCTTCCCGGTCATACTTTCTCCAAGCTGCGATGAAGGCGCAGTCAGCATCGTCAAAAACCTTCAGCAACCCATTCTGGAGGGGCAGTCCTGCGCGCATGATTGTGGCCAGGACCAGTTCGGAATCGCAGGTGGGGACTTCAGCTGTTCCCAGGGGAGTCTCAACTTCCTTAGGGGAGTAGGCCAGCACCTTGCTGACTTCATATCCGAAGATTTCGCCGATACGTTCCATATTGGCGCGGAAGCGCATCCTCTCTTTCTGGACGGTACGGTCACGGAGCTGGGCAATGAAATTGTTCAGAACTGAATTGGTTCCACCGAGATTGATGACTTTCATGTTGATTTGTAAGGCTTGATTCCAAGTCCAAATCTAAGCATTATTTTTAACAATCGTCACTTTCTCGTCCGAAAAACTGAAATAGCGGTCATCCGTGAATATGACATGGTCCATCAGTGAGATGTCGAAGGGCTCCACTGCGCGTCGCAGTGTCCTTGTTACCCTTATGTCGTCAGCGCCCGGCCTGGGGCTTCCCGACGGGTGGTTATGGACCAGGATTATGCTGCTTGCCTTCTTTTCCAATGCCTTGCGAACCAGTACTTTAGTGTCCATCGTAGTACTGCTGATCCCACCTGAGCTCAGGGCTTCTTTCCCAATGACATAGTTGGCGCGGTTGAGGTACAGCACCCAGCATTCTTCGTGATCGAGCCCTTTCAGGTGGGGCATCATGATCCGGTAAACCATCTCCGCAGAATTGACCGGAGTCTTTTCGGTGTTCCCGCTGTCGGCGCAGAAACGCCTTCCGAGTTCTATAGCGGCCGCGATAGTAACCGCCTTTCCCGTCCCGATGCCGGGAATGTCGCAAAGGGATTCCAGGGATGTTGATGCCAGGGCGGAGACTGAGCCGCCTATTACCGACATTATCTCCTGTGAGAGTTCCACTGCATTACGGAAGGAGTCTCCGGTCCGGATCAGGATTGCCAGGAGCTCGGCGTTGCTTAAGGCTGACGGCCCTTTGGAGATCATCTTCTCCCGCGGCCTGTCGTCATATGAAAGGTCTTTTATCCGCATATGTTTTTTTTGCTAACATATGGAATAAACCGGGCCGGAGGCTTAAAAAAAGTAAAAAGAGGACCGGAATTTACGGATCTTCGGAAATCAGAGTTCCTTGCGGAGGCGGGCTTTCGGGATGCCCAGCTGGTCGCGGTACTTCGCTATGGTGCGTCGGGCGACCTTGTAACCCTTGGCCTCCATCTCAGCCACTAGCTGGTCATCGGTGAGAGGCTTCTGCTTGACCTCGTTGTCCACGCACTCCTGGAGGGCCTTCTTGAGTTCCCTGGTGGAAACCTCGTCGCCTGCCTGGTTTTCAAGACCTTCCGAGAAGAAATACTTGAGGGGATATATGCCGAAATGGGTCTCGATGTATTTGGAGTTCACCACTCGCGAGATGGTGGATATGTCGAAGCCGGTTTTCTCCGCTATGTCCTTGAGGACCATGGGCTTCAGCTTGCACTCGTCTCCGTCGATGAAATAGTCGTGCTGGTAATCGATTATGGCCTGCATGGTGCTCTGGAGCGTATTGTGACGCTGTTTCAGGGCTTCTACGAACCACTTGGCTGAATCGAGTTTCTGTTTTACGAATGTGGCGGCGTCCTTGGTCTGGCGGTCTTTCGTTCCCTGGGAATCCCTGAGGAGGTCGGCATATTTGGGGCTGACCCTTATCTCCGGGATCCTGAAGCGAGGCATCGTAAGATTGAGTTCCCCTCCGTCGATGTCGAGTTCGAAATCCGGGACTATCTGCTGGGCCTGGTCGTTGTAGGAGTCGTCAATCTGTCCTCCCGGAGACGGATTGAGCTTCAGGATCTTCTCCATTGCAGCCTTCAGGTCTTCTTCGCTCCAGCCGGTCTTGGACAGGATTTTCTGGAAATGCTTGTTGGAGAATTCGTGGAAGTAATCCTGGAGAATGCGTTCGGCGTTCTCTACGTCCTTGTCCTGTTTCTTGGCCTTGAGCTGGAGAAGAAGGCACTCCCTGAGGTCTCTCGCCCCGACTCCTGCCGGCTCGAATTCCTGGATTATGCGGAGCATCTGGAGGACTTCATCTTCGGTCGTCTCGATGTTGGCCCGGAATGCCAGGTCATCTACGAGGGAACCGATGTCCCTTCTGAGATAACCGTCACTGGAGAGACTGCCTATGATGAAAGCGGCTATCCGGTACTGGTGCCGTGAGAGATTGCGGTACCCCAGCTGGTCCATAAGGCTCTGGGAGAAACTTTCCTTGACAGAGAATGTGTTGTACTCAGGCCTAGGATCCTTGCCGTAATTGTTGACTTTGTACTTGTAGGAAGGGGTTTCGTCCTGGTCGTAGTCATCCAGAGAGACGTCCTTGGGTTCATCATCGTCGGACTTCTCCGGCGCGCTGTCATCCAGCACCGGATTCTCTTCAAGTTCAGACTGGATCCGCTGCTCAAGCTCCTGTACGGGGAGTTCGATGAGTTTTATCGTCTGGATCTGAAGCGGAGACAGCTTCTGGGTCTGCTTTATTTCCAGTCCTTGCTTGAGCATATTACTTCTTCTCCGGTTTCAGAACGTAAATAGTGTCAACTACATATGTTTCCTTCCCGCTGAAAATCGGGAAGCGGATGTTCCCCTTCACTACGAAAGCTCCCGGGAACTCGTCCTTAACTCTCTGCAGCAGGGCCATGGCCTCGGACTTGGTCCGGTAATCTCCGACTGTAACCTTGAAGTAGGGACTTTCATAGCTCCTGTAAGCCGGTATGCCCGGATGAAGTGCCTTGAAGCGGTTCATCGCCGTCTCGGATGCCGCACGTGAAGTCTGCTTGTTGTCGAAGAATATGCGGACCCTGTAGCCGTTCATCTCCCGCTGGGGATTCCTTTCCAGATGGCGGCGGAAAGCCCCCTGCATTTCCTGGGACTGGTTTACCTGCACCATCGAGAATATGCTTTTTCCGACCAGCGATGAGTCCACCCTGGATTCAGGTCGGAACACGACCGAATCCTTGAGCTGGTATCCTTGGGGCACGACGATATTCTGGCTGCTCGCGCAAAGCGCGGTCAGGCAGGAGAGCATCATGCATATGACAAACTTCTTCATAATTTTTCCATTTCATCGGGTTTCACCTCTTCGGTGTTCCCCGAAACCATTTCCTGGATGTCCAGGTTCTTGAACTTGAGCCTCAGACGCAGTCCGCTCCGAAGTCTCAAGCGTGCAGTAACATTGGCTGTAATGCCCTCCATGTCACCTGAAGTCAGGTTTGGCAGCAGGCGCACTATGGCCAGCCTGTCGGTAAGCGTCAGGGAGCATGGGAGGGAATAGACCCTGTCGCTTTTGCGCGCCACCGTGATGGTGTCGGCGCTGAATGTGGCAAATTCCGAACCATCGTGAAGTACATTCCCCTCCACGGATGAGACAGTGAACTCCATGGTCGGGTTGTGGATCCCCAGAAGGACCACGGCGTCGAATCCCCTGAGCCCCTTCGGGGCAATGGACTCGATCCCGGCGGAAGTAATGCTTATCTCGCCGACTTTGCCGCAGGAAGTCAGTGTCATGCTGAAAATTACGGTAATCAGCAGCAAGATAGAGGTTATGCGTCCGGTTCTGGCCATATTTTCGCAAAGATAAGAAAATTTCTTGTAGCGAGGAAAACAATCGGAAACGATCCGCCAAGTGGGCGATGTAATCCCAGAAGCATCAGCACGTTAGGCGAGTATCACCGGGTTTCCTATGATTGCTACAATATCGGATTTTTTCATTCATTTTTGCTGGTTCTGTCTCGTTTTTGTCCCGTTTGTATTATATTTGCGCTGGTGGTTTAACTACCTGATACACAATATATTAACATCGGAAACGATACGAAAATAAAGGTTAGGAAATGGCAAAAACGAAAAAGGAAATCAAAGTGAAGGA
>JAFRXO010000060.1 GCA_017443465.1 Bacteroidales bacterium
ACCCGTGGAGAGGTCTATGGACTTGATGGCCTTCAGAGCCTCCCCCTGGCCGCACTTGACACTGGATATGACCTTCTGGTTCTTGGCGATATACACCTCGAGGTTCTTCAGCGACTCGTATCCGCGGTCTGTGATGAGGATTACATTCCTGAACCCGGCATGCTCGAGTTCGGTGACGATCATCTCCACAGTACGGCTGTCGGGCATGTTGCCAGGGAGCTCCAGATAGTAGATAGGAAGATGCGACGTAAGCGAATATACAGTAACTTCAAGGGTCTGCTTCAGCGGGACATGCTCCTTGTTGTGCCCCCAACGGATATCGACCAGATGGAACCCGTAGGTGGACATGGAAGTGGAGTCCACTGCGCAGTATTCGTCCTTGCTCATCCGTTTCGCGCGGAGCCTGAAGAGGTCCATCCGGTTCTGCTCGGTGATGTTCTGCGTGAGCCTCGTTATGCTGGAGCTGGTGAGTGTATGGACCGAAGGCGTCTTGACCACGCGCTGCCACTTCTCGATATGGGAGTAGGTCCGGCTGTCAAGGAACAGGTAATAAGCGAGCGTGAGCACGTCCTGAGCCGTCTCCAGATTACCTCCGAACACCTTCTGGAGGTCATCCAGGAGGCCGGTCGTCCTGGCTACATTGTCCAGGAACCACGTGGGGCCATACATCCTGTCAAGGTCTCCGCCATTGTATTCCACCGCACCGCGGTGCCCTGTCCCAGACAGGGCCGTAATCTCGGAGAGATCCCAGCCGGAAGGGAAGATGAGCTTGCGGCGCTCCTCAATGGAAGCGTAAAAGTATGTCGAGTTGGGATGGAACCTCATATCGTCATCAACGATGCCCCAGTGTTTGTGGGTGTAATGCTTCTTGCCGTCCTCGTCCACGGTATAGGGCTGCGTGGAAGCGTACCTCCGTCCGCCGTTGTTGTGGATACTGACCTTGTATATCGTACTGGCCTTTGCCGGTCTGCCTGTCCTCATGGTTGTTGCTATAAATATTAGTACAAATGTACTAAATATAAACGACAATTCCAACTCGTCACAGGCTTATTTTTAGCTTTTTACGATTTATTAGTACAAAACGCTGCAAAACTCAGAACGGTTCAGGTTCGACAGGACCTTTTCGTACATGAAAGATCCGGCAGCGATTCCGCCTCCGAGGACTATCGTGTCAGGATCCGTCGTCCTTACCAGATTCATAATTAGATCGGCAATGCCCCTCGCGGCATTATCCGAGAGGACGGAGCAAAGCTCGTCACCTTCCTGCGCAAGGCGGAAAATCTCGTCAGCAACGACCCGCCCCCCTTCAGGCAAAACGAGCGAAGTCGAGTACCTGTCCTTGAGATAACGGGCACATGCATCCAGCCCCATCCCCGAGGCTATCATCTCGACACAATCTGTCCTGCCGCAGCCGCACTTGATTCCGACATTGACTCCCGTAACCATATGACCGGCTTCCCCGGCATTGAAATGGCTGCCGCGCACCAGGCGGCCATCCACTACGATTCCCGCCCCTATGCCAGTCCCGACATTGATGTATATGAAATCCCTGGAACGGCTGCCTGCGCCCCAGAGCTGTTCTGCCCGGGTGGCGCTTTTGACATCATTGTCTATATGGCAGGGCATCCCGTACTTCACGGACAGATCCCTGGCAAGAGGAATCGGATCAGTACGCCTGGGATCAATCTGAAGCCATATGCCCGATCCAGCGTCCACGCGGCCGACCAGCCCCACTCCCATCGCAGCAGGAGTTCCACCCTCAAAACCGACTTTGCCGATATAGTCGTCAAGAGCCGAGCATATGATCCCTGCCGCATCCCTCTGGTCACGGAAACGTGAATCATATTTCTTGTGCCTCAGGACATTTCCCTGGCTGTCAACCTGGCCTATGAGCAGTTTCGTACCGCCCAGGTCCAATCCCAGATAAGTCTCCATCCGGTGGACTATTTAACGTAACTTACAAACGCAAAATGACGTGAATCAGGCGCCCAGGAATTCACGTTTATGGTTCCCTGTCCACCGTAGAGGGCATGGATCGTCCGGAGTTTCTTCCCTTTCGATGTCATCAGGCGAAGCACTACATTCTTCCCGGCGAGATGCTGTCCGGGTTCGAGGTCTCCCTTGTGATAGGCGATAAACAGTACCAGTTTTCCATCGGGAGAGACGTGGGGGAACCATGAATTGAGGTCCTCGTCAAAAGTCATCTGTCTCTGGTCGGAACCATCGGCGCGCATTCTCCAGACCTGCATTAGCCCGGAACGTACTGAATTGAACCAGATATATTTCCCGTCCGGGGAATATTCTGGGCCATCATCCAGCCCCGGGGCATCAGTCAGGCGTTTTTCCGCCGCGCTACCGTCTGCGGGGATAGTATAGACATCGAATTCTCCTCCGCGGTCAGCACAATAGCACAGGGTCTTGCCGTCAGGACTCCATCCATGGAGATAGCTTGGGCCCAGAGGCGTAATCTGTTTTGCTTCGCCTCCACCTATGGGCAGGGTAAATATCTTCGAATGCCATGACTCCACAGTACCGGAACTTACTGCGAGGGATTTCCCGTCCGCAGAGAGGACATGGTCATTGTTGCACTTGGATGCAGCACCTGTTTCGATCAATTGCGGTTCACCGCCATCAGGAGAGATCCTGTAGATATGTCCGCCGCTGTTGTAAATCAGCCATTTGCCGTCACGGCTCCAGTTCGGCGCTTCCATCAGGAACGGAAATTCCTTGACTACCTTGATTTCTCCGGTCCTGACATCCATGGTCTGAAGGATACTGACAGTGCCTGTATTCTGACTTATGGCAGCAATTCCGGAAAGAGCCGCTGCCACAATGGCCATGAAAAACCTCTTCATATTGGGTAACTGTTTTTGATTCTACTACTTACAAATATAATAATTCATTTTAACATATGAAGAAAGAACGACTTGCGGCATCATCCCTGTCGGGGATAACGCCGCAAGAATCGTAAAGAATCTATTTTATCTCTTCCTAACGGGCCCTTTTCGCCAAAGGAAGCTTATGAGATGTAAGCAACCCTTCAGGACGGACCGACTGCGTCCTCGGAGACTTACTCAGGGTAGATGCCTTGCTGGTTCCCGGAATAGTAATCTCAGCAGTACTATATTCACCTGTAGCCTGGCCTTCAGCATCGAAACCTATGATCAGAACGACATAATCTCCAGGGCTCAAGGTGGCACCCATCCAAGAACTGAGGATCACAGTATAAGGCGTAGTGTTAGCTAAAAACTCATATTCAACCAGTGTTTCGGCTCCATAATCGTTGATTAAACTCTCCAAATAACTACCATAAGAATCAACATATGCGTCAATCCCTAAATCCTCGACATCCTCCTTTTCAACAGCTAAAAAATAGAAATAAGGCGCATCGCACTTTACAGTGATAAGATCGTCTTCGGCTTCGTATTCGGCTGTCCAGTCTTCCCTGAATTTATAAGGCGATACATAGTCAGGGCATGTGATCGGATTGACGACAGTCAAGGAGTTAGGAGCGATCGTGATATCAACGGAACCT
>JAFRXO010000061.1 GCA_017443465.1 Bacteroidales bacterium
CGATTATTCCACCCTGGAGTCCATGCAGCAGGCCTTGAAAGAATACCATATCTACGGCATATTCCTCAAGGATGACAATCATGGGACACTTCGCAGACGACACAAAACCCTCTCCTACGAGAGCGGCTCCATGATTTTTGTCTCTCCGGGACAGACAGCTGGTCCCCAGGAGGGGCAGCTTGTCGAGTCTCCGCGTGGCTTTGCCCTGGTCTTCGACCGGGCGCTACTGAAGGGACAATCGCTGGAAAAATCCATCCTCACCTTCCCCTTTTTCTCTTATGACGTGGAGGATGCTTTACCGCTGAATGAGGCCGAACGAACTGCTATACTCACCATCTTCGAAGGCATCGGCAAGGAGATTGCCGCAAAAACGGACAGTCAGACGCCGGTCATTCTGTGTGACTGTATTGAAATCCTGTTGAACCTGTGCAAGCGGATTCATCTGAGAGAGTTCCCGGATAAACAGGAAAGCCCCCGGAGTCTTACCGTCCGTTTCAAACTGCTCATCGGCGATTACTTCGATAGCCCGCGCCTGCAGGAGAAAGGACTTCCTTCGGTTGCGTGGTGCGCATCGCAGCTGAATGTGACGCCTGCATACCTTAGTGACGCCATCAAGCGCGACTCCGGCCACACGCCGCAGGCGCTCATCCACGCATATCTGGTTGAGGTGGCTTCTTCGCACCTTCGAAATAGCGAAAAATCCGTCAGCGAGATTGCCTACGAACTGGGTTTTTCCTATCCCAACCATTTCACAAGGCTCTTTCGGAAAGTAATAGGCATCACGCCCAGCGCTTATAGGAAAGGCTGCTCATAAGTTCTTAAGCTACACCGACAAATCCGAATTACTTCAAGAATTCTCTGATATATCCGGCAATCTCCGTGTGATGACTCTCCAGCGCAAAATGCCCGCTGTCCACGAACTTCACTATGGCATTGGGCAGGTCACGCTTGAAAGCCTCTGCACCAGCGGGGATAAACGAGGGGTCGTTCTTGCCCCAGACGGCCAGGAGGCGGGGCTGATGCTTACGGAAGTAGGCCTGAAACTCCGGATACAGGCGCACATTGGACTGGTAGTCAAAGATGAGGTCGTTCTGCATCTCTGCCCTTTCAGGCAGCTGGACGTACGCATAATCCAAGGTGTATCCGTCTGGGCCTACGGAGCCTTCCGGAGTCCCGAAAGTGTATTGGCCGATTATCGTTTCCAGCGCATAGGCAGAGGCATACTGCGCTCTAAGTTCAGGCGTCGGATTGGCCCAGTACTCCTTGCGGGCATCCCACTTCTTTCCCAAGCCTTCCTCGTAGCAGTTTCCATTCTGAGAGATGATAGCATCGATCCGCTCCGGGTGCCAGATAGCCAGGCGCATGCCGATGGGAGCGCCGTAGTCAAAGATATACATCGCAAAATGATCCATCCCCAATGCTTCGGTGAACTTATCCGTAATCCTGGCCAGGTGGTCAAAGGTGTATTCAAACTCGCTCCGGGACGGAGACTCGGTCTGTCCGAAGGACGGAAAGTCCGGAGCAATCAAGTGATATTTGTCGGCAAGTTCAGGCATCAGTTCCCGAAACATATGGCTCGCGGATGGGAATCCGTGCAACAGTAGCAGCGTGGGATTCTCCGGAGAACCGGCTTCGCGGTAGAAGACATTGCAGTCGTCAACAGAAATGCGCTGATATTTCATTGGTGAATTGATTTGTCGAATACAAATTTAAACATTTCCGGGCACTTGGGCAGCATGAACCTTTCCTTCCCCTTCTTTTGGCTGCGGATTGTCCATCCAATCTGCCGCCTCCCTGTAATAATGCGCTGCGTAAAATCGCTAAAAATGGGGATTTCTTAGCAGTTGGATAATCACGACCTTTGCACAAACAAAGGGATATGGGACTCATAAGCAAGATCTTCAGCAACACCCGCAAGCCGGAGGGCTTCTGGGGCAGGATGATGGTTAACGGCATGAACGGCGGCTCACACGCCGCCCTGGCCGCATGGGCGATGGATGCCCTGCAG
>JAFRXO010000062.1 GCA_017443465.1 Bacteroidales bacterium
ATCCTCTCAGATCCCCTACCGATCGTAGCTTTGGTGGGCCGTTGCCCCGCCAACTGGCTAATCGGACGCGAGCCTATCCGTGGACACCTTTCGGCTATCAAATCAGAAACATGTGATTCCAATTGTTACGGGGTATTAGGCGGCGTTTCCACCGGTTATCCCCCAACCACGGGCAAGTTGCTCACGCGTTACGCACCCTTCCGCCGGTCGCCGACGGGTATTGCTACCCTCGCTGCCCCGCGACTTGCATGTGTTAAGCCTGCCGCTAGCGTTCATCCTGAGCCAGGATCAAACTCTTCTTGGTATATTTTTTTATTATGCTTCGAGTCTGTCCCGTCTGAATCAAAATCAAGAAATTAACGCTCTCGAATCTCCTTGTTCTCACAAGGATTGCTGTTACTTGTCTTGTACTTGTCTCCCAGATTTTTCAATGAACTAAACCCGTTTTTCAAAAGCGGGACTGCAAAGATAAGCATCTTTTGCCGTCCCGCCAAAATTTTTTGCGAGTTTTTTGCACTTTTTTGTATTACCTTTGCATCCGTACAAGAAAAAATGGTATCCTTATTCAGCATATTCAAGGTATTCGCCAAAATCGGCGGTTTTACCATCGGCGGCGGCTATGCCATGATTCCGATTATCCAGGACGAACTCGACAAGAGGGGCTGGATCAGCGAGACGGAATTCCAGGACATTGTCGCCCTCTGCCAGTCCGCCCCGGGGATACTCGCGGTGAACATGTCCATCTTCGCCGGATACCGCCTTCGCGGAGTAAAAGGAAGCATAGTAGCATGCATCGGGACCATCCTGCCTCCGTTCATATCCATCCTGCTTATCGCGATGCTTTTCACCACATATGCCG
This sequence comes from Bacteroidales bacterium, assembly GCA_017443465.1. Taxonomy (GTDB): domain Bacteria; phylum Bacteroidota; class Bacteroidia; order Bacteroidales; family UBA932; genus Cryptobacteroides. Next base: position 860 of record JAFRXO010000062.1, read on the forward strand.
ATAATCCCGTGGTTATCCGGATCTTCAGTGGCATCCGTCCCGTCGTGATATCGCTGATTGCCGTGCCTATGATAAAGATGGCCAGGCGCAATAACAAGACTTGGTGGGCGTGGGCGATTTCAGCCATTTCACTGGTCCTGGTCGCATTCGTGAACGTTTCGCCCATATATATCCTGATGGTGATAATCGTGCTGGCCGTGGCATTCACAATGTGGAAAGAGCGCAGGAGGGCTCCGGGAAATGAGTGACATAATCCTCCTCTACCTTCAGCTGTTCTCCACCTTCTTCGTGATCGGCATCTTCACCTTCGGCGGCGGATATGCAATGCTCTCGCTTATCCAGACTCAGGTTGTCACGACCCATGCATGGCTGACCGAAAGCCAGTTCACCAACATCGTCGCCATATCCCAGATGACCCCCGGGCCCATTGGCATCAACTGCGCCACATATGTCGGATATGACGTGCTGAATACGGCCGGAGCCGGGCATATGCTCAGCGTCCTGGGCTCGTTCTGGTCCACGTTCGCCCTGATGCTGCCGTCTTTCCTGATAGTACTTACGATGGTGCGTTTTTACCAGAAAGTGAAGGACAGCAAGATCTTCGGCGGAGTCATGCGCTGGGTGCGCCCTGCGGTTGCCGGACTGATAGGCGCAGCTGCGGTCATGCTGATAATCAAGACCACCTGGAGCGGCACTCCCCTGCTGTCCTCCCCATCGTTCAGCGTACTCACCGACAACTTCATCGACTGGAAGAGCTGGCTCCTCTTCGCCGCCGCCATGGTCGCAGCCCTCTTCTTCAAGGCCAACCCCATCCTTATTATCATATGCGGGGGTATCGCCGGCCTGCTGCTTTACTGAGGCTTCATGCTTTACTGACAGCGGACGAATTTGTCTGAATGTTGTCTGAAAAAAGATAGAGCCTTCAGGGGCAATCAGCACAACAGATTAAAAATTAAGATGGGAGGTGCCTCACGACAACTCCCATCAGCAATTCTAACCTAAAACTTAACCTATGAAAAAACTATTCGATTGCAAAATTAAAACTATTTATATTAATAACCAAACCTTTTAATAAAAAGTATTATCAAATGGTCGGATTACTTGTCGAATCGTTAAAAAAAGGTCAACTACTGGTCTAATTCTATCCTGATAATACGGACATCTTTCAAAGGTTTGTCCCTCTGGTCAGTCTCGACCTGGGCGATCTTGTCGATGACATCGAGGCCCTCGATGGTCTCTCCGAAGACTGTGTACTCACCGTCGAGAGAAGCGCAGGATATGGGATCCTGCACGAGATAGAACTGTGAACCGGAGGACTCCTTCATGGGATTGGCGGCATCACCGCGACGGGCCGCGGCAAGGGCTCCCTTCTTGTGCTTGTACTCGGGAACGAACTCAGCCGGGACTGTGTAGCCCGGACCGCCGGTACCATACCTCGGAGCCTGTGCCGGATCCTTGGTCAGGGGGTCGCCTCCCTGGATCATGAAGCTGTAGATGACCCTGTGGAACAGGAGGGAATCATAGTAGCCCGTAAGGGCCAGCTTGGCGAAGTTCTGCCTGTGGAGCGGGGTCTTCTTGTAGAGTTTCACCTTGATGGTTCCCATAGTGGTCACTATGTTGAACACCGGTTCCTCGCCCATGGTGGCGAGAAGAGCCATTGCCTTGGCTTCCTTGGCTGCATCGTCGGCAGCCTTGATCGAATCTAATCTTGCCATTTCGATAGAGTCAGCTTTTGCCTGCGCCTTCGCAGCTTCGGCAGCCTTCTTCGAGCGGCCGCATCCGCTGAACAGCAGCAGGGCTGCCAGGGCACAGAGAGAAATAATCAGGATGTTTTTCATTTTTAATATATTAATTGATACACTTCTATCCCATATGATTTCGCAGCGCGGAGGATTTCCCCGATCTGCTCGTCGGTGTAGAAGTCCCCGCGGCGCGATGCGTTCCCGGAAAAGGCGGCATATGCCCATTTCTCTGCGAGCTCAGGGTCGGACGCAAGCGCCTCAGCCCATTTTTCCTCATCGCGCAGACGCCAGATCAGCACGTTCTTCCTGGCTGTGACCATATGTGCCAGTGAGTCGCGAAGCGCCGAGGGTTCGATCCATTGCGATACGCAGTCTATTTCATGCGGGCGTTCCGCCTCGTCCTGCCAGTCCTTGACCAGGGCGCAGGGCACCAAGATCCTCGGCAGCGCCTTGGCTGTCTTCTCCGATACTTCGGGAGGCATCATCTGCTTCACTGCCTGGAGGGCATATATGAATCCACGGGCATCACTGGCCTTTACAAGCATCCTGGAAGGGGTGACGTCCACTTCGAATGCCTCGGATGGCTGAGACTGGTCGAGGAGGAAGACCAGGCCTTTGTCCGGGGGCGTGGCAGAAGCGGAAATGCCTGTCACGACAGTGCTTATCTTCCCGCTTACCAGGGACAGCCGCCCGGCGAGGGAAGCAATCGAGGTCTGGCTCAGGGAGTCCAGCCGCGGATCCAGGTAGAAACCCTTCCCTGCGGCGTTGAAGGATCCCTTGCGGGCTTCGACGCTCTTGGGCTCCTGGCCTGCCGGCACCGTCCCGGCGGCCAAGGCATATGAAGCCAGGGCGAGGAAAAGATATGCCATTATAGCCAGTGAGCGCATCTGAATGATTGTATAACAATTTTCAAAGATACTCAATTATTTTTTATTAAATTCGCGAATTAACTTAAGGATACAGGAAAACCCTATCATGAAAAAAATTATCAGTCTGCTCTCTGCCGGCATCCTGCTTTTCATCGCGGGATCGTGTGCGCAGAAACCCGGAGAGATCTCCATCGTCCCTATGCCCAATGACATTACGGTCAGCGAAGGCTCATTCAAGGTAGCCGGCGCCAAAGTCTATGCCGCTCCCGAACTTGACAAGGATGCCCGTGCATGGATAATGGACTTCGCCACCAGGCTCACCACTGTGACAGGAAAGGCCAGCAAGTACTCCGAGACTCCCGTCAAGAAAGGCATATGCTTCCTTTCCGACTCAGAACTTGGTCCTGAAGCCTACACCATCGACGTTTCAAAGAAACTGGTGGTAGTCAAGGCCTCAACCGCTGCAGGAGTACGCTACGCCACCCAGACCATAGGCCAGATGCTTCCCCCCGCCTACTTCGGCAAGGACAGGGATCCCAAGGCTGCATGGGTGCTGCCCTGCGTAAGCATCAATGACGCCCCGAGGTTCGGCTACAGGGGACTTATGCTGGATGTCTGCCGTCACTTCTTCGATGTCGAAGAGGTCAAGAGGTACCTTGACCTCATGGCCATCTACAAGATGAACACTTTCCACTGGCACCTTTCCGAAGACCAGGGCTGGAGGATAGAGATAAAGAAATATCCCAGGCTGACAGAGGTCGGCGCATGGAGGGATTCCACCAAGATCGGAGCCCACAGGGATGCCAAGGCCGGTTACGACCACACCCGCTACGGCGGATTCTACACCCAGGACCAGATCCGCGAAGTCGTGGCATATGCCGAAAAACTCGGAATCACCGTCATGCCTGAAATAGACCTTCCCGGCCATATGGTTGCCGCCCTTGCTTCCTATCCGGAGCTGGGCTGTACCGGAGGGCCCTACAGTGTGCGCCCCACCTGGGGAATCGCTACCGAGGTCCTCTGCCCCGGCAAGGAGAAAACCTTCCAGTTCATCGAGGACGTCCTGACCGAGGTCATGGACCTCTTCCCGGGCAAGTATATAGACATAGGTGGTGATGAATGTCCGAAGGTGGAATGGGAGAAATGCCCCGACTGCCAGAGGCGCATACGCCAGCTCGGCCTCAGGGACAAGGAGGGTTTGACCGCAGAGCAGCAGCTCCAGAACTACGTCACCGCACGTGTCCAGAAGTTCGTCAACGACCACGGCCGCAAGATCGTCGGCTGGGACGAGATCCTCGAGGGTGACCTGGCCGAAGGCGCCACGGTAATGTCCTGGCGTGGAGTCAAGGGAGGCATCCAGGCTGCCAAGAGGGGCTTCGATGTAATCATGTCCCCCAACACCTACATGTACATCGACTACTATCAGACAAAGGACAAGGAAAGGGAGCCGTTGTGCATCGGAGGCTACCTGCCAGTTGACACCACATATGTCTGCGAACCCTACAAAGGCATTCCCGAAGAGGCACAGAAGCACATCCTCGGAGTACAGGCCAATCTCTGGACCGAGTACATCTCCACCAACGACCATCTGGAGTACCAGCTCCTTCCCCGTGCCGCCGCCCTCAGCGAGGTCCAGTGGTGCGACCGCTCCAACAAGGACTTCGAGCGCTTCAAGGCTGCAATGCGCCACCAGGCTGCCATCTACGATGTCCTGGGCGTGAAGTACTGCAAGGTGATCCTTGGAGAACCGGCCGGCATTGAAGGCTACGAAGGCCTCCTCGCCAACTACCGCGACACCCAGAAATAGCCCGGAAAACAAGGAATACGAAAAAAGAGGATGGCCAATTGACCATCCTCTTTTTTGTGTCCTTTTCTGACAGATCTTAGTCGGTCAGGGAATAACGCCTGAAGGCGAGGACTTTGGCCTCCTTGTCAACGGACTTGATGTAGTCCTTAACAGTGACCTTCTCGTCGCTCTGGACGAAGTCCTGAGCCTCGAGGGTGCTCTCCTTGTAGAACTTGGCGAGCTTGCCCTTGGCGATGTTCTCGAGGATTGCCTCCGGCTTTCCGGCCATCTTGGGATCCTCTGCCATCTGCTGCTTGTAGATAGCGAGCTCCTTCTCGACAACCTCTTTCGGGCAGTCGGCCTCGGAAACGGAAACAGGATTCATGGAAGTGACCTGCATGGCAATTGCCCTGCCCAGTTCAGCGGGAACTTCCTTGTTGAAAGCAACGATAGCTCCGAGCTTGTTGTTGAAGTGGACATATGAGCAGATGCAAGGAGCCTCGAGCGCGCCATAATATGCGAGTACGTGCTTCTCGCCGGTCTTTCCGGTCTGGTTGGAGATTTCCTCTTCAACAGAATGGCCATTAGAGCAAGAAGCTGCCTTGAGTCCCTCTGCATCAGCAGGATAGGTGGCGATAGCCGCATCGGCGATCTCGGAGAGGAGAGCCTTGAAATCTGCGGTAGCGGAAACGAAGTCGGTCTCGCAACCAAGGCAGACCAGGACGCCCTTGCCGCCCTGAACGCGGACTGCGACTCCACCCTCGGTGGTCTCCCTGTCAGCCCTCTTGGCGGCTACCAGTTTACCTTTCTCGCGGATGATGTCCATGGCTTTGTTGAAGTCACCTTCAGCCTCGATGAGAGCATTCTTGCAATCCATCATACCGGCTGAAGTCATCTTGCGTAACTTCATTACGTCAGCTGCTGTGATAGTCATTTTCTCTTACTTTAATGAGTGAATTATTCAGCGGGAGCTTCTTCTGCTTTTTCAGCGGGAGCTTCAGCAGCGGGTGCTTCAGCGGCTTCGGGAGCAGCCTCGACATCAACCTTGCGGGCATCCCTGCGGCTGCGGAGCTTCCTGGGGGCAGCCTTTACGACCTCCTCGGTCTCGTCCTCTTTGTCCTTCTCGAACTTGCGCTCCTCGAGGCCTTCCTGAATGGCCTGGCAGAGAGCTCCGAGAATGACGTCGATTGCCTTTCCGTCATCGTCATTAGCCGGTATTACATAATCAATCGGAGTGGGATCGCAACATGTGTCAACCATTGCGAATACCGGGATGTTGAGGCGGTTGGCCTCTTTGACGGCGTTGGCTTCCTTCTGGATGTCAACGATGAAAAGGGCTGACGGGAGCCTGTTCATATCCTTGATGGAGCCAAGGTTCTTCTCGAGTTTTTCCCTCTGGCGGGAAACCTGGAGCCTTTCCCTCTTGGCGAGCTTGTCGAACGTACCATCTTCCTTCATCTTGTCGATGGTGTTCATCTTCTTGACTGCCTTACGGATCGTGGGGAAGTTGGTGAGCATACCACCAGCCCAGCGCTCTGTAATGTAAGGCATATTTACGGACAGTGCTTTTTCGGCAACTATTTCCTTGGCCTGCTTCTTAGTGGCCACGAAAAGTATCTTGCGTCCCGAGCGGGCAAGTTCTTTCATTGCATCAGCGGCCTCTTCAACCTTGATCACGGTCTTGTGGAGGTCGATGATATGGATCCCGTTCTTCTGGTCGAAGATGTAGGGAGCCATTTTGGGGTTCCACTTACGGGCAAGGTGTCCGAAGTGTGCGCCCGCATCGAGCAATTCCTGGAAATTTGTTCTTGACATTTGTTTTACTTGTTTTTTGTGTTTCGTCCCTTCTTGCGGGACCTCTTTTCATCAATCAGGAGTAGCTTCTGCAACTAAGCGGAAGATCTGCCTGATTTTCCGCAGTCGCGGCATTCCGCATATGTAGAATTAAAAACCGGACTGTACTGGGTGAAATCAGTTCTGAGTGACTAACGTTTACTGAACTGGAAGCGCTTGCGTGCTCCGGGACGTCCAGGTTTCTTCCTTTCGACCTCGCGCGCATCGCGTGTGAGGAAGCCGGCTGCCTTGAGCGTCGGGCGGTAAGCTTCTTTGTCAACCTCGCAAAGAGCGCGGGAGATTCCGAGCCTGACTGCCTCTGCCTGGCCTTTGGTGCCGCCGCCGTCAAGATTGACCTTGACGTCGAACTGACCTTCAGTACCGGTAACCGAGAAAGGCTGGTTCACGATGTAACGGAGAGAATCCTCTTTGAAGTACTCCTCGAGGGTACGGCCGTTGATCGTAAGGTTGCCTTTTCCGGCAGAAAGATAAACACGGGCCACAGCTGATTTACGTCTTCCAAGGGCGTTGATTTGTTCCATAAGCTCTGTTTAAATTTCTTTTAATGTGATTTCTCTGGGCTGCTGCGCCTGATGCGGGTGCTCCGGCCCTGCGTAGATGTAAAGGTTGTCAAGGATCTTGCTTCCGAGACGGTTCTTCGGTAGCATGCCTCTGACAGACCTCCTGATGAGTTCTTCGGGCCTCTTTGCGAGAATCTCCCTGGGCGTCGTGAAGCGCTGTCCTCCCGGATATCCGGTGTAGCGCGAGTAAACGCGGTTCGTCATCTTCTTTCCCTTGAGGGCCACCTTCTCGCAGTTGACTACGATGACATTGTCACCGCAATCCACGTTCGGGGTGAAGCCCGGCTTGTTCTTTCCGCGGAGGATAAGAGCAACCCTGGAAGCCAGACGGCCAAGTGGAAGATCCATGGCATCGATGACCACCCACTCCTTCTTCACAGTCGCTGCATTGAGAGAGACTGTTTTGTAGCTAAGTGTGTCCACTGCCTTGATCTTTAATGGTTTAACTAATAAAAATTGCGATCCCCACACTTTATGGGGACCGCAAAGATATGCATTTTCTGGCTTTTAACCAAATCTGCCGTGCGAGAAGCTGATTTTTTGCTTCCGGGCGTCAGATCGACAGCACGCTCAGTACGCTGATGAGTTCCTTGTCGATGGGCTTGTCCTGCTTGACGGCCCTGGTGAGCGGGACATAGACGATCTTATCATCATCTATTCCCACCATGATGTTGCGCTGGCCTTCGTCCAGGGCCTCGATGGCGGCATATCCAAGGCGGGAAGCCAGGATACGGTCGGAAGCGCTCGGGGTTCCTCCCCTCTGGAGGTGTCCCAGGATAGTGACGCGCACATCGTACTGGGGATACTCCTTGCGGACGCGGTCTGCATAATACATTGCCCCGCCATTGCCTCCGCTCTTGGCCTCGGAAACAATTACTATCGAGGAGTTCTTGCTCTTACGCATACCGCGGCTGATGAACTGGGCGAGCTGGTCGACGTCTGTCTGGTCCTCGGGAATGATGGCCGCCTCGGCGCCTGAAGCGATAGCCGAGTTCTGGGCCAGGAAACCGGCATCACGTCCCATAACCTCTATGAAGAATATGCGGTCATGGGAAGTCGCGGTGTCGCGGATCTTGTCCACGCAGTCGACTATGGTGTTGAGTGCAGTGTCGTATCCTATGGTCAGGTCGGTGCCGTAGAGGTCGTTGTCAATGGTCCCGGGGATGCCTATGACGGCGATGTCGGGAAAGTCCTTGGCGAAATCGCGGGCTCCGGTGAGGGATCCGTTTCCTCCGATGACGATCAGGGTGTCCGCACCATGGGCGAGCATCTGCTCATGGGCCTTCTGGTGTCCCTCGGGAGTCATGAATTCTTCGCTGCGGGCGGTCTTGAGGAAAGTACCTCCACGCTGTATCATATTGCTGACGCTCGACGAGATCAGTTCCTCGAAAAGGCCGTTCATGAGGCCTTCATAGCCCCTGTAAACGCCGAATACTTTCCATCCTTTGAAAATAGCGCTGCGGGTCACTGCCCTCACGCAGGCATTCATCCCGGGAGCGTCTCCGCCTGAGGTGATGATGGCCAATGTCCTTTTCCTGTCTTCTGACATATGCTTTCTGTTCTTGAAACGGACTTCAAAGATACTACTTTTTTTATTTATTCGTATTTTTGCGACGCTTAAAGCCCATATGCCTCAAATATGAAAATCGGGAACATAGACCTAGGCGACAAACCGCTCCTTCTGGCTCCTATGGAGGATGTCACCGACCCCTCGTTCAGGCTCATATGCAAAGAACAGGGAGCGGACATGGTCTATACCGAGTTCGTGTCGAGCGACGGCCTGGTACGCGACGTGCGCAAGACCATTGAGAAGATGTCGACTTCTCCGCAGGAGTCCCCCGTGGGAATCCAGATATATGGGAGCGACCCCGATTCGATGGTAGAGGCCGCGAAGATGGCCGACGACGCGGCGAGGCTGACCGGAGGCTACGGCGCCGACATCATAGACATAAATTTCGGGTGTCCGGTAAGCCGGATCGCAGGACGCGGAGCCGGAAGCGGAATGATGCGCGAACCGGACAAGATGGTGGAGATAACCCGCCGCGTGGTCGAAGCCGTCAGCAAGCCCGTGACGGTGAAGACCCGCCTGGGCTGGGACGATGACAGCAAAATCATAGTGGAACTGGCCGAAAGGCTACAGGACGCCGGCATCCAGGCCCTGACCATCCACGGACGCACCCGTTGCCAGATGTACAAGGGAGAGGCCGACTGGAGCCTGATAGGGCAGGTGAAGGACAACCCGAGGATGCATATACCCATCATCGGGAACGGAGACATCAACACCCCCGAGAAGGCAGCCCGGGCATATGCAGACTATGGAGTGGACGGCATAATGGTCGGGAGGGCAAGCTTCGGCCATCCGTGGATCTTCCGCGAGATGAAATACTTCCTCGAGCACGGAGTTGCCCCGGAACCTCTTAGCGTCCCGGAGCGGGTAGCCATCGCGAAGAGGCACTATGCCCTTTCCAGGCAGTACAAAGGCGATGTACGCGGGACATATGAAATGCGCCGCCACCTGAGCTGTTATTTCAAGGGCCTGCCGGATTTCAAGGGCACGAGGATGCAGCTAGTCACCGAAATGGACCCCGACAAAGTAATCGGGATACTCGATTATATAGAAGAAAAGTGGGGCGGGACCACAATAGAAAGCCAAACAAACGTTTATGGTGTCTGATTTTTTCGTATATTTGCGACAATATGCTTGAAAAAGTCATCCTTTTCCCCTACTATCTGACCCTGACGATCAGACATGCCCTTTACGACAAGGGCATATGGAAGGTGGCCCCCACCGAGAAACCGAGCATATGCGTGGGCAACATCGCCGTAGGCGGCACCGGAAAGACTCCGCACACCGAAATGGTGCTCAGCACATTGCTGAAGAGCGACGAGTGGGCCTACAAGAACGTAGCCGTACTGTCAAGGGGGCACAAAAGGCGCTCCCGTTCGTTCCAGCAGGTCCCGCGCGGAGGAAGCGCGGCTTTCTACGGGGACGAACCCCTCCAGATAAAGAACAATTTCCCGGCAGTCACCGTAGCGGTGGACCGCAACAGGGTCGAGGGCTGCGGATTCCTCTTCCACCCGGAGACCCTTAAAACGGCCAAGGCGGGACACAAGTGCATTGACAAGGATTTCCCGCCCGCTGACATAGTGGTCCTGGATGACGCCTACCAGTACCGCGACCTGCACTATAATTATAATATAGTATTGACTGACTACGGCCGCCCGGTAAACAAGGACTCCCTTCTGCCCTTCGGACACCTTAGGGACCTGCCATCAAGGCTCAACTATGCCGAGACCATCATAGTCACCAAATGCCCGGCATGGATGGAGGACTGGGAGAAGACCAAGTTCACAAAGACCCTGGGCATACGCGACTACGACATCAAAACATGCAAGGGCGTCAACCAGCGCGGGAAGACACAGCTGGTCCTGTTCACAGCCATAAGCCACGGCGAGATCAAGCCGGTCTATGAGGAGGCTGACAGGCATTACCTCTATTCCAAGAAGCTCATCCTGTTTTCCGGCATAGCCCAGGACACCCCCCTGCGCAACTTCCTGAGTGACAAATATGAAATCGTGAGGAGGTTCAAGTTCCCCGACCATCACAAATTCACCAGGATGGACATACGCTCAATCATGAGGGCTGTAAATGAGAACCCCACAGCGGTAGTCGTAACTACTGAAAAAGACTCCCAGAGGCTCCTGGATTATAAGCATATGCCTGATGAGCTGAAAAACAGATTATTCCAAATCCCCATACGGGTCAACTTCCTGTCCGAGGGCGAACAGGAAGCCTTTGAAGACGATCTCTTCAAGACACTGGGAAGCCCTGATAATGAAACTTGAACTGACTTTACCCGACCGACTGACCAAAATAACCCACTTGCAATTTGAAAGTAATTAACCCGATTTGATTAACATTTCCCATCCCGCTCCGCAGGATGAGTAGCAATTGTTTCGCTGCAAACCCTAAAAACTAACACAATACGTTTTAAATAGGCGTTATTCAGCTACTTTGAATTTTTAAAAAAGTTTTTTTTCTTTGCAGTCCGACAAGAAGATTATTACTTATTCAACACATGTTCAACTAAATTCCAGGCTTATGAAGAAAGTCAAGATTTTCCTGACGGCAGCAGTCCTGCTCGTGTGCGGACTTGCGGGCTATGCCCAGAACATCACCGTCTCGGGAGTCATTTCAGACGCCAATGGTGAACCCATTCCAATGGCAGCCGTCCTCATCGACGGCACATTGAGAGGGACTACTGCCGACGAGCTCGGACAGTACTCTATCTCAGCACCGACAGGAGCTACGCTCGTGTTCTCTTCTGTAGGTTACGTTGACCAGAAAGTACCCATCCAGGGTCGCCGGGACATCAACGTCACCCTCCAGACCGACTCGCAGCTCCTCGATGAGACCATCGTGGTCGCATTCGGTACCTCTACCAAGGAAGCCTTCACCGGTTCGGCTGCAGTCGTCAAGTCCTCCGACATCGCGAGGACACAGACATCAGATGTAACCAGGTCCATCGAGGGTCTCGTCCCCGGTGTCCAGATGACAACCTCATCCGGAACCCTCGGAAGCTCTCCTTCGATCAGGATCAGGGGTATCAGTTCCATCAGCGCAGGAAGCGCCCCCCTCTATGTCATCGACGGTATCCCCTACTCGGGCGACATGAACAACATCAACCCCGCTGACATCGAGTCCATCACCATCCAGAAGGATGCGGCTTCCAACGCCCTCTACGGAGCACGCGGAGCCAACGGTGTCATCATGATCACCACCAAGAAGGCCAAGGCAGGAGACGCAGTGGTCAACATCGACGCCAAGGTCGGTGTCAACACAAAGGCCCTGCAGAACTATGAGAGGATCACGGATCCTGCACAGTACTATGAGGCCTACTATTCCTCACTGTACTGGTACCACAGGAACCTGGGCGAAAGCCACGAGCAGGCTCATCTGGCAGCCGCAGTCACCACCCCGGGCACTATCAAGGACGGCGGTCTGGGCGTCAATGTCTATACCCTCCCCGAAGGAGAGCTGCTCATCGGTTCCAACGGCAAGCTCAACCCGAGCGCCAAACTCGGAAGGATTGTAACCAACAACGGCCAGCAGTACCTCCTAACCCCGGACGACTGGATGGACGAGGCTTACAGGGCATCTATCCGCCAGGAGTACAACGTCAGCGTCTCCGGAACATCCGGAAAGGCCTCCTTCCTGGGCTCCTTCGGCTACCTGAACGACAAGGGTATCATCGCCGGTGCTGACATGAAGCGCTACACTGCACGCCTCAAGGCCGACTACCAGGCCAAGAGCTGGCTCAAGGTCGGCGCGAACTTCGGTTACACCAACTTCAACTACAACAACGGTAACTCTGACGAGGGTGACTACGGTTCGACCGGAAACATCTTCTCGGAGGCATTCGGCATCGCTCCCATCTATCCCCTCTACATCAGGGATGCACAGGGAAACAAGCTTAAGGACGAACACGGACTTACCATGTACGACTGGGGTGAAGGCTCCGTCACGGGTGTTACCCGTCCGGTCAGCTACCAGTCCAATGCCCTCCAGCAAGCGACCCTCAACATACACAACAGCGAGGGCAACGCCATCAACACGACCGGCTTTGCCGAGCTCCGCTTCCTGAAGGATTTCAAGTTCACCTTCAACGTGGGTGCGGGTATTGACGAGACCAGGGGCACACAAATGTCTAACTTCTACTATGGACAGTTCGCCCCGACCGGCGGTTACACCTACAAGAGCCATACCCGCTTCTTCTACCTGAACATGCAGCAGATCCTCGACTGGAGCAAGACCTTCAATGACGTCCACCACGTGACCGCCATGGTCGGACACGAGAATTACAAGTCGACAAGCTATTCGCTCAGCGCCATGAAGAGCAAACTCTTCTCCATGGACAACTGGGAGCTCAACGGCGCAGTCATTGATGAACAGTCATCCGCTTCATCCAAATCGACCTTCAACACCGAGGGTTATTTCACCCGTCTCCTTTACGATTACGACAACAGGTATTTCGCAAACGTCTCTTACAGGCGCGATGCTTCCTCAAGGTTCCACCCGGACAACCGCTGGGGCAACTTCTGGGCGGCCGGCGCCAGCTGGCTGATCAACCACGAGTCATGGTTCCCCTACAGCTGGGTGGACATGCTCAAGCTCAAGGCTTCCATCGGCTCCCAGGGTAATGACTCCATCGGTTCCTACCGCTACACCGACCTTTACGGCATATCCAACAATGAAGGCGAAATCGCCATCGCTTTCGACTCCAAGGGAAACAAAGACATCAGCTGGGAGACCAACACCAACTTCAACACCGGCGTTGATTTCGAACTGTTCGGCCGCAAGCTCATCGGTTCAGTGGAATACTTCTACCGCAAGACCTCCGACATGCTGTTCTACTTCACCGTCCCGGAATCCCTGGGCTACAGCGGATACTACAGCAACATCGGTGACATGCGCAACTCCGGAATCGAGTTTAGCCTGAATTACACTATCTTCAACACCAACGACCTTCTCTGGTCGGTCAACGCCAACGCCACCCACTACAAGAACAAGATCATCTACCTCCCCGATGAGTACAAAACTTCTTACATGGAAGGCTATTACGGCTACGCTTCCGGCAACAAGTTCATCGGCGAAGGACTTCCCTTGAACACCTTCCGTCTGAAGAAGTACGCGGGCATAGACCATGAAGACGGTCGCCCGATGTGGTACAAGGATCTGTACGAACTGGACGACAAAGGCAACAGGGTGCTCGATGAGAACGGGAACCCGATCATCACGGGCACAGAAGAAACCAAGGACTTCGACTCGGCCACATACTATCTTGCAAATGACCCGACCCCGCTCTTCTACGGCGGATTCGGAACCAGCCTCGAGTGGAAAGGCTTCGATTTCGCGGTCCAGTTCACCTACTCCGTGGGCGGAAAGACCTATGACAGCGGCTATGCCCTCCTTATGGGCAATCCGGAAGGAACTCCCGGATACTCTTACCACAAGGACATCCTCAACGCCTGGACTCCTGAGAACAAGGACTCCGACATTCCACGTTTCGTCTATCAGGACAAGAACACAAACGGCGCATCCGACCGGTTCCTCGTTGACGCCAGCTACCTGAACATCCAGAATGCTCAGATCGGCTACACACTTCCGGAGAAGATCACCCGCAAGATTCTTGTCAACAGGCTCCGCATCTATGTAACCTGCGACAACATCTACTACTGGTCTCACAGGAAAGGACTCGATCCGCGCTACAGTTTCAGCGGCACAACCAACTTCACCAACAACTCCCCGGTTCGTACCATTTCCGGAGGTATCAACGTAACATTCTAAACGGACATGACTATGAACAAGATCATATTGAAATCCATCGGCCTTCTGGCCGTCCTCGCTCTGGGGACCGGCTGCATCCAGGAGACATTCCCGGAGGGTGGAACCGTAACCGAGAGCCAGGTTTCATCTAATCCGAACGCTTTGCTGGCAATGGCCAACGCCATCCCTGTCAGCATGGTTACCTCCGAGACCGGAGGCTGGGATTATGACCACTGGTGCTTCGGCATCGGGTCATTGCACATCGCGACCGACGAGATGCTGGGCGACCAGGCCACCATGGGTGACAACCCCTACTACAACAGGTACCAGTCCTGGATCATGGATAGAGCCATGGGGTCAAGCTATGTCGCTTGTGCGTACATGTGGGAACTATACTACATGTGGATCAAGAACTGCAACGGCATCATCGGGGCGGTTGACCCTGAGACTGCCACATCTGACGCTCTCAAGGCGCTGGGCACGGCATATGCTTACAGGGCCTCCTTCTATCTCGACCTCGCCAGGCTCTACGAGCCCAAGGCTCCGAGGGATACCTACGAAGGCTACGATGTCTCCAAGGTACTCGGCTTGACTGTACCTATCGTCACGGAAGAGACGACTGAGGCCGATGCAACCAACAATCCCAGGGTCCCGCATGACGAGATGTATGAATTCATCCTCTCCGACCTGAAAAAAGCCGAAGATCTCCTCGCAGATGTCAAGAGCGGCTACACCGCCCCGACCATTTACGCAGTCTATGGACTTTACGCCAGGACCTACCTCGAGATGGGTGCTTACTGCCTGGACAACGGCGAAAGCAGGGCCAAGGAGTACTTTGACAATGCTGCCTCGTACGCGAAGAAGGTCATCGACGAGAGCGGCAAGTCACCTCTCACTCAGGCACAGTGGGAAGACCCGGTCAACGGTTTCAATTCCGGCAGTTCCAACAACTCCTGGATCTGGGGCCTGACGGTTTCCACGCAGGTGATCGACAACCTTCAGACCTTCACCTCCATGATGAGCAACGAGGCGACCTTCGGATATGCTCCCTATGTCCGGAGGGGAATAGACAAGAGACTGTACGAGAGCATCCCGGACTCCGACTTCAGGAAACATTCATGGCTGGACCCGGACCTCGACGCTTATTACAAGTACCAGATTGCAGGTAATTCGGAACAAGCCAAGGCTTTCTGGAAGGACGTGGCCATGCCCTACCTTTCCCTTAAGTTCCGCCCGAACAAAGGCCTTGTCAACAACTCTACTGACGGTAACAACGCCGACGTCCTCCTCATGAGGATCGAGGAAATGTACTTCATCCAGGCCGAGGCCATAGCCCAGAACGGAGACATCGCCGGTGCCCAGGAAGTCCTCAACAGCCTCATTAACACGAGGGATCCGCAGTACTCTTTCAACCCCAGCAGCAAGAGGGCATTCCTGAAAGAGATGCTGCGCCAGAAGAGGGTCGAGTTCTGGGGTGAAGGCATCGTGTTCTACGACTACAAGAGGCTCGATTTCGGTTTCGCCAGGGGCTATGACGGTTCCAACCACGCACCTATATACATGTACAACAGCCATGGACGCTCGCCCCATTGGAACATTGTCATCACCAGGGCTGAATACCAGTCCAACAACGCCATCAACGAAGACAACAACAATCCCGATCCGTCCAATCTGCTCAAGCTCTGGCCGAGCGGATGGAAGGACACTGAGTGGGTTGATGATTAAACAACTTAATTCCGTTTGATCAATGAAAAGTTTTAGATATTTCGTATATGTCCTGATGGCCGCCGCGACCATCAGCCTGGTCTCCTGCAAGAAAGAGGATGAATATGTCCCGGCAGAGAAGGAAACCGGTCTCCAGGTGTACTTCTCCTACGAGACTCCCACAACCTACACTCTCACCGAAGACGGGACCTTCACTGTCCCCATCTATAGGAATGAGTACTCCAGCGCAGCAACAGTCCAGCTTACAACAACGGCAGATTCTCCCCTGACCGCTCCAGCGGAAGTCTCTTTCGCAAGCGGGCAGAACCGTGCGGACATCGTTGTCTCATATGATTTTGACGCTATCGAGGAAGGCAAGAGCTACGCTATCTCCTTTGCAGTTGCAAATGCAGCCGAGACCACTCTTTACGGCTTGTCGTCCCTGAAAGTCTCCGCAAGCCTTCCTTCTGCCTGGATTGACTTCCTGGGACCTGACGGAACTCCTGCCAAGGTTACCTTCACCCAGGGTCACTGGGGGGAAATCCATACCGGTTACATCCATTACACCGAGCAGGCAGATGGTTCTCGCTTGTGCGAGACCTATGACGAAGAAGGCGACATCTCCGGAAAATACGAACCGGGGCCAGGATTCTGGGGTCAAGATGCAGACCAGCACTTCCAATTCATCTGGTATCCCAACAAGAAGACTCCCGAGGGCTACGAGATGATCCAACTTCCGGTACAGTTTTTCTACACTGACAGTGATGGTTATGAGCTGTACATATTTGACATGTACAATGCCCAGATTACCTTCTTTGATTATCCGGCGACTAATGACTTCTTTAAGTTCTACGAACTAAATCCGACTGTGCCTGTCTCTTACTATGATGGGAACGGCGGCTTCTACTTCTTCTTCGAGCTTATCGCATCTTTGGACGGCTACGGATACCAGCCTGACGGGTATGACACTGTCGGAATCGCCGACGGCTATGAAAGGACTATAGATTACAACACCCTCGATTGGACGAAGTACCTCAAGGGTGATGTCACTTCCGAATTCTACGGAAATGGAGGTGAACCTGAAACTTGGTCAGACCAGGTCCTTTCGTACAGCGACTCCGACTCGACCCTCTTCTTCATGCCTGGCTACTTCGACGAAGAACATGGTCTCGCATTCAGGGATGAGGTGTCCAACGCCCTCGTCTTTACTACTGACGACAAGATCTCCGATGTCGATAACGATCAGGACACCGGAATCGCACTTTTCGGACAGGAAGTGTTCGTCGAGGTCAAGAAGGGCAATGTCACCGCAGTCGATGAGGAGACCGGTTTCCCAACAATCTCGCTTGTCCTCGGTGTTTACACCAGGACCCAGGATGAGGAAGGAAAATGGTCGGAAGACCCCGTCAGCGACTTCGGAATGGTTACTGAAACCATTACATTCAACAAGACCGCAGGATATTCATTCAACGATTTATCGGGTATGGCGAAAGCCAATTATACAGCCTTGTATTATAAGAACTCTGCGGTGAGTACTCAAGATGGAGAACGTTACGAAATCGCGGAAACTTATTTCGTAGATGACGGAACTGATTCCGACGGCTATGAGTGGATAATGGCCAACGGATTCTCAGGATGGCCCTCGAAATACTGGACAAAGGGAGATTCCCTGAGCATAGAGTGGTATAACGGTTTCCTGTACATGGCACCCCAGGATATCAATGGAAAATTCGTGTACGGCGGTTCTCCGTATACTATCACTGAATGCTTATACGACGGACAATATTTCTATAATGGAGGCTATCTGCTTGGAGGTCTCGTCGAGGCAGACAATGTACTTACTTTCGTCAACTTCCCGTACAATGAAGATGAAGATGGCCCGTTTGAAGCTGAAGGACTAATATTCTTAGACCTCACCGGAGAACAGCCGCTCAGCATCGGTGGATATATGGAATACATCCTCGCACCTGCCGGATACGCTGCACCTGAGAATAAGGGAATCAAGATGAAGCCCATTGCAGGCAAGATGAGGACCACTCCGGCTCGCGCTACCAAGATTGACGGGACAGTCACCACTCTTGATGGCAAACAGCTGAAGAGCGCCAAGCGTGCAGAGTCCCAGAAGGTCTTCAAGCTTCAGTCGCTTCCGAAGCAGGCTCCGCAGGCGAAAGACCTCTCTTCACTTCCCAAAGCCAAGAAGATTTCCCTAAAATCGCACAATTGGTAATAAGATAACCCTCTGTTAAGAATCAGGGTGGCCTCGAATGAGGTCACCCTGATCTTTTATCATGTAAATTCTGGATCAAGTCCAAAACTGACCAGATACAAAAACCTGTGTTAAGATTGTAATTGAGTTGACCGTGGCTAGAGGTCCATCTGATTGGACGTTGGACACGAAAAACAGGGTTAATCGCGGCTAAAGGTCCAAGGAATGGGACGATAGCCATAATAAGGCGGACGAAGGCAGCAGGAGGGACAAGCATTGAGCAGCCCCTGGGGCCGGTACGGTTGCAGCGATTTGAGCGGATGCGACTTATGAGCTGCAACCGTACCGACCCGGGGAGCGGAATGAGTAGGATAGCGCTGTCCTGAGCGTCCACAGAATGAGAATTCAGGGTGCCAGAGTCATTCTGTCGTACGGAAACACCACTATACCCCGGGAATATTGCGATAGAATGAGAATTTAGCCCCAGATAGCCATTCTATTGCAAAGGGCATTCGTAAGCTGAGGCGCTTTAGTTCGGAAAACGCACAAAAGTATGTGTAATTCCGGATCAAGTCTTAGATTCTTCACTCCGTTCAGAATGACATGATTCACTCCGCTCAGAATGACAGCTGTTTCTCCAGGAAGGCGCGGATCTCTTCTTCGCCCGAGAGCCTGCGGGCAATCACCTTTCCTTCCCCATCCACGAACAGGTTCTGCGGGATGTACCTGATGTTGAATTTCACTGCCGCCGCATTCTGCCAAAAACGCAAATCCGAGACCTGGGGCCACGGAAGGCCGTCCTGGGCAATGGCTTCCGTCCACTCTTTCTTCGTCTTGTCCAGGGAAATCCCAAGAACCTCAAAGCCCTTGTCATGGTAATCCGCATAGATCTCTTTCAGGACGGGATTGAATTTGCGGCAAGGAGAGCACCAGCCAGCCCAGAAATCCAGGAGAGTAACCTTGTTCTTACTGAAAACATCGGAAAACGAGATGGATTTCCCGTCCGGGGATGGCATGGACATATCCTCCAGCTTCGAACCAATGGTGAGATTCTTCTCGTTCAGGACATACTCCCTGACGGTCTCAGCCGGGAGATATCCGTTATAACGGCTGTCCTCCATAAACGGGGCAGCCATTTTCTCAAGCTTTTCGATAGGCAGGTCCGATATGCTGCTGAACAGGTAGTTCACGGCAAAGAATGAGGACGGGTGCTCCGCGATCAGGCTCTCTGAATAAGCATTCAAAGTGTCCTCGGCAGCTTTAATCGTGGCTTTTGCCTTCTCTTTCGCCGCATCGTCGCCATTACGGCTGAGTTTCATCAACAGCCGGTAAGCATCATCCGTGAGCACGGAGTTTTTCTTCTGAAGCACCAATTTATCCAGTTCATTGGTCTCCCCGCCTTCAACTACGGCGCTGCTCAAAGTTGAATCCACAGCTGTAATCCTGAATTTGCCGTCCTCCAGGAAGAAACGGATATGCCCCCTGATCCCGCTGAAGGTAATGGTGTGGTAACCCGGGATGGTCCTGTCAGCCTTAAACTTGAACACTCCGTTTTCCACCTTTGCAGTATCCCTGTGCATGAAACCTATTCCGGTAAGATAAGCCTCTCCGCTGCTGACTACCGGGGCTTTTCCGCTAATTTCTCCTTCGATTAAGTAACCTCCTTTATGTCCTCCGCATGACACGGCGAGCAAAGCCGTAAACAAAATAATAACAACGTTTTTCATCGTATTGATTTTAATGTTCAAAATTAACAATTTTCCGATTATATTTGTGATATGAAAAGATGTAAACTGATACCCGGCCTGCTGCTCTTAGCAGCACTGGTTACCGGAGGTTGCCAGAAAGAAAATCCGGAGCCCTCCGTTTTCACCGTGAGCCCGGCTGCCTCGATGGCAGAAGATGGATATGCACATGACATGGAAATAAAGGTGACTTGCGACAAGCCATTCAAGACCGAGCTGTCCCTCGGGGCAGAGAGCTGGGTCAAAATCGCAAGTTCCACAAAAGGCGAAAAGAATGTCACCATCCTCAAGCTCTCCATGGGGACCAACGATGAAGGTTCATCACGAAAGGAGACCCTGACCCTCACCGCAGGCAGCAAGACCTTGCTCGTAAGACTCGCCCAGAGGAATTTCAATCCGAATATTTCCGAGAGGGAAATTACCCTGACCTACCTCCGGCCATATGAAGTCAAGATGACTCTCCAGACTGACTGGACCATTTCAGCCCCGAGCAATTCGTGGTTTACGGTAAGCCCCCTTTCCGGGAAGGCGAACACAGAGACTACCCTGACATTCAAGGCCAAGAAGCTGAACGATTCCGACACCCAGCGAAGTGCAGCCTGCACAGTACGCATGCCCCAGGCCAACGCGGACATAAATGTCCTCCAGGATCCCGTAGTCACCGGGGATTTCGCTTCGACAGTCTTCGGAGTCTATAACTATGACGGCAAAGGGACGAACCTCACGTACGATGAACTCCTTCACCAGACCAGCCTGATCAAGAAAAGCGACAGCGAATCCTTCAACCTGGTCTGGCCTGCCCGCAGCAGGTATTTCTCAATCTCAGGAGTCAAGACCCCGGTCACTCCGGCGGACTCGATAAAGCTCCAAGTCAGCCAGTACTGGCTCGACCAGCTCGAGGAAGAATACGAACTTGACGCCCTCGTCCTCAAGACCGACGGGAACTTCGCCTGGATAATCGACAGCGAAGGAAGGGGTTATGTAATCAAAAAATAGGGAAGCGGCTATGAAAAAGATAATTCTGAGCATATGCATACTCACAGCTGCGGCCCTTACGGCCGCGGCCATTCCCGCGAATCCGCGTATTACCAAAGTCAGGCAGCCGGACGGCACAATGATATCCCTCAGGCTCCACGGAGACGAATTCTGCAGCTGGGGAACCACCCCTGACGGAAAGACTATGATGGCAGGAGAAGACGGTTTCTACAGGACTGTCTCCCCTTCCAGGATCAAGGAGGAAAGGACCCGCGCCAAATCACAGCGCTCAGCAAGGACATCCATCCGCAAGAATGCCCATGAAATCTCCACCGGGAACAAGAAATTCCTGGTAATCCTGGTGAATTTCAGTGACTTGAAGTTCAAGAAGGCCAATGAGGACTTCAACAAACTGATGAATCAGGCCGGTTACAGCGCTTACGGCGGAACCGGATCAGTCGCTGACTACTATAAGGACCAGTCTTCCGGCAAATTCAATCCTACCTTTGACGTCATCGGCCCTATAGATGTCAGCCGGGACATGCAATTTTACGGCAAGTCGCAGGGAAACTCCCATGACGCAAATCCTGGACAGATGGTTAAGGAAGCCGTCGATTCCATCTACAAAAAGGGACTCGTAAACTTCTCCGACTACGACAATGATTCGGACGGCTACGTGGACAATATCTACGTGTTCTACGCCGGCTACAGCGAAGCCAGCGGCGGCGGCGCGAATACCATATGGCCCCATTCTTCCTGGGTGAATTCCGACACGGAATATGACGGTGTCAACATCGGTTCATATGCTTGCGGATCCGAACTCAAGGGCAACTCCGGTTCGGCAATGGACGGCATCGGCACTTTCTGCCATGAATTCGGCCACGTACTGGGACTGCCTGATTTCTACGACACAGACTATGAGGATAATGGCGAAGGGGATGGCCTGCTGGCATTCTCCCTCATGGACAGCGGCTGCTACAACAATAACAGCAACACCCCGCCGAACATGAACGCCATCGAGCGCAACATGCTGGGCTGGATGGATGAGATCGAATACCTTACCGTTTCCGGCCACAAGACCCTCAGGTCCATCGCAAACAATGTGTCCTACATCGCCCCCTCAGAAAACGAGGGTGAATTCTTCCTCCTCGAGGTAAGGGACGGAAAAGGCTGGGATGCCCACATTTACATGAGCTACTCCAATGGTGCTCCCGTGGGACCGACCGCTGCAGGACTGATTGTCTATCATGTGGACATGTCCGATAACATCGTGTATAGAAACTACTCTGCCAGATACCTCTGGGAGCACACTAACAGCATCAACTGCTTCGCCGACCACCAGTGCTTCTATGTATTGCCCTCCTACAGCGACTACGACTATTACTATGATGCGATTCCTTTCCCGGGAAAATACGGAGTCACTTCCTTCACTGACACTTCCAATCCTTCCAACAAATTCTGGGACGGGAGTTTCAGCACCTGCAACCTGACAAACATTGAATATGCCAACGGCGAGGTTAACCTCGACCTCAAGGTTAAAGGTGACCTGACCGGAGTGCCTTTCAAGACCATAGCCATGCCAAAGGAAACATGGAAAGCAGGTGACACCTTCACCTTCCAGTTCGTCTCCGAGACAGCCGGAGGGGTCCCTGTCTCCACCGCATGGTACCTGGATGACAGCCGCCAGAGCGCAGCATCTGTCAAGTTGACCTCCGGCAAGCACACCATCAAGGCAATAGCGACTTATTCCGACGGATCCACCGAAGAGGTGATCCAGGTTATTAACGTTGAATAAAATGAAACACCTCCCCACATTAATTGCCGGAATAATGCTTCTGGCCGGTCTGGGCAGCGTCTCTGCCCAAGACAAGGAATTCATACCCCTCGAGACATGGCCATATGTCTATGAATTCTTCTCCCCCGGGGAATTCACCAACTTCAAAGGTGATGTCACCCATCTGGAACTTCTGAACGTCTGTGTCCATGACGGCAGGATCCACTTCGTGAAGAACGGGGTCATAATGGCCGCCGACCCGATAAACGTGGACGCCCTGACCATAGGAAATGACACCTACTACAACATCCGCGGCAAGATGATGCGCCTGCTGAAAGCAGGGGAACATTCGAAAGTCCTCTGTTCCATAGGGATCAACCAGGCCGAAAGGGACAAGGTCCAGGTTGGATACGGAGAATCTTCCCTAGCCTCGACACAGAGCGTCGGCGCAGTCTCTATCAGTGGAGGAGACCTGCCGCCCTACACTCTCAACAAGAACATCCAGTCAAAGGATAAATACGACGGGCGTGAACTTCCCATCGCGGAAGAACTCTACCTGCAAGTTAACGGGTTCCTTTTCCGCGCCACAAGGAATGAACTTCTGAACTCTCCCAGTCTGGACAAAAACGCAGTCAAGGATTTGTTCAAGAAGATCAAGCCTCGCTTCTCCGACGTGGAGTCCCTCTCTGAACTCGCTGAAGCTCTCAAAGACGCTATCGTAGAATAGATCGGCGCCATTCGCTTTCAGGCAGCTCTCCTCCTGAAACCTTCGCTTCGCTCATCCCACCACGCCATAACGGCGCGGTCCCCCGTTCACGAGGTCACGGGCGACCACGGGTTTCAGGAGGAGAGCTGCCTGAAAGCTACTTCTGGGCGGCTACAGAGGCGTCGTGGATGGCGTTGAAAACCGCCTTGACGAAGTCTTCACTTAGGCCATACTCCCCGCCACGGCTGATTACTGACTCCAGGACCTTGTCCCAGCGGGAGGCCTGGACTATGGCCACATTGTTCTCCCTCTTGCACTGGCCTATGGCCCGGCTCACATCCATCCTCTGCTTAAGGGTGTAGAGAATGTTCTCGTCCAGGACATCGATCTGCGCGCGGAGCTGGGCGAGCCTCTCCTTGAAATCACTGCTCTCGGAATAGGTCTCGCGCACGACTATCTTGCCCAGCATATCCTTCACGGCAGCTGGAGTCAGCTGCTGGGCGGCGTCGGAGAGGGCGCAGGACGGATTGCAGTGCGATTCGATCATGAGACCATCCAGTCCAAGGTCAAGGGCCCTCTGGGAGAGCTCAAGGATATAATCCCGCGATCCGCCCATATGGCTCGGATCCGCGAAGAACGGAAGCTCAGGATAGCGGGTGCGGAATTCCACGGCTATGTTCCAGCCGGGGGCGTTACGGTATTTCAGTTTCTCATTAGAGGAAAATCCCCTATGGATGACTCCAAGCTTGTGCACGCCGGCACGGTTGAGCCTCTCCAAGGCACCGATCCACAGATCGATGTCCGGGTTGACCGGGTTCTTTACAAGAACCGGGATGTCCGTATCCTGCAGGGCATCAGCTATTTCCTGCATGAGGAAAGGATTGGCGCTCGTACGGGCCCCTATCCAGACCATGTCTACATTATGCTTGATGCATTCGAAGACATGCCTCTCGCAGGCCACCTCGGTACATATCTTCATCCCGAGTTCGCGCTTTACCTTCTGCATCCACTTCAGGCCCGGCACTCCCACTCCCTCGAAGCTTCCGGGATGGGTACGCGGCTTCCATATGCCCGCGCGGAAAACATGTATTCCCAGGTCACTGAGGCCCTTTGCGGTCTCCATAACCTGCTCTTCGGTCTCGGCGCTGCACGGACCGGCTATTATCATCGGTTTCGGGAGGGTGAAGAACCCCCATTCATTCACAGGCGTAAGTTCAAGTCTTCGTTCCATCTCATCTGAGTATTTTCTTGATTCTGTTGGCTTCCCCGATCAGTTCACGCACTTTGTCCGCATCGAAATCATCTATTGCCTTGCGGAACGCAGTCATCTTTTCGAGGTAGGTGTCTATGACCCTCAGCACATTGTCCCTGTTCTGGGTAAGGATCGGCACCCACATGTCCGCATTGGATTTCGCAAGACGGACAGTAGACGAGAAACCTCCGGAAGCCAGGTCGAATATATGTTTTTCGTCGCGCTCCTTGTCGAGCACAGTAAGCGCAAGCGCAAATGACGTCACATGCGAGATGTGCGAGACATATGCCACGTGCACGTCATGGCTGTCCGCGTCCATGTAGATGGGGCGCATATTAAGCACGTCGTACATATGCTCAATCGTGGCGAGGGCCTTCGGATCGGACTCTTCCACGTTGGCGAATATGCAGGCGCGGCCCGCGAAGAGGTTCGGCTCGGCCGCCCACGGACCTGAGTACTCGGTACCTGCCATGGGGTGGGTCGCGACGTAATGGCGGCGCTTCGGATGGTATTTGACGGCACGTACTATCGCGCCCTTGGTGGAGCAGGTGTCGATCACTATCTTGTCCCCGCTAATCCTGTCAAGTACCTGTGAGAGCATCCTTGTCGCGGTGTCAACCGGCACTGCAAGTACAATAATGTCCCCGCGGTCAACGGCGTCCTCCAGGCTTGTCAGTTCATCCGCGAGCCCGATCTTGAGGGCCGCGGCCGCTCCCACGGGGTCGTTCTCCACCCCGATCACCCTGTCGGCAAAGCCGCGGCGCTTGAGGTCAATCGCCATGGAGCCTCCGATGAGGCCGAGTCCCACTATGCTGATTATCATATCTTTCCGTTTATAATATATTCTTTATCAGGCCGCATGCGCGCTTAAGGGTAGGCACATCCGCGCATAGGGAGGCGCGTATGTAATTCTCTCCGTTGCGTCCGAACACGAAGCCAGGAGTAATGAAGACGAACGCATTGTAGAGGAGATAGTCGGAAACGACTTCGCCGCGGGTCTTGCCTTCCACAGCATATCCCTTAGAAGCGGCTTTTACATATGCGGGGTTGTCCTCTTCGACCCTTCCCCAGAGGAAGAGTCCCTGCGAACCGGAATCATATGAAACTCCGAGGGCGTCGAAAATCTCCGAGGCTGCAGCCTTGCGCCGGGCATATTCCGAATTCAGCTCCGAGAACCAATCCGGTCCCTCCCCGAGGGCAGTAGCAGCAGCCAGCTGGAGCGGGCGGAACATTCCGGAATCCATCTGGCTCTTGACCTTCAGGATCTCCCGGATGTAGTCGGCATTTCCACCTACCATACCTACCCTCCAGCCGGACATGTTGTGCGCCTTGCTAAGGGAGTTCATTTCCAGGCAGCACTCGCGGGCGCCTTTGGCCGCGAGAAGCGACAACGGCTTGTCATTCTGGATGAAGCTGTAGGGGTTGTCGTTGATCACCAGTATCCTGTGCCTGGCTGCGAAATCAGCGACCTTCTGGTAAAGTTCTTCGGTAGCAGGGGCTCCGGTAGGCATGTTCGGATAGTTGGTCCACATGATCTTGACCCCGTCGAGGTCCATGCGCTCCATGGCCTCGAAATCCGGATACCAGCCATTGTCATGCCTGAGGTCGTACTTGACTATCTTTGCCCCGGCGAGGGATGCGGCTGTGGTGTAGGTCGGATAACCCGGATCGGGGATCAGCACCTTGTCCCCCTCATTGACAAAGGCCAGGGTGATGATCAGGATGCCCTCCTTCGAGCCCATCAGCGGCTGTATCTCGCATGCGGGATCCAGTTTGACACCGTACCACCTTTCGTACCATCTGGCGAAAGCCCCGCGGAGCTCCGGAGTGCCGGTGTAGCTCTGGTAGCGGTGGGCTCCCTTCTGGAGGGAAACTTCCCGGAGGGTTTCAATTGCGGCTTGCGGCGGCATCCCGTCCGGGGAGCCGATGCCAAGGTTGATTACAGGTTCCTTCCCGGAAGCCTTCCTCCCGGCATTCAGTTCCGCAATCTCTTTGTTCTTTATGGAGAAATAGTATTCCTTGACGCTTTGCGTCCTGTCTGCAGGTTTGATAATCATAGGTTAAAGTGCTGACTGATACTCTCCAAGCACATCCAGGTCCACCAGTAGGGGCCTGATGGCCGAAATGGCTTGGCAGTAACGTTCATATGTTTCAAATCTCAGGTCGGCATAGAAAAAATACTGCCAGCGCTGTCCCGGAATCGGCAGCGACTGGATCCTGGTCAGGTTCATCTCATAGAAAGACAGGATCGCGAGTATGTGCGAAAGGGACCCCGGCGTGTGCGGGAGGGTGAAGCAGAGGGACGACTTGTTTATGTCCTTCTCGGGAATCTCCATGGAATCATCCAGTACCAGGAACCTGGTGAAGTTGTCCTTGTAGGTCTCTATACCCTCGGCCAGGATTTCCAGGCCGTTCTGCTCCGCAGCCAGTTTGGAGGCCACAGCCCCGACTCCCATCAGGCGGTCCCTGGCGATGTCAATCGCGCTTTTGGCCGTGTCTTCCGATTCCACCAGGTTGATCCACGGGCACTGTTTCCTGAAGAAACGGCGGGTCTGGTGGATGGCCATGTAGTGGGTCCGGACCTCCCTGATGTCTTCCAGCTTCTGTCCCGGAAGTGCCATCAGGTTCTGGTGGATAGGAAGATAGACCTCTCCCTTGATTTTCTGGCTGTGCTTGCGCAGCAAGTCGAAATTAAGGAGGAGTCCGCCGGAGATAGTATTCTCGATGGCCATTACCGCCGACCTCGCACGCCCCTCAGAGATGGCAGTGTACAAAGACTCGAACGTCGGGCACTCGACTATTTCGGGAATCCCGCCCCCATGGGTACAATAGAATCTTCGGGCCGCTTCCTCATGGAAACAGCCCGAATATCCCTGAATCGCGACAATAGGCGTCATACAGTCATGATATCCTTTTCCTTCTCGGAGATCAGTTCATCGATCTTCTTGATGTTCTTGTCCGTAACCTTCTGGGCTTCATCCTCGCCCTCCTTCTCTCCGTCTTCGGAAAGACCTTCGTTCTTCTGGGCTTTCTTAAGGAGGTCCACGGCTTCACGGCGGGCGTTGCGGATGGCGACCTTGGCATTCTCACCTGCCGCCTTGGCTTTCTTGATCAGTTCCTTGCGCCTTTCCTCGGTAAGGGGGGGGACAGTACAGCGGATGACTTCGCCGTTATCGGTCGGGGTCAGGCCGATATTCGCATCGATGATGGCCTTCTGCAGTTTCTTCAGGAGGGAACGGTCCCACGGCTGGATGAGCAGGGTGCGGGCATCAGGGGTACTGACGGTAGCGCACTGGCTCAGCGGGGTGGGCGAACCGTAATAGTCCACCGTAACACCGTCGAAGATGTTCGGGTTCGCACGGCCGAGACGATAGGTCTTGAGGTCCTCGACAAGGAAATCAACCGTTTCCTGCATCTTGAGGTCGGCCGCATCTACAATTTCTTTAGCTCTCGGTAACATGTGTGTATCTTATTTATATGATTATACTTTAAGGTGTAACCAGCGTTCCGGTCTTGCCGCCGTGGAGCAAAAGGCGTTCCAGATTGCCGGGCTCGCTCATGTCGAACACCACGACCGGCATCTTGCCGTCCAGGCACAATGCATATGCCGTCTGGTCCATTACGCGCAGGTGCTTCTCCAGGGCCTCGTCGAAAGTGAGGGTCTCGTACTTCACCGCATCCGGGTTCTTGGCTGGGTCGCTGTCGTAAACCCCGTCCACATGGGTCCCCTTGAGGAGGGCATCCGCCCCGATCTCCAGTGCGCGGAGGGCTGCGCCGGAATCGGTGGTGAAGAAAGGATTCCCCGTTCCCCCGGCTATCAGGGCTACTCCGCCCCTTTCCAGGACCTCGACGGCGTCATCACGCATGTAATACTTAGCCAGAGGTTCCATAGGAGTCGCCGTAAACACTTTGGCCTCAACCCCTTCTGCCTTGATGAACATTGACAGGGCCAGGGAATTGATCACTGTCGCCAGCATGCCCATCTTGTCTCCGTCCACCCTGTCGAAGCCGGCGCCGGTGCCCTGCAGCCCGCGGAAGATGTTGCCTCCCCCGTTGACAATGGCCACCTGCACTCCAGCACGTGAAACCGCGGCGACCTGGGCCGCAAATGATTTCAGGGTAGGAGTATCAAGCCCCTTCCCGCTCTCTCCCCCGAGAGCTTCTCCGCTCAGTTTAAGTAATACCCTCTTGTACATGTTTCAATTGTGGGCCGGCACATTTTTTTGCCTGGCGTAAAACAAAATTCGCATAAAATTATGAAACTTCCAAGAAAGAACATATATTTGCATCAGCATAACAATCGAACGACGGAACTTTATGTCTATTTTCAGTTACTCTATCGGAAAGAAGCTGGTTCAGGCGGTCAGTGGAGCATTCCTGATCATCTTCCTCTGCCTGCACATGGTCATCAATTTCTTCTCGGTCATCGACACGTTCACCGGGAAGTGGGGGGTCGTTGCAGCAGATGACAAGCTTTTCTCCGCGGGAGACGGACTGTTCCAGCTGGGCTGCGACTTCATGTCCACCCCGTTCATCGACATCATGGTTCCCGTCCTGGCCCTCGGATTCGTGGTGCACATCGTTTACGGCATCTACCTCACCGTCCTTAACTTCAAGGCACGCGGCGGTGTCAAGCGCTACGAGGTGGCCAGCCGCGCAAAGGCCGATTCCTGGAGCGCACAGAACATGTTCGTACTGGGGATCATCATCCTCGGATTCCTCTTTATCCACCTGACTCATTTCTGGCAGCACATGCAGCTTCAGGAATTCGTGGGGAAAGAGGCTGAAAATCCATATGTGCTTCTCGAGAACACCTTCGGTCGATGGTGGCTCCTGGTGATATACATCATCTGGTTCGTCGCCATTTGGTTCCATCTCAATCACGGCTTCTGGAGCATGTTCCAGTCAGTTGGTTGGAACAATCAGAAATGGATCAAGAGACTACAGGTGATCGCCGTCGTGGTCAGCACAGTTATTTTGCTTGGATTCCTCACAGTTGCCGTAAATGCATTCATGCACGCTAACGGCGTAATCTGATCCGAAGGAACCAGAGACTCTAAAAGGCTGACCTGGAAAAAGGCCAGCCTTTATTATTTTGCAACAACAAACTCACTATAAACATTCTTTACTTAAAACTTTAACTTAAAAACACAAAAAAATGAAAACCAAAAAATTCTTGCTCCCCGAGTCTGAAATCCCTACCGATTTCTTCAACATCCAGGCTATCATGCCCAACAAGCCTGTGCCCATCCTCAACCCAGGCACCAGAGAGCCCATGAAGGCTGAAGATCTCTATCCGATCTTCTGTGAGGAATGTGCCCGCCAGGAAATGGACACCGTCCACGAGTACATCCCCATCCCGGAAGAAGTGCGCGAGAAATATGCTTTCTACCGCTGCACTCCGCTCGTGAGGGCATATGGTCTCGAGAAGGCTCTTGACACCCCCGCCCACATCTATTTCAAGAACGAGAGCGTCAGCCCGGCGGGAAGCCACAAACTCAACTCGGCCATAGCTCAGGCTTACTATTGCAAACAGCAGGGAATCACGAATATAACCACAGAAACCGGCGCCGGCCAATGGGGTGGTGCCCTCTCATATGCCGCCAGCATGTTCGGCCTCGACTGCGCCGTTTACATGGTTAAGGTCAGCTACGAGCAGAAGCCCTACAGGCGTACCATAATGGGAGTCTTCGGATCCACCCCGATCGCATCCCCGTCCATGTCCACCAGGGCCGGAAAGGACATCATCACCGCCAACCCGACTGACTCCGGTTCCCTCGGAACCGCCATCTCAGAGGCGATCGAGCTGGCCATCAACACTCCGAACTGCAAGTACACACTCGGCTCGGTGCTGAACCATGTCTGCCTCCACCAGACCGTCATCGGCCAGGAAGCCAAGAAGCAGATGGAGATGGCAGGCGAAGAGCCTGATATCGTAATCGCCTGCTTCGGAGGTGGTTCCAACTTCAGCGGAATTGCATTCCCCTTCATGAGGGACAAGATCCTGAACGGCAGCAAGACCCGGTTCATCGCAGCTGAACCCCAATCATGCCCGAAGCTCACCAGGGGCAAGTTCGAATATGACTTCGGCGACGTGGCCGGCTACACTCCCCTCCTGGGAATGTACACCCTCGGACACAAGTTCCATCCCGCGAACATCCACGCAGGCGGCCTCCGCTACCACGGCTCCGGCACCCTCGTGGCCCAGCTGATGAAAGACGGCTACATGGAAGCCATGGACGTAGCCCAGACCGAATCCTTCAAGGCCGGCGTCCTCTTCGCCCGCACCGAAGGCATCATCCCGGCGCCCGAGTCATGCCATGCTATCGCAGCCACCATCCGCGAGGCTGAGAAGTGCAAGGTCTCCGGCGAGCAGAAGACCATCCTCTTCAACCTCTCCGGCCACGGCTTCATCGACATGGGAGCATATGCCCAGTACCTCGACGGCGACATCACCGACTACGTACCGTCCGATGCCGAGATCCAGAAGTTCATCGCCGATGCCGACGCGCTGAACAAGTAATCACATATCAGCTTTTTTACTATCTTTGGAAAAATCAATTTTCCAAGCATATGACTGACGGAAGGCTCTCAGCTCTCAGGGATTTAATGGCTCGAAAGGGCTGGGACGCCGTCCTGGTCTCCGGCTCCGACCCGCATGCGAGCGAATATGTCGCTCCAAGGTGGAAACAGGTCGAATGGCTGTCCGGATTCACCGGAGAAGGCTGTGCGGTAGTGACCGCCGACCATGCGGGCATATGGACCGACACCAGGTATTTCATACTCGCAGGACAACAGCTGCCCGGCACCGGGTTCGAATTGCACAAAACCCGTGTGCCGGAGCAGGTGCTTGTTCCACAGTGGCTGGCCGCGAAATTCAAGGATGACTCCCCTGTCATAGCCGTGGACGGGCTCTGCACCGACGTCACTACTGTAAGCGACATCCTCAAGGCATGCAAGGATGCCAGGATTGCAAATGTGCCCGACCTCCTTGACGAGATCAGGGATGACAGGCCTCCCATCCCCTCATCCCCCATCATGACCCTCGGAGAAGAACAGACCGGCTGGTCCAGGACCATGAAAATCGGCTGGCTCAGGAGATGGCTCGCGGAAAGGGGTCTTGGTGCGATGCTGGTCTCCGCCCTGGATGAAATAGCCTGGATGCTGAATGTCAGGGGCTCGGACATAAGCTACAATCCGGTAGTAATGTCCTACCTGCTGGTCACGGCAGAAGAGGTAAGCTGGTACGTGACCAAGGGCGACGGACGCCTCGACGACGAAACACAGGACAGCTTTTACGAGCTCCGCGCCGACGGAGTGAAAATATGCCCATATGCCGACATCGAAATCGCCCTGTCGGACATCGCCGATGATGAGAACACGGGCAAGCTGTTCATTGACCCCTCCTCCCTCAACTACAGCCTCTACTACATCCTCAAGAACAGCCGACTCGGGGCCGGGATGCAGGAAGACGGCAACGGGGCTCGCGGGATCATTCCCGGGAAATCGCCTATAGCACTCCGGAAAGCGGTAAAGAACGAACTGGAAATCAGGGGGATGCGCGAGGCGCATCTGGAAGACGGGCTTGCCATGGAAGAGTTCCTCTACTGGCTGGAGAAATCCCTTGGAGAATGGGATGAAGAATCCAGGGCAAGGCGCAACATCTACGACTCGATGATGTACGAGGACACAGAGGCCGTCCCACTCACCGAGGCAAGAGCCGCCGCGAAACTCCATGAGCTCCGCTCAAGGATACCCGGATTCCGCGGTGAGAGTTTCGAGACAATCTCAGCCTACGGGCCCGGAGCAGCCCTGCCCCACTACGTCACCCCCGAGGAAGATTCGCCAGAACTCAAGCCCCGGGGACTCTACCTGGTGGACTCCGGCGGACAGTACCTCTTCGGCACCACCGACATCACCAGGACAGTGCCTCTCGGGCCATGCGAACCACTTGAATGTGAGGATTACACCCTCGTCCTGAGGGGGCATATACAGCTGGCGATGGCCATCTTCCCTCAGGGGACCGCCGGCTGCCAGATCGACGCCCTTGCCAGGGAACCGCTCTGGAAATCCAAGCGCAGTTTCGGACACGGTACAGGCCATGGGGTGGGATGCTACCTCAACGTCCACGAAGGGCCGCAGGACATCCGCCAGAACTTCAACCGCCAGCCTCTCCTGCCGGGGATGATAACCTCGGATGAACCTGGCATATACCGTGAAGGGAAATGGGGGGTCCGGCATGAGAATCTCCTTCTGTGCAAGAATGCCGGGAAGAATGATTTCGGGCAGTGGCTCGAATTCGAGCCCCTTACGCTCTGCCATTTCGACACCTCTATCCTGGTGACCTCTTTGATGGAGAAGGACGAGATCGAATGGCTGAATGCCTACAACGCCAGGGTTTACGACGAGCTGTCTCCAAGGCTGCCCAAAGAAATAGCCGAATGGCTTAAAGAAAAGACCAGGCCTGTCTAAGCCTGGTCTTCATTTTTACTGAGTTTAGATTTCATCTGTTTAACTCCGCTCAGGAGCATCTGTGCCACCGGAGTCCTTCGGGACACCAGATTCAGCCCCTCCGCGAACAAGTTTACCGGCTTGAAGAAGGACTTGATCCCTTCTACATCCTCAGACACCGCTTCTGTGCGTCTGCCAAGTTCCAAACGGACACGTGCAGCGGCAGTATCAAGATCATCTATGGTCTTGATGCGTCTGAAAGTCTTTGCGCTAATCTTTCCCATTGTCGTCTCCAAAGAAAATCTTGACAAAAAGCGGCACGAAAGAATTCTTGAATAGGGAATCCCGTACCAGATAGATTACGACCAGTACCGCGATGAAGATGAGGGCTACAAACAATGCACCCAAGGCATACTTCCCTCCCATCAGTTCTCCGAATGTGAAGACAAGGGCTACTCCCAAAGACATCAGGACGATCGAAAGGATAAGTCCGAACAGGATCATCCAGAGCAGCTTACTGAGAGTCAAAGACAAGCCCTTGACTGTCTTGAGCTTGACTTCGGCGATCTTCAGGTCCACATATTCGGTGGAGTTTTTCGAGAAATCCTCCACCGCACGGCTCAGCCTGTTCATTACACTTCTGCGGCTTCTTCCTGGTCTTCCGCCTCATCCATATCCATGTCAACCTGCTCCAGGGCGGCTTCCAGTTTTTCCAACTTGGCCAGGATCTTCTGGCGGGCTTCATCCTTGAGGTTCTCACCCTGCTCTGCAAGGGTATCCATCAGGCCACGGAGTTCGCGTCCTGCAATCCTGGCGCGGGCACGCAGCCTCGATGTGCTCTTAAGGGCACTGTCCTTGAGTTCGTCAAAAGAATCCGTTGCATCAGCATACAGGCCAGTGGCGGTCTCACGTACTTTACGACGGGTCTCAGATCCTTTGTCAGGAGCGAAGAGCAGTCCGAGGGCAACGCCGAAAGCGGTCCCTGCTACCATTGCGAAAAAAGATTCAGTTTTCATATGTTCAAATGTTTACGATAATTCATGCAAAAAACGTGCAGAGCCCTGTCAGACCAGTTCCCGGATAATCTCGTCAGAAACGAAAAAACGGTCCTCGGGAATGCACAGGCGCCCATCAGCACGCACAAGCGCCCCTTCGCCGAGAAGACGGTCCACTGACTGATTGTCAGTCCCCTCGCGGAGGAAGTCCTCTGAAATGCCGGTGTCAGTACGGAGCGACAGCATTATTGTCTCGAGGCGGACCTGCTCCGGAGAAAGGGTCTCGGATTCATATGAATAAGAAGGCATATGCTGTGAGTTCCACCTCCGGACATTTCCGCTGAGGGAGTGGGCGCCCGGGCCCAGGCCTACATATGGCACACGCCTCCAATATGCGGAGTTGTGGACGGCCTCGAAGCCGGGGCGTGCGAAATTTGAAACCTCATAGTGATGGTAACCCGCTTCGGAGAGGGCCTCGCAAAGCATTCCGTACTGCTGCATACACTGGGTCTCGGAGGCTGCAGTCCAGGTCCCGAGGGATTCCATCCGGGCGAGGGCGCTTCCTGGCTCCACTGAGAGCTGATAGGCGGAAATATGCTCCGGAGAAAGATCCAGGGCCGTTTCCAGTGTCCGCATCCATATTTCATCAGTAAGCTGAGGCATGCCGAAGATAAGGTCGATGCTGATGTTTCCCACCCCGGCGCGGCGAAGCGTCCTGAAAGCTTCGAGGGCGCGGGCGGAATCGTGACGGCGGTTCATCCATCGCAGCAACGGATCGTCGAAGCTCTGAATCCCCATGCTTATGCGGTCCGCACCCATATGCCTCAGGGACGAAACATATGCTTCCCCTTTTTCGAAGATATCCTCGGGATTCACTTCTACGGTGAATTCCCAGAAGTCCCTCACGCCTCCACGGGCGCGGATTATCTCCCCGACTATCCGGGAAAGTACGTCAAGAGGCAGCACCGATGGGGTGCCGCCTCCGACATAAAGCGTATCGACTTCACGTGATGTCCTTATTTCCTCTTCCCTCCCGGCTATTTCCTCGCAGACTGCGTCGGCATATGTCCTGAAGGAAGCGTCCCCTCCGCAAAGCTCGGAATAAAAGTCACAGTAGGTGCAGAAACTCCTGCAGAAAGGGACGTGGAGATAGACCATTACCTCAGGTAGGTCTCGGCTGTTCCGAGGAAGGACTGCTCCGTGTAGGCCTCAACAGTGTAGGTCCCCTTGGTGTAGGTGCCTATGTCGTTGAGATAAATGCTGAGTTCCACCTCTTTACCCTCGTAATCCACCTCGCGGGACGCAGACGCCACCATGGCTTCTCCGCCATATGTGAAAGTGGTCTGGGTCGAATTCGTAAGGAGGATTCCCTGCGGATCCTTTACGCGTATGTACACGCGGACGGGGCCCTTGGGAGCGAGGTCGTTCTCAACAAGAGAGAGGGTTGTCAGCATCCTGATGACCCTGCTGCTGCGGTCGGTAACCTTGTCTCCGGCGCTGTAGGCAGCTATGGAGAGGCCGCGGGCCTTGATTACGGAACCGGCAGCCACCTGTCCGGTGAGGCTCTGTACCTGCTGGGTAAGCTCCTCATTGGCCCTGCGGCTGGTCTCAGCCTCGCGGCGGGCCGCTGCGGCGTCAGCGGTAAGCTTGTGGTTCAGGGTGTTCAGGGAGTCGATCTGGACTATGTAATTGCGCATGATGGAGCGGAGTGTACCGAGCTCCTTCTCATACTTGCGGATCTGTGCGCGGTCGGTAGCCTGAGTCTTCTTCACCCTTTCGATGAGCTGGGCAACCTCCTCGCGGGATGAATCCAGCTGGGAATTGATTGCCTCATAGTCTGAAGACAGGCTGGCGTAGTCGTTCTGCAAGGCTCCCAGCTGCTCCGTAAGGTCCTGTTTCTCAGCATCGAGTTCGTTCACGAGCTTCGATTTGGAGGACCATATGTAAGCCAGGGCAAGAGCCAGGGCGACTGCTACGACTGCGAGCGCCCACATGATTGTCTTAAGGGAATTGTCCTTCTCTTCCCGGTCAAGGCGGGCCTTGATGGGGTCTTCTTCTACCATATTATCAGCCATAATAATTCACGTTAATGGTTTGCACCGGCAAAAATAGCAAAAAATCGGCCATTATACTTATATTTGCATATAATCATGCCTACAATCATGAAGTATATTATCCGCGCAGTCAAATATTTCCTCTACCTGTCAGCTATGGTTGTCCTTATCCTGGGGATCTTCGTCCTGTTGAAGCTGGTCCCTCCGGATATAAACCAGATTTTCCGGGGCGGATGGACCTCGGTGATGACCGTAGCCGCCATTTTCGGCCTTGCCTCTGCCTTCTACCCTCTGTGGGGTTACCGCAAGGAAGAGCTGACTCTCCAGGAAATCCCTGACGCTGACATCAAAGAAAGCATATGCTCACTTATGGAGAGCATGGGATATGTCCAGGAAAAAGATTCGGACGATGATATTTCATTCCGCCTGCGCAACAAGTTCTCCCGCCTCACACATTCGTTTGAGGACAGGATATCCTTCTTCCACCTCGGAGACACTCCGGCTGCAGAAGGAATACCTCCCACCCAGACATGGGTGATAGAAGGCCTGACAAGGGATGTAGTGCGCATCGGAGGCACTCTCAAGCACCGCTTTTACAAAAGAACAACTGACTGATAAACAGATATTGCCATGCGAGACGGAGAATTCAAAACCGTAGCCTGGTTCACCGAAGAGGTGAGCGCACAGATCCTTGCCGGGATGCTGAATGAAAACGGCATCGCGGCCGCAGTGTTCGGAAGCAATTCCTCCCTGAACGCCCTCAATTACGTCAATCCCATCGAAGTAAAGGTCAACGCGGCTGATTATGAAGCTGCGATGAAACTGGTCGAAGAGGACAGGAAGGCCGCCGAAGAGGCCCTGGAACGTGAAGCGGAGAACTGGCCTTCCGAAGACGACGATGTCTGACAACAGGTTCGGAACCATTATCCAGATAGGTGACGACCTCATATCCGAAGAGGTTGTCACTGAGTATTTTGCCTGCGACTACCCCAGATGCAAAGGCATATGCTGTGTCCTTGGAGACAGCGGAGCTCCCCTTGAAGAATCCGAGACAGAACAGCTGGAAAGACATTATGAAGAATTCTGCGACCTGATGTCCCCGGAAGGGCGAAAAGCGGTGGACGACAAGGGATTCTTCTGCGTTGACGTGGAAGGAGACCTGGTTACCACCACCTCCCCCGGTCCTCCGAGGAGGGAGCCATGTGCCTACTGCCTCTTCGAAGGAGAGAACGTGTTCTGCTCCATTGAAAGGAGGTGGTTCGAGAAGAAATGCTCTTTCCGCAAACCGGCCTCTTGCTGGCTCTACCCCATCAGGATCAAGAAAAGCCGCTCCGGAGGACGCCTTTTCAACCTGGACCGGCAGGCCATGTGCCGTGACGCCTTCGAAAAAGGGAGGAGAGAAGGAACGCGGGTCTATCAGTTCCTCAAGGAACCGCTGACACAGCTGTTTGGAGAAGAGTTTTATTCCGCCCTCGATTCGGCGGCAAAGCACATCAACGGCTAGAAGCTGTTTTGCAAAACAGTTTCTCAGTCCCCGGCCAGGGCAACCCTGGCACCTTCACTGCACAGAGACTTAAGCACCGCCTGGACACTTGCGGGAGTGACCTTTTTCACTGCGTCCTTATAATTGGAGAAGAGGTTCTTCCCGTCGGCGTAACGCATCAGGATCTTGCCGCATATGGCTTCAGGGTCGGAATCGACTCCCTGAAGGACGTACTGGAGCCTGTCCTTGCAAGCGTTCACTTCCGCAGCTGACGGGGCTTTAGCGGCTGCTCCGTCAAGTACCTTGCAGACTGCCTGCGCCGCCTGGGAGGTCTGTCCGCCGACACCGAAGTACGGCATGGCATCCGGATCGGAAGGACGGGAGTGGATCCAGACGGACATATGCTCTTTCGGAAGAGTTGAGAATCCCCAGTCGGTCTCCAGGCTCATCCCGCAGTCGGCCAGGGGGGCGACAAGACGGTCCCGGAGAATCATCTGCGCAATAGCAGCCGACATGTAATTGTCCGCAGTCAGGGACAGAAGGGTGGTCAGCTGCATATCCATTCCCTCCTTTCCTTTAACCGTCGTGACCTTTGTGCCTGCGAGAAGCGGGAAATCCACTACCGGACGGACAGAAGAACGCCTGCCGGTGCGGAAAGCCCCGACAATCCGGGCCATTATCTTCTTGACCTGCTCGATGTCGAGCCCGCCAGTCAGGACGATTATTCCGTCGTTTACGTTGCCGAACTGGGCCTGGTAGTATTTGTCTGCCCTGTAGGGAAGGTCATCGGTAAGTCCGGCTGCCGACTTGAATGACGGATTGGCACACTTGGGAGCAGCCATTTCCCACAGCCCGGCTTTCGAAAAGTCTTCTCCGTCAGCGCTGATGAGTTTAAGGCGGAGTGCTTCCCCGCGGCGGTATTTTTCATATGCCTGAAGGTCGAGCTTGCGCTCGTTCGCAACGCTGAGGAGGGCACGCATCACCAGGGAGAACTGGCTCACCGGAGCCACGCCTGATATCTTGAGATCGGAGAGGGAGACCTCTGCGTCCATCTTGATGCCGTTCTTGGCAAGCATTTTTCTGAAATCACTTCCGGAGCTCCCGCCTATGCGGTAGAGCCACAGCATGTCTCCGAGGAAGCCGCTCTCCTGGGGAAGAAGTTCTTTCACGGACGCGCTGCCTCCGCGTATCTGCATGGCATATGCGAAATCATCTTTCCCGGAAACCTGCTTGTAGGCCACCCGGATGCCGTTTGTAAAGGTCCAGATTTCACCTCCGCTCACAGGCTCGGGCTCTGTCTTCTTTATCTTGTCCTTAGCGGCAGGATAAGGGATGTTCTCATCCCTGAGCGGGTAGGAAGGCTCCGCCAGGGATGAATGGCGCTTCCATGTCTGGACATATGTCCCTGCCGGATCGGAGAGCGACCCCGCGCCTTCCAATGAGAGGGTCAGGCAGCGCTGGGGATCCAGGAGAGCCGAGACGAACTTGTTGAAAAGGCGGAGTTCCTGTTCACTTGCGACTTCCCTCTTGGCCAGGAAATCCCGGAAGGCAGAAGGCGACGCCAGGGAGGTGCCGTAGAGATAGGAGGAAATGCATTTGTCCACATACTCCCTGTTCAGTTCCTGGTCTCCCGGACCGCGGGAGCCCTGCTTGAGGACACCCTTTGCATATGCATATTCCTTGAGTGTGGCGCCATGAGTATCCATCTCGGCAAGCACGCGGGCAAGGGCCTGGATGGCGGCGCGGGCCGAAGTCGAATCAGTCAGTACGCTGAATGAATAGGTCTCGTCGCCCTCGGACGCGCCACTGTCGCGATAGCGGAAACTGAAGTCTCCCAAAGGGGCGGAGGTCTCGGAAAGGACCTGCTTCACCCGGCTGGACACTATGCTCCCCAGCTCCTGCGCAAACATCTCTGACACAAGCGGCTGGATCGTCCCCAAAGCATCCTTTGGAGTCCTGGGGGAGGCATATGTCGCAGTGACCCTGGCAAGTGTGCCTCCGTCAGGAGAGGCTTTCCGCACGATGCGGACAGTATCCGAGGGGGTCCATTTATATGCCGGGAAAGACGGCGCCGGAGTGCGCTTGGCCACCATCATGGAGAAGAGCTTCATCTTGGTGAGGATCTTGTCCGCGGAGATATCTCCCGAAACTACGATGGCCTGGGCATATGGGTTTGTATTGACTATGTCGAATATCAGGAGGAGGGTGGTGTCCATCGCAACGTCGGTGACAGGGACGTTCTCGAACAGGAAGAGAGTCGGATTGCGTTTCTTACCATATGCATCGCTGTCCATGGTCGTCGCATAGAAGCGCTCGGGACCCGGATAGGAGACATATCCCCCTTCCCTGAAACTGATTCCCTTGCTGGCGAAGAAGCGGTACGGAGACCTGGAACCGGATGAGTGGGAAAGCGATGAGAGAGATAGACGGGCAACGTCTACAATGCCAGAATGTGGCTGGATGACGGCTACGTCGGCCCTTCCCTTGTAAGAAGGATTAGTGACCATATAATACTGTACACCGCAGTCCAGGGCACCTTTCTTGATTTCCGATGCCTGCCCGAGTCCAGGAAGATTCTGCGCTGGCATCATTATTGAAAACGATGCAATCGCGATTAAACTGAAAACAATATTTTTTACAGACATCATTTGTTTTAAATAGGCATCAAGACAAAATTATAAATATTTTTTTTCTATTTTTGCAAACGCACAACTTAACAACAATTATTAATTAAACGGATCTTGAATTATGAAAAGAATTATTCTCGCGTTGACGGCACTCGTACTTTCCGTATCAATGCTTTCTGCACAGGATCTTCAGTCTGCAACAGACACCTACAATAATGGAGCCGCAGCACTCAGCAGCGGTGACAAGGCCGCAGCCCTGACAAACTTCCAGTCAGCCCTCAAGATGGCCGAGGCCCTTGGAGCAGACGGAGCAGACCTGCTTGCAAACTGCAAGGCCGCCATCCCAGCTGTCATCCTTTCCATAGGCAAGGAGCTCTACAACAACAAGAATTTCGATGACGCCCTGGCAAAGATCCAGGAGGCCGCAAAGGTTGCTCAGGAGTACGGCAATGAAGATGTGGCAAAGGAAGCCACTGACCTGATTCCCCAGATTGCCATCACCAAGGACATGGATGCTGCAAACGACGCATTCGCCGCCAAGGACATGGCAGCCGCAGCTGAGGGATACAAGAAAGTCATCGCAGCCGACTCCACCAATTCAGCCGCTTCCCTGCGCCTGATCCAGTGCCTGGCCAACCTCGATGACCTCGATGCCGCCAAGAAGATCCTTCCCCTTGCCAAGAACAACGGCCAGGGCGAGAACGCAGCCAAGGTCATCGGAACCACCTACCTCAAGAAAGCAGCTGCCGCCCTCAAGGACAACAAGCTTGCTGACGCCGTAGAGTTCGCAGAGCAGGTAAACGAGTACACCGAGAACGCCCAGGCCTTCCTCGTAGCCGGCCAGGCTTCCCAGAAGCTCAACAAGGGTGCACAGGCTATCAAGAACTTCGAGAAATACCTTGAGGCAGCTCCTACCGCAAGCAACGCCAACGCCATCTCCTTCACCGTAGCCGCCCTCTATCAGCAGGCTGGCAACAAGGCCAAAGCCAAGGAGTACTACCAGAAGGTCGTCAGCGACCCGAAGTTCGGCGCTTCTGCAAAACAGCAGATCGACGCTCTCAGCAAATAGATGAATCTCTCCTCCGACCATGCAGGAACTTGAGCTTCTTGCTCCGGCGAGGAATCTGGATATCGGCATCGCGGCCATTGACTGCGGTGCCGATGCCGTTTACTTGGCAGGCCCAGCTTTCGGGGCCAGGCAGGCGGCCGGGAATCCCATTGAAGACATCGAGAAGCTGTGCCGCTATGCCCACAGGTTCGGAGTCAGGATTTTCCTGACCCTCAATACCCTGATCTACGACGATGAGCTGGAAACAGCCAGGAAGATGGCCCATGAGGCTGAAGATGCAGGAGTCGATGCATTCATAGTCCAGGACCTGGCAGTGCTGAAGTTCGGCCTGAAAGTTCCCCTCCACGCCTCTACACAATGCGCTATTCGCACCCCGGAGAAGGCACGAATGATGGAGAGCCTGGGCTTCTCGCGCCTCGTACTGGAACGTCAGTTGTCACTGGACACCATACGCGCCATTCGCCAGGCCACTTCATGCGAACTGGAATCCTTCGTCCACGGAGCCCTGTGCGTATCTTACAGCGGGAACTGCTACCTGTCGGAATACCTTAGCGGAAGGAGCGCCAACCGCGGCCAGTGCATACAAGCCTGCCGCTCCCTCTACGACCTCGAAGAAGAGACTGCTCCGGGCAAGTTCCGCCGCATCGGCCGGAACAAAGCTTATCTGTCCCTTAAAGACCTGAGCCTGAAAACCAGACTCGCGGAACTCTCCGACGCAGGCATATGCTCGTTCAAGATAGAAGGGAGGCTTAAGAGCCGTTCATATGTTACAAACGCAGTGAGGGAATATTCCCTGGCACTGGACGATATCCAGGCCCCGAGGACTTCTTTCGGGTCCGTAAGCGGAGGATTCACCCCGGACACATCGAAGACCTTCAACCGGGACTTCACTTCCCTGTACATCGACGGCAAACGCTCAAAATGGTCATCCCTCGACTCCGCCGGACATCTCGGAGAAGAAGTCGGGAAGGTCATATCGGTCAGCCGCGCCGGAGGGGAAATGACTGTCAGGCTGGGCACTTCAGGGACTGACGGAATCCCAGCCCTTCACAATGGGGACGGTTTTGCCTTCATCAGTCCGGGCGGATCCCTGACGGGCTTCAGGGGAAGCGTCTGCCAGGGGAACATGATCCTGGCCAGAAGTGTGGACGGGATCTCCGCCGGCATGACTCTCTACCGGAACATCGATTCCTCTTTCGAGAAAAAGCTGGAGACAAGCCCCTGCAAGCGCCAGCTACACGCATCAGTAAAACTCTCTTTTACAGATACTTCCCTCCTGGCAACAGCCGAAAGCGAGGACGGACGGACAGTGTCCTTAGAACTGCCCTTCCAACCCGGAACGGCAGAGAACCAAGAACGGATGCTCTCTCTCCTTAAGACCCAGATAGGGAAATCCTCAGGCATATGGGCTTTC
Organism: Bacteroidales bacterium; assembly: GCA_017443465.1. Lineage (GTDB taxonomy): Bacteria > Bacteroidota > Bacteroidia > Bacteroidales > UBA932 > Cryptobacteroides. Next base: position 43,453 of record JAFRXO010000062.1, read on the forward strand.
ACCCTTGAGGGCATAGAAGCCGGCCAGCTCCCCCTTCTTCCAGTCTCTTTCATCAATTCGGTCCGCCGCGGACTCGCCGCCGAACTGGATTCCCTTCCGTGCAACTCCAGGCCGCTGGCCTCCGGGACTGTCTCGGCAGAAAAAATAAGCTCCCCCCTCACTTACAAGGACAACGTGGCCAACACGATTGCAGCAGAGATCCTTAAGGAGAGAGGAGCGGAAATTTCTGAAAAAGCCTACGAAATCAGCCACAGGGAAGGCGCGGAACTCATGCGGAGCAAATACTGCGTCCGCTCCCAGCTGGGACTTTGTCCTGGCAAGAAACCGAGGGAAGATGCCAAACCGCTGTTCCTGGTAAACAACGGCCGCAGGCTCAGGCTCTCATTCGACTGCACCCAGTGTGAGATGACGGTCTCAGCGGCGTCGGACATTGGCCTCAAGACGCCAGGAACTCCCTCCTGACAAAGCATTTTCTATTCCTGCCCTGGTGCCTGTGAATGACAGGGAGAAAACTCTCCCGCGGGGTACATTGAAATCACTTGTAAGAGAATAGCTTCCGCTTCCAAGGTAGTGTCTGCAGACTACATCGCGCCTTGGTCCCGTCCCGGAGACCGGGACATATTCACCCGCAGCCCCGTCGAATTCCAGCACCACTTCGCAATAGGTGAACAGCGAGGTGTCGGCCTGTGCCGCGATGGTTTCTGCGCTCCTGGAAGCCGGGGTACTGCAGGCAGGATAGCTCCCGCGCATATTCTCAACCACGAAAAGAGGGATTGAAACGCTCCCGTCCATATGCGAGTTGAGCATGGCCAGGTCTTCCGGCGTCGCCCGGTCCCCGTCATATGCCGCCGTGGACGCAGACCCTTCAGCCCATGGAGTGAAATTCCCGGCGCCGTTCCGCATCCGGACAGACTTTATGCTGTAATGGAGTCGGTCAGGATTGGAAAAGCTGACATTCCACCTGGAAACCATCCTGGTCACGGAAATGGTTCCCAGGTCTCCTCCGAAATCTATCATCCTGGACTCGCTGCCGGCCATTGGCAGCCCACCTGGAAACGGATCAGACGAGACCGGTCCCGGCAGTGGAATCCGCATTGCAAGGGCATCCTTCAAGTTATCCGGCATCTGAGGCTTACCGCAGTTCACCAGGGTAAGGAAACGGTACCTGTATCCGCTCAGGAGAGTCAGCTCCACCGAATTGCCCGCAGGATCATATGCCTCGCCTATCAGCATCCCGCCGTCTTCCATATAGGCCGCGAGATATGCCCCGGCGATGTCGGAGGCATCTCCGCTGTCGCTTCCTCCATATGAGGACCTGGTCGTAAGCCCGGATCCGGCGCCCTGTGCCTGGCCGGGCTCATCCTGCGCGCAGCAGAGGTTCCCGAGCATCCACGAAACCCTTACCGGAGTCCCTTTTGCCGGAGCGGTGAGACGGCTGTCATACCGGTCCTGGGGGTTCATCGAAAGCATGAGGGAGCAGTCCCGTCCCGCGGGTATGTCGAAACTGTCCGGGTCATTCCCCGACCCGTCCTGAGACGTACCGGGGCAGATCCTGTACATCAGGCTTACGCCGTCGCCGGACCTTGCCCGGACTTCTACATATGTAACCAGAGCGGCCTCCGATGGAGGAAGGTCCCCAAGGATCTTGTCTGACAGACCGCCCGCCCCTGAAAGGAGTTTCCCACGCATATTAACCGGGAGATAGAACACTGTAGTCCCTCCGGACTCCAGGGCAGCCACCTCCTGCGGTGAAAGGGTCCGGCCGGACGAAGCCATGGTGGATTTAGACGAAGTGGCACAGAACGGGGTACAGTCCCCTGCCGCCTGCTTTACCGAGACGCTCTCAAGGGAGTACAGGGCTTCAGGGTCACTGCAGGAAAACGACCATCTGGACACCAGCCAGGACGCTTCAAGGACAACTTCCGCATCCTCGGTCCGGCCCGGAGGAACGGCATATGAATCGAGAGCGGCCACGGCGGGGAGACCGCCTTCGAACGAGGCGGTCTCATTAAACCTTACCCTCAGGCCCTGAAGTGTTTCCAGACTTGACATGGCCTCATTTTCAGCCACCGCCCCGAAATTCAATAAGGCCCTGAAAGAGTAGATCCTTCCCGCGCTAAGCACGAAAGATACGCTTCCTCCGTTCTCCGTAGCGGCATATCCTACCTTCCTCCCCGACCGGTCATAGCACAGCACCGTAGCAGAATGCACCTGCATTTCAGGCTCAGTAGCTGCACCCCGGACCCACGGACTCCCTTCCCCGGGAGAAAAAGTAACCTTCACAGTCACACTCTCTCCGCCGGGTCCGTCCATTCCGGCCTGGTCATCCAGTGCACGGCACGAACCGAAAAGTCCCAGCATACCACCCGCAAGGATTGCGAGAAACGCATATCTTGAATTATTCATTTTCATCCGAACCATATTCTGTCAAATACTGATCACCTGATAACCTTTGGCCTCCGCAGCGGATATCTGCGCGGACGTCAAGGAGGCATATGCTACGGAGACAAGCCTCAGCTCGATAGTGGCATAACCCGCTGCACTCCTGTCGAAAAGCGAATCCATGAAAGCTCCGAGAATAGCCTTGGAACGCGCCGCATCCGCATATGGGGAGGCAACCCCCCAGGCGCAATTGGAGAATGGACCGCTTATATTACCGGCATGCCCGGGAACCGTTCCGGTTATTGTAGGCTGTTTCCCGAAACCGATGATCTGGACATCGTTTACCAGGTTGTCCCCGAGCGAAATCCTTGTCCCGAAAGCGAAAGCCTCGGTTGCAGCCGTAGCCCCGGACATATCCATGACGCCCTTGACACTGTGGACCTTCCTGCAGTGATACAGGAAATAAGCCCAGTCCCCTGCCGCGGATGTGTCCCATCCGGAAAAATCCAAGACTCCTTCCATGTTCTCGCAATTCAGGAACATCCTGGTAAGGGAACTCACCCCCGATATGCTCCATGACGAGAAGTCAGGAACTTCCGGCATCGCCCAGCAGTTAACGAACATCTGTGCAAGGTTACGCACAGCGGAGGTAGAAGAAGGCGACCTTCCCCAGGCTGAGACATCCGGAGTCGTCGCCATGGAACGGCATTCCCCGAACATTTTCATGAAGCTGGTGCAGGAGGAGGTATTCCACCCGGACACATCCGGGGCGGACGGCATAAGCCAGCATCCGTCAAACATCCCTTCCATGTTGACCGCAGCGGAAGTATCCCACCGGGAGACGTCGGGAACGTCGGTCATGGCGCGGCATTGTGAGAAGCAACGGGCCATGACACTGACACGGGAAGTGTTCCAGCCGGACACGTCAGGAGCCGAAGGCATCTGCCAGCAGTCCCCGAATAGGCTGTCCATGTTGGTTACCGATCCTGTGTTCCACCCGGACACGTCCGGGACCGTGGCCATTGAGCGGCAGTCGTCGAACATGAACCTCATGTCGGTAACGGCGGAAGTATTCCAGTTCGAAACGACAGGAGCCGTTTTCATTGCCCGGCATGAATGGAAAGCGTGGTAAAGATTCGTGAGTGCCGGAGTATCCCATCCCGTGAAATCCGGAGGGGTCTCCATCGAAAGGCAAAGCATGAAGGTGGTGTACATGTCTCTCAGGAGAGAGTCATCCCAGGCAGACAGGTCCGGTCCCTCAACCATCGACCTGCAGTCGTAGAACATCCCGTTCATGCTGGTCAGGGATGAAGTATCCCACTTCGAGACATCAGGAGTCTGAAGCGAATTGCAGCCATAGAACATGTTCATGAAAGCCTTCACGCTTTCAGTGTGCCAGTTCGCGCAGCTGACAGTCTTCAAAGCGGCACAGTTGCGGAAAAGACCGTAACTGTAATCCATCCCCTTGAGCCAGTCCCTGTAGGGAGTTGTTGGGATATAGGCGACAGCCAGCAGGTCGGTCTTGTTGGATTCACACCCCGCCCGATTCGCGGCAAAAGCACCTCTGAGGCAGCTTACCGGCTGGGGCGACAGGATCCTGAACCAACGGTCGGAGTCAGTAGTATTCGTCTTGCTGACTATCTGGGAATTGTCGTCATTGAACCGCACTGAGACAGTACCGCCTGCGGCGATCTTCACTATCACTCCGTCGAATGCCCCTCCCTGGGTCCAGCGCATCCCGCTGTCAATGATGTCATTCCTCCTGGCGACAACATTCATATGGCAATTCTCATTGGCTCTTATGTCGCAATTGCAGAAGGTCCCTCCCGAATCGTTCCCGAGGAGGTTCCGGTAGGTCACGTCCCCGCCGGGAGAAGTAGCTATCACTTCCAGATAGGTACACAGGAGCCTCTCCTCAGGGGAAACATCCTCCAGGCTCTTCAAACGACTGTCATACACATTCTGAAGTACATTCCCCCTCATATTCACCGGAACGTAAAGATCCACGCTGCCTCCGGTTCCCGCATTCAGCACGGCCAGGTCGCTTTCCGAAGCCGAATCCCCATCGCCTGCGGCGACTGCCTTCGACGTCGCAGGAGAAAAGGGGGTACAGTCCGATGCGGCCTGGACTATCCTGACGGAAGCCACTTCGTACTCATTGTCAGGATCTTCAAATGCTACAGTCCACTTGGAGACAAGTCTCACCACCTGGATAGAAAGGGATCCGCTTCCTTCAACACTGACACTCTGGAGCTTCCCGGCCGCAGGCAGGCCATAGGCATAGGACACCGGATCCGGGAATTGGATCCGGAGCCCTGTGACTGAAGTTTCAGTGATTCCGGAAGGGAAGCCGGAGGAAATGTCTCCGCAATTGGCCACGGCATAGAAGTCATAGCTGGTGCCCTTCAACAACTTGAGTACCACTTGCCCGGACTCCGAGTAGCCGCTGTCCATAAGCACGCCGTCCGAGGTGCGGAAGGCCGCCACGAAACAATTCCCTATACCTGTCTCGCTCCCGGAGAACCTCCCTTTCACAGAAGCATCCCTGCCTCCACCTATCGCCACTTCCATGGGAACTTCCACCAACTCTCCCTCCTCTTCCGAAGCCCGGTCGTCAACGGCCGTCATCGAACAAGAGGAAGCAAGGGACAAAAGCAGGGCAGCCACGGAGGCGGCCAGCAATCCGGCAGCCCTTCCTGAAATCATCTGGAACATCTTTACTTTAAATTACTTCCTGTCAACACCCAGAACGGTTACCTCTCCTATGCCGTCAAGAGCATTTCCGTCCTGCCACTCCTGTACAGTGAGAGTAACCGAGAGGTCTTCTGAGGAATACGGAGTTATGCTGTCCGTTCCGGAGTGGACAAGGCTGATGGATTTGAACTGGTAGAGATAGTTAGCCTTGGGATTGGATATCGGAATGCAATAGTACCTGGTTTCTGCGGTCCCGTCCCCATCGGCGTCCTGCAGAGTTTCTATCACAAGGCTCGTGGTCTTAGAGGCGGTACCCGAAGGCCAGGTCCCGGTTCCGTCGTCCACGAAAGCCTGAGGATTCGGAAGACAGTAGAACATATGCTTCGTGGAGTAGGGCCTGCTGCCTGAAACCTCAACTCCGAGACTGGCACTGGTGACCACTTCACTGGCGGTATAACGGGATGAGGAAGGCACCAGGTTCCCGCTGGAAATGCTGTTGTACCAGGATGAAGGTGTTCCGGAAAGCCATTTGTTGTAAACCGCATTTCCGGAATCCGCGGCTCCTGCACTCGCAGTGTAATCCATCACCGCAGGCGCATTGGCAAGGAAGATCGAGGTGATAGTGGTTTTCTCCGGCAGATAGTTTGAAGCATCGTACTTGATCCCGTCCACCTGTATCTTAGCCATCGCCCTGACCAGTTCGACGGAAATAGATGCATCCTTCGCCACTGTCACTGTACCGTAACCGGTCATGGGTATTCCGTTTGCCGCACTGGCCTCAGACAGCTTGAACGAACCCCTCAACCCTGAGAGCACCGATGCAGAAGGGACACTCCCCTCGGGCAGGTTGGCAACTACATATACGAATCTTTCACCGGCGGTACAGGTGATAGTAGTAGATGTCCCGGAAATCCTCTTGTGGGCATCGATGGAGCCGTCGGAGCGGTAAACCCATATGTCTGCGGATTTTATCCCGCCTGTGTTTTCATCCCAGGCGACAGTAGTTTTGGTCCCGGCCTTCGATGCTCCTCCGGGAGAAGTCAGGGAAACCGACAGTTCCACTTTCTGTCCCTCGACAGGGACAAACCGTGAGTCTTCCTGCTTGGCACAGGAGGAGAGGACAGCAGCGCCAACCATCAGTGCGCCAGCTGCGAAATCAATGATTGAATGTCTCATTTTAACAGAAATTAAAGGTTATGATAAAGCGTTCATATGCATATATTTACATCTCAGAACACCGGGGCTGAAGAGCCTCCGTCAACGGCGGCGGAGGGGATGACCGCGCCGCCCTGGTGCCCTGAATTGGATAGTTCCTGCGAAGCCCCCGGGATCCATTCCGGCTTTATGGTCACATTCACTGTCATCCCTTCCCCGTTATCGAAGACCATGCTCCCTCCGGACTCCCATTGAGGCCAGGTGTAGGACACGCTGCCACTTATCGCTCCCGTCCATTCGTCCGCCCCTCCCTTCGTCCTTATCAGGATGGAAGAGAATTCATACAGGTAATTGGGTTTGAGCGCAGGCAGGACTACATGCTGGTAGGAGTGACTTCCGTCAGAAGCATCCAGGAACCTGAACACCAGGCAGGATACTCCGGCCTTTTCCCTGGCCGTGGGAAGATGTATGGTCTCGGAACCGGTGTTCCAGGGAGAATCGTTGGGGAAAGGATAGAAGTGCCACGGTCCCAGGCCGGAGGTTCTGGACAGGGTCCCCGGATCCACATATGAGGTCACCGCCCCGTTGCCGGACAGGGATGGCACTCCCCCGGATGTCTCGGACCAGCTGTTGAGGGTGGAAGTCCCGTACTCTACGGGAACCTGCAGGGCTCCGGTCCAGGAAGGGACCGCTGAATTCCTGGCATTCATGATGTACACAGCATCCAGGCGGACCGCCGAAGGGTCCAGGGTGCTGTCCTCCGAAAGAAGGACCTGGTCCACAAGGACCTTTGATGACCATCTTACCAGAGTGACGTTAAGGGATATGTCTCCCCTAACTACCGTCCTGGCCGCACCGGACATGGGAACCGCCTTGTAAGCTTCCACTTCATCCAGGGTCACCTCTTTCCCTAGAGCGGACTCCTCTTGATTAGCGGCATCCTCCGGGAAGGCATCGCAGTTCGCGAAGACATAGACCCTCCTTTCCCCTGCTGTGCAGGCGATTTCAAAACTCCTCGACGGAGAGATCCAGCCATCAAGCCCGTCAGAGGGGTCTGTGTCTCCTATCCTTTTACGGGCATCCAGACTCCCGTCAGGACGGAATATGCATATGTCCAGATAGCGGATTCCTCCCGAATTCTCGTCATATGCGACATCAGAACGCGTTGCGCAGGAAAGGGCCACCCTGATACGGGCACGCGCTGCTTCCGGCGAAGGCACGGCATCCTCCCTGGAGCAGGAGAAGGATATGATTGCAAGCAGCAACGCCGCTGCACCGAATTGTTTCCCGAAAATCATTTCCCCAGAATTTCAAAAGTCAGTTCCATATCTCCGAACCGGCCCGTGTCATCACTGTATTTCTCGAGCCAGGTCCTGGCCAGCGAACCTCTCCATACGATGTCGTCCCTGCTGTTCAGTGGGATCTCTATGTTGAATCCATATGTCTTGCTCTTGACTTTCACGTCGGCCGTGCACTTCCATGTGGTCATGGAGCCTCCGTCATCCTCTGTTATGAGGAAGGCGACGTTGTCCAGCTGCTCGCCCCAGTCGGAGACCAGCACCGCATTGAAAGGCAGTTTCTTCCCTATCTCGCTCCTCCTCACCACTACCATGAATTCGGTAACCGACGGAGAGTAGCGTCTCATTTCTTCCTCCGATTTGGCGTGGAAGCTCTCCACGGAGCCGCACCTGAAGAAGAACTCCGAGGCTCCGGCGAACCACGTGTCGTAATTCCGGTTGGCCTTCAAGGTCTTGACTACCAGAGTCCTGAGCACGCTCTCATTGTTTTCGGCCTTAGTGCTTTCCGGTTCCAACGGCCTGGCAGCCTGTCCTCTCCAGGACCGTCGCTCCGCGACCCCTCCCGGTCCACGGACCGGGCCCCTCCCTCTTACACTACCGAGGGTGGCTATGGGTCCTGGAGAGGACAGGCTGCCAGGCCTCAACGGGGCATTCGAGCCCCCGCCCACCAGGATGGTACCTCCCTCACCGAAAGAAGGATCCTGACGGCGAAGCATTTCCAGCGATACATAACCGCCGTCAGTGTTTCTGTTAACTACCCAGACAGGACGCTTGAGGGCCATCTCCTCATCCACTACGACCTCTTCGACGCTCTTGTTACCCTGCGCATCCTCCCTCACCACATAACCCGTGTTGGTGACCGCATCACCTTCCGGAGCATATGTTATCACCGGAGCGGTCCGGCCATCCCAATCATTTGAATACGGCCAGTAAATCTGTACGTCAGAAGAAGTCAGGGCCTTGACATAATCAGCAGCGCTCAGGACCTCCCCGGCCGCCTTCGTCCCTCCGGTCCTTTCGGCCTCCAGCAGATACTCTTGGATCAGCTCGCGCAGGGGACGGGCATATGTCTTCCCGGCCTTGGTCCCTTCAGTGTCACCGACTCCGGCACCGGGAGAAGCGAAAAGGTCGCTCATGGTGTACTCCTCGTCATATCCGTTCCCGGAAGAAGAGGTCACTGCATCATGCACCTCCCAGAGCTGCTCCTTCCCCAGGTCTATCTCGGAAAGAATCATCGCTAACTGCTCCGGCCTTACCGGAGACTCCGTCTCCTCAGGCACCCCGTGATTGTCATCCAGCCTCTCGCATGCGGCCATGACTGCAGCCGCGGCGATGAGGAAGAAAAAAGTTCTTTTCATATTCTCTCCTTTCTTTTTTTGCAAAGAGAGAGATTATTATCCGTGTAGTGAAATTAACACGGATAAATTTACAAATCGGCCCCACAGCCCTTTCAGAGGCCGTTTTTCATATGTCCAGAAAATGAAAAATGACGCAACGCGGAAGCGCTGCGCCTTCTATGTCACTCAGAGTCAGCAGGCTCGGAAAAAAGCCGTTTTCCGGGGCCCGGACCAAAAATTATTTTGAAAAAATGACGAAACGGTTGCGGTCGTTGAAGTCCTTGACCAGTTCCACCCGGGAGTATCCCGCATCCTTGAACAGGGCCGCAGTCTCCTCTCCCATCATCTCGTTGATTTCACATATGCCGCATCCCCCCTTCTTGAGGAAACGCCCGGACCACGCCGCGATCCCCCTGTAGAAGAAGAGCGGATCCCCATCGGGGACGAAGAGCGCCCCGTGTGGCTCATAACCGACTACGTTCACCCGCATATCCTTCTTCTCCTTTTCCATAATATATGGCGGGTTGCTCAGGATGATGTCGAACTCTCCTTCCAGGTTACACTTCCCCGGATCCATTATGTCTCCCCATATGAATTCGGGCGGAATGACCTTGCGGTCAGACGGAGAGATGTCTTGCGACGTGGCGACCATGAGGGCCTCTTCGGATATGTCCACTCCGACCACCCTGACTCCGGGGACGCCGAGGGCGACGGTCCACGCTATGCATCCGGAGCCTGTGCCGAGATCCAGGACCTTCACCTCAGATGCTGCCTTCCCATAAGGAAGTCTCACCCTCTGCATCCTGGACGCCACGGTAATGGCTTCTTTGACAAGCATTTCCGTCTCCGGACGGGGTATGAGTACCGCGGGGGTCACCTTGAAACTGTAACCGCAGAACCAGGCCTTGCCGATGATATACTGTACAGGCTCACCCTTGCAGAGCCTCTGGAGATCCGAACGCAAGCCCGGCAGTTTCCTGTCGGGTATGGCATACGAAGGATTTACTATATGGGTATAATTCTTTGTCCCGAGACGGTCCTCACACAGGATAGTGAGGATCGAGCGGGCTTCAGCGGCAGGGTACAGGCTTTCCAAGGAGGATATGCCTTCCTTCAGGAATTCGGTCAGCAGCATCAGGTGTTCTCGATGACCTTCGTAAGGAACATAGTCATGTCCATCCCGGAGGCACGCACCATCTTAGGCACCAGGGAGGCGCTTGTCATTCCAGGGATAGTGTTGATCTCCAGGAAATAGAGACCGTCATCCGTGTTGATGTAGTCCATGCGGACTACACCCTTGCAACCCATATATGAATATATCGCCGCCGTGGTGTCCTGGATCTTGCGGGCGAGCTCGTCCGGAATCTGGGCAGGACAGATTTCTTCGCTGTTACCGTTGTACTTGGCGTCGTAATCGAAATACTCGTTCGAGGTCACTATCTCTATCACGGGAAGGGCCGACACTTTCTGGCCGTCAAACCAGGCGGCACAGGTGAACTCGCGGCCGACCAGGCCTTTTTCAACAAGGACGGTAGGACCTTCAGAGAAGGCGAAGTTGATGGCATCAGCCAGCCTGGAAGCGTCTTTGACCTTGGTGACACCGAAGGATGAGCCGCCTATCGTGGGCTTCACGAAAAGAGGAAGGCCTAGAGAGGAAACGGCCTCGGAGGCGAATGAAGCGACATCATCCCCCCTGTGGATGAGGGCGTCTGGAGCCGTCTTCACCTTGTTGGCGCCGCGGACATAACTCTTGCAGGCATATTTGTCGAAGCATATGGCCGACACGAAAGAGGAGCAGGTGCTGTACGGGATGCGGAGCATCTCCAGGTAACCCTGGAGCTGGCCGGTCTCTCCCGGGGCACCGTGCTGCATTACGAACACGTAGTCGAAACGGATCTTCTCTCCGAGGACGCTTACCGAGAAATCGGTCTTGTCTATCTCCGGACGGGATCCTTCGGGCAGGGGGACACGCATGGCATTGCGCCTGCGGTATGCCACGAGCTCCCATTTTCCGAAACGCGCAAATATCTCATATACATCGAATTCCTGATCGATCCTCGATGCGGTGAACTCGCCGCTCCTGCAAGACACCTCCCATTCGGAACTGTCGCTGCCGTAAATGACCGCTATTGTGTTGTACTTAGACATATGCTTTAGTCAAAATAATAACCTTCTGCATCTTCCTGCTTTGTGGCTTCGTCTTCGACTCCACCGCTGCAGTTCAGGTTCACCGTCACTCCGGCGGGAGTGATGAACCTGTCGCTCTCGGAGATTCCGAGCGAACCGTCCGCGAGGACCTTGTTCATCCATATGCCCCATATGGGAAGTGCCATGTTCGAACCGGATCCGAGCGCAAGCGACTGGAAGTGGACCTGCCTGTCCTCGGCACCGACCCAGACACCGGCCGTTATGGTGGGAGTGTAACCTATGAACCATCCGTCGGCGTTCTCGTTGGTGGTTCCTGTCTTCCCGGCAATCTGCCCGCGGAGCTTGTATGTGCCCCTGAGCCTTCCGGCGGTACCGTTGTTGACTACTCCCTGCATGAGGTCGGCCATCAGGTAGGCATTGTTGGCGCTGATGGCTTCACGCCTGCGGGTGGTGAACTCCGAGAGGGTGTTCCCGTCGCGGTCTTCTATCCTGGTGACGAATATCGGATTGGTGTAAACTCCCATTGAGGGGAAGGTGTTGTAGGCGGCGACCATCTCGAAGAGGGACAGGTCGGCAGGCCCCGCGCAGAGGGCATCCACTTCGTCGACATGGCTCCTGATTCCCATCCTGTGCATCATCTCCACCATGGCGTGAGGCCCGAACTGCTTCATCAGATAGGCCGAAATGTTGTTTGAGGAATGGGTCAGGCCCCATTTGAGGGTAACTGTCTTGCCTATGTCAGCCGCCTTGTCCGTGCTTCGGGGGGTCCATGTAGAGCCGTCCGGCTCGAGGAAGGTCTGGGGTACGTTGACTACCTTGTCGCAGGGGGTCATTCCCTCCTGCATGGCCAGGGTATAGAGGAATGGCTTGATGGTTGAACCCACCTGGCGCTTTCCCTGAAGAACGTTGTCGTATTTGAACCACCTGTAATTCGGACCTCCGACCCAGGCCTTGATGTGCCCCGTGGCCGGCTCTATGGCCATGAACGACGCCCTGAGGATGGACTTGTAGTACTTTATCGAGTCGTCCGGGGTCATCGTGGTGTCGATGTAACCGTTCTTGTTCCATGCAAAGACCCTCATTTCCACCGGGACCGAGAACTGCTTTAGGATTTCGCGCTCGGACACTCCGGCCTTCTTCTGCATGCGCCAGCGGTCGCTCCACTTGCGGGCCTGGGACATCACCGTAGCCCTTGTGGTGGAATCCACGTCATTGGAGAACGGACGGTTCTTCTTGTAGCGGAGATCGCGGTAGAAGGTGTTCTGAAGAGTATTCCCAAGATGCTCTGCCACAGCTTCTTCGGCATATTTCTGCATCTTGTAGTTCAATGTGGTGTAGATGCGGAGTCCGTCCTTGTCAAGGTCATAGCGGCTTCCGTCGGGCCTCTTGTTCTTGTTCAGCCAGCCGTACAGGTCGTCGCTGCTCCACAGGAGGGAGTCAACGGAGAAGTCCTCAGGATACTGATAGTTGGAACGGCGGGGCTTCTCGGCATTCATATACTTGCGGAGCATGTCCCTGAAATAGGGAGCGAGTCCGGCATTGTGGTCCTGCACCTGATAATTGAGGGTGACGGGGATCTGCTGGATGGAATCACGCTGGGCCTTGGTGATGTAGCCGGCCTTGCTCATCTGGCCGATGACGAAATTGCGGCGGGCAAGGGACTTGTCAGGATTCAGGACGGGATTGTAGCGGGTAGGTTTGTTGATCATTCCTATGAGCAGTGCGCTCTCCTCAACGGTAAGGTCCCGCGGGTCCTTTGAGAAGAATGTCTCCGAGGCCGCACGGATACCATATGCACTGCTTCCGAAGAAGATGGAATTGAGGTACATGCTAACAATCTCCTCCTTCGTGTAATCCCTTTCCAATTTGACCGCGGTGATCCACTCTTTCAATTTGATCCAGACCATCCTCACCTTAGACCATCCGGGGACCTTGCTGCTGATGTCCGCCCTGGGATAAAGGCTCTTTGCGAGCTGCTGGGTGATGGTGGATCCGCCTCCCTGGTCGGCCCTGCCCATGAGCAAGGTCTTGAAAAGGACACGGGCGAGGCCCTGGAAATCTATGCCTGAATGCTTGTAGAAGCGTATGTCCTCAGTCGCGACGGCGGCATTTATTATATTCGGTGAAAGCTGTGAATAATGGACATATGTGCGGTTCTCGATGTGGTAGGTGTTAAGTACTTCGCCTTCTTCCGAGATCAGCTCGGTGGCCAGCTTGCTGTCCGGATTCTCGAGTTCCTCGAATGACGGGATGTCTGCAAACACCCAGACCAGAAGCAACAAAAACAGCACTAATACTATAGGTACGAGGATCACTCCCCAGAACCATTTGTTCAATTTATGGCGTGTCGAATCTTTCATTCTTCAGATGTTCCTGTTATGCAAATAACAAATATAGGCATAAAAATTTGGAAATTCTCACGGATTCTCATTTACTTTGCAGTTGAAAACTGAAAAGACTATGGGTAACAACTTGGTAATCGTAGAGTCTCCGGCAAAGGCAAGGACGATACAGAGATTTTTGGGGGAAGGCTATGTGGTCAAGCCGAGCTTCGGACACATCAGGGATCTCCAGGACAACAAGCTTAGTGTTGATGTAGGGAACGGTTTCCAACCTCAATATGTAATTCCGGAAGACAAGAAGAAGGTAGTGGCGGAGCTGAAGAAGCTCTCACAGAAGGCGGATTCGGTCTGGCTCGCATCCGATGAAGACCGTGAAGGAGAAGCGATATCATGGCATTTATATGAGACCCTCGGACTTGAGGGAAAGGATGTCAAGAGGATCGTGTTCCATGAAATCACCAAGAACGCAATACAGAACGCCGTCCTCAATCCCAGGACCATCGACATGAACCTGGTGGACGCCCAGCAGGCCCGCAGGGTCCTGGACCGTCTGGTAGGATTCGAACTGTCTCCGGTACTCTGGAGGAAGATCCAGCCTAAGCTTTCGGCAGGAAGGGTACAGTCCGTGGCCCTGAGACTCGTCACCGACAGGGAGAAAGAGATAATGGCTTTCGTCAATGAGCCTTACTACAGGGTTGACGCCTCTTTCTCACAGGAAGGCGAGCGCAGCAAGCTTCCCGCCCTGCTTGACACCCGCTTCAAGAACATTGAGGAGGCCCGCAGCTTCCTCGAGGACTGCATAGGGGCCGAGTGGAAGGTGACTTCCGTGGACAAGAAAGAAGCAACCAGGTTCCCGGCACCTCCTTTCACCACCTCGACGCTCCAGCAGGAAGCGGCCCGCAAACTGCATTTCCCCGTCAGCCTCACCATGAGGATCGCACAGTCCCTATACGAACGCGGACTCATTACATATATGAGGACCGATTCGACCAACCTGTCAGCGATGGCCCTAGGCACGGCAAAGGACTTCATACAGGAAAACTACGGCGCCGCCTACACTCACCAGCGCCAGTTCCACACCCACTCGAAGGGTGCCCAGGAGGCTCATGAGGCCATACGTCCCACCTTCATCCAGAATACCGGGATAGAAGGCACCGCGCAGGAAAAGAAGCTCTACGAACTCATATGGAAGCGTACCGTAGCTTCACAGATGTCCGAGGCCAGGGTTATAAACACAAGCGTGAAGATCGCTACCGATGCAAGAAGCGAGCGTTTCACGGTACAGGGTACCCAGATCCTTTTCGACGGATTCCTGAAGGTTTACATGGAGGGACATGATGACGAGGACGCCGTCTCCGACAGCGAGCAAGTCACCATACCCGATCTCCACGAGGGGGACAGGATGCTGGAAAAAGGCATCAAGGCTACTTGCAAGTTCACCCAGGCTCCTCCGCGTTATTCCGAGGCCACCCTGGTGAAAAAACTGGAAGAGCTCGGCATAGGACGTCCTTCGACATATGCCCCGACGATTTCAACCCTTACCACCGGCCGCGGCTACATAAGCAAGGGAGACAAGCCGGGCCGCAACGTGGAAGTGAGGAACCTCACCCTGAAGAACAAGGCCATTACGGAATCGACCCATACGGAAACAGTTGGCGCAGAGCGCGGAAAGCTTCTTCCGGAGGAAATCGGGATGATAGTCAGCGACTGGCTGCTGGCCAATTTCACCGAGATCATGGACTACGACTTCACAGCCAATGTAGAGAAGGATTTCGACCAGATAGCCGACGGGGACAAGAAGTGGAATTCGGTGATAGAGTCCTTCTACGCCCCCTTCCACAACCGTGTAGAGGATGTCCTCCAGGACAGGAACTACAACCGCGTAGAAAGGGATCTCGGAGTTGCACCCGACGGAGAGAGGGTCATAGCCAAATTCGGACAATGGGGACCCTACATCCAGAAAGGAGAGGGAGAGAACAAGAAATACGCTAACCTCGGAAAGGGACAGCTCATCGAGACCCTTACCCTGGAAGATGCCCTCAACCTGCTCCGCCTGCCGCGCACTGTAGGGCAGCTGGACGGGAAAGACATAGTTGTCGCCAAGGGGCGCTTCGGTCCATATATCAAATATGACGGAGCCAACGTTTCACTCCCCCGCGGAAAAGACCCGCTCACCGTTACTCTCGAGGAATGCGTAAGTATTCTCCGGGAGACCCCTGAGAAAAAGGCGGCCGGGGAGGCGATCGCTACATTCGGGGACATCCAGGTAATCAACGGCAGATACGGGCCCTATATCAAATTCGACGGATCCAACTACAAGATTCCGAAAGGCACCGAGGCCTCTTCCCTTACCGAAGAAGACTGCAAAAAGATTATTTCGGAAGGGAGCCCGACAGGGCATTCTGTGAAAAAATTCACAAAAAAGGCTAAGAAATAGAAAAATATTTGATAATTTTGTGCCATAAAAGTAATATTTTGAAAGTATGGCGCCTAGTTATCACATCGACCAGATAGACCAGAAAATCCTCTCTTTCCTCGTGAAGGATGCCAGGATGCCTTTCCTTGAGATTGCAAGGCAGTGCGGAGTTTCCGGTGCGGCGATCCACCAGAGGGTGAAGAGGCTTGAGGCCAACGGAGTCATCACAGGCTCCAGGCTTCTTGTCAAGCCCCAGGCCCTCGGTCTGAACGTCTGCGCATTCATCAGCATCTCCCTTTCAGAGGCCAACAAATATCCCGAAGTCGTAGAGGCTCTCAAGCATATCCCCGAAATCGTGGAATGTCACTTCATTACCGGACATGCGAACCTCCTCCTGAAGACCTATTGCCTGGATAACGACCACCTGATGGAGATCCTCCTGAACACGATCCAGAAGATTCCCTACATCCAGTCGACCGATACGATGATATCCCTTGACCAGGCTATCGAACGCCAGGTCTGGGTAAAGAATTTCAAGAGCACAAGCTTCGCCGACTCGACTGCTAACGCAAAGGTGACGAGATAACAAGACGCGCGAGGGCAACGTCCTCCGGCGCAGTTATCCGCAGATTATACCTCTCGCCTCTAGTCCAGGTGAGAGGTATTCCTTTCCTGGCCGCCACAGAGGCATCGTCAGTGAACGCGGTATCATATGCCTGGGCATATGCCTCCCTGATGTCTTCGGCGATGAAAAGCTGGGGAGTCTGTGCGGTCCATATGCGGGACCTGTCCGGAAGTGGCTGTGAATCTTCCTCGAATCTTTCGCTTCCGTCCTCGAACTTCACGAGACGCAGGGACTTGAAGCTGTCGTCGGACCCGACAACCGGAATCACCGCCCGCCGACCGTCATCCATAAGGGAGAACATCCTGGAAACCAGTTCCTTGCTTACAAGTGGACGGAGCCCGTCATGGATGGCCACTATCGCCCCGTCCGGCACCTTGGACAGAGCCGCGCGGATTGAGTGGAAGCGGGTTATCCCCCCCTCGGAGATTTCCTGAGGAACGTCGAAACCGGAGGAGAGACAATAGTCCTTCCACCCGCGGATGTAATCCCTGGGAAGGACCGTCACAACCCTGATTCCGGGCACTGCCCCGGTGAAGATTTCCATGGTCCTTCGGAGAATCGGCTTGCCGTCGATGTCGATGAAGGACTTCTGGCCGGAGGCTGTGATTATGACATATGTTTTTCTCTCCATATCGCCAAAACTTATACAAATCTAAGTTTCGCAATTTTCTAACTTGCTGCCTGATAATGAGTTAATCTTTCTATTCGGCCTATATTAAGGCCCGCGCACTTATTTGATTACGTTACCCCATCCCCAAACCCCTTCCCTCGGGGAAGGGACTTGCTCGCCCGAAAGGGCTCGGAAATAGGTTGTTTCGCACATGCGAAACATAAATTATACAAATCTAAGAGAAAATTAGTAATTTTACACACTTATAAGTTTAATCGGAATTTAACATGGCTTTCAACTTCCTGACACAAGAGCTCGCAATGGACCTCGGGACGGCCAACACCGTCATTTTCCAGGATGACAAGATCGTCCTCGATGAACCGAGCATAGTCGCAATCGACAATAACACAAAGAAATGCATCGCTATCGGCCAGAAAGCCAAGCTGATGCAGGAAAAGACCAACCCCGGCATGAGGACCGTCCGCCCGCTTCGCGACGGTGTCATCGCCGACTTCAACGCCGCAGAGATGATGATCCGCGGATTCATCCGCCAGGTCAACAACAAGCGCCATCCCCTCTTCACTCCCAACATCAAGATAGTGGTAGGTATCCCCTCCGGCTCGACCGAAGTCGAGATCAGGGCTGTGCGTGACTCTTCCGAGCACGCAGGTGGAAGGGATGTGTACCTGATCTACGAGCCTATGGCGGCCGCACTGGGAATCGGACTGGACGTGGAGGCTCCGAAAGGGAACATGGTGGTTGACATCGGAGGCGGTACCGCAGAGATCGCCGTCATCTCCCTCGGAGGCATAGTCGTACAGGAGAGTATCCGTACAGCAGGTGACGTCTTCACCAGCGACATCCAGTACTACCTCAGGCAGCAGCACAACATCAAGGTCGGTGAAATCACCGCCGAGAAGATAAAGATCGCCGTAGGATCCGTCATCACCGAACTGGAAGACGAACCCGAGCCCTTCATCGTAAGAGGCCCGAACGTAATGACCGCCCACCCGGTCGAGGCAGCCATCACCTATCAGGAGATAGCCCACTGCCTGGACAAGTCGGTTGCCAAGATAGAGAGCTCGATCCAGCACGTCCTGGAGCAGACTCCTCCCGAGCTCTATTCCGACATAGTGGAGAACGGCATTTTCCTCTCCGGAGGCGGCGCCCTCCTCAGGGGCCTCGACACCAGGTTCTCCGAAAAGATGAACATCCCGTTCCACGTTGCCGAAGATCCTCTCCGCGCCGTGGCCAGAGGCACCTGCATCGCCCTCAAGAACACTGAGAACTACTCCTTCCTGATGCGCTAGGCCATATGCCCCGCGACAGGAAAGTCATCCCGGTACTGCTGAGTATCGCCATATTCATCCTCCTGGAAATCGTGTCCCTGCACATGATGTCCAACCGGAAGGATCTGCAGCGCCTGTGGATAACCAAGGCAAGCCACGGTTTCATGGCGCTCACATGGGGTACATCCCAGAGCATAGCCCATTATTTCCAGCTGGGGAAGGAAAACCGCCAGCTGGCTATGGAAAACCTTGACCTCCAGAAGGCCCTTCAACATGTAAAGGCCGAGGAGAGGGCGTGGCTCCTGGACTCCATGAAGGCTGGGATGAAGACTGTGGCAGGCTACACCTACATCCCTGCGGAAATTGTCAAGATAAGCAGCAACAGCCAGCATAACTACCTGATAATCAACAAAGGAAGCGAAGATGGAGTGAGGCCCAACTCAGGCATAATGACCAGTTGCGGAGCAATCGGGATCATTGATGCCGTGGACAGGCATTACTCCTACGGCCTTTCATTCCGGAATGCCGATGTGACGGTAAGCGCCAGGCTGGGCATGGAAGGGGCCGTCGCTCCCCTGTCCTGGGACGGACGCTCCACCAACGGCGCCATCCTGAAGGAAGTTCCGCTCCAGTACAAGTTCTCCCCTGGCGACACTGTCTGGACCAGCGGATGGTCTGCTTTCTTCCCTCCTGACGTTCCCCTCGGGACAGTCGGCGAATCCAAGATAATCAACGGTTCCACCAACAATATCAATGTTTCCCTCTTCCAGGATTTCACCGCCCTGCGCTATGTCACCATAGTCAGCAACGACGGCCTGGCGGAGATCAAGGAACTGGAGAGCGGCGGGGAGGGCCTGACGGAATGAGACGCAATTTCACCCTTGCCTATCTGATCCTCGTAGCGGTCCAGATACTCATATGCAATTATTTCCACGTATCCCACTACGTGATGCTTTCCATACTCCCGGCAATGATCCTGTGCCTTCCCCCGAAATGCGGCCCGACAGTTTCCCTGTTGATCGCGTTCGCTACCGGACTGGCAGTGGATTTCCTCGCTGACGGGGTGCCGGGGCTGAATGCCATGGCTCTCCTGCCTGTCGCTATGCTGAGGCTCCCGGTAATACGCTTCGTTTTCGGAGAGGATGTTTTCGAGAGCGGAGGCTTTTCCCTCCGCAGGAACGGCATCCTGAAGGTGTCTTTTGCGATAATCCTGGTACTGGCTCTTTTCCTGATCCTGTACATCCTCGCTGACGGTGCCGGAACCCGTCCTTTCTGGTTCAATATCTCACGTTTCGGGGCTTCGCTTCTTGCCGGATATTTATTATCTTTGTTGATTGTTGACATTTTGTCACCTGACAACAGGGACCTTTAGAAGCTGTAATACTTCCTTTACTTGGAAAGCAAGTTCGACATCAGGGAAAAGAAACTCCTGCTGGGGCTCGCGGTGGTCGCCGCGGTGCTCCTGGGCAAGCTTTTCTACATCCAGATAATCAACGACAAGTACAAGATAAACGCCGCCAACAACTCGATGGTATATGACATCATATACCCCACGAGAGGAGTCATATATGACCGTAACGGAAAGATCCTCGTCGGGAACAAGGTGGCATATGACATCCTCGTTACTCCTCGCGAGGTGCAGCCTTTCGACACTCTGCTGCTGGCCGATGTGCTGGGGGTGGAGCCGGATTTCATCCGGGAGAAAATGGCGGAGTACAGGCGGAACAGGCACAAGATCGGATATCAGTCGATGACCCTGCTGAAGCAGCTCCCCTCGGAGACCTATATCCGCTTCGCAGAAGTCCAGTACAAGTTCAAGGGCTTCCGCGGGCAGGTGCGCTCCATCCGGGACTATCCTATCAACGCCGGAGGCAACCTGCTGGGCTACGTTTCCGAGGTCGACCAGAACTACCTGAAGAAGCATCCTGACGAATACAAGAGCGGAGACTACGCCGGCAAGACGGGAATAGAGGCCGCCAAAGAGGAAGACCTGAGGGGAGAAAAGGGTTACCATATCTACCTGCGCAACTCCCATAACCAGATCGAGACGGCCTACAAGGACGGGGAGATGGACAAGGAGGCCGTCCCCGGCCATGACATAGTAACCACGATCGACGCGGACCTCCAGCAGTACGGGCAGGAGCTGATGAAAAGCAAGGTAGGTTCTGTAATAGCCATAGAGCCGGCCACGGGAGAGATCCTGGCCATGGTTTCCAGCCCCGGTATAGACGTTGACCAGCTTGCCGACATCGGGAAGCATTACAACGAGATCATAAGCGACCCTTACAAGCCCATGTTCAACCGTACCGTCCAGGCTTCATATCCTCCGGGATCGGTCTTCAAGCTGGTGAACGGGCTGATCGGTCTTGATGAAGGAGTCTTGAAGCCCACTGACTCCTACCCCTGCAGCCACGGCTACCATTTCGGAAACCGAAAGCTCGGATGCCACGGACACCGCTCTCCTCTTATGCTAGAGGAGGCCATCATGATGTCTTGCAACGGCTATTTCTGCTACGTCCTCAAAGATGTACTGGAGAACAAGGCATATGGCCCGACAATCGACAATGCTTTCGACAAATGGAGGGATTATGTGCTGAGCTTCGGTTTCGGACGACCTCTGGGAAGCGATTTCCCGTCCGAACTCGGAGGCAACATCCCCACCTCGAAATATTACAACCGCGTATATGGAAAGGGCGGCTGGAAATTCACCACTGTCATCTCCCTTTCGATCGGACAGGGTGAAATCGGAGTCACTCCGCTCCAGATCGCCAACCTGAGTGCCACGGTGGCAAACAGGGGCCATTACATCATCCCCCACATAATCAAGGCTTCTCCCGGAGTCAGCATAGACCCGAAATTTTACGAGAAGCAGTACACCATGGTCGACACACTGGAGTTCTACAAGGTGATCAACGGTATGTGGAGGGCAGTGAACAGCGGATTCGGTTCCGGAGGAACGGCCAGCATCGCGGCTGTCCCCGGCCTGGACATATGCGGAAAGACGGGTACGGCGCAGAACCCGCGTGGAGCGGACAATTCCGTATTCATATGCTTCGCGCCGCGGGACAATCCGAAGATCGCAGTTGCGGCATATGTGGAAAACGCCGGTTTCGGTGCTACCTGGGCCGCGCCTATCGCTTCCCTTATGGTCGAGAAGTACCTCAGGAGGGAAATATCTGACAATCCGACCCGCAAGGCTCTTGAACAGAGGGTCCTGCAAGGCGACCTGATGTCGCGTGTTAAAACTGACTGACAAGGATGATAGAGACCAACACCCATCAGAGAGACCTCAGGTCTTCTATCGACTGGAAGCTGATTCTCAGTTTCCTGGCACTTGTCATTATCGGATGGGTAAATATCTATGCTTCAATCCATTCTTCCGAGCCATCCTCTATCTTCGACTGGGAAGTCAGGAGCGGGAAGCAGTTCATATGGATACTTACCTCGCTGGCGCTTGCCGCACTTATCCTGTTCGTACTGAATCCAGGCATATGGGAACGGCTGTCCGTGCCGATATATGTGATAGTTCTGTTCCTGCTGGTTGCCGTAATCTTCCTGGGGGTGGAGGTAAAGGGCTCGAAGTCCTGGTTTGAGTTCGGTCCGGTCCGGTTCCAGCCTGCCGAAGTTTCGAAGATCTCGACTTCGCTGCTGCTGGCGTATATAATGAGCGGGACGAATTTCAAAATGTCGAAGTTCAAGGATGTGTTGAAGGTCGCGGTAGTGATTGGGCTCCCCATGCTGATCATCCTGGCGGAAAGCGAGACCGGGTCCGCCCTGGTTTACGCCGGGTTCCTGTTCGCGCTCTACAGGGAAGGCTTCTCGGGATGGATATTCGTACTGATCGGGATGGTGGTGCTGCTGTTCATATTGACACTGACCGCTTCGATGTATGCCTCCGTCCTGACTCTCATCGGAGTGCTGACCCTGTGTGTCGCGCTGAACCGGGGAAGGCTGCTGCGATGGATCCTGACATGGGTCCCGGCGCTTGTGGTGCTGGCCTTCTTCCCGAGGATATGGAGCCTTGTCTGCGGTCTTTCTTTCAATCTGTCCGATATCGAAGCGGCCGCTGCGGCTTCGGTCGGGGGCGAGGGTCTCCTTCCGTCCCTGCCTATGGTGTTCAAGTCCGTTCCGTCTGACATCCAGATACTTCTGTCTAAAGTCAAGCCCTATTGGATCCTCATCGGAGCCGGACTGCTGACATGTCCCTACCTGCTGGTGAGTTCTTTCCGCCGCAAGGACAATTTCCTTGGCCTCGCCACCCTGAGCTTCATTGCCGGTGTAATCCTGGTATTCTCTACGGATTTCATATTCAACAATGTGCTTCAGGAACACCAGCGCAAGAGGATAGAGGTGCTGCTGGGGATGAAAGAGGATCCGGCCGGAGTGGGCTACAATGTCAACCAGTCCATGATCGCGATAGGCTCTGGCGGGGTGTTCGGAAAGGGATTCCTCCACGGGACGCAGACTACATATGGATTTGTCCCTGAGCAGAGTACGGATTTCATATTCTGTACTGTCGGGGAGGAATGGGGCTTCGTGGGATGCGCCGTGGTCATCCTGCTGTATGTCTTCATGATAGCGCGGATATTGATTGACGCGGAGCACGCGAGGAATAATTTTACGCGGATATATGGCTATTGCGTGGCTTCATGCATATTCATGCATCTTTTCATCAATATAGGCATGACTATCGGCCTGATGCCTGTCATAGGCATTCCTCTGCCGCTGCTGAGTTACGGAGGCTCTTCCCTGTGGGCCTTCACTATACTCATATTCATTTTCATCGCGCTGGATCACGCGGAAAATAAATATTTCTAGATTCGCCAAAAACACGCTATCTTTGTGGCGCAAGCCTCTTTTGGTTTGTGATGCATGCCTTTGGGGCTGCTGCATGCCTTGGTGGTGGAATGGTAGACACGAGGGACTTAGAGAAGCTCTTTGAAATAATTATTTGTAATACATGAGAATATTTCTATTTTCGTGTATGCCATGAAAAGGAACAACTATACTTTGGAAGAAGTTAAAGAAGCTGTCAAAAATAGTAAATCGATTGCTTCTGTTTTACGATTATTAGGACTACGTCCTGTTGGTGGTAATTATAAGACGATTCACAATCTAATTCGGTCAAACAATCTGGATACTTCCCATTTTACCGGTCAAGGATGGAACATCGGATTAGCCTTCAGGCCTAAACCCATCGTATCAGACGAAAGTATATTTGTCGCAGATTCAAATTACAAGTGTTCCTGGAGATTACGGGAACGCTACAAGGTGTTGACAGGCATTTCTTGTTGCGAGCGATGTGGTCTTTATGAATGGCAAGGGCAAAGCATTCCATTAGAGATTCATCATATCAATGGAATAAATAATGACAATAGGCTTGAGAATCTTGTCCTCCTATGCCCCAATTGTCATGCTCTTACAAATAATTATAGAGGGAGAGCAAAATTGAGTGCTCTTTCCGAAAGGAGAGAAGTAGAATGTCGTAAATTCAAGGAATCCTTAACAGGTAATGCTGATGGTGATCTTGAGCCAAGCCTTCAGAAAGAGAAGGAAGGTGCAGAGACTAGACACGACACACCTAAAGATCTTGGATCTACGGTGAAGGAATAGTCCAGACTACAAACAAGCAGTGACGAACTGCTAGGTGACGAAAGTCATAGTAGCACGAAAATCCCTTGGGCAGTAATGTCCGTGCGGGTTCGATTCCCGCCCGGGGCACTAGAATACGCTTTCTAGATATCCGGAAAGCGTATTTTTATTTACTTGGCAAACATTTGGCAAACATCGTTCTGTTATTTGTTTGCATCTTGTTGTCCACAAAAGGATCGTG
>JAFRXO010000063.1 GCA_017443465.1 Bacteroidales bacterium
GCGCCGCAAGGCGTTTTCTCAAATTCTGTTGTTTTTGGGACATAAGTAAAAAAATTAATTGACTCCACAGTTAGTTAGCTTTGACAAAATGGCTGGAGCCATTGACCATTATTTGTCGATTATTGAAATGCTTGCTTTTTCTCGTTTGTTAAACTTCTCGCACCGCTAAAACGCGATTATGGGTACCTTCTAAGTGAAAAAGTACCTGCGGCACCACATATTATTGTAATTAAGGTTATTACAAGGCCATTTCTGAAAAAATGGTGACTAGAAAGTGACTTTTTTAGCGGTGCGAAAACACAAAAAAAGCCCCGGAAAGGGGCTTGATTGTGACTATTTGTTTGAGAAGAAAGCGCTACTTGAAGTAGTTGTATTTTGTCATGATCTTATGTACTACTTCCAGAGTGTCTGCCTTGATGTATTTCTTGAGCATGACCGGCGTCGTGTGCCCGGTGA
The DNA here is from genome assembly GCA_017443465.1 of Bacteroidales bacterium. Lineage (GTDB taxonomy): Bacteria > Bacteroidota > Bacteroidia > Bacteroidales > UBA932 > Cryptobacteroides. The sequence continues at coordinate 457 of JAFRXO010000063.1, forward strand.
TCTTCATGATGTCGTATATGTCCATTCCGCTGAGGTACATCAGGGTCGCTCCTGTGCGCCTTGCAGTATGAGAGAGTACCAGCTTGTACTTGGGTACCATCTCCTTGACGTGGCGCCCGCCTTTCGTAACCGTCACGCAGACCGGTTCGATAATCCCTGCGAGCCGGGCTATTTCCTTGATATTGTCGTTGATAAGCTGGTCAGGAAGACGTGGGATGTCATCGTTGTACTTCTCCAGGATCTTCAGCAGGGAGGGCGAACAGGGAACCGACACCTTTGTGCCGGTCTTCTGCTGGGTGATATTGATGACCTTTACTTCTTTGTCCAGGACTTTCGTGATGGTCTTCCCGGGATGCTCTGGATCCGGATCTTCGATGATCTGCCTCATCGGGACGGATTGTATCTCGTCCCTGTGGATATTGTTATAGTCGGAGATCCTCTGGGCGGTCCAGACCCCAACCATGAAGATGTCGCGGGCGATCGCGAAATCTTCAGGCATGCCGCTAAGGTCCACAGCATCAATCCTGTCGAGTTCTTCACGGGTAAGATATATGCTGTCGACGTCGATGCGGGTCCCCTTGAAGCGCTTGTCCTTGTATTTGGAGTTGTGGTGGTAGCCCTCTGCCTCTGACAGGGCCATTATCTGCTTGAGGACCTTGATGCATTTGCCGGTAGTGTTGATGGAATAGCCCTGGCTGTTCAGATATGCCGTGTAGTCCGAGTAGAACTTCAGGTCTATTTCATCGAAATCCAGGATGTGATGGATGTGCCTTTCATATTTCCGCAGGCGCTCACATGCCTGGCTGATGGCGTAGACGGTCCCTTTGGCATAGACGGTGTTCCGCTCTGTGAGCCTGGCGCCGGAGGCAATGTCGCGGCGGAACTTGGTGATGAACTTACGGAGGTTCATCCTATCCTTCCCGGCCTCTGACATCGCGTTAGCCTCCGTCCTAATACGCTGCCTGTGAAGCTGTTCTGCGTAATAGACCTCGTTGACGATTTTCCGGACTTCTTCTTTGGTAACCGGCTTCGGACGGGTTTCTGTGGCTTCAAGTTCCTTCTTTATCCGCGCGAGTTTTTCCGTAAGTTCCATATGGTTGCGCAGGAAGTTCTGCCACGCGATCTTGCTCCTTTTTGAGGCATTCCACTCCCGTACATCCACCTCGAAAGGCGTAGCCAGGCGGTGGTTGATTTTCTGCCTGAGGCACTGAACGCGAACGAACAGCGTCACTAAACCGGATTTTTCTTTCGTCCGTATGAAAAATGCTACCCCATTGCCCAAAATGCTGCACCCTTCTCCAGGATCAGTTTGAATGCCTTTTCCGGAGTGGTGACTAAAATGTGACTTTTTTTATCAGTTTTTAAAAACTTCAGTAGTCTTTAGATGCCGGAAACAAGAATGGGTTTAACATGTCCCATCAAAATAAAGCAAAAAAAAAGCCGCCTGAGCCAATTCGGCCCGGCGGCTGTAAAAACATCCTTGTCCGGAAAAACCGGACAGATGCTGCTATTTGTTTACGTCAGCAAGTTCGATGTCGGTCCTAGCCCTCTCGGAATAGTACGGGAGCTTGTAGGCCTCCCTGAGGAACCTGGAAGCAGCATTGACATCACCCCTGCGGGCAGCGATGATGGCCTTCTGGTAGGCTCCATGCGGGCAGTTGCAGTTCTCGAGGACCTTTGATGCCTTGTCAAGCTGGTCGGTGAGGATGTAGGCGAGAGCCTCATTGCGCCCGCCCTGTCCTGCGAGTTCCTGGGCAGCCTTGTCATAGTTGCCTTCGAGGATGTCGAGAACGCCCTGGTTGTACTTGGCCTGCTGGTCACCGGCCTTTGCAAAGTAAGAAGCTGCGGTAGCGTTGTCTCCCTTGCGGAGGGCCAGGACACCCTTGGCATTCTGTACATCTGCATCATTAGCCTTGACCTTGTTGAATGCGGTCTCAGCCTTCCTGAGGTCACCCTGGTTCAGATAGGTCACACCGAGGTTGAACTGTGCACGGTCGGAATCGTACTTGGAAACGGCCTTGTTGTAGAGCTCGATCTTCTGCTTGGTGTCATCGGTCAGTGATGCGGCCCTCAGGAGAGCTTCCTCATCAAGGACATCTTCATTGTCTTCAACGAGTTTCTTGAGCTCTTCCGGAGTGTAGTTCTTGTACTCGACATTGGCGATGAACCTCGCGCGGCGGAGTTCGGGAAGGACGCTGCTCTTGAGAGATGTGTAGATCTCGGACATATTCTTGATCTCGCTTTCGCGGACTGCCGGATCACTGTACATCGACAGAACCCTGAGGATCAGGTCCTTATCTTCGATATTAGACTTCGAGACAAGCTCCTGGAAGCCTTCCCAGTCCTGGCCGACGGAAGACACGGTAGGATCAGTGACATCCTTACCCTTGATGATCTTGTTCCATGCCTTGTCAGCAGACTTCGAACGGTCGTTGGAGAGCTTGGTGTTGAGTTCCTCGCCACCGTCGGGAGAAGCATATGCCACGACCTCGGTACCGGTCAGGGTCTTGCGCCCGTTGTTCTTGATTTCGTCGAGTGCAGCCTGGAAATCCTTGATGGACTGGCTCTTGAGCTCACTGTTGGCGACATCGGCGCTGTTGATCTTGTAGAGGATCTGTCCCTCTGCGGTCTGCTTGATCACTTCCTGGTAGCTGTCAGCCTTGTAAGCTACGGAGCCCACTGCATTGGCGTCGCCGCCCCTGACAAGCATGTAGGTGGTGTTGCATCCGTCAGCGACTTTCTTGGTCGGGAGCTTGATGCTCTTGCTCTTGTACTTTGCTACTCCGCGCAGTTCAAGATGGGCCTGCTCCATACCTTCTGCATACTCGAAGTGGACCGGTTTGGTGATCGTGGCGCCTGCGGAAGGAACGACCTGATAGTTGTCCTTTACCTTCTCGCCCTGGAACTTGATGGGATTCATGACAGCCTCTCCTCCGTCATACACGAGGACGGGAGTCACTTCCAGGATGGCCTTCGGGTGGAAATACTTCGCTGGATAAGTTACCGTTACATTGGCATCCACCTGCTCGGCGACGACCTCGAGGACCTCGGGATCACATGTCACCTTCACACTTTCAGCCATTTCCGCCATCTTCTGGGCGGAAGAACAACCGACGATGGCAACGGAAAGCGCCGTGCCGGCTACGATTCTAAAAAACTTATTCATAAGATGCTTTTAAATATGGTTTATGGTTTTCCAAATCGGATTATTCGCAAATATAACCATAATTTGTTAACTTTGCTACCCGTTCTTTTAATGGAAACGACATTTGGAAGAGAGCAGACTACAGACACTTAAGAACCGCTACGACATCATCGGTAATGACGCCGCGCTGAACCGTGCGCTTGAAACGGCAGTTGCCGTAGCCCCCACCGACCTCACCGTCCTCGTGACCGGGGAAAGTGGTGTAGGAAAGGACAACATACCTCGCATCATCCACCAGAACAGCCGCCGCAAGAACGCCAAGTTCCTGTCGCTCAACTGCGCGGCTATCCCCCAGGGCACCATCGCCTCCGAGCTTTTCGGCCATGTCAAAGGCTCCTTTACCGGGGCTGTAGAGAACCGCAAGGGCTATTTCGAGGAGGCCAACGGCGGCACCCTGTTCCTCGACGAGGTGGGAGAACTTCCCCTGGAGTACCAGGCCCAGCTCCTGAGGGTCATCCAGAGCGGGGAATTCCTTAAGGTCGGTTCCTCCAAGGTCGAGAAGACCGACGTCAGGGTCATCGTCGCGACCAACAACAACCTGCAGTGGCAGATCGCCAAGGGTAAATTCCGTGAGGACCTTTACTACCGCATCAGCGGGATCAACATAACCATGCCGGCGCTCCGCGAGCGCAAGAACGACATATACCTGCTGTTCAGGAAGTTCAGCTCCGACATGTCCGAAAAATACGGGATGCGGACCATATCCCTCACACACGACGGGATCGAGACGCTGCAGTCCTACAGGTGGCCAGGCAACATCCGGCAGCTCAAGAACTTCACCGAAGCCGTCACCACCATGGAGAACATCAACCCGTCCTCGAGGAACTTCGAGCTCAACTCCGCAGCGCTGTTGAAATACATGCCGGCCGAAGAGTCGAACCTCCCGGTCTCATTCAACCCGCAGGCCCAGGAATCCGAAATGTCCTCGTCCGACAGGGAGATGCTCGTAAAGGCCATTTTGAACCTCAAACAGGATGTAGAGTCTTTAAAATCATATGTTTACGGGAGCGGCTCGCCAATCTTGACTCACTCCGGGCAGACTCTTCCTCCGGCCTCGGCGCACATTGGCGGATCCTCTGTGACAGCCCCGCATATGCCTCATTCAGGCGTGCCGCAGGACGACCCCGAATGGATGCACCAGGTGCCCGACGAGCAGATCCCGTCCGAACCTGAGAGCCTCTCGCTCAAGGATGCGGAGGAAGAGCGCATACGCAAGGCGCTCGAGAAATACTCAGGCAACCGCAAGCAGGCCGCGGCCGAGCTGGGCATATCCGAACGTACCCTCTACCGCCGCCTTAAAGGAGACCTCAAATGAAAAAGTTCGCCGGACATATGCTTGCTGCGGTCATCCTGGTCCTGCTCATCCAGGGCTGCGGCATCTATTCCTTCACCGGAACGTCCATACAACCCGACGTCAAGACGGTCACCATCAATTACTTCGAGTACACAGCCCTGAAGGTCAACCCCTCACTCAGCAATGAACTTACAGAAGCCCTGAAGGAGCGTTTCCGCAAGATGACCCGCCTTGAGCAGGTTGATCTGGACGGAGACCTCGAGCTCACCGGCACAGTCATAGGCTACGACGTACGCGCCACGGCCATCACCGCGGACGAGGTCGCAGCCCAGAACAGGCTTACGGTCAGCGTGAAGCTCGACTTCATGAACCGGCTCTACCCCGAAGACGATTTCAGCAAGAATTTCTCCGCATATGCCGACTACGACTCAACCAATTCGCTGGACGCGGTCGAAGCGACCCTATGCGAGGAAATAATAGACAAACTGATCGAAGATATCTTCAACGCGACAGTCGCGAACTGGTAGGCATATGAGCTCAACGATTGACATAAAGACACTTACGCTCGATGAGCTCGCCGGAGTCGTCAGCCTGTATCCCTGGTTCGGCTCCGCCCGCAGGGAACTCTGCGCCCGCATGGCCAAGATGGGAGACTGGGGAAGCGGACAATATGCCGATGCCGCCCTTTACATCGGTTCGCGGCGGATAGTGTCCGACCTGATGCGCTCAACCGTACGTAAAGACTACTCCGACAAGGACTTGAAGGAAGTCCTGAAGGCCTACATAAGCGAAAAGCCCCCGGTTGAAGAAACCAAGGAGCAAAGGCAAGGCGTCCGTGTCGTAGGCGGAGACTTCTTCTCCCAGGCCCAGTACGAGTCCGTCAGCCGCAAGGAGGACAGCATTTTCTCTACATTCGCCGCCAAATCCAAGTCCGCGCCGGAAAAATCTGAAGGATTCCTGGACGACGTGTTCTGCACCGAAACCCTCGCTGCAATCTACGTGGAACAGGGTTATTATGAGCAGGCTGCGAAAATTTATTCGAGGATGCGCTTGCTATATCCCGAAAAAAGTGCTTACTTTGCATCCCTTATCGGAAAATTGAAGTCAGACAATTAAAAAGACAGACAGAATATGACTTGGTTATTTACAACTTTGGTCGTGCTGATTATCATCGCCAGCCTCCTGCTGGTGCTCGTAGTCTTGCTGCAGAACGGCAAGGGAGAAGGCATGGCCAGCAACTTCGTGGCAGGAAACCAGGCTTTCGGCGTTCGCCAGACCGCTGACATCCTCGAGAAGGTTACCTGGGGACTTATCACCTTCATCCTCGTAGCCGCTATCATTACTTCGTTCACACTTGGCGGCAGGACCACCGGAATCGACGTCACCGACCAGATCAACCAGCAGGCAACCGAGCAGCCGGCATTCCCGACCGCTCCTATCCAGCAAGAGGCTCCTGCAACGGAAGCTCCTGCGACACAGGCACCTGCCCAGGGTAACTAAACGTCTTTAAGAGTGAATAGCCGGGCATCCACCTTCGGATGCCTCGTGCCTGCGCTAAAGCGGTTCACCCTTTTCACGAAGCTATCTGAATCAAATGATTCCTCGTCACGGCATATGTCCGCGACGAGGATTTTCTTTTCGGACTCTTTCCAGGCTACGATGTCTATTCCCTTGAGCGGGTGGCTTTTACCGGCAGGTTCCCACCATGCCCCGACATTGGAATAGCCTCCCTCTTCCTTCAGGCGCCGGCCAAAGAAGCGACGCATCACCCTGATGGAGTACAAAGGCCACTCCCTGCAGGCCTCGGCAGAGGCCCTATCCGGATTGAACCCCTTGTGGTCCAGGGCGAAGCCGAATGCGAACCAGAACTCCAGCGACGGATTCAGGAAACCGTAACGTACAACCCCGCGGGACTTCCCGTCAGAAAAGACCGGGCGCATCCTTCCCAAAAGGCAGTAATCCTGTTCGAGGCGGGCAAGATGACCTCCCAGGTTTCCTGCTCCGGTACGGGCTTCAATGTCGGCCTGGGAACGGCTCCCTTGTGCAATTGACTGAAGGATGGAACAGTATGATTCAGAATTCTTTCCAAGTACATCCGAAATGACTCCGCCCCAAAGCCTCCGGGATGCCGAGTGACTACTGAGGGTGCAGGAGATGACATTTCCGGCTTTCCAGCGTCCGCAGTCGTGAATCTCGGCCACAATCGAAGGCATGCCTCCCGAGACTCCGAAGAGGGCCAGGGCGGAATCTGCCTTGTCAACTTCACTCCCCTCATTGAATCCAGGAATGCTTTCCAGGACAGCCCTTTGTTCTGCCAGGGTGAACGGGGCCAGCTGGATCCGCGAATCAGGATTCTTGAATGCGGCTGATGGATCCTGGTCCATCCTGCGCAGGAATGACAGGTCCGAGGTCAGCAGGACCACGTTGATGTGGGTGGAAAGCCTGTTCACTCCCCAGAGCCTGCGCATCAGGGAGAATGTTTCAGGAGACAGGTCCTGGAATTCCTTCACTATGATCGAGAACGAGACATCGTGCCCGATGTTGAAAGTGAAGTTCACGAAGTCTTCCATGCTCCTGATGTTGTCTGGCAGAGGAATCCCCATGACCTCCTCCGTCTGTGCAGCGAGGCTGTCCAGAAGCAATGCCTCGGTAATTCCCCCGGGACAGACCCACAGGCAGGGGAAACCACCCAGGGCCTCACGCACGAGCCTGGTCTTGCCGACTCCGGGTTGTCCATAGACCAATGAGAAGCGGCTGTGCTGCTGTTCGGACAGCCAGCGCATATTCCGCAGAGTGTCAAGTTCTTTGTCCCGAAAACGAAAATCCATAGTGATAAAGGTTAAGTTAACAGCTGTTGCACAAAGATATATAAGTATTCAGATATTTGCAAGTACCTCAAAAATCACGATATTTGTATGATAACACTAAACGAAATGAGAAAAACAGTATTCCTGATTGCGGTCGTGACCCTGCTTGCATCCGCATGCTCCCTCAGGCATGAAGGGACATATGCCGTTCAGCCGGACAAGTCCGTGGTCTGGAGCGCGCTCTGGATCGGAGGCTCTTCCCCGGAAGATGTCCTGACCGGCTACACCGTCCTCCCGGCCCGTTACTTGCGCAAGGAAGCCCGCATTAAAGACGGGGTGACCAGTGCCCGCTTCCACATCTGCGGCCTGGGTTCGTACAAGGCCTGGGTCAACGGCGAGGACATAACTTTCGACCAGGAACTGTCCCCGACCCTGTCGGATTACGACAAAAGGGTCTATTTCAATTCTTTCGATGTTACATCCCTCATCCGCAAAGGACGCAATTCCATTGCTGTCTCGCTCGGGAACGGACGTTTCCAGTCCATGAGGGTCCCCAAAAAAGGCGTCAAATTCGGCATACCGGCCCTGAAGGACTATGGTGTCCCGAGGCTCCTCTGCCAGCTTGAGGTGACCTACAAGGACGGAAGCCGCGAAGTCATAGGCAGCGACGGCAGCTGGAAGGTCTCTACGGAGGGTCCGATACGCGCCAACAGCGAATTCGACGGCGAGACATATGACTGCCGCATGGAGCTGGGCGCATGGACCGAGCCTGGTTACAAGGAGGACGGGCGTTGGAGCGCCGCGATGATCCTCGAAGCGCCGAAGGGGCACCTTGAGCCGCAGCCGAATCCGAACATAGCCATCCAGGACATCATCAAGCCTGTTGCCATCAAGAAGGTAGGAGATGCATATGTGGTCGACATGGGCCAGAACATGGTCGGCTGGCTGCGCGTCAAGGCCTCCGGCCTGGCAAAGGGAGACAGCCTGCATATGCGCTTTGCCGAAACGAACCTCCCCGACGGATCCATCTATCTGGACAACCTCCGCGGGGCGCGGGTTCATGACGTGGTGGTCAGCGCCGGGAAGCCCATCGACTGGCATCCGGCTTTTGTCTATCACGGATTCCGTTTCGTTGAGGTGAAGGGGCTTGGACGCGAGCCGAAACTGTCTGATTTCGAGGGGCAGGTCCTTTACGACAAGATGGCCGTGACGGGCACATTCGAATGCTCCAACAGGGTCATCAACACTGTCTATCACAATGCTTTCCACGGCATCAGGAGCAATTACCGAGGCATCCCTACCGACTGTCCGCAGAGAGACGAGCGTCAGGGCTGGCTCGGCGACAGGACGATGAACTGCTATGGGGAAAGCTACATGTTCGGGAACCGTGCCCTGTACTCCAAATGGCTTCAGGACATAGCCGACGCCCAGACCCCGGCGGGATCCATCCCCGATGTGGTTCCTCCCTATTGGGCATTCTACAGTGACAACATGACCTGGCCGGGAGCTTTCATTACGGTGGCAGACATGCTCTACGAGCGGTACGGAGACGTGGAATCCGTGGTGAAGCACTATCCTGCCATGAAAAAGTGGCTCTCCTACATGAAGGACCGCTACGGGAAAGGCGGGCTCATCACCAAGGATCGCTATGGTGACCACTGCATGCCTCCCGAATCCCTTGAGCTGATCCACTCGCGAGACAAGTCCAGGATAACCTCCGGAGTGCTGATTTCCAGTTCTTTCTACTACTATCTCTGCGGGATAATGGAGAAATTCGCCCTCCTTGCCGGCCATCCGGAAGACGTTTCATTCTATGAGGCTGAAAGGGCGATAACCAAAGACGCCTACAATAAGGAATTCTTCAACGAAAAGAAGGGCAACTACAGCAACAACACCCTGACGGCCAACATGTTGTCCCTCTATTTCGGACTCGTTCCCGAGGGACGCGAACAGGATGTCTTCTCTCATGTAGTTGACATTTCTGTCGCGGGAGGCCCGCACATCAACTGCGGACTCGTGGGGGTCATGGTGCTCATGCGTACTCTCACCGAATACGGACGCCCCGACCTGGCATATGCAGTGGCTTCGAGCGAGGATTACCCGAGCTGGGGCTATATGGCCACGCAGGGCGCGACTACTATATGGGAGCTCTGGAACGGAAACACTGCCGCCCCGGATATGAACTCCATGAATCACGTGATGATGATAGGAGACTTCCTCATATGGACATATGAGTACCTGGGCGGAATCCGCCCGGCGGCTCCGGCTTACAAGGAGATCGAGCTTATGCCTTACACTCCTTCGGGCCTGGAATGGGTGAACTGCTCATATGACAGTGTTGCCGGACGCATCACGAGTAACTGGAAGCGCACTGGAAATGCCTTCGAATGGGACGTGGAGATCCCCCAGAGGACCAGCGCCACGGCATATGTTCCCACCGCCGGAGGACGCCGCGTTGAAAAGCTCGCCCCGGGCAGACATCACCTGACATCAACACTCAAGTAATAATTAATCAAGTGATTATGATAAACAAACATTTTATTTCTACTGCCATTCTGATGGCAGCGACCGCCTTCATGTCGGTCGGCCTCATGGCCAAAGACGTCATAAGCCTCAATGAAGGCTGGCATTACAGAAAGGGTACGGCCCGGTGGTATATCCCGATGACCGGACGCGGACAGCAGGCTCCGCAGACCCCCACGATTACACTTCCGCACACCTTCAACCAGGAAGACTTCATGAGCGACGAAGGCTACTACAGGGGCGAAGGCACCTACACCCGCGAACTGGAAATACCTGAGTCCTACAGGGGTAAGAGGATTTTCCTCCGTTTCGAGGGAGCCGGGTCGAGGGCCATGGTGTCCGTAAACGGGAGAGGTGTCGGAGTCCACAAGGGCGCCTACAACTCATTCGTCTTCGAGATCACCGACTTCGTTCAGTATGGAGCGAAGAACAATATCATGGTCGTCTGCGACAACAGCAAGGCATATGACATCGCTCCCCAGGGAGGCGACTTCAACCTTTACGGCGGACTTTACCGCGACGTGTGGCTGGAGGTTTCCGAGGAGACCTGCATCGATCCGCTTTTCTACGGTTCCAAGGGCTTCTTCGTGACCCAGAGGTTCGTGAATGACGATGTCGCTCAGTTCCGCGCCGAGGTCCTCTTGTCCACCAAGAGCAACTACGCAGGCTGCGATGTGGTGTTCAAGGTGGCCGACGCTGACGGCAAGACTGTTTTCGAGAAGACAATCCCTTACATTAACAATGACAAGGCTTCCGTCAACATCGACATCCGCGATCCCCACCTTTGGAACGGAATGGAGGATCCTTATCTCTACACCGCAAGCGCTACTCTGAGGCGTGACGGCAAGGAACTGGACAAGGTTGAGGACAAGATCGGTGTCAGGACATTCTACGTCGATCCCGACAAGGGCTTCTTCCTTAATGGAAAGCATCTCAAGCTCCGCGGCGTGTCCCGTCACCAGGACTGGGCAGGCATCGCTTCCGCACTCAAGAAAGAGAACCACCTCAAGGACCTTGACATAATCCAGGAAATGGGAGTCAACTCCCTGCGCCTGGCCCACTATCCGCAGGCCCACTTCATGTTCGAAGAGGCTGACAGGCGCGGTTTCGTAGTGTGGGAGGAAATCCCCTTCGTCGGCGGCTACTCTGATTGCGACGACTTCGACGAGAACCTCAAGCTCCAGCTCCGCGAGCTCATCTACCAGAACTACAATCACCCCTCCATCTGCTTCTGGGGCCTTTTCAACGAGATCGTGGGCAGCTTTGACAAGGTGCTGGCCGAGCTCAATGACATCGCCCATGAGATCGATCCGACAAGGGTCACCACTGCTGCCACCTATCAGCAGGGCTCATTCAACTTCATCACCGACCTCATCGCATGGAACAAGTATTTCGGCTGGTATCAGGACAAGTCCGCCGGCTTCGCCAAGTTCTTCGATGACTGGCACAAGGAGCATCCCGAAGCCAGGATCGCCATCAGCGAATATGGCGCCGGAGCCGCATTCTCCCAGCACGTTGGCGTTTACAATGACGCTGATGATGATGTCCGTCAGACTTCCCGTGGACGCTGGCACCCGATGGAGAAGCAGACCTTCATCCATATGGACCACCTGAAGATGATAACCGAGCGCGATTACATCTGGGGCTCATATGCCTGGAACATGTTCGATTTCGCTTCCGCAATGCGTCGTGAAGGAGACACCAACAATCTGAATGACAAGGGTTTGGTCAGCCAGGACAGGACCCGCCGCAAGGATGCGTTCTACCTCTACAAAGCCAACTGGAACAAGTCCGAACCTACCGTCCATCTCTGCTCGAAAGACTATGTCCAGCGCAAGGAGGACGTGACCGACATCATATTGTTCACCACGGCTCCTTCGGCGAGGCTGTTCATCAATGGCAAACCCTACGGCAAGGCCGTCAAGACAGATGCATATGCCACTGTCCAGTGGAAGGGCGTCAAGCTCGCCAAGGGTGCGAACCACATCGAGGTCCGTACCGAGCAGGGCAACGAGACCGCGGACTGGACCGTTGAATAACCTTGTTTAATCTATAGCACATATGAAAAGACTTCTCCTTTCTCTCCTGTTGCTGGTGCCTTTCCTGGCATCGGCACAGGAGAATTATGTGAGCGGGACCACTGCTGTTCCCGCCCATCCGCGCATCCTCCTGCTCAAGGGCGAGGAAAAGGCCCTTGCAAAGCAGATCCGTTCCGATGCCACCTGGACGGAGATCAATAATAATGTCCTTCAGGCTGCAGATGAGATACTTCCGCTTCCTGTACAGGAGAGGATCAAGACCGGGATGAGGCTCCTTAGCGTGTCCAGGGAGAACCTCCGCCGCATATTCATCCTGAGCTACGCCTACAGGATGACAGGGAAAAAGGCATATGCGCAGCGCGCCGAACAGGAAATGCTGAAAGCCGCTTCTTTCGAGGACTGGAACCCGAGCCATTTCCTGGATGTCGGTGAGATGACGATGGCCCTTGCGATCGGATACGACTGGCTTTACGGCTACCTGACCCCGTCCTCGCGCAAGGCCATCGAGACGGCGATTATTGAAAAAGGCATAAAGCCTTCATATGTAGAGGAATACAATTGGTTCCTCGACGCCGGGCACAACTGGAACCAGGTCTGCAATGCCGGCATGACCTATGGCGCCCTTGCCATATGGGACATCGACCGCGACCTGGCTGTTGAGACGGTGAACCGCGCCGTTGAGACCATCAAGCTTCCCATGAAGCACTATGCACCGGACGGAGCCTATCCTGAAGGAGTCGGCTACTGGGACTACGGTACTTCTTTCAACGCGATGTTCAACAGCGCCGTCGAGAAGGCTTTCGGGACCGATTTCGGCCTTTCTTCCATGGAGGGATTCCTCGCTACGGGACAGTTTATCCTGAACATGGTTTCCCCGAACCTGAGGAACTTTGCGTTCTCCGACAACGGCGCCGGTGCCGGATTCTATCCCACCATGTTCTGGTTCTATTCCAAGACCGGAGACGAAAGCACTCTGTTCAACCAGGCGCGCGTGTATAACCTCCGCAAGGAGGGGATTAAGCGCGACCGCCTCGCCCCTGCCCTTCTGATCTGGGGTGCAAAGGCTGCCTTCTCCAATCCCAAGGCTCCGGAAAAGCTTAATTACAAAGCAGATGGAGACAATCCCGTGGCAGCCATGCGTTCGTCCTGGACGGATCCTGATGCTGCTTTCCTGGCTTTCAAGGCCGGTTCGCCTTCGGTGAATCACGGACATATGGACATCGGCGAATTCATGTTCGAGGTAAATGGGGTGCAATGGGCCGTGGATCTTGGCGGCGAGAATTACAACAGCCTGGAGACCAAGGGAGTGGACCTTTGGAATACTTCCCAGGATTCGCAGCGCTGGGATGTCTGGAGGTACAATAACTTCCACCACAACACCCTTACTTTCAACCAGCACAAGCAGCTGGTAAAGGCCAAGGCTGAGATCGATGACCTGGTTGAGGCTCCTGGACGCACGACGGCATCTTCCGACCTTACCCCGGTATATGCGGACGATGTCAAGAGCGTCAAGAGGTCCGTTTCCCTGGTCAACGGAAAATCTGCTTTGATCGAGGATGTCGTGGAGACGGGTCCGAGGTTCACCATGATGACCTGGACAATGATCACCCCGGCCGATGCGAATCAGGTGTCTGACAATGTAGTAAGGCTGGAGAAGGACGGCAAGGCCCTCCTGGTGAAGGTTGAGAGCCCCGAGCCGATCCGCTGGAAGATTACCGATGCGACTCCGGACTTCTCTTTCAATACTCCGAATCCGGGCTACAACGTTGTCCGCTTCGACCTGGACCTCAAGTTGAACACCAAGCAGACCATCAAGGTCTCCCTGGTGCCCGAAATCTGACAATCTGTCAGCAAAGCGGTCAGGGAACGGCTTTTGTCCGGGTCTTTGTCCAGAAAGGAGACAAAGACATATGGATAATAAAAATAGCAAATACCAATTCCTTGACCGCTTTGCGGCAAATCTCAATGAGCAGGCGGCTTCCGGCAAGCTGGATCCGGTGATCGGCCGTGACGATGAAATCCGTCACGTCCTCCAGATCCTCAGCCGGCGCACGAAGAACAACCCGATACTCGTGGGCGACCCGGGTGTCGGGAAAACCGCCATATCCGAGGGCATAGCCCAGAAGATAGTGGACGGCGACGTCCCGGAGAACCTTAAGGACAGGAAGATATATTCCCTGGACATGGGAGCCCTCATTGCGGGGGCGAAGTACCAGGGCGAGTTCGAGGAGAGGCTCAAGGGCGTCGTCAAGGACGTCATTGACAGCGCCGGGGAGGTGATCCTGTTCATCGATGAGATCCACACCCTCGTGGGCGCGGGCCGTACTTCCGGGGCCATGGATGCGTCTAATATCCTGAAACCGGCACTTGCGCGCGGTGAACTCAGGTGTATAGGGTCCACGACCCTGGATGAGTTCCAGAAATACTTCGAGACCGACAAGGCCCTTGAGAGGCGTTTCCAGAAGGTGATGATTGACGAGCCGTCTCCTTCTGAGTCCATAGCTATCCTCAGGGGGCTTAAGGAAAAATATGAAAACCACCACCGTGTGCGCATCGAGGACGACGCCCTCATATCGGCAGTTAACCTTTCCCACCGGTACATTACCAACCGTTTCCTGCCGGACAAGGCCATTGACCTGGTGGATGAAGCGGCCGCCAAGCTCCGCCTTGAGATGAATTCGGTGCCGGAACCCATCGCTGAACTCAACAGCCAGATCCGTGAGAAGGAAATAGAGAAAGAGGCTGTCAAGCGCGAGGGCGTGTCCCTTAAGCTTGACAAGATCGAGGCGGACCTCGGGGAACTTGAGAGTAAGCGGGAGGCCCTGATGAAGCGCTGGAATTCTGAGAAGACCATACTCACTGACCTGCAGAATGCCCGCCAGGACATAGATAAATACAAGATCGAGGCAGCGGCAGCAGAGCGTAACGGTGATTACGGTAAGGTCGCCGAGCTGCGTTACGGGAAGATTGCGGAGGCGCAGAAAAAGATTGACGAACTGACCCGCAGGCAGGCAGAGATAGACGATCCGCTGGTTACCGAGTCAGTGACTCCGGAGGACATCGCTGATGTTGTGGCGAAGTGGACCGGAATTCCAGTCAAGAGGATGCTGGAGAGTGAAAAGGATAAGCTTCTCAGGATGGAAGAAGCTCTGCATAAGCGTGTTGTGGGGCAGGATGAGGCTATCCGCGCCGTGGCGGACGCCGTGCGCCGCAACCGTGCCGGACTGTCCAACGAGAAACGTCCGATCGGCAGTTTCCTGTTCATGGGAACCACCGGCGTCGGTAAGACCGAGCTTGCAAAAGCCCTGGCGGAGTTCCTCTTCAATGACGAGAACATGATTACGAGGATAGACATGTCCGAGTACCAGGAGAGGCACACTGTCAGCCGTCTTATCGGAGCGCCTCCGGGATATGTCGGATATGACGAGGGCGGCCAGCTGACTGAGGCGGTCAGGCGCAAGCCCTATTCGGTGGTGTTGCTGGACGAGATCGAGAAGGCTCATCCGGATGTCTTCAATGTGCTTCTGCAACTGCTTGATGACGGAAGGCTTACGGACAACAAGGGCCGTACTGTCGATTTCAAGAACACTATCCTTGTCATGACCTCAAACGCGGGCTCTGACATCATACAGTCATATATGGAGAGACTGCCTTCCGTCGGGAGGCCGGGTGCGACTCCGGAAGAGGAGATGAAGGCAATCGCCCAGAGGCGTGAGCTTCTCGAGGAGTGCCGCGGGAAGGCGAAGGATGTGCTCAAGGCAATGGTCCGTCCTGAATTCCTGAACAGGATCGATGAGATCATAATGTTCGAGCCCCTGACCCAGAATGACTTGCGCGAGATCCTCCAGATCCAGATGAACGACCTGCGGGGGAAACTCTCCGAGGAGGGTGTGGACATATCCTTTACAGATGCTTTTTCCGACCTCATGGTTGAGGAAGGATATGACCCGGCATATGGCGCCCGTCCCTTGAAGAGGCTCATCCAGCGTGACCTCGTCAATCTGCTTGCTAAAGAGGTGCTTGCGGGCAAGGTCCGCAGGGGTGACGGCATTGTCGCCGATGCGGCTGGAGGAAGGGTGATCCTGAGGAACGTTGCGGATAAAAAATAATTGCTAAATTTGTCTGTATTGACCACTATTAATAGTACAGACAAATGACCAGTTTCCCGAAATCCGGAGCGATCAGGCTTCTGCTCCTGGCGCTGTTCTTCCTGCCTTGCGTATCATATGCGCAGCGCACTAATGTCGATG
This sequence comes from Bacteroidales bacterium, assembly GCA_017443465.1. Classification (GTDB taxonomy): domain Bacteria; phylum Bacteroidota; class Bacteroidia; order Bacteroidales; family UBA932; genus Cryptobacteroides. The sequence goes on from JAFRXO010000063.1 coordinate 16,575, forward strand.
CATCTGCGAAGATGCCGGCACATCCGCGTATCCTCTTGCTGAAAGGTGAGGAGAAAGCCCTCAAGAAAAACATCGCCAAAGATGAGGTCTGGACCGAAATCCACAACGCGATCATCGAGGAGGCCGACAAGATGCTTCCCCTGACTCCCCTTGAGAGGATCAAGGAAGGAAAAAGGCTCCTGGGAGTGTCCCGGACCTATCTCCGCCGCGTATTCTACCTCAGCTACGCCTACAGGATGACCGGAGACAAGAAGTATGCGCTCAAGGCTGAGCAGGAGATGCTCAAGAGCGCCTCGTTCTCCGATTGGAATCCTTCGCACTTCCTGGATGTCGGTGAGATGACCATGGCCCTTGCCATAGGATATGACTGGGTATATGACCGGTTATCTCCTTCATCTCGGGAAGCTATTGAAAATGCGATATTTGATAAGGGCATCAAACAGGCGCACAGAAGCTACAACGGCAGGTACCGCGGCACCGGCAACTGGAACCAGGTCTGCAACGGCGGAGTGAGCTACGGATGCCTGGCCGTCTGGGAAAAGGATCCTGAGCTCTGCAGCGAGACGGTTGACCTGGCTATCGAGTCTATCAAACTCCCGATAAGTAAATATGCTCCTGACGGGGACTATCCTGAGGGAGTCGGCTACTGGGACTATGGTACGTCCTTCAATGCGATGTTCTGCAGTGCCATTGAGAAGATTTTCAAATCTGACTTCGGCCTGTGTTCCATGCCGGGATTCATGGAGTCCAGCCGTTTCGTGCTTAACCTGGTAAGTCCGGCCCTGAATAATTTCTCCTATTCAGACAATGGCACCCGCGCGGGATTCTATCCCTGCATGTTCTGGTTTGCGGCCAAGACAGGGGACCAGTCCATATTATATAATCAGAAGAAGGTCTATTTCCGCGACGGAGTCTCATGCGTCCGGAATGACCGTCTGGCTCCGGCCGCTCTCGTGTGGGGCGCCAACACTCCGTTCAAAGAACTGACAGTGCCTAAGGACTTGGCTTACAAGGCTTCGGGTGACAGCCCCGTCGTCGCGGTAAGGTCCTCATGGGAGGATGAGAATGCGGCGTGGCTCTGCTTCAAGGGAGGATTCTCCGGCCAGTCGCATGCGCATATGGACGTTGGCGAGTTCGTATATGAATGTGACGGCCTGCGCTGGGCGATCGACCTTGGAGGCGAGAACTACTATCCCATAGAGTCGAAAGGCGTTGATCTGTGGAACATGACGCAGGAATCGCAGCGCTGGGATGTCTACCGTTACAACAACTTCCATCACAACACTCTGACCTTTAACGGTAAGCGTCAGCTGGTCAAGGGCTTTGCCGATATTGATGAGTTCAGCACCGGGAAGGATCTTACCAAAGTGGTTTCTGACCTGTCAAAGGTTTACGAGGGACAGGTGGCTTCTGTCAAGAGGTCCGTGTCGTTTGTCAACGGACGCGATGTCGTTGTCGAGGACCTGGTGGAGAACGGCAATTCTTTCACCATGATGACCTGGACTCTCGTGACGCCTGCCACCGCTACGAAGGTGTCTGACAACGTGATGAAGCTGGAACAAGAGGGCAAGACCCTTTATGTCAAGGTCGAATGTCCTACGGCCATCCGCTGGAAAGTGGAACCTGCCGTTTCGGAATTCACTTTCAACAGCCCGAATCCAGGGATCAGCATTGTCAGCTTTGACACCGACTTGCCTTTGGCAAAAGCACAGCTCGTGAAGGTGACCCTGACACATGAAAATAAGTAGCAAGATTTTTTCGCCGGAATTGTATAAAAACGAAATAATTCATATATTTGCATTTGCAAGATTACTGCCCAATGAAGCAATGAGATTGCATAACTGCTAATAAACCAATGATTTTAGTCCCTAATACTAAAGTGTTTAGGCTATCTAATTTGGCTTCTTCCCCTATGCCGTGCGGCATGTCTGCACAGCATAAGGTTGTTTTTGTGCCCGCTCTGGAGACACCCGTCAAGGATGTTTTTGGAGCCGGTTTGTTTTTTATTGGTAAAGAGGTGCCGCAGGCACCTATTTGGACAGACAGAAAGGCGAAAAAACCGCATTTGCGGTGCGCCTGAGACGGTAAAACACGAAAAAGCAAGCATTTCAATAATCGACAAATAATGGTCAATGGCTCCAGCCATTTTGTCAAAGC
>JAFRXO010000064.1 GCA_017443465.1 Bacteroidales bacterium
AATATTCGCCCCGCCCGATCCTGCCGAGAGCGTTCACCGCACGTTCCCGCAAAAGCGGCTCCGGACTGTCGAGGAAGGAAGCGATGGTCGGAACCGCATCCTGCACGGACTGAGGATAGATGAGACCCAACTCGCCAAGCAGCCAGAGTGCCTTTGCCTGTATCTTTACGGAGTCATGGGTGAGGAGAGACGAAATATAGGGAATGCTCTCTTTCCATCTATCCTTGTGCTTTGTCAGTATTCCAAGCTCTTTGTAAAGTTCCGATTCGTTCAAAATGGTATCTCCTGAAACTGGAATTTGTCACGCTGTTTCGGTCAAGTCGATCCAGTATCTCTCCAGATATACATCCCGTTCTTTTAAGTACACTGTTGATTCATATTCTCCGCCATTGTTTAAAATGGTCTTTTTGCTTCCTTCATTTCCCTGAACGCAGCACACCAGTACTTTATCGATCCCAAGCCTTTTGCATTCTGGCAGGACAAGTTTAAGCATCTGCGTAGCATAGCCCTTTTTTCGCTCACTTGGACAAACAGAGTACCCGATATGTCCGGCATATTTTTCAAGAAAATCATTGAAATAGTGACGAATCTGAATGACTCCAACGATTTTGTTGTCAGATTCCCGGACATAAATATATTGTGTCATCGGAACAAGATCGGGGGGTGTAGTTTCAGCATGCTTTAGTGATTCGACCTGATTCAGCCAGTCTTGTGTCTTATCAAAACGACGTAATGATCCACAGCCATCCATAGAGCCGCCATACACAAGAAACTCATTACGATAAGCCTGTATCTGTTCGTCGTATTCAATAGAGGGAGCTATTAGTTTCATTTGTGACTTCTCCATAAACTGCGATTTGCCGGGATCTGTTCCCCAGCTTTTCGCAATCATACCATAAGATCATTAAGAAAATGTGTCATACTGCGGGTTTTCTCAAATAATTATGTACCGAGGCAGCTTTCGCCGCCTCTTTGGCTCACAGTTCCGGCCCTTTCTTGGTTTTCGACTTTGCTTTCGGAGTCTTCTCCGGGGTGAGCTTTGCGGCAGTATCCTTCACGAGGGCATCCAGCTTCTCCCTCGCGGACTCTCTGGGCTCGGCGGCTCTCTGGGCTCTGGTCTGCGGAGTCCTGGTCTTGTAAGCCTCAACCATGCTTTTCAGTTCCTGGTTCGGAACCCTGGTCTGCTGATTCTCCCAGATGTTCTTGCCCTGTTCATCCTGGCCTTTCAGGACCGGCTTCGTCACGACAGTGGTCCCGTCCGCCGGGATCTTGGCCCACAGGCCTTTGCCGTACTGGTTCTCGTGGACTGCCTTGGCAGGCAGCACGAAGCTCGCCCAAGGTGTTTTATCCGACTGGTCCTGGTTTGGGATCATGATCCGCATGAACTCCCGGCCATCCTTCGACTGGAAGGGTTCCGCCAGCCCCTTGCCGAACTTGAGTGTTACTTCCTCGCGCTTCGGTGCCTGGGCTTCCTTTGCCATCTGGGCTTCCGCCTCCTGCACGAAATCCGGCACCTGCACATTGTCTCTTGCATTCTCAGGCATGTTTTCTCCTCCTTGTTCGTACAATGATGTTCCGTCCGCGACGCGGAGGATGTCCTCCGCCGTCATGGAAATGATCTGGCTGCTGAAGTCTGCCAGCTGCGCCTCCCGCATGCTGCAGTAGTTGCCGTTTCCGCCACCGATGACGATGTGGTCCACACAGGGTATCCCCATGATCTTACCGGCTTCGATCACCTTCCGGGTGGTCAGGATATCGTCCTGGGATGGGGTCACGTCTCCGGACGGATGGTTGTGCAGCAAGAGGAAAGAACCCGCATTGGTCATGAGTCCTGACTTCAGGATGTTGGGGATCGCAGCAATCGAGGTATTGATATCCCCGACG
>JAFRXO010000065.1 GCA_017443465.1 Bacteroidales bacterium
CACCCCCCCCCCCCCCCCCCGCGCACATCCCAATCACATAAGACTACAGCCGCATATAAATACTGAGACCAGAAGTTTAAATGACCTCTGGTCTCAGTGTTCAGTTAATATATGCAAATAGCCTATTGCTGGACGTCAACGGGACGGCCGCGCCAGAAGGAAGGAATCTCAAGTCCCAGGATCTTGGCCATAGTCGCCGGAGCATCGTACTGCATCATGAATTCCTTGATTTCCCCTTTGCGGATACCTTTGCCCCATACGACAAACGGAGCCTCCAGTTCCTTGATATTGATTCCACCATGTCCTTTGTTGATTCCTCCATGGTCGGAAGTGAAAACGAACACTGCTTTGTCATAGTAGCCGGCATCTTTCACAGCCTGCTCTATTTTAGCAATGTAGGCGTCCACCTGGTGTGCCCTGGCTTTGTATTCAGGGCTGCCCCAGCCATATGCATGGCCATAATCGTCCGGAGCATCGAAGTAGCAGAAGCACAGGTCCGGGCTCAGGGTCTTGATCATATCGACTGCGCAGGCAGCATTGTAATCCGGGTCAACCCCTCCTGCGGGGCGGGCATATATCAGTTTGTTGAATGCGGTGCTGTCAATGACGAATTTGATGCCGGTCCAATCGTATGTGCAGCTGATGACAGCATCGGGATTTGCTTTGCGGTAGATATTGAAAAGGGTCTCGGGCATTCCGTGTTCGTTGAGGAAGGGAACCGGCATGTCAGGAGACATGGAATTCCAGCGGGTGTAACCGTGCATTTCGGTGGGCTGTCCGTTGAAGGTTGAAGCCCAGTTGATTGCGCTGGCGGAGGGGAGGACCGAACGTTTGTGGAGTGTCCAGCTGCCTCTTTCCATGGCAGAGCGGAGATTCGGCATGTCAAGGCTGTCCAGATACTGTGCACCCAGACCGTCAAAGCCGATGATTACCATCTTGATTCCATCAGAGCTCTTAGTACAGGAACTCAACAGCGCGATCGCGCAGGCAATGATTGTCAGAAAGCGTTTCATTTAGTATAGTAGTTTTAATTATGCCTTGTCCTGATTCAACAAAGATACGATTTTTTCCAGAATAGAGTAGTCTGCAGGCAGCCATTCTACTGCTTTCAGGTCATCCGGATCCAGCCATCTTGCGGCTTCGTGCTCCTTCAGCAGGAGCTTTCCGGAAATTACTGTACACCAGAAGCAGTGAAGTGTAAGGTGGAAAGCGGGATAGTCGAATTCCACAGTGTCAATCAGTTCTCCTACGTCGATGAGGGTGTCAAGTTCTTCCCGGATTTCCCGTACCAGGGCCTGAGCGGGACTTTCGTCCTTCTCCATCTTTCCTCCCGGAAATTCCCACATATCCTTGAAATCCCCGTAGCCTCTCTGGGTCGCGAAGATCTGTCCCTCTTCGTTGCGGATAACTGCTGCTACTACCTCGATCCTTTTCATTCCCGGCTGTGATTACTCCAGTTTCTGTGATGCCTCTTCGAGGAGAGAGATTATCTGCAGGTGCTGCGGACAGGCGTCTTCGCATTGTCCGCATTGGATGCATGAACTGGCCTTGGGACCTCCCGGGCGCCAGCTGTAGTCTGCACGTGCCCTCTCCATGTCCCCGTACATCCTGTATATGTTCATGACCGAAAAAATTTCGGGGATATGCATGCCTACGGGGCATCCGGGGGAGCAGTAGTGGCAGCCGGTACATCCGATGCTGTCAATTGATTGAAGGGCCTCCCTGACTTTTTCTATGGTGGCGTTTTCCTCCGGTGAAAGGGGCTTGAAATCCTTCATGTAGGACAGGTTGCCGGCCATCTGTTCAGGTGAAGACATCCCGCTGAGTACTACCATTACCTGGGGGAGAGATGCTGCGAACCGGATTGCCCATGAAGGGAAGGAGGCTTCAGGTGCCGCGGCTTTGAACAGTTCCGCTACCTTGGCGGGAGGTTCTGCCAGCATTCCTCCCTTGACGGGCTCCATCACTACGACCGGGACGTCGTGCTTGACGCAGACCTCGTAGTTCTCCCTAGACATGACTCCTGTGTCTTCCCAGTCGGCATAATTGATCTGCAACTGTACGAATTCAGTGTCAGGATGTTCCGTGAGGATCCTGTCAAGCAGGTCCGGTTTGCTGTGGAATGAGAACCCCCAGTGTCTGATGAGTCCCTGCTGCTGAAGACCTTTAACGTAGTCCCATATGCCGAATGAATCATATCTCGGAAGTTTGACTGCATCGATGCTGTGAAGAAGGTAGAAGTCAAAGTAGCCGGCTCCTGTCCTCTGGAGGCTTTTCTGGAATTCGGCCTTTGCATCTTCTTCGGTTTTTGCCGCCCAGGCGCCTGCATTCAGTTTCGTGGCCAGGAAATAGCTCTCTCTGGGGTAGCGGGAGACCAGGGCTTCGCGGATGGCCTCTTCAGACCCCTCATAGACATATGCGGTGTCAAAATATCTGCCGCCTGCAGCGATGAAATCATCGACCATCTTCTTGGTTTTTTCGATGTCGATGGGGCCTGTGGCATTGCCTCCGGTGGTGCGGGGCAGTCTCATCAGGCCGAAACCGAGTTTCAGGCAGTCGTCTGGGAGAAGGTTCTTCATATGATTGAATAAATATATGCTAAAATAGCAATTTTTATGATAATGGGGAATTATGTAAATTTGTGAAAAAGATACCAGATCATATGCGTGCACTGATCCAGCGGGTGACCGGAGCATCGGTTACAGTTGACGGAGAACGGATTTCTTCCATTGGTAAGGGACTCCTGGTCCTGGTCGGAATCAAGGCTGACGACACCCGGGAGGACATTGACTATCTCTGTCGGAAAATAGTGAACCTCAGGATTTTCCCTGATGAAAACGGGGTTATGAACTGCTCGGTGCTGCAGGTCGGGGGAGAGATCCTTTCGGTGAGTCAGTTCACCTTGATGGCTTCATGCCGGAAGGGAAACAGACCGTCATATATCGCCGCGGCTCCCGCGGAAATCTCGGAACCCCTCTACGGGGAATTCTGCGATTCGCTCTCTCTAATGCTGGGACGCGAGGTCGGCAGGGGAGTTTTCGGAGCGGACATGAAGGTGGAGCTCCTCAATGACGGGCCGGTGACGATCTGGATCGATTCGGCGGACAGATAATTAACAGCACAAACATATGGACGTAGACAATAAAATCATTTTCTCGATGGTCGGCGTGAGCAAGACCGTCCCGCAGAATAACAAGCAGCTGCTGAAGAACATCTATCTCTCATTCTTCTATGGAGCCAAGATCGGTATCATCGGTCTGAACGGAGCCGGGAAGTCCACCCTGATGAAGATAATAGCCGGGATCGACACCCAGTATCAGGGGCAGGTCATCTTCGCCCCCGGATATTCTGTAGGTTACCTGGAGCAGGATCCCTACCTGGATCCGGAAAAGACTGTAAGGGAAATAGTCCAGGAAGGAGTCCAGGACATAGTGGACACCTTGAAAGAATATGAGGAAATTAACGCGAAGTTCGGCCTTCCGGAGTACTATGAGGATCCTGACAAGATGGACAAGTTGTTCGCACGCCAGGCCGAGCTCCAGGACAAGATAGACGCCACGGATGCATGGAACCTGGATTCCAAGCTGGAGAGGGCCATGGATGCCCTCCGCTGCCCTCCTGATGACCAGCTCGCATCGCACCTCAGCGGTGGAGAGCGCCGCCGTGTCGCCCTTTGCCGCCTGCTTCTCCAGAAGCCTGACGTCCTGCTTCTCGACGAGCCTACCAACCATCTTGACGCCGAGTCGATAGACTGGCTCGAGCAGCATCTCCAGCAATATGAGGGGACGGTCATCGCAGTGACTCATGACCGTTATTTCCTGGATCATGTGGCTGGCTGGATCCTTGAACTGGACAGGGGAGAGGGAATCCCCTGGAAGGGGAACTACAGCAGCTGGCTTGAGCAGAAGTCGCAGCGTCTCGCCCTTGAGGAGAAGACCGAGAGCAAGCGCCGCAAGACTCTTCAGAGGGAGCTGGAGTGGATACATATGGCTCCCAAGGCGCGTCAGGCGAAGGGTAAGGCCCGTCTCAACAGCTATAACCGCCTTCTGGATGAGAGCGTGAAGGAGAAAGAGGAGAAACTGGAAATCTTCATCCCGAACGGTCCGCGGCTTGGCAACAAGGTGATCGAGGCCCAGCATGTGAGGAAAGCTTTCGGGGACAAACTGTTGTTCGATGACCTGAACTTCGTTCTCCCGCCGAACGGAATAGTCGGGGTCATAGGCCCGAACGGAGCCGGAAAGACCACCCTGTTCAGGCTTATTATGGGACTTGAAAAACCGGACGCGGGTACCTTCGATGTCGGCGAGACGGTGAAACTGGCATATGTCGACCAGCAGCACACCAGCATCGACCCTGAGAAGAGCATATATGAAGTGATATCAGGAGGCAACGAGGTCATCCGCATGGGCGGAAGGGACATCAATGCCAGGGCCTATCTCTCCCGCTTCAATTTCTCCGGGGCAGACCAGCAGAAACTCTGCGCCGCTCTTTCGGGAGGTGAAAGGAACCGTCTCCAGCTCGCCCTTGCCCTGAAGGAAGAGGGGAATGTCCTGCTTCTTGACGAGCCTACCAATGACATAGACGTGAACACTTTGCGCGCTCTCGAGGATGCTCTCGACGATTTCGCGGGATGCGCCGTGATAATCAGCCACGACCGTTGGTTCCTCGACCGCATATGTACCCATATCCTGGCTTTCGAGGGTGATTCGAATGTCTATTATTTTGAAGGTTCCTATTCAGAGTACGAGCAGAATAAGCTTGCACGTCTCGGGCAGGAGGAGCCCAAGAGGGTGAAGTACCGTAAGCTTATGGCTGAATAGGTTGCGCTCGGCAGGCAGACTGCCTGCCGAGCACATACACAAAAAAGCCAGAGGAGATCATCCTCTGGCTTTGTGCTTCGTTAGGGGCTCGAACCCTAGACCCCGGCATTAAGAGTGCCATGCTCTACCAACTGAGCTAACGAAGCGTTTTGGGATTGCAAAGATATGCATCTTTTGACAAATCACAAAAAAAATGCAGAATTTTTTCTATCTTGGTCCCACTTTAATATACTTGATGATATGAAAAAATATGTTTGCGAGGTATGCGGCTATGAATATGATCCCGCTGCCGGTGATCCTGATAACGGAATTGCTCCCGGAACTGCGTTTGAAGACCTTCCCGAGGACTGGGTGTGCCCGGTGTGCGGAGTAGGCAAGGAAAATTTCAAAGCCGAAGACTAGGAATCCACGTAGCGTCCGTTACGCTTCCAGTGGAACCATCCATAGACCGAGGACATGGCATAAGCCATATAAAGTCCTGCCATCCACCACATTCCTGAATGAATACACATGGCTGTCAGCGCAGAGTCCGCTATCAGCCATATGTACCATTGTTGCAGGTAGGATTGTGCCAACCACCATGTTCCGATTGCACTCATGACTACTACTACCGCATCTACTGCCGATTCCGAGTCTCCGAGCATGCGAAGCAGCCATATCAGGGCTGCCGATCCGGCCAGGAAAAGCAGGATGCTGATCAGTAAAGTCTTGAGTTTTAGGTGATTGAGATGGATGATGCTGTCATTGGATCCCTTCGAAGATTCCAGTGCGGCAGCATCCCTGCGCCATCTGGCGAGTCCGATTATTGAGATTACCACATAGTAGATATTCAGGCCCATCTGTCCCCATATGTGCTGCACTCCGAAGGAAAAAGCACATGCAAGGCCGGTGGCTATACCTATGATCCACATGAAGTTATGCTGCATGATTTCCAGGATCAGGTAGGCGATTCCGGTAGCGAAGGCGAATATCTCTATGATTTTGATGACGGTTTCCATAGGTGTGCAAATTTACAAAATTGCGGTAAAAGAGTATATTTGCGATATGAAAAGATTTATCGTTATTGCAGCAGCTTGCCTGATGATGTTCAGCACTGCTTTCCCATTGCCGGTTTCGGCTGCAGATCCTGGAGACGGCCTTTCCACTGCCGAGAAGATGGAGTGGTGGAACGAAGCCAAGTTCGGACTCTTCGTGCATTGGGGGCCGTATTGCCTGTACGGCGGAGTTTACAATGGTTATCGCCAGAAGAGGGGCGGTGCTGAATGGATTATGAACCGATGCAAGATTCCCGTGAGAGAATATCGGGCAAAGGCGACAACATTCAATCCGGTTGATTTCAATGCGGAAGACCTGGTGCTCATGGCCAAGAATGCCGGGATGAAATATGTCGTCCTCACAAGCAAGCACCATGACGGTTTCGCGATGTTCAAAAGCGATGCAAGCAAATTCAACATAGTCGATTACACCAAGTTTGACAGGGATGTGGTCGACGAACTTGCAAAGGCCTGCAAGAAATATGGAATGAAGCTCGGTCTGTACTACTCGCATGCGCAGGACTGGAACAATCCTGGTGGCTCTACCGCCCGCAAGGTAATGAGCGAGGGCTGGGAGAATCCGGATTCAGCCATGGTGGATGCATTCACCGAGGCCAATCACGGAGCATGGGATCCGATCCAGCTCGAGCGTTCATTCAATGATTATTTCCACCAGGTGTCGCTCCCGCAAGTCAGGGAACTGCTTTCCCGCTACGGAGACCAGTTGGCGATACTCTGGTTCGACACGCCTACCCGTATGACTGACGAGTGCGCACAGGAAATGATGGATCTCCTGAAGGATTATCCGCATATCATTACTAATGACAGGCTTAAGAGGCCTAATTTCGCCGGAGATTACAAGACCCCGGAAGGCAAGGTCCCCAAGCCTGAGGATGTGGAAGGAGTCTATTGGGAGACCTGTATGAATATAGGTTCCTCATGGGGATTCAAGAGCTGGGAGAGCAACTGGAAAAGTACTGATGATGTCATCCGTACCCTCATTATGTGCGCCGCAAGGGGAGGTAACCTCCTCCTGAATGTCGGACCGGACCCGATGGGAATAGTTCCGGATCCTGCAAAGGATTGTCTTAAAGGGGTTGGAGAGTGGCTCAAGACCCATGGTGAGATAATATACGGCACACAGCGCAGTGGTCTTTATCCCCAGTGGGGGGAGTGCATCCGCAAGGATGAAGGGAAGACTACTTCACTGTACCTGTGCGTATATGACTGGCCTTCTGACGGGATATTGAAACTGGAAAGCCCCTACAGGGCGTCAAGCGCGAGCATGTACGACAACGGCAAGTCCCTGAAGGTGCGTTCAAGCAAAGGCGTTACGACAGTTGTACTGCCGCAACGCCCTGCAGGTGATTTTGTTACAGTGATAAAACTTAATCTTGCCAAAAAACTTCCTCCCGTCGTGCTCAAGAGCAACCAGGACAAGTTTTTTGAGATAGCTGACGAAAACTAGTCGTAAGGCAGCTTTATGTTGCCAGAGAAGCGTATGCTTTCCCTGTTGCGGCAGTTGACCAGGATGCTGGCATTCCCGTTGTCAAAGACCGTAATGGTGTAGAGATAATCGTCCTCAGAGTCCCTGAGGGCGATTTTTACTTCGTAGCAGTCTGGCTTTACCTGGGTTAGGGAACGGTCGATGATCTTCGATTTGAATGTGAGGGCATGCCCACCGTCGTAAGGTACGTTCCATGCCTCGCCGAAATATGGAAGGTGGGAATTGAAGTCAACGTCTCTTACAATGACTTGATAACCGGATGAAAGGGACCTCGCACCACCACGCCTTGGGTACATGCGGTCAGCTTCGATTGTGAAATTCCAGTTAGACAGGCTGTCACGGACTTGTGAGGCTATTTTTTCTGCCTTTGCCGCTTTTTCGGCAGGCGTCATACTCATTGATGCACAGCCTTCCAGGCTGCAGACTATCGCAGAGAGGACCAGAATCAGGATTGTAAACCTTTTCATTTCAGTGTCTTTTCACGGTTTTGAATCCATATTATCAAATAGTATGCTACAAGGCAGGCAGCATGAAGACTGACAAAGTGTCAGCGGGGTAAGATGGCAGACAATTTGATAAAGCGGACATATGAAATAATAATAGTATTATGTCACAGAAGAAAGAAGCAAAGAAGCCCGCTGCAACTGAAAAGGAAATTAACGACGTTAATCCCCTGCAGGGCAGGGTAGAAGAACTTGAAGCTAAAGTTGAGGAACTTGAGAAAGGTTCAGCGGAACTCAGCGACAAACTTGCCAAGGAGAAGGATTCATATATACGCCTTATGGCGGAGTTCGAAAATTTCAGAAGGCGCTCTTCAGAGGAGCGGCTTTCACTGGTGAGCACCGCTGCTGCCGACACCATCAAGGGCCTTCTGCCGGTCCTGGATGATTGTGAGAGGGCTATGGCTATCCTGGAATCTTCTCAGGATGAGGCTGCCAGGGAAGGGACCAAACTCATCTACGACAAACTATCCGGTTACCTCAAGACCAGAGGACTGGAGGTCATCAAGGCCAAGGGGGAGAAGTTCGATACGGATTTCCATGAGGCTGTCACCCAGTTCCCTGTAGAGGACGAGAAGCAGAAAGGGATGGTTGTCGATGTCATACAGAACGGATATATGCTGAATGGCAAGATACTCCGCTATGCAAAGGTGATAGTCGGGGCTTAATCAGATTTTATCAGGTCAGTCATGGCTGTTAATAAAAGAGACTACTACGAGGCGCTCGGCATTGACAGGAATGCCAGCGCTGACGACATAAAAGCCGCATACCGCAAGGCTGCCATGAAATGGCATCCTGACAGGTGGGTGAGCGGAACCGATGCCGAGAAAAAGACTGCCGAGGAGAAATTCAAGGAGGCATCGGAAGCATATTCGGTGCTTAGCGATCCGGACAAGAAGGCTAAGTACGACCAGTTCGGTTTTGCCGGAGTCGAGGGACAGGGTGCACCTGATTTCAGCGGAGGTTTCGGCAGCCTGGACGATCTGTTGAAGAATATCTTCGGAGGCGGTTTCGGCGGCTTCTCCTTCGGGAATGCCGGCGGCTTCGGCGGTTCGCCGTTCGGCTCTTCATCCGGTTCATCCCAAAGGGTTTACAGGGGCAGGGACATCCGTACCAGGGTCCGCCTGACCTTGGATGAGATAGCCACCGGATGCGAAAAACAGGTAACCATAGAAAGGAATACCCCCTGCCCGGATTGTGACGGTAAGGGGACCAGAAACTCCTCAGACATAAAGACTTGTCCCCGCTGCCACGGCTCAGGAAACATCCAGCAGACAGTGAACAGCCTTTTCGGCCGCACGGTAACATACACTACATGTCCCCAGTGCGGCGGAGAAGGGAAGACAATCAGCAATCCCTGCCGCAGTTGCGGGGGAACCGGCCTTGTCCGTAAACGCCAGACTGTCAATGTGAAGATCCCCGCCGGAGTTGAGGATGGGATGCAGTTGACAGTCAGGGGCGAAGGCCATGCCGGCCAGCACGGTGGAGTAAGCGGAGACCTCTTCGTGGTGATTGAGGAAATCCCTCATGCCAACCTTGTCAGGGATGGACAGGATCTCTTCTACACTCAGGTTGTCTCAGTCATGGATGCCATCCTCGGTGCTGAAATCTCAGTTCCTTGCCTGGACGGAAATTACAAGGTGAAACTTGACCCGGGTACCCAGTCTGGAACAGTTGTCAAACTGCGTGGCAAGGGTCTTCCTGCAGTCTCGGGATACGGCTCCGGCAGAGGTGACCTGTACGTGAAAGTCCTGGTGTGGATCCCTCGGAAACTGAGCAGTTCCCAGAAGCAGCTCTTCAATTCGATGAGGGGAGAGGGTGAGTTTACTCCCAATCCAAACCGGGATGACAAGGCCCTTTTTGAAAAAGAGAAAAAAATATTCTGATTTTTCTTTGTCGATTTCATTTTAATGACTACATTTGCAGTCCCAATTGAGCAACCTCTTACGCTCCCGCGCGGTGCGGCATAAGACGTAACGTTGCAATTTAATGATTTAGACTTAAAATGGATCTCATCAACGTTGTAGACAAGGCTTTTGAAAACAAGAAAGCAGAGTCTTATCCCGAGTTCAAGGCCGGTGACACTGTTACCGTGACCTATAAGATTAAAGAAGGAGACAAGGAAAGGCTCCAGAAGTTCAGAGGCGTTGTCATTCAGATAAAAGGCGCCACACCTTTCACCAAGACCTTCACTGTCCGCAGGGTAGCCAGCGGCGTGGGTGTCGAGAGGATTTTCCCTTATCAGTCACCTTTCATCGACTCTATTGAGCTGAACAAGGTCGGTAAGGTTCGCAGGGCCAGGATATTCTATCTGCGTAAACTCTCCGGTAAGAAGGCCAGGATCAAGGACAAGAAGATGGCTTTCGTTTCTAAGGAGTCAGCTGAGGCTGCTGCAACGAACGAGTAATTCTATTGGCTCCGTAGCTCAATTGAATAGAGCATCTGACTACGGATCAGAAGGTTTTGGGTTTGAGTCCCAACGGAGTCACCATCTGAAGGAAGCCCTGCCCCGAAGGGCGGGGCTTTTCTTTCAGTCATATGAGTTGTAAAGGAGAAGTGCCGGAGTGGACGAACGGACCGCACTCGAAATGCGGCGTACGGGTAACCGTACCGGGGGTTCGAATCCCTCCTTCTCCGCAAAGCGGGAACAAAAAAGCGCGCAGAGCTTGCTCTGAAGCGCTTTTTTGTTCCCGCTTTGCCTGCCCCGCCGCAGGCGGGGAGGGATGTCGGAGGGCGTAAGCCCGACGAAATCCCTGGAGAAGCGATATTTCCGCTTTGCCTGCCCCGCCGCAGGCGGGGAGGGATGTCGCAAGCGGCCGTGAGGCCGCGCCGCGGAATCCCTTCGTAAAGGAAAAAATCCCGCAAATTCCTTATCTTTACCCAAACATCCTCCGCCAAGCATATGCACACTCCATGGAAAATCCTCTCCGCTTCCCTGGCGGGAGCCTCAGTCGCCGGGGCCGCCGGCCTCACTTCCTGCACCAACACCCCTCATTCATCACTCCCTTCCTCCAAAGACAGGCCCAACATCCTCCTTATCCTCTCTGACGACGTTGGATACGGAGACATCCATTGCTACGGGTCGTCCATGGTGCCTACTCCGCACCTGGACGGCCTTGCATCCGAGAGCCTCCGCTTCCTGAACATGCACGCCAGCGCATCGACCAGTACTCCTTCGAGGTACTCCCTGCTTACCGGCTGTTATGCATGGCGCAGGAACGATACCGGAATTGCAAGGGGAGATGCTGCCAGTATAATCCATGACAGTCAGTACACTCTGGCGGACATGTTCCACGATGCAGGATATGCTACAGCTGCTGTGGGAAAGTGGCATCTTGGGCTGGGGACTCAGACAGGCGGACAAGACTGGAATTCCCGCATAAATCCGAATCCATGCGACCTGGGATTCGATTATTCCTATATAATGGCTGCTACGGCCGACAGGACCCCGTGTGTTTGGGTTGAAAACGGACTTGTGAAGGACCTGGATCCGGCGGATCCTCTCTTGGTGAGTTATGTCGAGAACTTCCCGGGTGAGCCGACAGGAAAGGACAATCCCGAAATGCTGCGGATGGGCCTTACCGAGGGCCATGACCAGACAATCGTAAACGGCATCTCCAGGATAGGCTACATGAAAGGAGCTCACAAGGCCAGGTGGAGGGACGAAGACATCCCGGACAGCATCGTAAGGCACTCCATAAGTTTCATGGAAGATTGCGTGTCGGAAGGCAAGCCTTTCTTCCTCTACATGGCGACTAACGACATACACGTCCCCCGAGTGCCGAATGCAAGGTTTGCAGGAAAGAGCGGCCTCGGCCCCCGGGGAGATGTGATACTTTCACTGGACTGGACGGTAGGGGAGGTCCTGGACGCACTCAAGCGCCTTGGGATTGAAGACGACACCATAGTCATTTTCACATCCGACAACGGTCCCGTCATAGATGACGGATATGCCGACCAGGCCGTCGAACTGCTCGGAGACCATCGTCCTTCAGGCAAATATCGCGGAGGAAAGTATAGCATATATGACGCCGGGACCAGGGTGCCCTTCATGTTGAGGTGGCCTTCAAAGGTGAAGCCCTCAGAGCCGGAAGGACTTATGTGCCAGATAGATATGATTAGCTCTTTCGCGTCCTGGCTTGGAGTGGACATCCCTGAAGGAGCAGCATCGGACAGCGAGGACATGATGTCCCAGCTGCTTGGGAGAAAGGCCCGGGGAAGAGATGAACTGGTACTTCAGAACAGGGAAAGCAATCTGGCCATAATATCCGGCGACTGGAAATTCATTCCTTCAGGAAAAGGACCTGCGTGGAACAAGGGAACCGCTACTGATCTGGGGAACAGGCCATATGACCAATTATTCCGCCTGAGCGATGATCCCAGGGAGGAACACAATGTAGCAGAATCGTTCCCGGAAGTATGCAACAAACTGAGGGAACGTGTTGACGTAATCTCTGCTGACAGGGTTAGATAATCCGGATGTCATTTGGCCGCTTCGGCAAGCTCCAGCCAGCGCATTTCTTTTTCATCAAGAGCGGCTGCAACCTCCTTGTAGCGCGCTGATGCTTTCTCAATCTGCTGGTAGTCGGTAGTCCCTCCAGCCAGAAGGGATTCAAGTTCAGCTTTTTCAGCCTCAAGTTCCGGGATCTCAGCCTCGAGAGCCTGGAACTCCCGTTGCTCTTTGTAGGAGAGTTTCTTGCTTCGGGGCTGGGGCTGTGCCGGAGCACTGTCCAGGGCTGCCTGGCGGGCGGATTTTTCCGCCGCCCTTTGTTCTGCGCGCCGTGCAGCATTGTAATCCAGCATGTACTGGCGGTACTGGCTGTAGTCCCCGATGAAATCCTTAATTACACCTTCTCCGGTAAGGATGAACAGGTGGTCAACCAGCCTGTCCAGGAAGTGCCTGTCATGTGAGACTATGATCAGGCTCCCCTTAAAGTCCTTCAGGTATTCTTCCAGGATGTTCAGCGTCACTATGTCGAGATCATTCGTAGGCTCGTCCAGGATCAGCAGGTTGGGCCTCCTGGACAGGATGGTCAGAAGGTAGAGCCTCCGTTTCTCGCCGCCCGACAGGGAAGATATCTTGTTGTTAAGCATGTCGTGCGGGAACATGAACTGGCTCAGTAGGGCAGTGTCCGGAACCGTTTCCAGTACGGTCTGTCCTTCTTCGAACTCCATCCCTGACTGCTTGTAGTAACCTATCTTCAGGGACTGTCCGCGTTCAATCTGCCCGCTCAGCTGGTCTTCAGGGATGTTGCCGGTCAGGATGTCGATGAAAGTGGTCTTGCCGACTCCGTTTCCTCCCACTATGCCGACCCTCTCGTATCTCTGGAAATTGTAGGTAAACGAATCGAGGTAGCATGCCCCGTCACAGTAATAGCTCAGGTTCTTGCAGTTGATTATCTTGCTGCCCAGGCGGGAAGCCCCGCCCACTGAATCCAGGGAGATCTGCTGCGTCCTGTATACCTGTCCGGCCCTGTCTTTAAGGGAATAGAAAGCATCTTTGCGGTACTTGGCCTTCCCGGTCCTGGCACATGGGGAAGCATGCATCCATTCCAGCTCCCTGCGGAGGATGTTTTTCACCCGGTCGGTCTCGGCATTGTAATTCTCAATCCTTTCCGCCCTCTTTTCCAGGAAGTTCTGGTAATCTCCCTTGTAAGTGTAGATGTTCCCGTGGTCCAGTTCCATAACTGTATTGCAGACGTGGTCCAGGAAGTATCTGTCGTGGGTAACCATCAACAGGGTGCAGCGCGAATGGGAGAGGAAGTTCTCCAGGTACTCGATCGCATCTATGTCGAGGTGGTTCGTGGGCTCATCCATTATGTAGAAGTCGGCATCTGTCGCCAGCATCTGGGTGAGTGCGACCCGTTTGACCTCACCTCCGGACAGGAGGGACATCTTTTTCGAAAAATCCGTAAAACCGAAAGATGTCAGCAGGGCGGTGACCCGCCTTTGGAACTCAGACACCGCCTCTTCAGGAAGGTCCGCGATAAAAGGCCCGCTTCCCGCAAGGATCTGGTCATATATCCCTTTTTCCGGATCGAAATCATATTCCTGCTCCAGGAAGGCGATCCGGATATCTTTTACAAATGTGACCCTGCCGCCATAGTCTGACTTGTCCTTGCCGGCGATTATGCGTAGCAGAGAAGTCTTCCCGGTGCCATTGGGAGCTATGAGGGCGATCTTGTCGCCCTCATTGACATTGAAACTGATCTTTTCGAAGAGGACTTTAAGTCCATATGATTTGGAAATCCCCTCTATCTGCAGCCAGCTTGCCATTACCTGAACATCGCATCTACGTCATTCACGCTCTCAGGCATGGCGAACACTGCGACGCGGTCATATGGCTCGATCCTGGTGTCTCCGACTGCTATGAACGAGTGGTTCCCCCGGATCACTCCGCCGACGACTGCACCGCGCGGGAAATCTATGTCCTTGAGAGGTCCTTTCGTGATTGCACTGTCCTTGGCGACGGTATACTCCAGAGCCTCCGCAGAGGTCCCGCTCATATACCGGACCGTGCGTGCGCGGCCGCTGAGAGTGTATTTGAAGATCCTGCTGGCTGTGATGAGCTTCTTATTGATTATCGCGTCCACTCCCATCTCTTCAGCGAGGCTGATATATTCTATATTTTCGACCTGTGCGACAGTTTTCTCGATTCCGAACTTTTTCGCGACCACGCATGCAAGTACGTTAGCCTCATCGCTTTCAGTCGCTGCAATGAATGCATCATATGTCTTGAGACCCTCATCAAGGAGGAACTCAATGTTGCGGCCGTCTCCGCATACTACCTGTATCTCGTCATCCAGCTTCTCTGCTATCTCTATGCACTTGTCCCTGTCCCTGTCGATAAGTTTCACAGTGTCGATCTTGCGGTTGAGCTGCATTGCTGTCATCCTGCCTATCTGCCCGCCTCCTATGATCATCACCTTGTTTACCTCTATGTTGTTCTTTCCCATTATTTTGAGAAGGGGCTCATAGCCTTCGCGGGTGGTGATTATGTAGACCAGGTCATGGTAGGTGAAGCGGAAGTCCGGGCGTGGGATTATGGTCTCGCTGCCCCTTGAGACGGCAATGACCCTCATCTGGAGGTTGTCATTCTGGACCAGGGCGGCAAGTTCGATGAGTTTCATCTCCAGGATAGGGGAGTCTTCTTCCAGGCGGAAGACGCTTATCTGGAGCTTCCCGCGGGCGAAGTCCATAGAGTCGATGGTCGCGGTGTGCTTGAGGAGGTCAACGATTTCGTCGGCGGCGCTCATCTCGGGATAGAGGATGAAATCCAGTCCCATCTGCTTGAACATCACTTTGTTCTCTGCAGACATATACTCTTCGGCATTGACCCTTGCGGAGACTTTCTTAGCCCCCAGGTGCTTGGCCACCAATGCGGAAACAATGTTCACTTCCTGGTGTCCGGAAGGATTGACTGCAATGAACAGGTCGGCCGTTTCAGTGCCGGCTTCCTTCAGGGTGCTGACACTGGTGGGATTGCCTTCGACAGTCATGACGTCGGCGTTGGCCTCAAGCCTCTCGAGGCGGTCTCCGTCCGAGTCAATGACGACTATTTCGTTGGATGACTGGCTGAGCATCTTTGCAAGGTGAGATCCTACCTCACCGGCTCCGGCAATGACTATTTTCATGATTACAGGTTGTGGATTGTTTCTATCATTTTCTTGCGGCAGAACATGGCCCTGGGTATTATCCAGTGAGGATACAGCGGTACATATGCCTTTTGTGTACCGTTATGTACGGCCGGGCCGGTGCGCATTCTGCGGAATTCTTTGTGGGCATCCAGGACAGAACGGAAATATGACGGCTTTCCTGATAGCAGGTACACTGCTGCGGAAAGGGCATCCATCATCATCCTGATGCATATGGTTTTCCTGGCGTGCCTGACAGCCTTTTCCTGGCCTTCATATGGTGCATATGTGTCGGCGAGGTTGTTTTCCAGGGTAAGCAGGGTGTTGCGGTAATTGAGCTTGAGTTTCCAGGGGGAATCATTCGGAAGGGTGCCGCCGCCGAGGTGGTAAGCCACCGACTGGGGTACTACGGATACGCGTAGGCCACGGACCTGCATCCTCCAGCACAGGTCGATTTCCTCGAAATGGGCGAAATACCTTTCATCGAGTCCGCCCAGTTCCTTGAAGACGCTGCTGCGCACCATCAGAAATGCTCCGCTTGCCCAGAATACGTCCTTGACGCCGTCGTACTGTCCCTCGTCGCGCTCCACTTCCTTCATAAGCCGTCCGCGGCAGAAAGTGTACCCGAACTTGTCCATGAATCCGCCTGCGGCCCCGGCATATTCGAACGAACCCCTGTCGTACCACGAGAGAAGTTTTGGCGAGCATGCCCCGCACTGCGGATGTGCATCCATATGCGCAATCAGGGGCTGGAGCCATCCTGGGACGACTTCTATGTCGCTGTTAATCAACAGGAAATACTCCGGCCTTAACTCTTCGTATATAATGTCGAAAGCCTTGTTGTAGCCTCCGGTGAAGCCGTGATTCTCTTTGAACGGGAGAACGCGGACAGACGGGAATTCCTCTTCCAGCATACTGACGGAACCATCCGTGGAGCCGTTGTCGGCAACTATCACGCCGGCATCAGCCCCCTGGACAGACTCGATCAGCCCGGGAAGGAACTTCCTGAGATAATCTTTTGTGTTCCAGTTCAGTATGACTATTGACAGTCGCATTTACCCTTGCCTTCGCCGTGGCAGCACTGGTGGTCTCCGTCTTTGTCGCACTTGCCTTCGCCGTCATGGCAGCACTTGTGGTCATCATCATGGTGGCATCTGCCCTCTCCATGGCGGTGGCAATGATGCTCCTCCTCCTGCGGAAGATATTCTCCGTGAAGCCCTTCCTTGATTTCCTTCTCGGTCGCTTCACGTACGGATACGACCTCTCCTGTGAAATGGAGGGTCTTTCCAGCCAGGGAATGGTTGAAGTCCATAGTCACCAGGTCTTCCTTGACATCGGCTATCATCCCGTGTACTACCTGTCCGGCACCGTTGAGCATCGGGATCATATTGCCGACTACCAGAAGGTCCTCGCGCAGTTTCCCGTCAACTTCGAACGAATTCTTCGGGATATCGAACTTCAGCTTGGGATTGTAGGTTCCGTAAGCTTCTTCAGGAGCGATGGTCGCCTCATAGCTTTCTCCGGCCTGCATGCCTTCCAGGGCCTTCTCCAGACCGGATATGAGCATATGCTCACCCTGGATGTACTCAAGCGGTCTCCCTTCCGGGGATGCATCCATTACCTTCCCGTCGACATCCAGTTTGTATGAAATCGCGACTACTTTTCCTTTTTCTATCTTCATGACTTTATGGTTTAAAATTCAAATATACTACAATTTTTTGATGCTTATGCGCTGAAGTCCACGTCCTTGAATGCGAGGGTGGGGACTTGGCGGGAACTGCACCGCCTGTAATCGGAACCTGCTGCCGTCAGATTGTTCCATAGGGTGACCAGGTCTCCGGTTATGACTGCCTCCCTGACCGGGTGAAGGATTTTCCCGTTTTTGAACAGGAATCCTTCCACACCGAAGGAAAAGCGGCCTGTGGTGGGATTGCTGTTGCCACCGTTGAAACCTGTTACCAGGATCCCGTCTGAGAGCCGGTCCATGATTTCCCTTTTTCCTCCCCGCATTGTAGGCATTACCTTCGGACGGGAACAGTCATCCACGGTAGGCTTCAGGCCGGTCTTTGCGGCTATGTAGGTAGTGACGAAGAATTCTTCAACGACACCGTGTCCGATAATGATGGAGTTTGAAGTTGCGACTCCTTCGCTGTCGAAAAGCCTGGATCCGCTCTTGCCTTCTTCCCTGGCGCAGTCGATCACCGTCAGGTTGTCCGGGAATACCTTCTTGCCAAGGCTGTCGGCGAGGAAGGAATTCTGCTGCTGGATGGCCGACCCGTTCAGGGCGTTCAGGACAGGGGTGAGGAGCCTTCCGGCCACTTCGTTCTCGACTACCATATTATAACGGCCTACCGGGAAATCCTGGGGGTCGAATTGCGACATGGCCCTTTTCAGCGCAGCCGGGCCGCACTCATCCGCATTCAGGTTTTCCAGCTTAGGATTGGAATCCCACCAGTAACCACTGTAGCGGTTACCTGCTGCATCCTGCACGGTCACTTCAACTCCGTATTCGAATGAAGTCTCTATCTGGCGGCATTCGAGCCCCTGTGTATCTACAAGGTAAAGGTCTGACACTGAATCGGAATACTCTCCTTCTTCGGAGATGAGCCCTTCTTTCGGCCATATGCTTGCTCCCAGTGCGATGGCACGCCTGCGCTGCGGGTCCATATCATTCCTTTCCGGGTCCCAGAGCCCGAGTTCCAGGCCTGTTCCTGCATCCAGGGCCGTCCTGGATATGTCCGGGAGGTCCCTGCATGGATCGGGTGACAGGGCCCTGACTGTTTCCAGCCCCTTTCGGATAAACTCCGTCAGGGAGTCGGCAGAGACCCTGTTGGTGGAGAAGGTGCCGTAGCGGCCGTCTGCGTAAATGTACATCGTGAGCGACCGGTCAAAACTGTGGGTGACCTTGTCAACTTGTCCGTTGAGGGTCGCCACTAAGTCCATGACGCTGAAGGACAGGTTCGCACGGGCTTTGGAAGCTCCTTCTTTCAGCGCGATTTCCAGTGCGGACTTTGCCAGTTCCATGTCTTCGGGAAGCAGCAGTCCGGCGTTAATATTCAGGTTGTCTGTCATTGTTCTCCTCCTACTGTAAGTCCGTTTACAAGGACAGTCGGTATGCCGCAGCTGACCGGTACGCTCTGTCCTTTCCCGCATGTCCACGCTCCCTTGTCTACGACCGGGTCATTCCCGACGGCGATTATGTCGGCGAGGGCCTGCGGACCGTTTCCTATGATGTTTATATCTTTGACCGGCATTGTCTTGCGCCCGTTTTCGATCAGGAAGCCGGAGTTGACGTAGAAAGTGAAGTCTCCTTCGCCTATCTTGACCTGTCCGTTGGTGAAATCATCAACATATATGCCCTTCTTGACCGATGCTATGATGTCCTGCGGGTCTGAGTCGCCGCCTTCCATGTAGGTCGCCCTCATCCGTGGAAGCGGCTCGTACCTGAAACTCTCGCGCCTGCCGTTCCCGGTCGGGGTGACCCCGTAGAAACGGGCACTGATGCGGTCGTGGAGGTAGGAGGTCAGGATTCCGTCTTCGACCATCATAGTCCTTTGTCCGGGGACTCCTTCGTCATCAAAGTTTAGGGATCCGCGGTTTGCGCGCAGGGTCGCGTCATCGACTATAGAGATACCTTTGGGACATATGCGCTTGCCCATCCTGTCGCTGAAGATGGATTGTCCCTTGCGGTTGAAATCGGCCTCGAATGCGTGTCCCATTGCTTCATGGAGCAAGATCCCGCTCGCTCCGGCGCCCATTACTACCTGCATCTTCCCTCCTTTCGGCCTGCGTGCCTCGAATTTCTCGTCTATGCCTTTGACTGCGAGGGCGGAGATCTCACTGATAAGTTCGTCGGAGAGCATTTCGCTTCCTGTCCGCCAACTCCTGGACGCAGCCTTGCTTTCCATGTCGTCTCCTTGCTTGAAAATGACGGATACGGCGACTGTCGCGAGGGGGCGCGTGTCATATTTCAGCTCTCCGAAGGAATTGAACATCAGGTAGTCACTCATCTGGGAGGAAAGGGTGGCGATCACTTTGACTATCCTGGTGTCTTTCTGCATGACAGCACCTGCGAGCTTGCTCAGGAACGCGGCCTGGTCAGTGGTAGGACAGACCCTCCAGTCGTTCAGGACGGGATACCTGTCCGCGGCGGGGTTGGGGACTCCAGTGAAGAATTTCCGTACCGGGCGTCCTCCGTTGCTGTCAGATTTGACATATGGGGAGCCGTGGTCCCTTGCATCGGTGAGGATCCTGGCCGGGGCCGCATCCGAGCGCGAACTTCCCGCGATGGCTCCGGCGGCCCTAGCCGCGCTAATCATAGCATCACGGGAGGTGCTCTCCGAATAGGCATATCCTGTCTTTTCTCCTTTCAGGACCCTGATGCCCACTCCGTAATCCACGTTGAATCCCCCATAAGTGACTTCACCGTCCTTGAACATGAGGCTGGACCCCCATGTGCTTTCAAAAAAGAGGTCGGAGTAGTCTCCGCCTGTGCGGAGTCCTTCGGCTGCAAGCTCTTCCATGAGGCTCCGGCTTACTCCGAATGTTTCCAGATAGTAATTTTCAGTATTGATCATATGATATTTGGCTGTCAGCCATGGCTTTTATTGTGTCGTATCTCTGCTTGTCCCGGATCGTTACGGTCTTGGCTCCTTCCGCCACTACAGTGAACGGTATCCTGGAATTGTCTGCCAGGATCCACCTGTCGCAGACCGGGATATAGTCCTTGAACAGGTAGGCCAGACCGGTGTAATACCTCCGCCTGATTGTCTCTTCTTTTATGTTGTGGCCTCCCGCCGCCACCCTTGCCCGGACTCTTTCTATCGCCAGGGACGGGGAGTCCAGCCACAGGTACAGGATAGTCACCCTGTAACCGCTCTGCTGGGCCCTTTTGATGGTCTTGAGAAGCGAGCGGGTCGCCAGCGTGGTCTCAATGGCGAAATCGACTCTCTTTTCCAGCAGGTAATGGATCTCTTCAAGCATGAACCTGGAGGCCGCGATGAATGCCGCCTCAGGATTGAAGGGGGAGAGCATTTTCGCAAATTCGTCCGAATTGACGAAATGACTGCATTCCAGCATCTGCGGGAGGATGGTGTAGGAGGCAGTCGTCTTCCCTGATCCGTTGCACCCTGAAACTATGTAGAGCTCAGGCATGGGTTATTCCGTAGCCGAAAAGGGAGAAGTCTCCCTTGCATGGGTCCGAGGGAAAGATTTCCAGGAAGGCATCGGTGATTTCCCTGACAGTGGTTATGTCCTTCTGCCTTCTGGAGGTCAGCCCGAGCGCAGTCGCTACCTCATGGACGTGGACGTCAAGCGGGATCAGAAGGTCTTTTTCGGAGGTGGAGAGCCACAGGCCGAGATCGACCTTCCCGTCGCGCCGCACCATCCACCTCCGCATCATGTTGATCTTCTTGTTAGGGGCTTTCGGATCGCTTTTCTGTCCGAAGACACCAGTGCGGATCTCGTCCTGGGTGAGAGGTTCAAGGGACGGCATCTGGCTGTAGATCCTTTTCAGGCGTGCGCATATGTCCGCTATCTCGGACCACTTGACCGTCCTGTGAATCGAGACCGGATCATTCCGCCAATTTCCGGACATGACGTAATCATATGGCCTCCAGTCCATTTCATCGAAGAGCCGGCCGCAGTCGCGGACAATCATCGCGCGCCTTCCCCAGGCTAAGTGGGCCGCGAATACGGCGGCTGTCTCCACGTCCTGGAGAGTGCATGGCGGTGCGCCGTCCTTTATCCCCGCTCCGGCAGAATATGCTTTTGCGAAGAGAGTCGGGAAGGCTATCGGGTCCTCTTTGAAATACTTCGGGTCATTGTACTCTTCGGCCCATTCCCTGAGTTGTCTGCCGGTCTCGGGATCCATCTGGTTGTCAGTCTTTTGTAGCTGCCTCAAGCTTGCGCATCATCGAGAACATGACTATTCCGGAAATGATGCAGAGGGCCATCAGGACTGTCCAGTTCACCCACAGGGGTACATTGTCCCAGAGCATGGACGGGATGGAGCTGAGGTAGTTGCCGATAGCTGTTGCTGCGAACCAGCATCCCATCATGAGTCCTTTGTACTTCGGGGGCGCGACCTTTGAGACGAATGAGATACCCATCGGGCTGAGGAGCAGCTCCGCGAAGGTGAGGATGAGATAGGTGCCGATCAGATATGTCGGGACGACCGGGTCGGGAGAGACTCCTCCGACTGCCTTGAGCGCAGAAGGAGCAGGCTGGCCGTTGGACGCTGCGAGCATGACGAGGTAGCCGATGGCGGCTACGAACATTCCCAGACCTATCTTCTTGGGTGCGGACGGCTCCTTCCCTTTAGAAGCAAGGGAGCCGAACAGGGCCATGGAGACCGGGGTAAGCGCCACTACGAAGAACGGATTGAACTGCTGGAACTGCTGGGGAAGGATATGCATGACGGCCGGCAAGCCGCTGTAGATCGCATATGCGCCGAGCCAGAGGAGGACTGTCGCGAAGCCGCAGATCAACCGGCCTCTTGAGGTCTCGGACTGGAAGGAGCCGAACAGAGTATATACCGACACTGCGATAAGGAAGAGAGGCCATATGTTGAAGCCAATCCTGAGCGGGCCGGAAACGGTGTCCTGGGTGTAGTCGCGGGCAAAATAGGTCAGTGAAGACCCGTTCTGGTGGAATGCCATCCAGAAGAAGATAACCACGGCGAAAACGAAGATGAGGGCCACGATGCGGTCCTTGGTCTGCTTGGGAGTGAGTTCTACGGCGTGCTCGTTGGATGCGGCGGCCTGCTTGGCATTGACATCGGTGTGCTTGAACCATGAGCGGAAGCCGAAATAAATGGCCATAGAGAAGATCAGGGACACGCATGCGACGGCGAATCCCAGATTGTATGCCGTAGAAAGGTGATTGATATAGTACTGGCTGAAGTCGCTCAGGCTCATTGCTGTTATGTCGGAGCCGGGCATCATGGCCTGAAGGCTCTGCAGGGCTGACGGATCCTGAAGTGTTCCGTCAAGGCACTGGTGCGCGAGGGCCGGGATGTCAGCCTTGTAGATGAGGCCTGATTTGCCAAGGTAACCGTTGGTGAGGGCTGTCGCTGCAGTCGGGGCGAACATGGCGCCTATGTTGATTGCCATGTAGAAGAGGCTGAAGCCGGAATCACGTTTGGCGCTGAACTTCGGGTCATCGTAGAGGTTTCCCGTCATCACCTGGAGATTCCCCTTGAAAAGACCGGTACCGACGGCGATCAGGAGCAGGGCGCCGATCATCATGGCAAGTGCCAGGCCCCTGTTTGCGAAGGCGTCGGTCGGAATGGCGAGCAGGAGATAACCCGCGAACATGACCGATACACCGGTCACTACGCACTTTCCGAATCCGATCTTGTCGGCGAGCCATCCTCCGAGGACCGGCATGAAATAGACTGCGGCGAGGAAAATGGCGTAGAACTGGCCGGCGGCAGCGGCGGTGAAACCGAATTTAGCCTGCAGGAACAGCAGGAAGATGGCAAGCATCGTGTAGTAGCCGAAGCGTTCGCCGGTGTTGGCCAGAGCCAGGGCGAACAGGCCCTTAGGTTGGTTTTTGAACATATATGTGCAATTAATTAATGAGCTTCGTGTTCCACAAAGATAAGAATTATTAATCCAATTATGTATCTTTGTAGATATATGAAAAACCATATCATGAAAATCCAGATGATCACAGCCGCTCTCGCGGCCCTTTCGCTGGCCGTCCCCGCCGGCGCCCAGGTGACCTACTCCCTCCCAAGGACAACCATAGGAATCGAAGTGGAAGCTCTCGTGGAGGATTTCCATGCCGGACCATATGCCCGGTATGCCAGGAAATATCTCGGGTTCGATGCCAGACAGGAAGACGGCAAGACCTTCCAGATACTGTCGATCAGGATGCTTCCCACTGTTGAGGCAGATGCTTCAGCCCGCTATCAGGCTTCCTCTGCTTCAGACACTTACCTGCAGCTCAGTTCTCAGGGACTGGTAGCGGTCGGCGCCTCAGGACAAGCCGGTTCAGCATGGCGTTTCCCCGCCCAGTCGAAGGGGAATTTCGCGGACAAGGAGTTGTCTTCCAACCTCACGTCCGAGAATGCCACTCTTTTCCGCGGGGTCCAGAATGACAACGCTTTCAGCCAGATCGGAGTCCAGCAGCAGATGGTAGTTGCCAAGTCCGACGACCAGAAGGCAGGGGAGGCTGCTGACATGATCTTCAACCTCCGCCGCAAGAGGGTAGAGATTGTGACAGGGGACACTGACGCCACCTTCAGCGGTGAGGCTCTCGGTGCAGCTATACAGGAAATCGACAAACTAGAGAAACAGTACCTTTCCCTCTTCACCGGCTACAGCGACACCCAGACCCAGAAGAAGCGTTTCGATGTCATTCCCGCTCCCGGTGCTAGCCAGCGCTACATCCCGTTCCGAATCTCCGATACTGCGGGGCTCGTCGGTCCTGACGACCTCTCCGGAAAGCCATATGTCCTGAATCTCGTGCCTGAGGAACTTTCCCAGCCCAAGGTCGCGGCCAAGGGCGCCAAAGGCGAGTCCCTTTATTACAGGGTTCCTGTCATATGCAAGGTCACCCTTTCCGATGGCGTAAGCGTACTCCTTGAGGACCGCTTCCCGGTGTATCAGCTCGGATCAGTTGAAAGCATACCAGTTAAATAAATCATAACACTATGACTATTAAGGATCTGAATCCAAAGAACGTTTGGAACAATTTTTATCTTCTCACCCAGTGCCCCCGTCCCTCAAAGCATGAAGAAGTGGTCAGGAATTTCCTCCTGGCATGGGGAAAGGAACATGGGGTCGAGGTTTTCGCAGACAAGACCGGAAACGTGATAATGAGGGCTCCCGCCACTAAGGGTTACGAAAACCGCCGCGGGGTGATCCTTCAGGCCCATATGGACATGGTTCCCCAGAAGACTGCCGACACCGTACATGATTTCCTCAAGGACCCGATACAGACCCAGGTGGTGGGAGAGTGGCTGGCCGCAAAAGGCACGACCCTCGGAGCAGACGACGGTATAGGAGTGGCCCTGGCCATGTCGGTGATGGAAGACAAAACCCTGGAGCACGGCCCGGTCGAGGTGCTTATAACATATGACGAAGAGACCGGAATGACCGGTGCGAATATGCTTGAGCCAGGCCTGTTCAAAGGAGATATCCTTCTCAACATCGATTCCGAGGAAGAGGGCGAGCTGTGCATCGGCTGTGCCGGAGGCCTTGACGGCCTTGCTGACTTCCACTACAGGACATATGCGACTCCTGAGGGGTACGCTGCTTTCCGCATCGGAGTCAAAGGGCTGCAGGGCGGACATTCGGGAATGGATATAAGCCTTTACAGGGCAAATGCCAACAGGATCATCGCCCGCGTCCTTCTGCCTCTCTTGGAGAAGTACGGAGTGAAAGTCTCTTTCATCGACGGTGGCAGCCTGCGCAATGCCATTCCTTTCGAGGGGCGCGCGGAAGTGCTTGTCCCTGAAGAAAATGTGGCCGCTGTAAAGAAATTGGTCAAGGGGATTTTCGCAGATGTGAAGGCTGAGTACCAGGACACTGACCCGGGCGCAGAATTCCATTTCGAAAAGATGGCCAAGGTACCTTCCCGGTACATCCAGCCCAAGGTGATGCTTAATGTGGTAAAGGCCATACTGGCATGCCCCGCCGGGGTTGAGCGTATGAGCCCGACCATGCCTGGCCTCACTGAGACTTCCACCAACCTGGCTATTGTCCGTTGCGGCAAGGGCCATATCACTGTGCATTCCCTCATGCGCAGTTCGATCAATTCAGCCAAGGACGACCTCGCCGAGCGTATGAGGTGTGTCTTTGAGCTCGCCGGTGCCGAATTCTCCACCGCAGGAGGTTACAGCGGCTGGATCCCGAAACCGGATACTCCGGTGTACAAGGTGATATCCGAAGTCTGGAAAAAGGTCTCAGGCAAGGATATGAAGATCAGTGCTACTCACGGAGGACTCGAGTGCGCTCTCCTCGGAGAGAAGTATCCCAACTGGGAGATGGCTTCGATAGGTCCTACCATAGTGCATCCGCATTCTCCGGATGAGAGGGTGAAGATCGACACTGTGGGCAATGCATGGGAGTTCCTGAAAGCTATTTTGAAGGCTATTCCGGCGAAATAGTTTCTTTTTTAGAGAATTATTCGTATATTTGCAGTCCTTTTTGAGGTGGCATACGACCTCGAAAGGGCTGTAAATATTTTATTAACAAACAATTACATCTTTCAAATGTTAAAACAGTACGAAACCGTTTTCATTACGACTCCCGTTTTGTCTGATTCTCAGATGAAGGAAGCGGTTGCCAAGTACATCAAGCTCATCAAGGATAACGGTGGTGAGATCGTGTACGAAG
Source organism: Bacteroidales bacterium (assembly GCA_017443465.1). GTDB lineage: Bacteria > Bacteroidota > Bacteroidia > Bacteroidales > UBA932 > Cryptobacteroides. The sequence goes on from JAFRXO010000065.1 coordinate 25,842, forward strand.
AGGATTGGGGCCTCAAGACATTGGCCTACCCGATCCAGCACAAGACTTCTGGCTTCTATTACCTGATCCAATTCCAGGCTGACCCCTCATTCCTCTCGACCCTCGAGACCATGTACAAGCGCGACGAGCAGATCCTCAGGTTCCTGACCGTTGCCCTTGACAAGCACGCTCTCGAATATGCCGAGAAGAGGAGAGCAGGAAAGGCTGCGAAGGCTGCAGAGGCCAAGGCCGCAGAAGAGCCGAAGGCTGAAGAGGCTCCCAAAACCGAATAATAGGAGGAAAGAATTATGGCACAGAACGATAGCAGAAATGATCAGATCCGCTTCCTGAATCCTCCCACAGTTGACGTGAGGAAAAAGAAGTATTGCCGCTTCAAGAGGGCTGGAATCAAGTATGTAGATTACAAGGATCCCGAATTCCTCAAGAAGTTCCTCAATGAGCAGGGTAAGATTCTCCCGCGCCGCATCACCGGTACTTCCCTCAAATTCCAGAGGAAGGTCGCCGTTGCGGTCAAGAGGGCCCGTTCCCTTGCACTTCTTCCCTTTGTTACTGACCTTCTTAAATAAGCCTAGCCATGAACATTATTCTCAAACAGGATGTTGCTAATCTCGGCTATGCCGACGATGTCGTGAAGGTCAAGAGCGGATACGCTCTCAACTATCTCATTCCCCGTGGAATAGCTACTGCCGCTACTCCTTCTGCTCTCAAGCAGCTTGAGGAGACCAAGAGGCAGCGTGCCCACAAGGTCCAGAAGCTCATTGCTGACGCCGAGACCCTCAAGGCTGCCATCGAGGCTGCTAAGATCGTTGTTCCGGTCAAGGTCAGCGAAGCTGGAAAGGCTTACGGTTCCGTAACCGCAGCCCAGCTTGCAGATGCTCTTGTAGCTGCAGGTGTCAATGTGGACAAGAAGGACATTGCCATTCACGCTAAGGAAGTAAGGGAACTTGGTACATATGAGGCTACCGTAGCATGCTACAAGGATGTGAAGGCCGCTCTCGAGTTCCATGTTGTTTCGGACTCTGTCAACGAGGCTCCCGAGGCTACTGAGCCCGCAGCCGAGACACCCGAAGCTTAAGCTGAAATCTGAAAACGAGAGAGGGGCGATCAAGATTGGATGATCGTCCCTCTTTTTTTTATATTTGTAAATAAATACTGACCGCATATGAAAGAGACAAAAAGACTTATCTACCTTGTAACTGTTTTCCTTACCGCATTCCTTTCATGCGTTGGTGTATCCGCTCAGGAGACAGAGACGCGTTATCTTTCCGGAAAAGGGGCAGATGACACCAAGACATGGGAGTTTTTCTGCACCGACGGTGCCAGGAGCGGGGAATGGACTACTATCGAGGTGCCTTCCTGCTGGGAGCAGCAGGGCTTCGGCGGTTACAATTATGGCCATGACCGTCAGCCCCATCATGAGCAGGGGCTCTACCGCCTTCATTTCCAGGTTCCTGCTTCGTGGAAGAGCAAGAAGGTGGAAATCGTCTTCGAAGGCTCTATGACCGATACTGAGGTCAAGGTAAACGGTGTGAGTGCCGGTCCTATGCACCAGGGCGCATTCTACCGTTTCAAATATGATATTTCCAAGCTCCTGTCATTCGGGAAGGATAATCTTCTGGAAGTGACTGTCAGCAAGGAGTCTGCGAACAAGAGCATCAATCTAGCCGAGCGTCGTGCCGACTATTGGGTCTTCGGCGGAATATTCCGTCCGGTCTATCTCCAGGCTAAGCCTAAGGAGAGCATCGAGCGCCTGGCGATAGATGCCAGGCATGGCGGTGGTTTCAATATGCAGGTGTTCACTGATTTCCAGTTAGGACCGGGATACAGGGTCGAGACTGTCATCGAGGACATGTCATCCCACCGTCTGGCCGGCAATCTCAGTTCGACGGTATGCGGGGACAGTCTTGTTGTTGTCAGGGGGAGGATGGACTCTCCTCTTTCCTGGACCAGTGAGACTCCTGTCCTTTATAAGGCTGTGGTAAGCCTCATGAAGGGTAACCGCGTGCTTCACCGTGTCGAGCAGAAGTTCGGTTTCAGGACCATAGAGTTCCGTTATGGCGACGGCTATTATGTCAACGGGACCAAGGTCCGCTTCAAGGGAGTATGCCGTCACACCTTCCGTCCGGAATACGGCCGTGCCAGCAGCAAAGCCTTTGCCATTGAGGACATAAACCTGATCAAGGACCTGAATATGAATGCGGTCCGTATGTCGCACTATCCGCCCGATGTTTTCTTCCTTGACGCCTGTGATTCGCTCGGAATCTACGTGGTTGATGAACTTGCAGGATGGCAGGACGCATATGACACACTTACCGCCCACAGGCTTGTCCATCAGATGGTTATCCGCGATGTCAACCATCCGTGCGTGGTCATATGGTCGAACGGGAATGAAGGCGGGTTCAACAAGGACGTGCGTCAGGACTATGGCTTTTGGGACCCCCAGAAGCGTCATGTGATTGAACCCTGGTCGAAACTCGACGGCATGGATGACCGCCATTATCCGAAGTGGAATTACATCTATGATGCCCTGACAGGGAAGGATAAGGATCTTGTTTATATGCCCACCGAATTCCTCCATGGTCTGTATGACGGAGGACACGGAGCAGGTCTGGACGATTATTGGAACCTGATGCTGGGCAGCAAGCTTTCTGCAGGAGGATTCCTTTGGGACCTTGCAGACGAAGGCGTTGCCAGAAGGGATCTCCGCGACTCGATAGACACCAGGGGACTTCTTGCACCTGATGGAATCGTAGGTGCCCATCATGAAAAAGAGGGCAGTTATTATACTATCAAGGAAATCTGGTCACCTGTCTATTTTGAGGCGGAAACTCCTTTTGACGGAACCCTGACTGTTCATAACCGCTATCATTTTACCAATCTTTCCCAGTGCAGCTTCTCCGGAAAACTCATCAACTTCGACAACCCGATGACTTCCGGAGCCAGCGAGACTCCTTTCCAGGTCTCTGCACCTTACGTCGCTCCCGGCGAAAAGGGAACGCTGGTTCTGTCTCTGCCTTCAGGTTGGAAGGATTCCGAGGCTGTGAGCATCAGCGCCAAAGATCCTTTCGGAAGGGAGATCTTCACCTGGTCATGGTCTCTGACCAATCCTAAGGCTGTAGCCGAGAGGATCGTGAACGGGAAAGCTTCATCGTCAGTGTATGCAGCCGGTCTTGAGGCAATTCTCGGCAGCCTCCATTTCGTAGGCTTCGATGCTGAATCCGCACAGGCTTCATATTCTGTGACAGATGCAGGCAATGGCTGGAAGAAGATAGCATGCAGCTATGTACTTGATGGTGACATGGATTTCTCCGGAATCTCATTCAGTTTCCCCGAGGATGGAGTCAAGGGTGCGAGGCTGCTTTCCCGCGGACCCTACAGAGTTTGGAAGAACCGCCTGAAAGGCCAGGCCTTCGGCATCCATGATAAACTTTGGAATGACACCAGGACCGCCCAGGAGACTGTTTATCCCGAGTTCAAAGGCTATTACTCAGAGTTCTATGCTGCCAGGATCGATGCAGCGGGCAGGACTCTTGAAATCGCGGTGGACAGTCCGGACCTCTTCCTCAGACTGTTTACTCCCGCGAAGCACGATCCGGGTAACAAGAATGTCCAGCCGCCTTTCCCGGACGGAGACATCTCGATCCTGAATTCCATCAGCCCCATCGGAACCAAGTTCTCAAGGGCTGACCAGGAAGGTCCCCAGGGTGAACAGAACCATTTCCACGGCGAGAAGGTCTCGTTCAACCTGTATCTCCGCGTTACAGAGTAGTCTGTCGTGTTTTGTAACCGACTGACGAATAGCCTATTACTTAAAGTTCCTACCCTCTGAATGGGGGTAGGAACTTTTCGTTATCGCATAAGAATGAGTGGCTTACGAAACACGGTTCATCCGTCTTCCCCGGGGATGGGTGAGCCGATTTGGAGACGTCAGGTTCCTGGCAGAGTGAGCGGAGGCGGCGCCTTGCGACGGCGTTTGTCTGAGGGACGTTATACGCCGTAAGGCGGATAAGAGTCCCGAGTTAGCCGTCGAGCCGCCGGAGCGAAGCCCTGCCCTGACGGCGACGCATGAGGCGCACCCGCCCCCGGGGAAGACGTGAGCGTGGCTTGAGGTCCAAAAGGTGGGACGGTGGACACGGGAAACATGGTTAATCGTGGCTATAGGTCCAGGAAATGGGACGTTATGTACTTTCCTGATTTTGGTTGACTCCGATTGGAGCCTTCCCCTGAAAGAAGTTGACTCTGGTTTAACTTTATTACTGGTGTAGGTTGACTCTTGCCATTATTCCTATTTTTGGTTGTCTACCCAGGCTTTATCCCGTTCA
>JAFRXO010000066.1 GCA_017443465.1 Bacteroidales bacterium
AGATTACAAAGTTAACATATTTTTGTTTATATTTGCACCCGCAAACCGCAAAGGAGAGGTGCTCGAGTGGCTGAAGAGGCGCGTCTGGAAAGCGCGTGACCTCCCAAAGGGGTTCGCGGGTTCGAATCCCGCCCTCTCCGCAAAGCAAGGATGCAGCCTGGCGCAACGCGCCGGGCTGTTTTGTTTTATGCCCGTCGGAAGCTCGCTTACGTAAGGGAATAAAATGAAACAGCCCAAGATGACGAAGTCATCAGGCTGCATCCTTTGCTTTGAACAACTCCCCTATCGGGATAGCGCGAGCGAAGCGAGCGGAATCCCGCCCTCTCCAATACCTTTTTTCGGCGCTGAAGCGCCTTCGCTCCGCTCAGAAAACGCAGGAGGAACGACAAGCTCTCTACAGTCCTCCTACGCAACGGGAAAGCCCCTCCAAGCCTGTTCCGTCCTGCGCAGGAGGAACGAGCCGCACTCCACATTCCTTCTGGATTCAATCCCTCACACCCAGAAGTATCGGAGGATGGGGTTAGGAACACAAAACGCCACTTCCGTCCAGTTTGTGTTCCTCTTTTTTTATATATTGCGATGGTATTATTTCGAATACTTTACGTCCTATTATAAAAGAATAACGATATTTATTATGAAACACTTCTTTCTATCTACTTACTTTTTGTTGGCGGTTCTACTCCTGTCAGGAGTTTCAAACAACTGTTTAGCCCAAGAAACCGGGCATTTTCAAGGTAATGTAAAAGCAAACATTACTAATGTCGGCATCTTCTGGGATCAGCATTATACTGCGGACATTTGTTTGGGGTGGCGTTTCAATGAAAAACAATTCCTTGGAGTGGGAACTGGCTATCATTGGCTCAAGCCTTTCGCAAGAGGCGAGAATCACTCTATCGTCGATGTTGATTATGTACCTGCCATTCCTGTTTTTGCCGATTTCACGCGTTACTTCCCGTCATCCAAGCGCCCTGGAAATTCTTTCTATCTTGGACTGGAAGGTGGAGCGGCATGGTTCCTCAAGCCGCTTCCTTCAGAAAGCCGTCATCCGGAAGACAAGATAGTTCCGTATTTAAACGGAAAAATGGGATACGATTTCGGAATAAGTGATCGCCTCGGATTAAGTGTTGGCCTCAATCTGATTTGGGGATGCGGACACGGCTTCTCCCTTTCGAGCGAAGGTGGTCACGGTTTAGCTGCAACGTTAGGTCTTCGATTCTAAGCAACTCTAAGCCGCACTCCACATTCCTCCTGCACCCGGAATAACCCGCCAGGTCAGAACTCGTAGGACACGCGGAGACCGAGGGCGTGGTATCTGCCCAACGTACTCTTGTACATATCATCTGCGTGGAAACTGTTCTTCATTTCGTAGAATGCACGTGCCACTATACCTGTATCGCCGTAAAGGTTGAAGCGATATCCTACTCCCGATGACCAGAACGTTCCGCCCAAACCTTCGGGAGAGAACACATAAGATATACCTGCCCGAAGGTCAAGATTCCATCCGGAAAGGTCAGAGCTGAAATAGCGTTTCAAGTTGAGGAACAGCGGGACTTCGCCATATTCCAACACTTTCGGTTTAGAGAAATCCCAAAATGAGCGGCTTAGATTCGGATCGAGCTCGACAGGGCTATACTGTTCATTCTGCAAAAAACCCCGGTCGTATCCTATTCCGAGTCCTACAAATGTCTTGTTTTTATTAAGATATCCAGCAAGGGCATCCAGTCCGAATGCGCCACCGGTCTTGCCTCCGACATATACCTTGGCATTGGACTCGACGGCACCGCTGAAACGGCCTTGTGCAGAGGCTGAGACTGCTATGCAAAGCAGCCCTGCAGTAATTGCAATCAAAAAGTGTTTACCAATTCTCTCCATATTCTGTTGTGTTTCCCTCCCACACCCGGAGGTATCGGAGGGCGTTGATGACCTCATCACTATTGATAATGTATTCAAGCGTGTATTCCCTTGGGGCGTCCTTGTGGACATTATATAAACGGGCATCCTTGAGGCCGATATATGCCCCGGAATAATAAACGCCTTTAGTCATATCGAAAGCGTACTCATTATCCTTATAGGATATCATCAGTATGCCGCCGTCTTCGAATACTGTCCTGAAACTGCAAGACCCATGGTAGTCGATCCCTTCCGAGATATCCGTGAAACTGAACGTCGAACCCGCCGGCAAGCCGAAAGTCAAGCCTTTCGAGGTCTTGAGTGCCAAATCGAAACCGGACTCGTTGCCGATAGAGTAATGGACCGTTATATCCGCTTCCTGCATCGAACACGAAGGAAGAAGTACGGCAAGGGCGAAGAACGACAGTAATAAAGCTATTCTTTTAAGGCGGTTCATATCAAAATGATTATTCATAGCATTATCATTCAGGGAGTTCCATCCATTCTCCGTCAAGACGGCTCACAGCTGCGAATACGCCGCAACCGCCGACGATGTTCGTATAGGAATAAGAAGACGGGAAGAATGGGACGAGGGCTTCGGTATATTCCTCCTCGTATGCCAGAGATTTAGAGTACCTGTAAAACTCCGGGGAAACCTCCATCAAGTGAACCCTGTACTCACCGGGGTCATCCGACTCGAGGAAATAAACGGTTATCGTACCGTCTCTCATCAACGAGGCCCCACGCCACAGATAGATCGGAGAAATCCTGTCAGAAACATGATTGTCATTGAATCTGAACAAAGACCACGGCGAGCTTGCAGTTTTTACGACGAGATCGTCTCCGAAGGTAGATGTGTATATGATACCGTCTGACTGAAGAATGGGATTGGGGTGGGAGTAAAAGATCCTCCCGTCACTCCCTTGCCACCTCTTATCAAAGACTACGGCATAGAAATGATCTATTATGTCCGGATCATCGGGGGTGATCTCCATTTTTATCGCCTTCATTTCCTCTCTCTCAGACAGGTTCTCGTCATAAAGCACCGCCCTCGATATTTTCACATCGAAAGGTTTGAGATCGTGAGGTTTGAAAGTGGTGGCCCTTACCGGATCGAATCCGGCCCCGGACACAGTGATCTCCAGAGTCTGTCCTCCAGGGATTTTTTCCGTCGTATAGAACGCCCCCTTAGGGAACATCTCGACCGCCACGTCCGCATTGCTGAGAGGGATCTCCCGCCCACCGGCCTTCAATGTCACATTCACATCGGACAGTATCCGGCTCTTTTCATATCCGAATTTCGGGGCGGTAGCTATTACGGATATCGCTGTAGTGTCGCTCAGTCCCTGCAGGCACTCCACATAGAAAACGCTCTTGCCGTCCTCTCCGCTTTCCATTATCATCACACAGGACGAGAGAAGGATCAGGGAAGCGGAGATAACCGCTGTTATAGTGTGTTTCATCATATCAACCATTTGTCCGGGCTAGAATTTGAGGGTATAACTGAAAGTAGGAATGATCGGCACTACCGATACCCCGGTGAAAGATTGCCCGAAAAACGTACCGCTCTTCGGGAATTTGATATTAACCACTTCGGACGTCGCGGCAGTAAAGGGATTCATCCGGCAGTAGGCATTGTAAATGCTTATGTTCCAGATCGCTTCATTCCCCTTCTTCGTAACGTGCCGGAAGTTTGCGCCGATGTCGAGCCTGTGGTAGGGAGCCATCCTCAGGTTGTACGGGCCGACGAACTCTTCCGACTTGAATTCGTCTCTTGACCGGAACGCGGAATCAGTATTCTTCACGCGGTAAAACTCCCTCACCACATCATGGGTCGGAATCGTAATCCTACTCCCGGTATGGAACAACCATCCCGCGTAGAGGTCTATCTTCCTAGTGGGTCTGTACGTGAGCATGAGGTTGAGTTTATGACGGTTGTCATTCCTGTCGGGATACCAGCCTATCGCGATATCGTCGAACTTTCTCATGGTCCAGGACAACGTATATCCGGCAGTCGCCTCCATCTTCCCTCTTGTATATGACAGCGTCGTTTCGAATCCGTAGGATTTTCCGATACCTTCGCAGAAAGTCTTCTCCCAACTGTCCACGGGAGGGAACAGGGTCAGCTGGCCGGAGTATTCCAACAAATGGGACATAGTCTTGTACCATCCTTCCAAATCCACATGGAATCCTCCCGGCAGGTCAGTATATATGCCTCCTGCTATCTGGGAGGAATGCATTGGAGCCACCTTCCGAGTGGAAGGCATCCAGAGGGAAGTAGGCAGCTCGGCATAGAACGTCGTGACCTGGTGGACGAACTGGTTCATCTGCGTGTAAGAGAGTTTCGCCGATCCGAAATCGGAGAACTGGTATTTAAGCGCAAGCCTGGGTTCGAAATAGTTCGAGGCTTTTCCGTCAATGGCGTAAAGGGTATAACGCAAGCCGGCATTGACCTTGAGCCTTCTCGAAAGCGTCATCTCATCTTCGGCATACAAGGAGACCTCATGGGCGGTATATCTGTATTGATAGCCATCCGTCAGAGTGGTATCCAATTGATCGAAGTCCTTCATAGTGCTTACAGTGGCCCTTTCAGGGCGGAAACGGTGAAGCTGGTATCCAAGCCCCGTCCTCACGTGATGCACCCTCGAAGGTATGATGTCGAAATCCGCCTTCAATGCATAATCCCTTATCCTGGAATAATTCGAAGTATTATAAGAAGTCTCGGTCTCCCTATCTTCATAAGGATTGAAAGGCCCGTCCCATTCAATGCCGGAAAAATCGCGTTTCTGGTAGTCGAAATAGCCATAATCCACCAACCCCATAGTCCCGGTATGGTAGGCCATAAGCCTCATGGAAAGAATCGGAGAGAAATCCACTTTCCACTGAACGCTGCCGACGACATTCCCCCATTTAAGCCCTATGTTCATTCTTTCATCCCCTTTCATATACACTTCGTATGCAGTCTCATCCTCATAGCTACGGGTCCGCTCCCCCAAAAACCTGTTCCCATAGTTCAAAAAGTCCTTCCCATCATAAAAATTCAGGGAAAGGATGCTCTTGTCACTGAATTTGTGAGTAAGGTTGAGATTGATGTCAAAGAGCCTGTAGCTGCCGTGATACTTCTCTCCATTATCCGAGATAATGAACCTGAACAACGGCCAGCTGAACGTGTCCAGCCAGCTGTGACGAAGGGCGATGTTGAAAGAGGTCCTTCCTCTGACAACAGGTCCGCCATACTGCATCTGTGCATTTATCAGTCCTATCGAAAATGTGCCGGAGTAGGAATCAAAACTCCCTTGCTTTGTCGCCATATCGACGACGGAGGATGTCCGGCCCCCGAACCTGGCGGGAAAACCGCTCTTGTAGAAATCCAAGCTCTCGACGGCGTCTGTGTTGAATGCAGAGTAGAGGCCAAGAAGATGGCTCACCTGATACACGGGTACGCCATCCAAAAGGAAAAGGTTGTCGCTGCCGTCTCCGCCGTGTACATAGAGGCTTGACATAAGTTCAGTGCCGGCCGCAACTCCGGGAAGGATCTGGAGCGTCTTGATCACATCCGGTGAACTCAGCACTGCAAAGCCCCTGTTGAAAGCTTTGCCGTCAATCCTCGTGAGGCCTGTCTGAGTGGTATTGAGGTCTCTGTCTATGTAGGAGGTGATTCTTGAAGCTGCCAGAGTATCCAGCAGAGTCTCCGGATCTATGACGGCATGGATGCTCTCTATGGAAGGTTTGTACGCACGCACGGATATGTACTTGCGCTTGATGTCCCATTCCATTCCGGTCCCCTTGAAAAGGTCGCGGAGTGCATCCTTCAACTTGACAGACGTATCCTTGCTGCCTGAACCTTTATATGGGATGCTGAGATTGACATTGGAATCATATATGAAACTGACTTCGTATGCCCCCTCGATCCAAGCCATACGCTCTTTCACGGTGGACTGGGAAGCTTTCTGGGCGAAAGCACCCACTCCAGTGAGGACAGTGAACAACAGTACCGGAACAAGCCGTTTCAACAGGAGTTTCATAGATCGGTCGTTTTCTCGTATTGTCCGGGTCATTTTACAGTGATTTTGAGTTCAAGGGCGGAAGAGATAGCATCCGCTATCGTTTCGGGATCCTCGTCAGTGAAGAATGTTCCCGTAAGGACCCTGGATCCTCCCTCGGGCGAGGTGACAAACTCCCTTCCATAGTAATCCGACAATTCTGCAAGTACCAGGTCCAGCACAGCGCCGTCGTATTTGAACTCGCCCGTCATCCAGGCCGTCGGATTGGGGAACGAGTCCTCGATGACTTCGGGAACGGCAGCCCCCTTCTGAAGGACGGACTCCATTCCGGAAGTAAGTATTACGCCTTCTTCACTTCCGGAAAACAAGACCCTGCCTTCGAATACGTCCACGAACACATCACCCTTTGACCGCTTCACCTGGAATTCAGTACCGAGGACCTCGACAATGGATTCGCCGCAGTTGACTTTGAATGGACGACTCTCATCCCTGGCAACCTTGAAAAGCGCGGTACCTTCCAAGTCAACGCGCCTCCCCTCTTTCGAATCAGAATAGCTCAGACTGGCTCCCGGGCGCAAGGTAACAATGCTTCCGTCAGGAAGCTCCACCTGCTCGGGAGTGTTGACAGCCAAGTATTCAATTGTGGACGGACCCGGACGGAAAACGAATACCAGAAGTATCACCGCGGCGGCAGCAGCGACTGCCGCAGCATATTTCCAGACAGGGAAAGCCCTTGTCTTTACGGCTTGATTTTCCGCCTGAGTTCTGTCTTCAAATGCGCCTTGCCGGTAGTGCTTGAGCACGAAGCCAAGCATGCGTTCCATATCCTCTCTCATGTTCGATTTTTTTGAGAAGACGGAAAAAGGGGCATAATATACCACTCCCCTTCTGAAAAAAAGAAACTACAGGCAGAAAAGGAAACCCAGAATCTTTTTGGAATTGCTGCGCAGGGACTCTATAGCCCTGAAGATCTGGTTGCGGACGGTATTCTCGGAGATCCCTTTGAGACGGGCTATGTCGCTGTATTTCAAGCCGTCCCTTTTGCTCAGAAGCAGCAACTCGCGACGCTTTGGAGGCAAGGCGTCGACAGCTGCCCAGAGCTGAGCTTCAATCTCCGAACGTCTTTGCGCCTCTTCGTCACTTATCTGCATCAAGTCATCCATCGGAGCTGTACGCTCTTTCTTTTTCGATCTCAGCAGATCGACACAACGGTTCCTGACGGAGCTGTATAGATAGGTCCTGGGATTGGAGATGTCGGAATCGCTCTTTATAAGAGCGGTGAAACACTCCTGGACGACATCTTTGGACTCATCGAGATCCCCTAAATAATGCAGGGCATACAGGCATAACTGCCTGAAGCACTGCTTATACAGAACATCTATATCGATGAGGGCCATTTGACTCGGGAAGGATTACCTGAACAAGAGCGCTATGCTGATGGCCAACGCGAAACCAAGCGCAAGAAGCATAAGGGCAAGGCCTCCGGCCTTCAGGCCCTCGGTCATCTCCTTGTCCACGGAAGCGTCCTCGATGGGATGACGCTTCCTCTGTATTATCAGGGAGCATATCAGACCGACCGACAACAGGATGAGCAACGGGCCGATAATCAATGAAAAGAGACGATAGTCTTCATCTCCTTGGAGTCCCATGACAAGCCACATCACTCCCAAGGCAAGGTTGATGGCCGGCGAAATCATCTGCATCCAGAACTGTTTCTTGGTGATTCCTTTTTGTTCCATAAGATAGAAGTTCAGGGTAATTCATAGAGATGCCGCAATGTAGGAATAAATACGGTAAAGACAAAGCGATTTCGTATATTTGCCGACAATGAGAAGAAGAGATATAATCCGTTCCATTCTGGCGGTCGCGGGCATCGGCCTGGCGCTGTATGTGTTTTTCAGTGCGAGATCGTGCGTCAAGGAACGCCGCTGGCTGGCCCTAGGACCCATCGAGAACCATCCCGTAAGGATTTACGACGTCAAGTTCGCACAGGAGTTCAACGACCTCAACGACACCCAGCTTGAAGTGGCCAGGGCGATAGGCATCAGTCCCGTGGCCAACCGCGAAGAGGCCGAAGGACTCAAGTCCAAGCTGGTGGAGTTAAAGGCGACCGACACCTATGTCATAGATTCCCTCACACATTCCATCCCCTTCCTCATTCCCTCCGCAAAGGAACTTCTCGATGACATCGGGCAGGCATTCCGGGACTCTCTGGTATCTAAAGGTCTGAACCCATACAAACTGGTCGTTACCTCAGTCCTAAGGACGAAGGAGGATGTGGCTTCGCTGAGCAAGGACAACATCAACGCAGCGGAGAACTCCACACACTGCTACGGCACCACCTTCGATCTGGGCTACTGGCGATACGTCAAGATACCGGACCTTAGAGGCCGTCCTTATGAGGACGTTCCGCAGGAATACCTGCGCGCTGTCCTCAGCCAGGTCCTTAAGGACATCCACGACAGGGGTGACCGCTGCTTCGTGAAATACGAAAGGCAACAGAACTGTTTCCACATCACCGTCAGGCGATAAACCAGTGATTGTGCCACTGGAAAAGGTATCGTCATAAGTATTTGCGTTTTTAAATCCGTTTATTAACTTTGTAGTCCAGTTAGCAGAATTCCCCATGAGCGATTCCATCCAAGGACGTGACCATCTAACTGTACAATGACATACCGGTTCTCCAAGAGGAGGATCGATTTTTTATGTGCTTATGAAAGCGAACTTAATCCTGGAAGACGGGTCCCGATTCGAGGGACGCGCCTTTGGAAGTCTGAGTGAGGCAGCCGGCGAGATCGTGTTCAACACGGCGATGACCGGCTACCCGGAAAGCCTCACCGACCCTTCTTACGCCGGACAGATACTCGTATCGACCTTCCCTCTTATCGGCAACTACGGAGTCCCCGCCCACGAACGGAATGAGAACGGCCTCGAAGAGCATTTCGAGGGCAACCGTATTTTTGCAAGCGGACTCGTAGTAGCTGATTACAGCAAGGAATACAGCCACTGGGATGCCGAAGAAAGCCTCGACGAGTGGTTGAAACGCGAAGGCGTCCCGGCCATCACCGGCATCGATACACGTGCGCTCACGAAGATACTACGCGAGCGAGGTGTCATGCACGGCCGCATCGTCCCTGAAGGAGTAGATGCAGCAGACAATAAGTGGCCGGAGTACGGCAAACACAACTTCGTCGCCGAGGTGTCCTGCAGGGAGGTCATCCGCTACAAACCGGAGGGTCCGGCAAAGAAAACCGTAATCCTAGTGGACTGCGGATGCAAGTACAACATTATCCGCTGCCTTCTATCCCGCGGTATCGAAGTCATACGCGTCCCCTGGGATTATGACTATACCGGGATGGACTACGACGGAATCTTCCTCAGCAACGGCCCGGGTAACCCTGAGGAATGCAAGCAGACCATCAGCATACTCAAACGCGCGCTTGCAGATGGAGAGAAAGAAGCCCGGGAGACCGGCCATGCCAAGCCCGTGATGGGCATCTGCCTCGGAAACCAGCTGCTGGGCATCGCTGCAGGTGCAAAAGTTTTCAAGCTAAAATACGGCCACCGCGGTCACAACCAGCCGGCACGTCTCAATGGCACTGACAGATGTTTCATCACCAGTCAGAACCACGGTTACGCCATCGACAACGACTCCCTCCCGGAAGGATGGAGAGCGCTGTTGGTCAATATGAACGACGGATCCAACGAAGGCCTTGAGCATACCAGTATGCCATGGTTCTCCGTCCAGTTCCATCCGGAAGCCAGCGGAGGTCCGCTTGATACCGAATCCCTGTTCGACCGTTTCACCGAACTTATGGAAGAACGGCAGAACTGTAGCAAGGCTCCCATTAGCGGACATCTCAGCAGGCACGTAACAGCGCCTGACCTCCCTGGCAAGATTTCAAAAGTCCTCGTCCTCGGATCGGGAGCCCTGAAGATCGGCGAAGCGGGAGAATTCGACTACTCCGGCTCCCAGGCACTCAAGGCATTGCGCGAAGAAGGTATCCACACAGTACTTATCAACCCGAACATCGCCACTGTCCAGACCAGTGAGGGCATAGCGGACAAGATATACTTCCTGCCCGTGACCCCTTCCTTCATCGAGAAGGTCATCGAAAAGGAACGCCCGGACGGCATACTCCTCTCCTTTGGAGGGCAGACTGCATTGAACTGCGGCATCGAACTCTTCAAGGGCGGGGTTTTGGAGAGATACGGAGTCCGCGTACTGGGTACCCCCGTACAGACCATCATCGATACGGAAGACCGGGAGCTCTTCGTTAAGAGACTTGACGAAATAGGAGTGAAGACCATCAGGAGCGAAGCTTGCGAAAGCATCGAAGCAGCAAAGAAAGCTGCGAAAGAGCTGGGATATCCCGTCATCCTGCGCTCCGCTTTCGCTCTCGGAGGTCTTGGCTCGGGATTCTGCGACAACGAAGAGGAGCTGGTCCGTCTCGCTGAGAAATCCTTCTCCTTCTCGCCCCAGGTCCTCGTCGAGAAAAGTCTGAAAGGATGGAAGGAAATAGAATACGAGGTCGTCCGGGATGCATATGACAACTGCATCACGGTCTGTAACATGGAGAACTTCGACCCGCTAGGCATCCATACCGGCGAAAGCATTGTCATAGCTCCTTCGCAGACACTGACCAACTCCGAATACCACTTCCTTCGCGAATTGTCCATCCTCATCGTCAGGCATTTGGGCATTGTCGGAGAATGCAATGTCCAGTATGCTTTCGACCCAGATTCGGAAGAATACCGCGTCATAGAGGTCAACGCCAGGCTAAGCCGGTCTTCTGCTCTCGCCTCGAAGGCCACGGGGTACCCCCTTGCCTTCGTTGCAGCCAAGCTGGGACTGGGCAAGGGGCTGTTCGAGCTCAAGAACAGCGTTACCCTGACGACATCAGCATTTTTCGAACCGGCATTGGATTATGTAGTCTGCAAGATTCCCAGATGGGATCTTGGCAAATTCCACGGCGTGGACCGCGAGATCGGCTCAAGCATGAAGTCGGTGGGAGAAGTCATGGCTATAGGACGTACTTTTGAGGAAGCCATCCAGAAGGGTCTGAGGATGATAGGCCAGGGCATGCACGGATTCGTGGAAAACAAGCATATCCGGATGAACGGCATGGACCATGCTCTCAAGGAGCCGACCGACATGCGCATCTTCGCCATAAGCGAGGCGATGCAGGTCGGCTATAGCATAGACAAGATCCACGAACTGACAAGCATCGACCGATGGTTCCTCCGAAAGCTGCGCAACATCGTAGATATTGCCGACGAAATCGGATCCGCCGAATCCGGAATCAGTCCCGACTTGCTCCGCAAAGCTAAGGTTTACGGGTTCTCCGACTACCAGATCGCCCGTGCTTTGTCAAGGCCGGAACACGTTTTCGAATCACTGGAAATACGCGCGCTGCGGGAGAAATACGGCATTACCCCCGTCGTCAAGCAGATCGACACCATGGCCGGTGAGTTTCCGGCAAAGACCAACTATCTGTATCTGACATATCAAGGAACGGAAAACGACATCTCGTTCGACGACGGTCGGGACGGCGTAATCGTACTTGGATCGGGAGCTTACAGAATCGGATCGTCCGTCGAGTTCGACTGGTGCTGTGTCCAGGCTCTCAACACTGTCCGCAGTCGGGGATTCAGGAGCGTGATGATCAACTACAATCCTGAAACGGTCTCGACTGACTATGACATCTGCGACCGCCTGTATTTCGATGAACTGTCATTCGAACGCGTGCTCGACATAGCGGATTTCGAACGTCCTAAAGGCGTGATTGTTTCGACCGGAGGTCAGATTCCCAACAACCTCGCCGTCAAGCTGGCGGCACGCGGCATCCCGCTTCTCGGCACTTCCGCGGAAGACATAGACAACGCTGAAGACCGCAAGAAGTTCTCCGCAATGCTCGACAGGATAGGCGTGGATCAGCCGGAATGGGGAGAACTCACTTCACGCGAGGACATAGCCGCTTTCATAGGCAAGGTCGGGTTCCCTGTACTTGTACGCCCGTCATATGTACTTTCCGGAGCAGCCATGAACGTGTGTTCCAACGAAGAGGAACTGGAGCGCTTCCTTCAGCTGGCCGCGGAAGTCTCGCAGGAGCACCCGGTCGTGGTAAGCCGCTTCATCGAACATGCCAAGGAGATTGAGTTCGACGCCGTGGCCGACCACGGCCGCATCATTGCCTATGCGATCGGTGAACACGTGGAGTTCGCAGGAGTCCATTCCGGCGATGCCACCATCCAGTTCCCTCCTCAAAAACTATATGTCGAGACTGTCCGGCGTATCAAACGCATCAGCCGCAAGATTGCTCAGGAGCTACACATCTCGGGGCCGTTTAATATCCAGTACCTCGCCAAGAACAACGACGTCAAGGTCATAGAGTGTAACCTCCGTGCCAGTCGAAGCTTCCCGTTTGTCAGCAAGGTTCTGAAAATCAACCTTGTCGAACTCGCAACCCGGGTAATGCTCGGCGAATCTCCGGAGCCTCCGTCCAAGGATCTCTTCGACCTCGACTGCGTCGGTATCAAGGCCTCGCAGTTCTCCTTCAACAGGCTCCAGAAAGCCGACCCCGTACTGGGAGTGGACATGGCATCGACAGGCGAAGTCGGCTGCATAGGAGACGATGTCACGGGAGCGATGCTCGAGTCCATGCTTTCCGTAGGATACCGCATCCCTTCCAAAGGCATCCTCCTCTCCACGGGAACCCCGATGCAAAAGGCGGAGATGCTCGATACCGCCCGCATGCTGGCGGAGCACGGCTACAAGCTATATGCGACTGGCGGTACGTCCCGCTACCTTGCTGAAAACGGCATTCCCAACACGGCCGTGTACTGGCCGAGTGACGAGGGCAAGCATCCTCAGGCCATCGAACTGATGCACGACCGCACCATCGACATGGTCGTCAATATACCCAAGGACCTGACTCCGCGCGAGCTCTCCAACGGATACAAGATCCGCAGGGCAGCCATCGACCTCAACATTCCATTGATTACCAATGCCCGGCTCGCCATCGCCTTCATCAACGCTTTCTGCACGGTGAAAGTCGACGAACTGCCTATCAAGAGTTGGGACGAATACGCATAAATATCCATTACAATGAATACCAAGTATATTTTCATCACCGGAGGAGTCGCCTCCTCGCTCGGAAAAGGGATCATCGCTTCGTCGCTGGCCAAGCTGCTTCAGGCAAGGGGCCTGCGTGTGACCATACAGAAATTCGATCCATACATCAATATCGATCCGGGCACGCTCAACCCGTACGAGCACGGTGAATGCTATGTCACGGAAGACGGCGCCGAGACCGATCTTGACCTCGGTCATTACGAGCGTTTCCTGGGTGTATATACATCCCAGGCCAACAATGTCACGACCGGAAGGATATACAATACAGTGATCACCAAGGAGCGCGAGGGAGCCTATCTCGGCAAGACCGTCCAGATCGTTCCGCATATTACGGACGAGATAAAGCGCAGGATGCTCCTGCTCGGACAGACCGGAGAGTATGACGTCATCCTTACCGAGATCGGCGGAACGATAGGTGACATGGAGTCCCAGCCTTTCGTCGAGGCTGTCCGACAGTTGCAGTGGGAACTTCCTGAAGAAGACTGTATGTCCATACACCTGACTCTCATCCCCTACCTGAGCGCAGCGAAGGAACTCAAGACCAAGCCCACGCAGCACTCTGTCCAGATGCTTCAGCAAGGTGGAGTCAAACCGGACGTCATCGTCTGCCGTACCGAACATCCCCTGTCGGCGGAACTTAAGCGCAAGATCGCCCTGTTCTGCAACGTCCGCCCTGGCCATGTCATCCAGAGCATCGATGCCTGGAGCATTTATCAAGTTCCTCTCAACATGCACGAGGAGCATCTGGACGAGCTCGCCGTCCGCAAACTCCAGATTGACAATTTCGCTACGCCGGAACTGAGCAGGTGGAAGACTTTCCTCGACAGGATCAAGAACCCTAAGTACGAGGTTGAGGTTGTCCTTGTCGGTAAGTATGTCGAGCTGCAGGATGCGTACAAGTCCATCCAGGAAGCCTTCGTCCACGCCGGGGCAGCAAACGACTGCAAGGTGCACGTGAGGACTCTCCAGAGCGAGAGCGTCACTCCGGAGAATGTCGATGAACTGCTAAAGGGAGCCGACGGCATCCTCGTCGCACCCGGATTCGGAGAGAGAGGTCTCGAAGGCAAGGTCCACGCCATCAAGTATGCCCGCGAGAACGGTATCCCCTTCCTCGGCATCTGCCTCGGAATGCAGATGTGTGTCGTGGAGTTCGCAAGGAACGTACTCGGATATGCGGACGCCTCGTCGACGGAAAAGGACCCTGACACCACGCATCCTGTCATCTGCATGATGGAAGAGCAGAAGAAGACCACGATAAAGGGCGGAACCATGCGCTTGGGCGCATACTCCTGCGTCCTGAAAGAGGGCTCGCTGGCTGCGTCGCTCTATGGCGGTCTGTCCATACGCGAGCGTCACCGTCACCGCTACGAGTTCAACTCCGTGTATCTCGATGAGTTCGAAAAGAACGGCATGATGGCTACGGGACGTAATCCCGAGACCGGCCTGGTGGAGATCGTAGAGCTTCCCTCACATCCTTTCTTCATCGGATCGCAGTTCCATCCTGAGTACAAGAGCACACCCGAAAACCCCCATCCCTTATTTAAAGGTCTGGTCGCCGCAGCGCTTGAGTACAAAAAGGTTATGGGTTAAAACGGTTTATAAAAATATTTAAAAAATATCTTGCATTTTAGTTCTCCGCTGACTATATTTGTATCAGAAGAACGAACGAAATGATCGACATTTTCACCATTACGGCCAATTTCAAGCAGCAGCTTGTCTCTGAGAATTCACAGAATTCCCAGAATAATAATGCTGTATCTTGTCTTGCCGGTCGGATAAGGTGATTTTTGTAGTATGAGCATAATAGGAGACCGGTTCGAAAGAGCCGGTCTTTTTTGTTTTTCCTTCCCCGGGGATTAAACGACAACTTAACAAAACAGACACGAAAATTATGAAAAGGATTGAAGCTATCATCCGGAAAACAAGGTTTGAGGATGTGAAGGAAGCCCTGTTGCAGTCGGACATCAACTGGTTCGAGTACCATGACGTTCACGGTATCGGACAGAGCCGCCAGGAGAGGATCTACAGAGGAGTCCAGTACTCCACGGACGTTATCGAACGCATCGCACTGACCATCATCTGCCGCGACATGTTCGTCGAACCGGCCGTCGAGGTCATACTGCGCGA
>JAFRXO010000067.1 GCA_017443465.1 Bacteroidales bacterium
AGCCGCCCTCGGCTTCGTTGAGAGGGAGGGGCCCGCCGCGCAGCGGTGGGAGGGATGAGCGAAGCGAAGGTTTGCAGCGCGACCTGCCTGCCACCCGGCGGAGAAAAAGCGTATCAACAAATAATTGTATATTTGCAACCTGTGAATTTAGAATATGATGAAAAAACTAGTTATTATCCTGGCGGCAGTAGCCGTCCTGCTGTCCTGCCGGCAGAAATCGGCGGAGGCCACCATGCTGCAAGGCAGCATCAAGGGACTTGACCTTTCACAGGTGGAGGTGATGGTGGGAGAAGATGTCGACGAAGTCATCACTGTTGAGAACGGATCATTCTCCATGGCTGTTCCTGTCGACTTGACACAGGTCGGAGTCATCATAGCAGGCAGCCAGCAGGTCCCCTTCGTTTCCGACGGGACCACCCTGACCGCCCTCTTGTCGTCCGATCCGACGGAGAGTACAGTGAAGTCATCTTCAAATACTTCCGTCAACGATAAGTTCTATGCATATGTGGATTCCGAGAATGCGTTCTGGGAGAGATACGAATCGGAGATGTCAAGGATTTCCCAGTCCGCCTCGAGTTTCTCAGCCGCAGAGCAGGCAGAAAGGGAGCAGGAACTCAATGACAGGGCTACTGCAGAGTACCGCGACCTCCTTCTCAAGGTCCTGGATGAGAACAAGGACAACGTCCTCGGGCTGATACCCCTTCAGTCCCTCCAGTTCAATCTCGGCCTCGGTCCGATGCAGGTCGATTCCATAATCAATACCCTTTCCCCTGCGCTTCAGGAGACCGACATGATCAAGGAGATGAAAGAAGGGCTCGGCAGCAAGCTTTCTACGGCCGAAGGACAGAAATTCACCGATTTCACCATCGTCCAGGATCCTTCCAATCCCGGGAAATCCACTGTGAAACTGTCCGATTATGTCGGAAAGGGAAAGTACATCCTGGTGGACTTCTGGGCCTCGTGGTGCGGCCCGTGCAGGGCTGAGATGCCGAATCTGAAGGATACATATGCCCGTTTCCACGGAAAGTCCTTCGATATGCTCAGCGTAGCCGTGTGGGATGAACCCGCGGACACCAAGAAGGCGGCAAAGGAGCTTGGCATCCCCTGGGACCAGATCATCAACGCCCAGAAAATTCCTACTGAACTTTACGGAATCGACGGGATTCCGCATATTATCCTTTTCGGACCGGACGGGACCATCCTCAAGAGGAACCTCCGCGGAAAGGACATTCCCAGGACAATAGCCAAATACTTGGAAAAGTAGTGACTGTTAAGGAGAAAATCGCACTTTTCCCGCATTCGCCGGGCGTTTATCGCTATTACGACGAAGCGGGAAATGTCATATATGTCGGAAAGGCGAAGGACCTCCACAAGCGTGTGGCGCAGTACTTCGTCGATCCTTCACGCCTGAACACCAAAACCCGGATACTGGTGTCCAAAATAGCTGACGCCCAGTATTCCGTAGTGGCGAGCGAAGCCGACGCCCTCCTCCTTGAAAACAACCTGATAAAGCATTACAAACCCAGGTACAACATCCTCCTTAAAGATTCCAAGACCTATCCGTGGATATGCGTCACTCATGAAGACTTCCCCAGGGTTTACACGACCAGGCGGCTTCAGAGGGGCTCTGCACAATACTTCGGCCCTTACAGCAGCGCTTCATATGCCCATTCGCTGGTGGATTTCCTTCACGAGAACTGGTCGCTCCGTACATGCAAGTACAAGTTGACGCCGCAATCGATCCAGCAGGGGAAGTTCAGGCCGTGCCTCGAATGGCACCTTGGCCGCTGCAAGGCCCCATGCACCGGAGCCGTGACCAAAGAGGAATATGCCTCATATGTAGACGAGATCTCCAAGGTGCTGAAAGGCGGAGTCAGCGAGGTCATCCAGAAGTACAAGGCCATGATGAACGAGGCCTCGGAAGCGCTTGATTTCGAGAGAGCTCAGGAATGCAAGAACCGTATCGACGCCCTTCAGAAGCACTATTTCAAGTCGATAGTGACTTCCGGCTCCGACAGGGACCTGGATGTCTTTTCCCTTGTCTGCGATTCATCCGAAGCCTTCGGAAACTTCTCCAGGGTCCGGGGTGGTGCCATCGTGCAGTCTCTTAACCTGGCTTTCAAGCTTGCCATTGAAGAGCCTCAGGAATCTGTCCTGAGTACCTTCATAGGTGAAGTTGAGGCCCAGTTCGGAGACCTGGCAAAGGAAGTGATTGTGCCGTTTATGCCTGACGTCGAACTGGAAGGAGTGGAATTCAAGGTTCCCGTGCGCGGGGACAAGCTGGCCCTGCTCTCGCTGAGCATGAAGAATGCGAAGGAGTTCCAGTTCAACTCCCTTAAGATCCGCGAGCACACCAATCCGGACGAGTACCGGAACGCAGTGCTAGAAGAACTCCGCAATGCTCTCGGGATGAAAGAGTTGCCCGTGCATATGGAGTGTTTCGACAACTCGAACATCCAGGGCACCAACCCGGTAGCGTCCTGCGTCGTGTTCAGGAACGGTGAACCCTCGAAGAAGGACTATCGCAAGTTCAAGATAAAGACTGTGGTCGGAGCCAACGACTTCGCTTCGATGAAGGAAGTGGTAGGCCGCAGGTATTCCCGTATGCTTGAAGAGGCGCCCGACGACCTGCCTCAGTTGGTGGTCATAGACGGAGGCAAAGGGCAGCTGGACTTTGCCTATCAGGCTCTTTCGGAGCTCGGCCTGACAGAAAAGCTTACGGTAGTGGGCCTGGCCAAACGTCTTGAAGAGGTAATCCGGGTAGGCGATCCGTATCCGCTTTTCATCGACAGGAACTCCAGGGCCCTGAAGCTTCTCCAGCACATCCGTGACGAGGCGCACCGTTTCGGCATAACCTTCCACAGGAGCCTCCGGAGCAAGAACTTCATCCAGAGCGCCCTGAGAGAGGTCAAAGGAGTAGGGGAGCAGACGGAGCAGAGGCTGATAATGCATTACGGATCTGTCGCCCGCATCGCTGCGGCATCCGAAGAGGATCTTGCCACCCTGGTCGGGCTTGTCCTTGCCAGGAGGATCCTCGAGCACCTTGGCAGCAGATAATTCAAGATTATGAAGAACGAAAAGAAATTCAATTTCTGGTTCAGCGCCGTCCTGCTCGCTGGGATGGTGGGAATAGCCATATACAGTTTCGTATGCGAGGTGCAGGACCCCCAGACGAGGCTCCTGATGCAGGTCATAGCGACCCTTGCCGCAATCACCGGAGTGACCAATACCGTACTGAGTGCGAACGGAAGCATATGGACGTTCCTGTTCGGACTGATCGACGTCGTGTGCTGCTCAATAGTTTATCTGGACAGCGGAATCATGGGGACCTTCGCCCTTCATGCCTTCTATTTCCTGCCTATGCAGTTCATAGGCTTCTGGCAATGGAGGAAGCGCGGTGCCGGTGACCGCATCAAGGGAGAGGACGGCCGTAGCGAGGAGGCGAAGGTGAAGGCACGCCGGCTTACCGGGAAGCAGTGGTCATATGTCCTCGCTGCCTTTGTGGCCGGGATTGCGATAGCGTTCGTGATCCTTCATGCGATCGATGCCGCTAAGCTCCGTGCAGGCGCATTGGACAGCATTGACAACGCGAAGATCCTCCTCGACGCGGGTGTCGTAGTGCTGAATATCCTCGGCCAGGTGCTGATGTCTTTCGCTTTCGCAGAGCAGTGGTACATATGGATAATGGTGAACATTTTCTCGATAATGCTGTGGACGAACCGGCTGGTCAGTCCCGAGGCGACGAGCTATACCATGGTGATGCTTGTCAAGTATATCTTTTATTTCATCAACTCCATTAACGGGCTCCGTATATGGCTTAAACTGAGCCGTTAGTCAAGATAAATCCCCAAATATTTTCTTTCCTCGTTTTTTTTTATTTAATTTGCAGAACTTTTGCGGATTATAATTAAAAATCCATATAAACAAAAATAACTGTACTATGACTTACGAAGAAATCGTAAAAAAGGTAAAGGACATCATCGTTGACAAACTCGGCGTTGAGGAGTCCGTAGTTACCGAACCTGCCAGCTTCACCAATGATCTCGGCGCTGATTCTCTTGACACTGTCGAGCTCCTCATGGAGTTTGAGAGGGTTTTCGGAATCAAGATCCCCGATGAGGAAACCAGCACGATCAGCACCGTTAAGGACGCTATCGACAAGGTTCAGGAAAAACTCGCTGCTAAAGAAGCTGAAGAGAAGTAATTTATTCCAATTACAATAAGGGGCTGGCCCAATCGGGCCGGCCCCTTTTTCTATGCTTTTGTGCCGCTGAGCGCTTGCTGCTCTCCTCTCGGAGCCTTCGCTTCGCTCATCCCCCCACCGCTTCGCGGCGGTACCCCCCGTTCACGCGGTCACGGGCGACCACGGGCTCCGGAGGAGACAGCAAGCCGCTTCATCGGCAGCCTGCAGGGCTAGGCTTACTCTTTAGGCATTGCGTAAGTGATGCGGAGAGTCGGGACCCTACCGTTCGATGCGTTGGGTCCGTTGAGGGTTGCGCAGTAGTAACGGTCCTTGTCTATCATGGTGGAAGTACTCGTGGTTGACTCCGTTGCCGCAGTCAGGTTGGAGTACATGGCCATCATCATATAGTAGGTGTAATAGTCGTTGTAGCCATATCCGCCGTAACCACCGTAACCTCCGTAGCCATAGCCACCATACCCACCGTATCCGCCGTAACCGCCATAGCCTCCGTATCCACCGTACATGCTGTTCATCATGTTGTAGTAGTACATCTGGCTGAGGGCGCTGTTGTAGGTGCTGGCATATGAAGCGCCGCTCTTCTCTATGGTCTCATCATGCATTATGAACATCCAGACATCGTAGTTGCTGAACTTGGCCTTCTCGTCGTCCAGGCGCAGGATGCCCTGGAGATGGAAGGAGATGTCCGGAGAGTAGAGGCAGGTAGAGCGGTTGAGCCGTCCTACGCTCTCATATGCCGAATTGTTTGCATCGGTGATCGGGGTGAATGCGACTATGTTGTCATTGGACATGCGGCACACCGGGGTCAGGTACTGCGGCCATTTGTACATCTCGGTGTAGTCCTCCGGGAACTCGAACGGGAGTTCTACGGTTGCCTTGGTAATAATGGCTTTCCTCGGGTCTCCGTGGGCTGAAATGACTTCTTCGCATATGCGTTTCAGTTCCGTTGCGGGGATGACTGGCTTCAGTCCGCCGCCACCCTCGACCAGAAGGTTGTCGGAAGCCGGGCCGGAAAGTGCGCCGGACTCGAGGGAGTTGATGTTGAAGCAGTACTGCTCGAAAGTCACCGAACCCAGGTTACTCATCGTTACCAGGGAGTCCAGGTTGGTGAACTCAGGCGGGCTGAAGTAGAACATGAAAGAGGTGTCCACCTGCCTGCCGTTGTAGGTTGACCGCAAGTTGAGGATGGCCGAGCTGCCGGTCACGTACATATAGTTCTTGTTGAAGGCCATTCCGAGGTCGAAGAAGTTGAACCTTCCGCCATCGCCTTCAGGCTCCTCGCATGTGATGTAGATTCCGGGGAATTTCTTGAGGTAGTGGCTGAGGGAGTCCTCGAGGTCCTGCTGGGTGATGGTAAGGTACCTCTTGCCGAATTCCTCGGTGAAATCGAAGCTCAGGGAATCCACTCCGTCGATTACCGGAATGCCCTTGGTTATGCGGACCGGGGTGTACTTCAGGTCTTTGGTGTTGATGTTGTAGTCCGGATAGCCCGCCCTTTCTTCGAGGGCATAGACATTCACTTTCTGGAGGATGTTCTCCTGTCCTTTCTCGGCAACCGAGATTGTGTCGAGGGCGGCGGAGAAGTGGAAAGACTTGAACTGCGGATTGCTGCCGAAGTCCATGGTGTCACGCACCGGGACGAGGGTAAGGGCGCAGGATCTTGTCGAAAGGCCGTACCGGGCATCCCTTATGGCTCCCACGGCGATCCTGGTACGGCTGTAGCCTGACAAACTGTCAGCCAGCCGGTTTTCAATTCCGGTGATCGGGATGTCGGCAGTGTAGATATCGTAGCGCTGGCTGGTGGTGATGTAGTTCCCACCAAGCATGTCGTCTGTACTGATACAGGAAAAGCAGCACAGTAGCATGCCTGCGACGACGACCAAAGTGCTGCTTTTAGATTTCAGGAAACCGAGGAAGTTCATCTATAGTGATAACTTGTCGTAAAAATCATTGTAGTCCCCGATGTATTTTCCGCTTTCGACGGCCTCTGCGTCATACGGGAGTACCGGGACACCCAGGGACTGGGAGTATTCTGCGAGGTCTCCCGGAAGCGACGGGCTGCCGAAAATGATCCCATCAGAGTACTGTGCAGCGGTTTTAGCAAGATTTATGCCATCGGGGGTGGCCAGGAGAGGCATGGAATCCACTCCAGCCCCTTCATATGCAACAGTTTCCCTGAGGTTCGGGGCGAAGGTTTCTCCGCCGATTTCGTCGTAGAGGGAGAGTACGGTCTTGCATTCCGAGAATATGGGGTCGGTCTGATATACTTTCTTCAGATAGACGGGGATGAAGTGAGAGATCCATCCGTGGACATGGATGATGTCGGGAGCCCAGCGGAGCTTTTTCACTGTCTCGAGCACTCCGCGAGCGAAGAAGGCGGCCCTTTCACCGTTGTCGGCGAAGAACTTGCCGTCGGTGTCGCGGTAGATCTGCTTGCGGGTGAAGTAATCGTCGTTGTCAATGAAATAGACCTGCATCCTGGCCTCTGACAGGGACGCTACCTTGATGACGAGGGGCCTGTCGACGTCTCCGAGGATGATGTTCATCCCGGAAAGGCGTATCACTTCGTGGAGCTGGCGCTGGCGCTCGTTGACGCATCCGTAGCGAGGCATGAAGGAGCGGATCTCCCGTCCTCTCTCCTGCGTTCCCGGAGGAAGCCTCCTGCCGATCATTGAAATAGCGGACTCTGGTACGTAGGGGTAAATCTCAGAGTTGACGAATAATATCTTTTTTTTGTTCGCTCCCATAGTGCGTGGCCTTTAGACTCACAAAGTTAAGAATTTTTTTCGATATTTGGAATAATGACTATCTTTGAAGACTATTCGGACAGAGTCAGGACATGCCCCAGGTAAAAAACAGAATCATCCGCAGGCGCCTCATGGGGGCGTGGCTTTCCTCTATAGTGAGCATATGCCTGGTGCTCCTTCTCGTTGGTGTGGCGAGCCTCCTGCTGGTGAACGCAAGGCGTCTTTCCGACTATTTCAAAGAGCATATGCAGATCAGTGTCATCCTCCGGGATGACGTGGAGGATTCAAAGGCACTGGACGTCAAGGAGACGCTCGACGCGATGCCGTGGGTCCATGCGACTGAATACATCTCCCGCGAACAGGGGACCAAAGAACTGGAGGAAATGCTCGGAGAAGACTTCCTTACGGTTTTCGAGTCATCTCCGGTGCCGGTTTCATTCAACGTTTCGCTGGATGCGGCATATGTCTCTCCCGACAGCGTCGCGATGGTGAAGTCCCAGCTCGAGAAGGTCCCGGAAGTGGATGAAGTTGTCTATCACGAGTCTTTGATCGAAGCCCTCAACGGCAACCTGAGCAAGATATCCCTTGTGATCGGAGTGTTCATCATACTCCTTCTGTTCATCTCCTTCGTCCTGATCGGAAACACTGTCCGGCTCAACGTGCATTCCCGCCGTTTCTCCATCCACACGATGCAGCTCGTAGGGGCTACCCGGGGATTCATCCGGGGCCCATTCATGGTGCAGGCCTTCTTCCAGGGCATATTTTCGGCGTTCCTGGCGATCCTGCTCCTCCTGGGGCTGCTGTATTTCCTCCGCAGCGAATTCGAGATGCTCTTCGAGGTCTTCTCGCTTAAGATGCTCCTGGTCGTGATGGGCATTGTGCTGGTAAGCGGCATAGTCATATGCATGCTGAGCACCTATTTCGTGGTTAACCGTCTGGTGACCCTTTCTAAAGATGAACTTTACGCGTAGCAATAATGGAAAAAACTGACAACAAGCAAAAAAGCCAGGTTAAGGACGATCCTTCTTTCGCAATGACGGCCAAAGGCGTGCGCCTGATGATCTACGGAGTCCTTCTCATGGCTCTCGGCTATGTGCTGATGATGGGTGGGGGGAGTGATGATCCCAATGTGTTCAACTATGCCATGTTCGATTTCCGCAGGCTGGTCCTGGCCCCGCTGGTGATAATCGGCGGAGTCGTGCTGGTAGCGGTTTCCATTATGCGCAGGGGCAAGAATAAACAACAGTAGGCTATGGATTGGTGGCAGGCTTTCATTCTCGGTATCGTCCAGGGACTTACCGAATTCCTTCCGGTCAGCAGCAGCGGGCACCTGATGATTTTCAGGGAACTCCTGGGAGTCGATGCCGAAGGTTTCCTGGATTTCACGGTGACTGTCCATTTCGCGACGGTATTGAGTACCATAGTTGTCTTCTGGAACGAGATTCTGAAGCTCCTGAAGGGTTTTTTCCGCACCAGGTATCCTGACGCCCCCGGCTTCTGCTGCCGGTACAATGACGAGACGGACTATGTCTGCAAGCTCCTGGTCTCGATGATTCCAGTAGCCATTATCGGCTTCTTCCTCAAAGACAAGGTCGAGGCCCTTTTCGGCGACAGTCTCCACACGGTGGGCATATGCCTCCTTGTCACCGCGGCGCTGCTGGTCCTCTCCGACGTTTTCGGGCAGGGCGGGCTCAGGCGCGCATCCGTTCAGGATGCCGCGGATGGCGGGCCGCGTAACGGGATCTCATTCTGGCAGGCCCTGGTGGTCGGCGTCGGCCAGGCTTTCGCCGTGGCACCCGGCCTCTCCCGCTCCGGAACCACCATCGCAACCGGACTGCTGGCAGGAGTACGCCGCGATGTGATTGCCCAGTTCTCCTTCCTCATGGTCCTGATCCCGATAGTAGGGGAGCAGATGCTGGACATCCTCAAAGCCGTCACCGGCACTGAACCTCTCGGCGGAATCGGTGTCATGCCCCTCGTCCTGGGCTTCATCGGAGCCTTCATCGCCGGGCTTTTCGCCTGCAAGGTGATGATCGCCATCGTCAAGAAAGCCCGCCTGAGCTGGTTCGCCCTCTATTGTGCCGTTGTAGGCATATTGATTCTGCTCTTTGCCTGATGGCTTCTCGCGAAACTGCATATTTTGTTTCTGATGTCCATCTCGGACTGGATGTAAAGGATCCGGTTGCGAGAGAGGCGCGTTTCGTGCGCTTTCTCTCTGCCATTCCCCGGGACACCACGGCTTCACTGTGGCTCCTGGGAGACATATGGGATTTCTGGTACGAGTACCGCGACGTCGTTCCGAAAGGATATGTCCGTGTGTTCGCGCAGATCCTGGACCTGATCGACTGCGGCGTAAAGGTGTATTTCATGCCGGGGAACCATGACATATGGTGTTATTCCTATTTCCGCGAACTCGGCGTGGAAGTAATTGAGCAGCCGTGCTTTATGGAGATCGGAGGAAAGACTTTCTGCCTGGGTCACGGTGACGGACTCGGCCCCGGGATGAAGTGGTACAAGCTGATGCGCTGGGGATTCCACAACAAGGTGCTTCAGAAGTTTTTCACCCAGCTTCATCCATGGCTGGCTTTCCGGCTCGGGACCGGGTGGTCCAAGAAGAGCCGCCTGGCCAAGAGCATAGGATATGTTTTCAAGGGGGAGTCGGAGTCTCTTTGGAAATATGCCGTGGAAGTGTCATCGCGCAGGCATGTGGACTATTTCATATTCGGACATTACCACGTGGCTGAGGACCTCCTGCTGCCCACAGGGGCGAGGATGCTCATGCTTAAGGACTGGATGGACGAAGAGACGTCCGATTACCTGTATTTTTCCGGGATGACGGTCTCCCGCGGATACTCGAAGAATATCGAGAAATAGAAGGAAGGGAATTTCCCGCTCTGCCACATCTGCACCAGCTCCTCTGTCTGTTTGTCTACCCCGTTGGGGTCATAGTGCGTTTTCAGGTCATTCTTGAAGATCTTGGCTATTCCCTGCCAGAAGTGGGCGGCCAGGCCGCTCTTGTAATCCTTGATTATGTCGTAGCCGGTGTTTCCTACCTCCCGGTCTACCAGGCGGATCAGGAGGGCGCCCTGTGATATGGTGAGGTGCCTCAGCGGCTTTTCGAATGCGTTCAGCAGCTCTTTCTGCAGGCTGTTGACGTATTTTTCTTTCTCCCTCCTGCTCATATGCGTGGCGGCGATGGTGCTGTCTGCCTTGCGCTCGAGCTTTTTCCCTACGAGGGCATATGGATAGACCTTGTTGAAGTTATAGACGAGGCGGTAGTATTTGCGCCATTCGCTGCTGCGTGCGCTCCTTCCGCTGGCGAAGGACCATGAGGGCTCGATGGAGCCGTAGTAAACCGTGTCGCCTTCTTCTACGCGGTAGCCCAGGTAGCCGGAATTCTGCCGTACTGCCGGATTCGGGGCGGTCCGCTTGTCCTTCTCGGCTTTCTCGGCTCTCTGGCGCTCCTTCCTTGTGGATTTCTGGCCATATGCCGGAGCTGCAGCGAAGATCAGGAGCATCGCTGCTGCAAATGACATTAAGGCATATGTGTGAGTTTTTTTCACGGCGACATATGGACCCTGCAAAAAAATTGCCACATCTCCCGGGACCTTTTTCGGGGGAAGTTTCACGATTGTGTCGAACCCGTGTCGAAAATGTAGCCAAAAAAATTTTGTCATATGATGTAATGAGCGAAAAAACAATTTGTTAACTATCAAAATCCGCTGTCGAAAATGTTGAAATATTTTTTGGAAAACATTGCAATTCAAAGGAAATTTACTAACTTTGCAATCCCAAATCAGAGGATCATTACGCCCAACCAGTTGATTATCAATGATTTGCGGACAAAACAGGAAAATTATTAAAGTATAGCGCAATGTTACAACCAAAGAAAACAAAGTACAGAAGGGAGCAAAAGAACGTGATGAAGGGTAATTCCCAGAGGGGAAATCAGCTCGCGTTCGGTTCCTTCGGTCTTAAGACGCTTGAAAATTGCTGGCTGACAGCGCAGCAGATTGAGGCTGCCCGCCAGGCCATATCCCGTTACATGAATCGTGAAGGCCAGATCTGGATCAGGGTTTTCCCTGTCAAGCCGTTCACCAAGAAACCTCTCGATACCCGTATGGGTAAGGGTAAGGGCGATCCCCAGGGCTTTGTCGCTCCCGTCACTCCGGGACGCATCCTGTTCGAAGCCGAAGGTGTCTCCCTGGCAATCGCCAAAGAGGCCATGCGTCTTGCTGCCCACAAGCTTCCGATCGACACCAAGTTCGTCGTTCGCAGGGATTACGTTGAATAATATAAGGAGCTAAGATAATGAAGGCCAAAGAAATTCGTGAAATGTCCATTGCAGACCTGCAGGACCGCATCGAGGTTGAGAAGAACAATCTCGACACCATGAGGATCAACCATGCAGTGTCTCCGCTGGAGAACACTTCTGAGTTCAAGAAGAAGAGAAAGGATATCGCCCGTATGCTGACTATCCTTGCCGCTAAACAAAACAATCAGTAAATCCTAGAGATATGGAAAGAAATCTTCGCAAGGAAAGAATCGGTACCGTGGTCAGCGCCAAGATGGACAAGACCATCGTAGTCACCGTTGAGACGAGGGAGCCCCATCCTCTGTATGGAAAGTTCATGCAGAAGACCACCAGGTTCCACGCCCATGACGAGAAGAACGAATGCAACGAGGGCGACAGGGTACGCATCATGGAGACCCGTCCTCTGAGCAAGAGCAAGAGATGGAGATTAGTTGAAATCATAGAAAAAGCAAAGTAGCATCATGATACAGCAAGAAACACGTTTACAGGTGGCCGACAACAGCGGCGCAAGGGAAGTTCTCTGCGTGCGTGTTCTCGGAGGTACCCACCATCGCTATGCTACTGTCGGCGACAAGATCGTCGTCGCAGTCAAGAGCGCGTCGTCCAGCGGCGATGCCAAGAAGGGCACCGTCTCCAAGGCTGTCGTAGTGCGCACCAAGAAGGAAATCCGCAGGCCGGACGGTTCTTACATCCGTTTCGATGACAACGCCTGTGTCCTTCTGAACAACGCCGGCGAGCTTCGCGGCACCCGTATTTTCGGCCCGGTGGCCAGGGAGCTCCGCGAGAATTATACAAAGATTGTTTCATTGGCCCCGGAGGTCCTTTAATTGACTTAAGCATATGAAGAAGTTAAGAGTAAAGAAGGGTGACACCGTTTACGTCAATGCCGGAAACGATAAGGGAAAGACCGGAAAGGTCCTTTCTGTCATTCCTGCTGAGGACCGTCTGATCGTAGAGGGCGTCAACATGGTCAGCAAGCACACCAAGCCCAATGCCAAGCAGCCCCAGGGTGGCATCATCCGTCAGGAGGCCCCCGTACACATTTCCAATGTACAGCTGGTTGATCCCGCCGCTTCGAACCCCGCTCCTACCAGGGTCGGTTACAAGTTCGTGGACGGCAAGAAGATCCGTTATGCTAAAAAATCAGGAGAGGAGATTAAGTAATTATGGCAAAGAAAGCAAAGACCCAGGAGCCCCAGGCCGCTCCCCAGCTTCCCCAGGGATATGTTCCCAGCCTCAAGAAGGTCTATAGGGAGGAAATAGTTCCCGCTCTGGTGAAGCAGTTCTCCTATACAACTGTGATGCAGTGCCCCAGGCTTGAGAAGATAATCATCAACGAAGGTGTCGGTGAAGGTACCCAGGACAAGAAGGTCGTCGAGGAAGCAGCTGAAGAGCTCTCCGTAATCGTCGGACAGAAAGCAGTCCTCACCTCATCCAAGACTGACGTTTCCAACTTCCACCTCCGTAAGGGCATGCCCGTCGGTGTTAAGGTTACACTCCGCAACGTGAAGATGTACGAGTTCCTTGACAGGCTCATCCGTGTTTCGCTTCCGCGAATCAGGGACTTCAACGGAATCTCCGGCAAACTCGACGGCAGGGGCAATTACACCCTCGGCCTCAAGGAGCAGGTTATCTTCCCGGAAATCGAAATGGACAAGAACCCGAAGATCCACGGTATGGAAATCACCTTCGTGACTTCCGCTAATACCGACGAAGAGGCTTACGCCCTCCTCAAGGCCTTTGGACTGCCTTTCAAGAAGAACAATAACTAAACATAACAGTCTCAGAAAGTATGGCAAAAGAATCAATGAAAGCCCGCGAGGTAAAGCGCGCGAAACTTGTTGCTAAATACGCCGAGAAGAGGAAGGCACTCAAAGAGGCCGGAGACTGGGCAGCACTTGACAAGCTCCCGAAGAACTCCAGCGCCGTGCGTCTTCACAACCGTTGCTCTCTCACCGGTCGTCCCAAGGGATATATGAGGGCTTTTGGCCTCAGCCGTATCCAGTTCCGTGAGATGGCATCAAACGGTCTCATCCCCGGTGTCAAGAAGGCAAGCTGGTAGAGCACAAAGAGTAAACTATTAATAATTAACAATCGGATATCGGGCGTCAGTCCCACAAGGCAGGCGCCGGTCCATCAGAAAAAGACAAAAAAATGACTGATCCAATTGCAGATTACCTTACCAGAATACGCAACGCGTACTCCGCGGGTAAGAAGATCGTTGAGATCCCGTCTTCGAGGATGAAGGTGGCGATCACCAAGATTCTTTGCGATGAAGGTTACATCCTCAGCTACAAGATCGTAGAGGGAGAGCCTTTCAACACAATCAAAATCGCTCTGAAGTATCATCCGCAGACCAAGGCTCCCGCCATCACCAAGATCCAGCGGGTTTCCACTCCCGGTCTGAGGAAATATGTGGATTCCAAGAGCCTTCCCAGGGTCCTCAACGGACTCGGAGTGGCTGTTCTTTCCACTTCCAAGGGCGTCATCACCGGAAAGCAGGCAAAGGCTGAGAATGTGGGTGGTGAGTATGTATGTTCAGTTTACTAGTTAAAGGAAAGAACTATGTCAAGAATCGGTAAATTGCCTGTAAACCTTCCGTCCACGGTAAGCGTAGAGATCCTGCCGGGCAACGTAGTGAAGGTTAAAGGCCCCCTCGGTGAACTTTCCCAGAAGGTTGATCCCTCCATCAAAGTCACCATGGAGAACAATGAACTTAAATTCGAGCGTCCCAGCGACCTCCCCAGGTACCGTTCAATGCATGGGCTCTATCGTGCCCTCGTGAACAATATGGTTACCGGAGTTTCCACGGGCTTCGAAATACGCCAGGAGCTTGTCGGTGTCGGCTACCGTGTCGAGGCACAGGGCCAGATGCTCAACTTCTCACTGGGCTACTCCCATGACATCCAGATGTATCTTCCGAAGGAAGTTACCGCTGAGACCCCCAAGATCAAGAAGGGTGACAATCCTCTTCTGATCCTCAGGAGCTATGACAAGCAGCTGCTTGGACAGGTCGCTGCGAAGATTCGCTCATTCCGTGTTCCTGAGCCGTATAAGGGCAAGGGTATCAAGTTCGTCGGTGAGACTCTCCGCCGCAAGGCTGGTAAGACCGCTGCCGCTAAGTAACAGGAGGAAAGAACTATGGCATTGAATAAAATACAAAGGAGAAAGAGAATCCACTACCGTATCCGCAAGAAGGTTAACGGAACGGCCGAGAGGCCCAGGATGGTTGTCTTCAGGAGCAATAAGCAGATCTACGTCCAGGTTGTGGACGATGAGCAGGCTATAACTCTTGTAGCAGCAGCTTCCAACGACAAGGAACTTGCAGCTCAGTGCGCCGGCAAGCCCGGTATCGAGGCTGCAGCCATCGTTGGCAAGGCCATCGCTGAGCGTGCCAAGGAGAAGGGTATCACCAAGGTCGCATTCGACCGTGGAGGCTACCTCTATCATGGAAGGGTAAAAAGTTTGGCAGACGCCGCACGTGAAGGCGGCCTTGATTTCTAAAGACTATGGCAAATTCAAACGTAAAGAGAGTCAAGACTTCTGATCTTGAGCTTAAAGACAGACTCGTCGCTATCAAGCGTGTGACCAAGGTCACCAAGGGTGGACGTCACTTCCGCTTCGCGGCCATCGTGGTCGTCGGTGACGAGAATGGCGTTGTCGGCTATGGCCTGGGTAAGGCAAACGAAGTCACCGCCGCTATCGCCAAGGGCGTAGAAGATGCAAAGAAGAACCTGGTCAAGATTCCCGTCATCAACACTACCATCCCTCACGAGATGGTGGCCAAGTTCGGTGGATCCAGGGTATTCATGAAGCCGGCCGCTCCCGGTACCGGTGTTACTGCAGGCGGTGCAATGCGTGCCGTTTTCGAGTCTGCAGGTGTGCAGAACGTGCTTGCGAAGTCCAGGGGATCATCGAACCCCCACAACCTCGTCAAGGCTACGATTACCGCACTGACCCAGATGAAGGATGCTTACACGATCGCAGGTCTCCGCGGCGTTTCTATGAGCAAAGTGTTTAACGGATAAGCCAGGAGGAAGCAATTATGGCACAACTTAAGATAACACAGGTAATCAGCAAGAACGGGACATCCGCCAGGCAGAAGGCCAACCTTGAGTCCCTTGGTCTGCGCAGGATCCGTCAGACGGTCATCGTCGAGAAGAATCCCGTCAACCTTGGAATGCTTGCGAAGATCCAGCATCTCGTCAAAGTTGAGGAAATTTAATTACGAGGACAGAAAGATGAAATTAGAGAATCTCAGCCCCGCCAAGGGATCTACTCATAATACCAAGAGAGTCGGCCGTGGTGCCGGTTCCGGCAAGGGAGGAACTTCCACCCGTGGTATGAACGGAGCAAAATCACGTTCCGGTTACAAGCATAAGATTGGCTTCGAGGGAGGCCAGATGCCTCTCCAGAGGCGTGTCCCGAAGTTCGGTTTCAAGAATCCTACCAGGGTCGAGTACCAGGCTGTCAATGTAAGCCGTCTCCAGGCCCTTGCAGAGGCTCTCGGACAGAACGAGATCGGACGCGACGAAATGATTGAAGCCAGGCTCGTTGGCAAGAATGACCTTGTAAAGGTCCTCGGAAACGGCGAACTTACAGCAAGCCTTACCGTATGCGCCGATGCATTCTCCAAGTCGGCCATCGCCAAGATCGAGGCTGCCGGCGGCAAGACTATCGTAACAACTGAATAGACGTCATGCGCAAGTTTATCGAGACAATCAAGAACATCTTCAAGATTGAGGAGCTCCGTACGAGGCTGGTCTACACCCTGCTTCTGGTCATGCTTTACAGGCTCGGCTGCTTCATCGTGCTTCCCGGCATCGATGCAGCTGGTCTTGCCAAGCTCCAGAGCAGCACTCAGGAAGGTCTTGTAGGCCTCCTGAACATGTTCTCCGGAGGCGCTTTCGGAAATGCCTCGATTTTCGCCCTCGGTGTCATGCCGTACATCTCCGCTTCCATCGTCATCCAGCTCCTGGGCATGTTCGTGCCCTATTTCCGCAAGATGCAGATGGAAGGTGAGAGTGGGCGGAAGAAGATGAATCAGATTACCAGGTACCTCACCGTCCTGATTCTCTGCATTCAGGGTCCCGCTTACGTGGCTTCTATCCACAGTCAGGTTCCCGCTGAAGCATTCGTGGCCGTCAACAGGCTCGGATGGAGCAACTTCACCTTCAACATCGTATCCACTATCATCCTGATGGCCGGTTCCATCTTCGTGATGTGGCTCGGTGAGAGGATTACCGACAGGGGTATCGGAAACGGAATCTCCCTGATAATCATGATCGGTATCGTTGCCCGTCTGCCCTACGCACTCGTAGCTGAAATCGGTTCCAAGTTCGGAACCAACAACGGAGCATTCCTCGCACTCATCATCGAGTTCGTGGTCTGGTTCTTTGTCATCATCGCTACCATTGCTCTGGTCCAGGCTGTAAGGCGCGTTCCTGTCCAGTACGCCAAGAGGGTTATCGGCAACAGGCAGTATGGTGGTGTCCGCCAGTACATTCCTCTCAAGATGAATGCTGCCGGCGTCATGCCTATCATCTTCGCACAGGCCCTGATGCTCTTCCCGCTCCTCTTCTCGAGGTGGGATGCTACCAGGGGACTCGCAGCAACGCTCAGCAACTACACCGGTTTCTGGTACAACCTGCTGTTCGGCCTGCTCGTAATCGCCTTCACATATTTCTACACTGCCGTTACCGTCAACCCGACGATGATGGCCGAGGATATGAAGAAGAACGGCGGTTTCATCCCCGGCGTCAAGCCCGGCAAGAAGACGGTCGAGTACCTTGACAACATCATGTCAAGGGTCACCTTCCCCGGATCAATAGCTCTTGCAATCATAGCAATACTGCCTTCGATAGCTATCCTGCTCGGAGTCAACAACCAGTTTGCCAGCTTCTTCGGCGGTACTTCGCTCCTGATTCTGGTCGGTGTTGTCCTCGACACCCTGCAGCAAATTGAAAGCTACCTCCTTATGCGTCACTACGACGGTCTTATGAAGACCGGCCGTCTGACAGGACGCTCTGGGATGTAATTTCCTGTTGAGACAAGAATTCAAGGTAAGATGGTCAAGCCTAAAACCGCAGAAGAAATAGAGTTGCTCCGCGAGAACGCCATTCTCGTGTCGAAGACGCTGGCGGAAGTCGGGAAGCATGTCGCCCCTGGTGTTACAACCAAGGAGCTCGACACGCTGGCCGAGACTTTCATCCGCGACCATGGGGCAATTCCCAGCTTCAAGGGTTTCGAAGGCTTCCCCTCAGCTCTTTGCATGTCCGTGAACGATGTCGTTGTGCATGGATTCCCCTCGGACTACGTGCTTAAGGATGGCGACATCGTTTCAGTGGACTGCGGCACTCTCTACAAGGGCTATCAGGGTGATTCGGCATATACCTTCCCGGTAGGGGAGATCTCAGCCGAGACCCGCAAGCTCCTGGATGTGACCAAGCAGTCCCTCTATGAAGGCATCAAGGCCGCTGTGGCGGGAGCCAGGACAGGCGACATCGGATATGCAGTGCAATCATATGTCGAGAGCTTCGGCTTCTCCGTCGTACGCGAACTGGAAGGCCACGGCCTCGGCAGGGAAATGCACGAAGCGCCCGGAATCCCGAACTTCGGGAGGAGGGGCCACGGAGCAAAGCTCGCCGACGGACTGGTCATATGCATAGAGCCGATGATCTGCGCTGGTGGCCGCGGAGTGTATCTAGCTAATAATGGTTGGGCGGTACACACTGCTGATCACAAGAACGCAGCACATTATGAGCTCACTGTCGTAGTCCGCAAGGGCGGCGCCGAGCAGCTGTCAACCTTTGAATTCATTGAAGGAAAACAAGAAGTGTCAAATTAATATAGTGTCAATCTATGTCAAAGCAAGTTTCAATCGAACAGGACGGTACGGTCATCGAGACCCTTCCTAATGCAATGTTCAAAGTCGAGCTCGAGAACGGCCACGTCCTTTTGTGCAACATTTCCGGGAAGATGAGGATGCACTTCATCCACATCCTGCTCGGAGACCGTGTCAAGGTCGAGATTTCACCATATGATTTGACCAAAGGCAGGATTTCTTTCAGATACAAATAAAAATTTACAGATATGAAAGTCAAGACATCCATCAAAAAGCGTAGTGCTGACTGCAAGATTGTCAGGCGCAAAGGCCGTCTTTATGTAATTTGCAAGAAGACTCCCAAGTTCAAGATGCGTCAGGCATAATCAGTTGAATAACTAACAAACTAAGAATAAATTATGGCAAGAATCGCCGGTGTTGATTTACCGAACAACAAAAGAGGAGAGATAGGTCTGACCTATATCTTCGGAATCGGCCGTTCCTCAGCGAGGAAGATCCTCGAGGAGTGCGGCATCGACTTTGGCATCAAAGTCGGGGAATGGGATGATGCCCAGGTCGCAGCGATCCGCTCCAAGATAAGCGAGGAGTACAAGATCGAGGGCGAGCTCCGTTCTTCCGTACAGATGAACATCAAACGACTCATGGACATTGGCTGCTACAGAGGCATCCGTCACCGTGTCGGGCTCCCCGTTCGTGGTCAGAAGACCAAGAACAACGCCCGTACGAGGAAGGGAAAGAGAAAGACTATCGCCAACAAGAAGAAGGCAACCAAATAATCCCAGATGAATCATGGCAAAGAAAACGACTACATCCAAGAAAAGAGTTGTCAAGGTTGAGGCTTCTGGCGAGGCCCACATCGCATCAACTTTCAACAATGTCATTGTCACCCTCACGAACGCCCAGGGCCAGGTCATCAGCTGGTCTTCTGCTGGAAAGAGCGGCTTCAGGGGTTCCAAGAAGAACACCCCGTATGCAGCCCAGGTTGCAGCTGAGGATGCCGCCAAGACGGCATTCGATGCAGGCCTTCGCAAGGTGAAGTGCTTCGTCAAGGGTCCGGGAGCAGGACGTGAGTCCGCTATCAGGACCATCAACAATGCCGGTATCATCGTAACCGAGATTGTCGACGTTACCCCGATGCCGCATAACGGCTGCAGGCCCAAAGGTCGCCGTAAGGTTTAATTTTGAACATTTAAAAGAAGCAATATCATGGCAAGATACACTGGTCCAAGTTCCAAGATCGCCCGTAAATTCGGAGAGCCCATTTTCGGCCCCGACAAATATCTTGAAAAGAGGAACTATCCTCCGGGAGAGCACGGACTTGCATCGAAGCGCAAGAAGACCCGCGATTACGGAGTACAGCTCAAGGAAAAACAGAAGGTCAAGTACATGTACGGCCTGCTCGAAAGGCAGTTCCGCAACACCTATGACAAGGCTTCCCGCATGAGCGGACAGAAAGGTGAGAACCTCATTTTCCTCCTTGAGTCCAGGCTTGACAACATCGTTTACCGCATGGGTATCGCCCCGACAAGGGCAGCCGCCAGGCAGCTGGTCAACCACGCTCACATCACCCTCAATGGCAAGGTTTGCCATATCCCCTCCGCACAGGTAAAGCCCGGCGACACCGTGGCTGTAAGGGAGCGTTCCAAGAGTCTTGAGGTTATCGCCGACAGCGTTGCAGCCGGAAAGAAAGTCTCCTGGATTGAGTTCGATCCCCAGACCCTCTGCGGCAAGTATCTGAACATCCCCGCAAGGACGGATATTCCGGAGAACATCAACGAGCAGCTCATCGTCGACCTCTACTCCAAGTAATAATCAATCCCAAAGAAGTTAAATATGGCAATCTTAGCATTTCAGAAGCCCGACAAGGTCATAATGCTCGAAGGCACGAATACCGTCGGCCGTTTCGAGTTCAGGCCGCTTGAGCCTGGATACGGACAGACCATCGGCAATTCCCTCCGCCGCATTCTGCTGGCCTCTCTGGAGGGTTTCGCTATCAGCCAGATCAAGATCGAGGGAGTGGACAATGAATTTGCCACTATCCCCGGCGTGATCGAAGGCATGCAGGACATCATCCTGAACCTCAAGCAGGTCCGTTTCAAGAGGATGGTGGACTCTGTCGAGACTGAGACGGCGACCATCACTATCAGCGGCAAGCAGGAGTTTACCGCTGAGGATATCTCTAAGGGATTGTCTTCCTTCAAGGTTTTGAATCCGGAGCAGCACATTTGCTCACTTGAGCCTAATGTCAAGATCAACATGACTCTGGTCATCACCAAGGGACGCGGATTCGTTCCGGCTGAGGAGATGCGCGACGAGAACACCCCGATAGGGACTATTCCGGTCGATGCTATCTACACCCCGATCCGCAAAGTCAACTGGACCGTAGAGAACTGGCGTGTCGAGCAGAAGACTGATTATGAGAAACTGACCCTCGAAGTGGTTACCGACGGTTCCATCACCCCGTCTGCCGCCCTCCAGGATGCAGCCAACATTCTCATCTATCACTTCAAGCTGTTCACCGACGACAACAAGATCGCCCTCGAGACACCCGCTCAGACGGACTCCAAGGAGCTTGACGAAGAAAGTCTCCGCATGAGGCATCTCCTCATGACCAAGCTTTCAGACGTCGGTCTCTCCGTCAGGGCCTACAACTGCCTCAAGGCTGCCGACATCGACACGTTTGCCGACCTGGTATCCTACTCCAGGGCCGAGCTGATGAAGTTCCGCAATTTCGGTCGCAAGTCTCTCAATGAAATTGACCTGCTCGTCGAGAAGATGAAGCTCTCATTCGGCATGGATGTGACCAAGTACAATATTGAAACCAAGAAAAAGAACGTATAAAAATGAGACACAATAAGTCATTTAATCATCTTGGCCGCCAGAGCGGACACCGTAAGGCAATGCTTGCCAACATGGCTGTTTCCCTCATCATGCACAAGAGAATCACGACGACCGTGGCTAAGGCCAAGGCGCTCAGGTCATATGTAGAGCCGGTCATGAGCAAGAGCAAGGAAGATTCCACCCATTCCCGCCGCGTTGTCTTCACCTATCTGAAGAACAAATACGCAGTTGCCGAACTCTTCCGCACCGTGGCTCCCAAGATCGCTGACCGTCCGGGTGGATACACCCGCGTCCTCCACACCGGTTTCCGTCGCAGCGACGGTTCCGAGATGGCCCTCATCGAGCTTGTGGACTTCAACGAGACCGCTATCGCAACGGCTCCCAAGGCTGAGAAGAAGGGCACCCGCCGCAGCCGCCGTTCCACCAAGAAGGAGACTGCTGCCGAGGCTCCCGCCGAGACCGCTCCTGCTGCAGAGGAAGCTCCTAAAGCAGAAGAATAAACAGTTGACACAATAGATGGCAAGGCCGGCAGGGTTTGTGCTCTGCCGGCCTTGCCATTATAGTGAAAAAAGTTTATTTTTACACAAAACAACCAGATATGAAAAACTTCTTCCTCTCCATCGCAGCAGCCGCTGCTGTCATAATGCTTGGTGCATGCAACAACTCCGGCATCCCCAAGGGCTTCACAGAAGAGCCTGACGACCCCTCCCGGGACACTGTCCTCACTTTTGATTATGGGAAAATGGCCGCTCTGGGCCACCCTCGCCTGTTCATGACGGCAGATGATTTCAAAGACCTGAAAGCCAGGATCAAAAAACATCCGGACCAGAACAAGCTCCTTGTCGAAGGAAACAGGATAGTGCTTGCACAGGCCGAGAGGTATGTCGCCCTTGATGAATCTATCGAGTATAAACTTGACGCATCCGGAAAGAGGCTCCTCTCTCAATCCAGAAAGGCGTTGCAGCGTATATTCCCAATGTCATATGCCTACAAAATGACTGGAGACAGGAGGTATTTCGACGCCGTGGTAAAGAACCTCAGGGAGATATGCGCCCTGAAGGACTGGCACCCCAGCCATTATCTTGACACCGGGGAAATGGCATTGGCTGCGGCAATTGCATATGACTGGCTTTATTACGACTTGCCCTTGGACCTGAGGGAGGCCGCCCATAAGGCAATGGCCGAATTCGGCCTGAAGACCAGTATCGGCAAGAGTTACCATCGTGCAATGGGGAACTGGAACCAGGTCTGCAACTGCGGCACAGTTGCAGCCGCGCTCGCAGTCTATGAAAAAGACAAGGCGATAAGCACTGAAATCATAGAGACTGCCGTGAAGACGAATATGACCGCGCAGACGGCCATATATGCCCCGGACGGAAACTATGCCGAAGGCTATGGATATTGGAGCTACGGTACCGGATTCGAGACCATGCTCCTGAAACTGCTGGATACCGCATTCGGAAGCACGGCAGGTCTTGCAGACACCGAAGGCTTCATGAAGACCGGCGAATATATGCTTTTCATGGCGACGCCTACCGGCGGGAATTTTTCATATGCTGACGGCGGCAGTTCCCTTATAAGAGTCAATGAGGATAATTCCAGGCCAAGGATAGCCGGCGGTATGCCCGCGATGTGGTGGTTTGCAGCCCAGACCGGTGACGAATCCCTTCTTGTAAATGAGATCCGCTATCTTAACGCCGGCCTTTACGACAAGAGCAACAGCAGGACCATTACGACCATTCCTATCTTCATCCGTGAAACCGGATTCTCCGGAGAATCCGGCAAAGTTCCCTCCAAGTCTTTCTGGAGCGGTAACGGAAAGGTCCCCGTAGCGATGGTGCACACAGGATGGAAGTTCGATGACACCGATAAGTATGTCGGAATCAAGGGCGGAGCCCCCAATGGAGGGCACGGACATATGGACGCTGGGTCCTTCGTATATGAATCTAACGGAGTCCGCTGGTCGGACGACCTCACTAGGCCGGATTATGCCCAGATGGAAAACGCCACATGGGCTGCCGGCGGGGATTTCTGGGACAACACCCAGAAGGGCCTTCGCTGGGACATCTTCAGGATGAACAACTTCGGCCACAGCACATTGTCTTTCATGAACAACGACAAGAGCGTCAAGAACAAGATCCATGTTTCCGACCAGATCGTCTCCGGGAAAGCCTTGATTGAGGAAACATATGACAGCGCCGAAGGCTATGGTGCAAAACTCGATATCACGGCTCCATATGCCGATGCTGTCGCTTCAGCCCACAGGACGATAAAGCTTGTAGGCGACCAGCTCTTCGTAATAGACGAAATAACCGCGAAACCGAGGATGGCTGCACAGATGCAGTGGAGGATGCTTACTCCTTCCGCTGTTGAGGTAAAGGCTGACGGCGAAGTGCTTACCCAGAAAGGCAAAACCCTG
Source organism: Bacteroidales bacterium (assembly GCA_017443465.1). Taxonomy (GTDB): domain Bacteria; phylum Bacteroidota; class Bacteroidia; order Bacteroidales; family UBA932; genus Cryptobacteroides. The sequence continues at coordinate 23,368 of JAFRXO010000067.1, forward strand.
AACCTCAGTGCCGAGAGCTCCGACAAGAATGTAAAGGTGAAATATACGTCCTGGGAGCCGGTACGTCCGGCTGACTGGCCGAAACGCGACTGGGATCCCGAGAACCCCGGATACACCGTTGCCGGTTACACAGCAACCGTCCCCGCGGGCAAGACAGTGGTATTTACAACAGTGTTGAAATAGGACATGAAACTCATTGCCGACAGCGGGGCCACCACTACTGATTGGGCTGCGATTGACACTTCGGGAGAAGTAATCCGCTTCACCGGGGCCGGTTACAATCCGTATTATATCTCCGAGAAGGAAATAGGCGAGGACATCGCCGCCCATTTCCCCAAAGAGGTGGATCCGCTGGAAGTAACTGAGGTTGAATTCTATGGGGCCGGAGTCCGTCCTGCGCTCCAGGCCGGAATGAATGCCGCGCTCAAAGCGGCTTTCCCGAATGCCCGGGTCGATTCCCAGTCAGACACTCTCGGAGCCGCCAGGGCCCTCCTGGGTCGGGAAAAAGGCTTTGCCTCAATCCTCGGTACAGGAATGAACTCATGCATATGCGAAGGCGGTTTTATCGTCAGCAACATTATGTCCCTCGGCTACGCCCTCGGGGATGAGGGCAGCGGGGCATATATGGGCAAGCGCCTGGTGCGGGACTATCTTCGCGGCCAGATGCCGCCTGAGGCTCTCGCCCTGACCCGCGAAGCCATTGTCCTGGAACCGGACGCGATCCTCTCCAGGATTTACAAGGAAGCCTTTCCAAACCGCTGGTGCGCAGGCTTCACCAAACTTATCGCCGGCCACCTGGATATCCCTTATTTCAAACAACTTGTGGAGAGTTCTTTCCGTGACCTTTTCGAGAATGTGGTGACCCATTATCCCGATTACAGGTCATATGAATTCAATTGCTGCGGCTCTGTAGGATTCGTTTTCCGGGACATCCTCTCCAAGACCTGCGCCGGCTATGGAATGAAGCCCGGAACCTTCCTCAAGGAACCGTTGGACGGGCTCGTAGCCCAGACTCTGAAATACATGGATCAAAGAAACTGACATGGTACCTCATAAACTCGTCTCCAAGGCCCGTTTCGATTTCGAGGCCGGAGGCAGCCTGGAAGGCATAGACATAGTTTACCATACTTCTCCCGTCCAGTACGGCGAGATGGACGACGGTACCGGTCATGATCCGCGGAAGGTAGTCTGGATCTGCCATGCCTTGACCGCCGATTCCGACGTTGAAGACTGGTGGCCTGAACTCACTGGCCCCGGCAAACTCTTCGACACCGACAGGTATTTCGTCATATGCGTTAATATGATCGGATCCTGCTATGGATCCTCAGGGCCCGCCAGCATTAACCATAAGACCGGAAAGCCATATTATTTCGATTTCCCGAAAATCACCGTCAGGGACATAGTCCGCGGTCTGAACATGGTCAGGGAGAGCCTCGGGATAGAGCATATCGACCTTCTGATCGGGGCCAGCATCGGAGGATTCCAAGCCCTGGAGATGTCCATAATGTACCCTGACGTGGTGCGTAAGGCCGTCTTCATGGCAACACTCCCCAGGGTAACCCCATGGCTGACCGCATTCGAGGAATCACAGCGCATGGCCCTTGAGGCCGACCCGTCCTTCCGTGCCTGTGAGAGCCTCCAAGGTGGAAGGAAAGGTCTGGAGTGTGCCAGGTCCATAGCCCTCATCTCCTATAGATGCGATGACGGCTACAACAGGAAACAATACGAACTCGACGAGGATACCATTTTTCCGGGACGCGCATGTTCATATCAGCGTTACCAGGGAGAAAAACTGGCTCGTCGCTTCGATGCCTACTCCTACTGGTATCTCTCTTACTCAATTGACAGCCAGAACGTAGGCCGCGGCCGCGGAGGAATATGGAAGGCCCTGGGAATGATCCGCGCCGACTCCATCGTGGTGGCTATAGACAGCGACATCATTTTCCCGGCAAAAGAGATGAAAGAAATGGCGGACGCCATTCCTGGCGCCCGCTATAAGGAATTCCGTTCGCATTTCGGTCATGATGGCTTCCTGATCGAATCCGAGGCCGTAACCGACATAGTCGGACCCATCCTCGAAGCCATGTAGGTACCTGAAGGCTACTCGAGGGTAGTAGTGAAGGTCACGGTCTTTCCGGCAGGCACAGTCGCGGTGAATCCTGCAATCATGTAATCCGTGTTCTCTGGCTCATAATCGCGTTTGATCCAATCCGCGGGGCGTGTCGCATCCCATGTCGCATAGGTTAACCTTACATTCTTGTCGGAGCTCACTGTGCTGAGCTTCAAGTTCTTTCCCTTCTGGGTCAGGACCTCTCCGTCCGGATTGACAGTCACTGCATTCTGCCCGATCATCCTCCATTGGAATTTAGCCGGCATATTCTTTTTCGCGGTAATCTCGTCGCTGACTACCAGCTTGCCTCCGATTACCTTGAAAGTCCTGTTCGCAGATTCGACCGCGTCGGCATATGCGGGAGTTACGTCCAGGGTAGCCCCGTAGCCGTCAGGACTGTTATAAACCTGTTTGAACTGGGTCTTCCCGCTGACGATCTGGTCCGTGACATGCCTCTTGTCCTTTATGCTCTTATCTGAGTTGAGGAATGCCAGGGTGCTGTGCCCGATATTGTTCATCCTGAAGAGGTCCCAGCGCAGGCCGTCCTGCGCGTTGTTCCAGAATCCGGAATTCCCGAGAGCATTCTCCATTGTAGCATAATCGGGCCTGAAGAGGTCGTCAGACCAGCGGACTCCCTTGGATTCAAAGACGAATGAACCAGCATCCATATGTCCGTGGCCGCCGTTTGGCGCTCCGCCCTTGATTCCAAGATAGACATCGCTGTCGTCGAACTTCCAGCCAGTGTGCACTATGGTGACGGGGACTTTCCCATTGCCGCTCCAGACATATGAAGAAGGCACTGCATCGGTTTCTCCCTTGAGCTCGAAGTCTTTCATGAAGACTGGTACAGCCGCAGCCAGGCGGTCTTTCGTCGAGGCATACATGCCGTTTTTCAGGTTGCGGATTTCGTTGACCAGGAGTGATTCGTCACCGGTCTCTCCGGCAAACCACCACATTGCGGGGAGGACTCTCTGTACCAGAGTCCCGCCGTCTGCATATGAGAACGATCCTCCGGAAGGAGCGGCCATGAACAGGATGTATCCTGCCGTCTTCATGAATCCTTCCACTTCGGTCAGTCCTGCTGTGCTCCCGAACGCTGTCTGCAGAAGCTTCATCAGGATGCTCTGGAAACCGGTCCCATAGTGCCAGTATCCATAGCCCTCGGCATAGTTCCCGTCCGGGGAATAGATGCCCTGCATGGCCTTTTTGTTGCTTGCAACGGCGTCCTCGATTATATCGACACTTATGGCCTTGTCCTTCTCATATACCGCAAGCGCGGCTGCGATCATGCCGGCGTTGCAGACCTGGTTCCAGTTGCCGACCGCGCGGTGATAGCTCTGCCCGACGCTCGTTTTCATGCCATATTCCACCAGGCATTTGTGGATCATCTCCCTAAGGTCCAGCGGAAGGTCGTAGTACAGCCAGTCATATGCTATAGCCACGGCGAGGGACATTTCCGCAGTGTCCAGGTAGTGGCTCGGGTGCCAGTCCTGGAATGCACACACGTCGCGCAGGTCCTTTATTGCTGCATCAAGGTATTTCTGCTCTCCGGTCATCTTGTAAGCATATGCAAGGGTGAAGAGCCTCTTCAGGGCCTTGCGGGACTGTGAGAGGAGACGCTTGCCTGCGGCATCGAGCTTATATTCAATTACTTCTCCGTTGGTGACATACTCATCGGCAAGGGCTATTACCATGTCGTTTGCCTCAGAGAGGAGTTTGTGTTCCGCAGCCTTGCGGCCGACTTTCACCTTGAGATCCTTGAAGTCATCCGCAGTCATGAGGACCCTCGGGTGGCCCAGGGCGGCCATCTGTCCGTAGTCGAAAGTCTTCACCACATCCGGGGACTGGTCGTCAGGTTCTTCTACAAAACCCTTCGGCACACCGGAGTTGCAGGAAAGCAGCGCGAAGAGCGCCGTGGCGGTGGCAATGGAGAGAAGTATTTGTTTCATATGATGTTATGTTTTTGTAAATATAGCCTTTTTTCCTATATTTAAGCGTAAATACCACATATCATGAAAAAAACCCTGTTTTTCTTATTGTCTATTGCTGCAGCCGCTTTCATAATGAATTCCTGCGGCGGCAAAGCTATCCAGGAAGAGCCCGATGATCCCGCAGCCGACATTGTCGGGACATTTGATTATGGGAAAATGGCTGAGCTGGGCCATCCCAGGCTCATGATGACCGCCCAGGACTTCAAGGACCTGAAGGTCAGACTTACAAAGAAGGCCAAGGACAATCCCGTCCTGGTCGAGGCCCATGAAATGGTAATGGGCCTGGCTGACCAGTATCTCGCCAATGAAGAGGTAGTAGAATACAAGCTCGACGCTTCCGGAAAGAGGCTCCTGGGCCCGGCGCGTGTCGCCCTCAGGCGCATCTTCGCGTTTGCATATGCTTACAAGTTGACAGGGGACAAGAAGTATCTGGAGGCTGCGAGGGCTAATCTCGCACAGATATGCTCCTTCCCGGACTGGCATCCGAGCCATTATCTCGACACTGGCGAAATGACCCTCGCTGCAGCCATTGCATATGACTGGCTCTACGATGAGCTCACGCTTGAGGAAAGGGCCCTTGCTCACAAGTGCATGGTGGAATTCGGTATCAAGACCAGCGTCAACCAGGGTTATCTCCGCACCATCGGAAACTGGAACCAGGTCTGCAACGCCGGCATTTCTTCCGCTGCCATCGTCCTCTACGAAAAGGACAGGCAGATCTGCGCCGATGCCATAGAAAGGGCCGTGGAGTCCAACAGGAGGTCTATGAAAGGCATATATGCCCCGGACGGCAACTATGCCGAGGGCTATGTCTACTGGGGTTACGGGACCGGTTTCCAGACCCTGTTCCTGAAGATGCTGGACACGGCATTCGGGGATGACGCAGGGCTCTCCCAGACCGAGGGCTATCTCAAGTCCGGCGAGTATATGCTGTTCATGGCATCTCCGAATGGGGGAGACTTCTCATATGCCGACGGAGGCACTCCGACCGAGACAATCAACGTAGGCATGTGGTGGTTCGCCGCAAAGCAGAAAGACGAGACATATGCCATCAATGAGCTCAGGCTTATGAGGGCCGGGAAATATACCCTTCAGGAGGGCATCCGCATGGCTCCGGCCGTGCCCTGCTTCATCAGGGACTGTGGTTTCAAGGGCGAAGGCAAGGTGCGTCCCGCCAAGGACATATGGTATGGCCAGGGACACGTCCCCGTAGCCATTGTGCACACCGGCTGGGATTTCGATGCCAATGACGTTTACCTCGGAATCAAGGGCGGTGCTGCGAACGGCGGCCACGGACATATGGATTCCGGTTCATTCGTATTCGAGGCCGAAGGGGTTCGCTGGTCCGAGGACCTCCAGCGTCCGAATTATTCCACGATGGAGAATGCCGTGGGTAATGGTGAGTTCTGGGGCGGCACCCAGACTGCCCGCCGCTGGGACATCATGAGGATGAACAACCTGGGCCACAGCACCCTGACCTTCCTCAATCCGGACGGCAGCATAAGCAAGACCCATCCTACGGACCATAATGTCCGCGGTGCGGCCAAAATGGTGGAAACATATGACAGCAAGGAGTGTATGGGCGCCAAGCTCGACATGACAGATGCCGTTTCGGACCAGGTGGCTTCCGCTATAAGGACCATCCAGTTGATCGACGGGAAGACCCTCAAGATCACCGATGAAATCACTGCCAAGCCCCGCAAGGATGCCAAGATGCAGTGGAGGATGCTTACCACGGCCAAGGTTGAGGCCAAGGCCGACGGAGAGGTCCTGAGCCTGAATGGCAAGACCAGGACCCTGAAGACCGCTTCTTCCGATCCGAGGGTCAAGCCGGCCTATGAAGTCTTCTCCATGAAGCGTCCATCCAATTGGGTTCCGCTTCCGGAAGAACCTGATGATTCGAAATACGATGTGGCCGGTTTCTCGGCTACCATCCCGGCCGGAAAGACCGTTACATTCACGACTGTACTTTCACAGTAACAATAACCAATTAAAACCAAAACCATGAACATTATCCTTACATTGCTCTTCGGAGCCTGTGCAGGCTGGCTTGCCGGTTTCTTCGTAGTCAAAGACAAGGGCGGTCTCCTGTGGAACATCATCATCGGCCTTCTCGGCGGCGTTGTCGGCGGATGGCTTCTGGGCCTTCTCGGTGCAGACGGATCCTTCTGGTCACAGTGGTACGGCCAGATCATCAGCGCCGTAATCGGTGCTGTGATCTTGCTGTGGATCTGGAATAAGATCAAGAAATAACTACTCGCCGTAGAGGTACTTACGCTGTTCGGGAGTCAGGGTGTCCGTAGAGACGCCCCATGAAGCGAGTTCGCGCATGGCGACATCCCTGTCGATTTCTTCCGGAACGCTGATCAGCATGTCTCCGTCCTTGCGTGTGCAGGGGCGGAGATTTTTCAACAGCCACCTGGCACTCAGGGCCTGGATTGCGAAGGACATATCCATGATTTCAGCGGGGTGGCCGTCGCCTGACGCCAGGTTCACGAGACGTCCCTCAGCGAGGATGTAGACAGTCCGCCCGTTTTCGAGTTCATATGCCTGGATATTCTGCCGCGCTGTCCACGAGCGTTTTGCCATTTTTGCGAGCTCGGCTACCGCGACCTCCACGTCGAAGTGCCCGGCATTGCAGCATATTGCTCCGTCTTTCATTTTCAGGAAGTGCTGGCGGGTGATTACGTCGTTGCAGCCGGTGACGGTGACGAAGACATCCCCAAGCGGGGCGGCGTCGAGCATCGGCATTACGCGGAATCCGTCCATTACTGCCTCGAGGGCCTTTACGGGGTCCACTTCAGTTACTATTACGTTGGCACCAAGGCCTTTGGCCCGCATTGCCGTGCCTTTGCCGCACCATCCGTATCCGGCTACCACTACTGTCTTTCCTGCAACTATCAGATTGGTAGTGCGCATGATTCCGTCCCAGACGCTCTGTCCAGTTCCGTAACGGTTGTCAAAGAAATGCTTGCAGCATGCATTGTTGACCAGCATCATAGGGAAGCGGAGCTTGTGTGCTCGGTTCATTGCCTCCAGGCGGAGGATGCCTGTTGTGGTCTCTTCGCATCCTCCGATGACTCCGCCAAGGAGTTCGGGATGCTTTTCATGAATGCAGTTGACAAGGTCGCCTCCGTCATCGATAATGATCTGGGGGCCGGCCTTGATGACGCTCTCAATTCCCCTTTCGTATTCTTCCGGGGTCGCCCCATGGACCGCAAATACAGTCAGACCCATATGTGCCAGGGCCGCAGCCACGTCGTCCTGGGTGCTGAGTGGATTGCTGCCTGTAATGTACATCTGTGCTCCTCCCCGGTTAAGGACTTCGCACAGATATGCGGTCTTGGCCTCAAGATGCACTGAGAGGGCGATATTAATCCCTTCGAATGGTTTGCTCTGGGAGAATTCCTCTTCGAGTCCTCTCAACAGAGGCATATGCTGCCTTACCCAGTCTATTTTCGTTTTTCCGGAAGGCCACAGGCCTGCATCTCTTATCTCAGACATAATGCTTTCTATTTTTCGCTTCGCTTTCTGGTTTTCGCCAAATTTAAGGATTTTCCACCACAATGGGACCAAAAATTTGGCTTATACGGCGAATCGGAGTAATTTTGTAAAAACTAGATACAACGAATATGGGATTATTAGATGGCAAAACCGCGCTCATCACAGGAGCTGCGAGAGGAATTGGAAAGGCGATCGCCCTCAAGTTCGCCTCGGAAGGTGCTGACATAGCGTTCACCGACCTCGTGATAGACGAAAACGGACAGAAGACCGTAGCTGAAATCGAAGCCTTCGGACACAAGGTCAAGGCATATGCATCAAATGCGGCTAATTTCGATGAGACCCATCAGGTGGTTGCCGACGTACTTGCGGAGTTCGGACATATAGACATCCTGGTCAACAATGCCGGCATTACCAAGGACGGGCTGATGCTCCGCATGAGCGAAGCCCAGTGGGATGCCGTCCTCACCGTCAACCTCAAATCCGCCTTCAACTTCACCCACGCCATCACCCCGGTGATGATGCGCCAGAGGGGAGGAAGCATTGTCAATATGTCCTCTGTAGTAGGCGTTTCCGGTAATGCCGGGCAGAGCAACTACTCGGCTTCCAAGGCCGGTCTGATCGGTCTGGCCAAGTCCGTTGCCAAGGAAATGGGTCCCAAGGGCATCAGGGCCAACTGCATCGCCCCGGGTTTCATAATCTCTGACATGACCGCAAAGCTCCCCGAAGAGGTCCGCAACCAGTGGGTTCAGCAGATTCCGCTTCGCCGCGGCGGCACTCCGGAAGACATCGCCAATGTCGCCCTCTTCCTTGCAAGTGACCTTTCCTCATATGTTTCCGGACAGGTCATCAATGTCTGCGGCGCAATGAACACCTAGTCCTTCCGGACCACTGCTTATTGGCTGACATCCTCCTCCCTGAATGACATGCACACATTTCTCGCCGTACTGGCTTTGACTCTTGGGATCATCGGGCTTGCCGGCTCGGTGATCCCCGGTCTTCCAGGCCCGCCCCTCAGCTGGGTAGGGCTTCTCCTTGCATTCCTGTCAAAGGGGCTGAACGGAGCCGGGGAACCGATGAGCCTTACATTCCTTCTCGTGTGGGCGGTGGTGGTGGCATTTGTGACGCTGGTAGACTATATCTTCCCTGCCTGGCTCACCAAGGCAACAGGGGGCAGCAGATATGCCGGATGGGGTACTGTAATCGGAATGCTTTTCGGTTTGATCTATCCGCCTGTGGGCATATTCCTCGGCGCCCTCCTAGGGGCTTTCCTTTTCGATTTCTTCTTCAGTGACCACGGGGTCTGGACGTCCTTCAAATCTTCCATCGGCGCCCTTGTCGGTTTCCTCCTTGGAACCGGCCTAAAGCTCACTGTCGCAGGAGTGATGATGTACTATATCGTAGTGTATATCTGAGCGGCTGTTCCCGCTTATTTCAGTGGGATCAGCAACAGATCCTTGTAGTACGCTTCGCTGTACTCCAGCTGAACCAGAATCCTTCCTGAGGTGACGTTGATGTCGGTGGCTTCGTTCACCAGTTCACCGTTGAGGTAATGCCAGGATTTGTCACCCAAGGTGATGAATTCCATGGTATTCCATTCATTTATCGGATTCTCGGTACCTCCGCTGCGGAGTACGCGGAAATTCCTTCCGTGCGGTTCTACGGTATGTCCCGTGGTCTTTCCGGTAGCTCTCCGACGAACCAATAGTCACAAAAACGGTCCTTCATTCCCTGGCATTCCACGCATATGGGCCAAAAGCCGTCTTCGGGGCCTACATGGTAAAGAATGCCGCCATCCCATTCGACTCCCGGGGAGGCGGTGGTATATGTCCCGAAGCGCATCCGTACGCGGAAATAATAATTCCCATATGCCTCGCGCGTCACTGCATAACCGAGTCCCTCTCCGCTCATATGCATCATCCCGTCTTCCACTACAATGTCGCCTGCGGGGTCTGACGAAGCACTCATATGCCTGATTCCCACGGCTTTCGTTCCCTTGAAGAGAGGGGCTGAGACGGTCTCGTAGCCGGTGAGCTGCGGGTCGAAGAATCCTCCGTCTTTCTTGAATATGGTGAAATTGGTGAAGTCTTTCCCGTTGAAGAGGTCGATGGCCTTGCAGGTCTTCGCACCGTCTTTAAGGGCAGTGAATTCTGCACGGCTTGGATGATCCTTCACTACCTGGGGCACATCCACTTCTATTCCCTTTTCCGCTTTCCAGCTCTCGTTAACTCTGACGGTGTCGCAGCGGTCGGTGTAAAGGATTCCGTCTAGGTGGTCGCACTCGTGCTGGAAGATCCGGGCGACATATCCTGAGACCGTCTCCTGTTTTTGTTTCCTGGTTTCCGGATCGACGTAGCTTACTTTGGCGAACTCGCTTCTGGGCACATTCCCTCTGTAAGGCACTATGCTGAGGCAGCCTTCCGGCCCGACGTTGACCGGTCCCCACAGCGAATCCACATGCACGTTGGGATAAACTTCATATGGCTCTCCCGGTTTGTCCATCCGGCACACTACAATGATCCTGCGGGAGTCGCCAACCTGGGGTCCTGCTATCCCGACTCCACCCTGCTCGGGGGATGTGACGGTGGCTACCATGTCTGCGGCAAGCTTGGAGAAGGATGCGCTTCGAAGTTCCCGGGCAGTGAAATCCCGGCAGGGAGTCCGGAGGACCTGCAATTCCCCTTCATCGAAAACGGAATAAACATGAAGTACTTCAGGTGCCCTCCTGCAGCCCGCAAGCGCTAATGCTATGGCGGTAAAAGCGATGATCTTTTTCAATTTGATTTTCATATGCTGCAAATATAAGTTTCTTCGTGGGCATATCGGTGCTTTCCTGAAAGTTTTTTTTTTAAGCAAAATCAGGCTACATTTGTGCGGGATTGTGACGGGTGTCCCATTAAATGCTATGGTTAAAAAGCTGCTTTTTTGCATCATATTGATGGTATTTTTCGGCGGAGTGCTTCGCGCACAGGGGCCGCACGAACTGCGTATCGGAATTTCCGGTCCGGCAGCGGGGACCCGGCATGTTTTTGATTTCGCCTCCCGCTTCTTTTACGCGGGAACGGATCTCTATTGTTTGTATGAAGAGTCTTTGCAACTGGACTCCGCACCGGTATTCAGTGTCGATTACTCATATACGCTGAAGGGATGGCTGAGACCGGGCTTGGAATTTTCCCTGGGTTTCATGCGGGTAAATAGTATCCCGCCCCGTGCTTTTCCAGACAGAGAAATCCAGTCCTGTTCCCAACAGTATTATTCGCTGTTACCCTTCGTAAATTTGATGGCACTGGATAAGCCGCATTTCAAGATCTATGGTAAAATCGGTGTGGGAGGGCAATTAACTGCGGGAGAATGGAAAGGGAAGAGCTTTTATCCTGCCTGGCAGATTGCCCCGCTTGGACTCCAATGGGGAGGAGAAAGGATCTTCGGCTTTTTCGAGTTAGGTTTCGGTGATGTCTATATTGCCCGTGGAGGAGTGGGTTTCAGATGGTAAGAATATGAAACAATTATTATTTCTGGGTAGCCTTGTCCTCTTTCTTGCAACTGCCTGTTACAAGAATGATGATGCCTTCGGCGGACATAGTAACGAAAACGGAAATCCAGTCCGTACGTATATGATTACCTTGGCTGATGATCTTGTAGCGGCATCTTTGGAGGAATTGGAAACTGCTTTGCAGACAGATCCTTCGGATCCATCTGCCCAGGCATTCTTTATCATTGAAGGCAATTTGGATATTCCTGGAAGCACTTGGACGCTTCGCTGGGATTGTCCTCTTAAGGGTCTTATCATCCGTTGCCATCAAGCTGATGACGGGCTACCTGAGTGGAACATTGAGTATGAAGGCGAACTTGAATTATCTGGGGAGAATTATCCGACCAGGTTCTCAATGTGTGTACATCAGGGAGACGGGTCTCAAAGTATCTCCTCCCATATTGATTGGTTAGTTTCAGAGTTCAATGGTGAGCGCTTTGAGCGGGAGGGTTATAGGTGCAATTTCGGCGCAACCTCCACACTTTCTTTCAAAGCTGTTTCCGAGGGCCATCGATGGTATTCTTATGGTGTGCTTTATATGTATGTCCATAAGGGAGGGGACCTTATTGACACAGCCTTCCTGCGTCTTGACGGTCCCCGAAGTTCTGCCTCTTTCACCCGATTATAGGGCCCCACTCAGCCCGAGAATTGGCTTTTGGGGGCTTAAGTGGAAACCTTTGTGTCCAACATCGATGCAGTAAACCCATCAAGGTCATCGATATTGTTTCGAGCGGAGGGCCTGGGCGAGTATGTTGGCCGGAAGGAGAAGCCCTGCAGCCAGCTGGTTCACATTAAGCCGATACTTCTTTTGCAAGGCTGAGGCGAGACGGAAGCGTTCATCTATTGTCAGATTATCCGGCTTGACTCCTTGATAGTCGCTGGTTAAAACCTGATCAATAATCATGTCAGCTTCCTCTTGGGTAAAGGATACCGTCTCTCCCAGCTGGTCTGCAACCATCATATAGCCTTCAAAGTCTTTAACCAGGGCTGTATGGTATTGACGGGCCGTTGGGAAGACTTTGTAAAAGACTTTGGTATCTACAAAGCTTTGTGGAAGGACCATTCCGGAAGGCATATGTATAAGATAATCTTTCGGAATAGGGATGCGTGTTTCAAGCGTTTCGCGTAACTTATGGAGGGAAAGGTCTCCAGCCCGGATGGATTCGAACAGAATGGGCACCATGGAGTAGAAAAGCAGTGAAGATCCCCAGAGATAACCACCCGGCACGACTTCCTGGACTTCGAATGCGTTCCTTGCCACATACACGAAATTCCTGCGCATCTGATCTTCGTCTTCCACATTGATGAGCCGGAAATCGTAATTTCTGGGGAGTGATGGATGCCCATCCTTCCGTAATCGTCTTGCTGCCCGACATTTAAGATAATCGAAGGCATCCACGCAAGCGGCTCCATTCCCGGAGAGAAGCAAATGCATATGCGTTCGCATCACTTCGTAAGCGTGAATCCTTACCGGGAATTTCAATGGCAGAACTGCAATGGCATTAACCAGATTTGCATATTCGGCATCATCGTGACACAGGATAGTCGTTTTCCCGTCAGTACAAAGATGATAGTATCCCTTTTTCCAAGTCCGATACATTGCCCTCCGTTTCATCCTTTCATCCATATGACTTGTTTTTTATTTCGTTTTCAAAAAGTACAGTTCCCAGTCGGTGCACTTCAGTGGTTCTTTGTCGCGCACGTTTTAGGGCGTTTTTGTGCTCGAGGGGAAACTGTGGTATTCCGTCGCGCACGTTTCATGGCCTTTTTGTGCTCGAGTGCGGACTCCAACTAATCCGACTCATGATTCAGTATCCTACGCAGGCGAGGGTGGCGACGGAAATCCGGATTTCCGGGGGGAAGACGGTCCTCAGGGCGGACCAGCAGGCGTGAACCGTCGCGCCGGTTGTGAAAACGTCATCCACTATCAATATGTGATGCGGCTCGGGCAACACATGGCGTGCATAAGGTAAATGCCGGCGAAGTGCATGAGACAACTTCCCGGGCCTCAGGTACTTCCCATTGATCACGAAGGCCCCGGTCACGTTGCGCGCCTTCTGGAATATGTCCAGGTGGGTCTGGGTCCTGGTCCGGCGGGTCCTCACCAGAAGGTCAGGGACCATGCGGGCCCCGAGGCATCTGGAAAGGGCCTTTCCAATGACCTCTGCCTGGTTGTACCCCCTGCTCCACATCCTCGTCCAATGGAGCGGAACCGGAACCACAAGATCTACATCGGAAAATAGGGGAGAGCCGGAGAGTTTCTCTCCCAGGATGTGCGCAAAATATCTCCCCGCCCTGAGGTTCGAATGATATTTCAGGCTCTGGGTGATCTTGCTGTAGCCGTTGCCTGAGCGGTAGAGGAAAAGGGCTGCGGCATAGGCGTAAGGTTCGACGGCGGGCTGGATTTCCGGCCCGCAAAGCTGCCCGGCACCTGGGCCTCGGAGCAGTCCGTCTTTGTCTGATCCCTCCAGGTCCCGCTGGACCAGATCATTGAACCGGTCGGCCATCTGGTTTCGTGACATGGACCAGTTGAAGGTAAGAGGGAGGTCACACAGGCATTCGGCGCACAGGTGCTTTTCCCGGAGAGGCAATTGTCTCCCGCAGACAATGCACACCCTCGGCATGGCCAGGTCAGCGGCCGCACACAAGAGGTCATCAGCCGCACACAAGACTTCATCGATTCCCTTCATATCCATCATCTCCTTTTGAAGCAAAAACAGCTGCTGGCAAAAATAGCCGGAGTTTGCCTGAGGCGCAATCATTACCCAAGCGGCAGAATGAGAGATTTACGAATCTTAGCGCAAAAAATGATATATTTGCATATAAGCACTCAATTCATATGTTCGATAAAGGAATCTATATCCGCAGGCGCGCGACTCTCATTGAGCGCATGGCGTCCTGCGCACCCGAAGGAAAGAGGGGTATAGCCATATTCATTGGCAATGCCGACGCTCCAGCCCAATACCGCGACAATGCATATGCTTTCAGGCAGGACAGCACCTGGCTCTATTATTTCGGAATAGACCTCCAGGGCTATGCAGCCATAATCGACCTTGACAGCGCCGGGCAGACAATATATGCCGATGACGTTGACATCGACGATGTCATATGGAGTGGTCCGCAGCCCAGCGTGCGTTCGATCGCTGAGAGTGTCGGTGTTCCCTGCAGTGCTCCCGCCGCAGCCTTTGATGAAGCTGTCCGGGCCGCTGCCGCCAAAGGCCGCGAGGTGCATTTCATCCCCCCGTCGAGGTATTACAATACCCTAAGACTCAGGAACCTCTCCCTCGACCCTTCTAAATCTTCGCTTTCCCTGGTCAAGGCCATCATCTCTATGAGACTCGTAAAAGAAGACGTTGAAATAGAGCAGATGGATGACGCCTGCGACATAGGCTACAGGATGCATTCCCTCGGCCGCAGCCTGGTCAAGGTCGGCGCCCGCGAGCAGGACATCGCCGGAGCCATGGACGGCTACACCATCCAGAAAGGCTGGGGAGTCTCTTTCCCGACCATCCTGACCCAGCATGGAGAAACACTTCATCTTCACGGACATACGGGAATCGTAGTTCCCGGAAGGCTGATGCTGATTGATGCCGGAGCCGAGAACAACATGCATTATCCTTCAGATTTCACCAGGACCTATCCTACCGGAGGCAAGTTCACCAAGAAGCAGCGGGACATCTACGAGATAGTGTGCAGGGCCAACGAGGCCGCCTTCTCATTGACAAAGCCGGGAGTCGCCTACCGTGATGTCCATCTTGCAGTGGAAAAGATACTTCTTGAAGGCCTCCGTGACCTTGGACTGGTCCGCGGAAACCTGGACGACATGGTCGATTGCGGCATATGCGGAATGTTCATGCCTCACGGCCTGGGACACAATATCGGCCTGGATGTCCACGATATGGAAGACCTGGGTGAAAACCTTGTGGGATATGATCCCGACCAGAAACGTGCGCCCAGGATGGGGCTCGGCAGCCTGAGGATGGCCCGCCGCCTGGTTCCCGGGAATGTCATTTCGGATGAGCCCGGCATATATTTCATCCCGGCCCTCATCGGGAAATGGAAAGAAGAAGGCACAGGCAGGGATTTCGTGAACTATGCCGCCCTTGAGGATTATTATGATTTCGGAGGAATCCGCCTTGAAGACGATGTGCTCGTGACTGCCGACGGCGCCCGCCGTCTTGGCCACGAGAGGCTCCCAATCTTCCCCGACGACGTTGAGGCGGCCATGGCAGCAGACTAAACAACATAGACAGATATGGGTAGAAAAGTCATATGTCTCGGTGAGACTGTCCTCGACATCCTTTTCCGGAATTCCCAGCCTCAGCAGGCGAATCCCGGAGGATCGACATTCAACACCTCGGTCTCCCTCGGGCGTGCCGGTGCCAAGGTATACCTCATCAGCGAGACCGGAGACGATGAGGTTGGGAAGATCATCCGCGATTTCCTTGACGAGAACAGGGTGGACTCTTCCTGCGTCCGTGTGTATCCCGGGATGAAGTCCAAGGTCTCCCTGGCCATCCTGGACGAGAATAACGATGCCAAGTACACCTTTTACGGGGATGAGCCCCGGGAGAGGCTGGATTTCCTTACGCCGGAGATATGCCCGGATGACGTGGTCGTTTTCGGCTCTTTCTATGCCCTGAATCCTGCAAACAGGGAATTCGTGAAGAAGTTCCTGGCATATGCCCGCAGCTGCGGGGCCATAATCTATTATGACATAAATTTCCGTCCTTCACATGCTTCCGACCTGGATCAGCTCCGTCCGTTCATAATGGAGAACATCGCTGCTTCGGACATAGTGCGGGCAAGCGTCGATGACATCCACACTGCCTTCGGGATATCGGATCCGCGCCTGGTGTACGACACTGTCATATCCCGCTACTGCTCGGTGTTCATATGTACTGATGCCTCCCGGGAAATCCTCCTTGCCGATTACGGGTCCTTCTACGAGTACCCGGTCCAGCAGATAGAGACGGTAAGCACCATCGGGGCCGGCGATTCCTTCAATGCGGGCATTGCATATGGCCTCATGCATGAGAATGTAGTGAAGGATGACCTCAGGGATGCACCTTGGGAAATGCTGATCGAGTGGGGGCAGCTCTTCAGTCGGAACTGCTGCATGTCGATCGAGAACTACATAGACAAAGACCTGCTCCCGGGGTAGCCCTGTCGCAAATTAACAGACCGGGCGTGATAAAAGGGGGCCGGCTCAAAGCGAGCCGGCCCCCTTTTATTGGCTTCTGCCTCGGGAATTAGACATCGAGAGCGTGCTCGTAGCCTTTCCTGTAGGTGTAGTGCATGAGCTTGGTAGCCTCCTCGTCGTGCATGAATTTCTGTACGATAGGATTCCAGACGACCGGGCGTCCGAGCTCCATAGCGATGTTGCCCAGGTTGCAGACTGTGCAGGAAGAGTGACCGACCTCAACGGGGACATTGGTATCCATGCGGGACTTGATGGACTCGATGAACCTGCGGTGGTGTCCTACCTTGGTCTCATAGGGGACAGAGGTGTCTACTGCTGCAGCCTTCATGTCGAATTTCGGGTCGGATGCCTGGAATTTACCGCGGCAGACCTTTACCCAGCCTTCTTCGCCGTAGATCATGACACCCTGCTGTTTGCCATCATAAGGCTCCTCGGTCATGATGGTGCCGTTGTCATATTTGTAGGTCAGGCAGTCATACCAGGAATATCCGGGAGGAATGACCTCTACAGGACCGCTGCAGTCCTTACCGAGGGCCCACTGTGCGATATCGAACATATGTGCACCCCAGTCTGTCATAAGACCGCCGCCGGAAACCTTGTACCAGCGCCATGCGCCCCAGAGTTTCTCCTTCTCGGTGTTGGTGACGATAGGATCCAGGTCGGAGTGGTAATAGACGCTTTCGGGGAGCGGTCCGAGCCACTTGTCCCAGTTGAGTCCTGCGGGAACGGGCATATGCGGAAGCTTGCACGGAGCCGGAGCTGCGGTGACAGGATTCACATCGTTCCTTCCGACATAGACTTTGATCTTGCCGATCTTTCCGAGTGCGCCTTCGCGGGCGAGGGTAGCGGCGTGGATGAACTCGTCGCTGGAACGCTGCTGGCTGCCGACATGGAGGATACGGCCATATTTGCGGACGGCCTTGATTACCTGCTGTCCCTCATAGATCGTAAGGGTCAGGGGTTTCTCAAGATAAACATCCTTTCCGGCCTTGCAGGCGGCGATAGCGATGATTGCATGCTGATGGTCGGGAACGGCGATGACTACTGCATCGATGTCCGGGCGGGCCAGGAGGTCCTGATAGTCTTCGTAAACGGGAACGACGACTTTCTTTTCACCCTTCTTGGTGTAATAGTCGGTGACTTTGTAAACGAAGCGGTCGCGCTTGATGTCATAAACATCGCAACCGGCGACAACGCGGACGTCATCCATTGACATGAAGCCGTTCAGCAGATACATGGCCTGCTGTCCGAGTCCGATGAAACCGAGCCTGATCTTGTCACTGGCTGCAGTCTTGGCCTTTGCTGCAGGAGCAGCAGGGCTGGCAGCGGAGGCGAGTCCTGTCGGAATCATTGTGCCGGCGAGACCGGCGGCAGAAAACTTAAGGAAGTCTCTTCTTTGCATAGTTTTGTGGTTTATATGGTTCGTGTATTTGAAGTCGTAATGACAAATGTACTATTTAACTTTCTGAATTGAAAATGTATAATTCCCTTTTTTCACCATTTTCTTTGCGGTAAGGGAAATACGGTACAATTTGTCCCCCCAGACATTGGAAAGACGCGGGTCATCTATATTAATCGTCTCGATGCTGTAGCTGAATGCCCTGGGATCATATGTAAACAATGCATCCGTTCCTTCCACCGAGATGGAGACCTTTCCGTCAGAGACTTTTTTCACATCCCCGCGGGTCAGGAAATTGACCACGTTCGGAGCGATGGTCTGTTTGAGGGCGAATGCGTCATTGATGCGGAGGGAGTTCCCGTTAAGCTGATATGAACGGACCCACCTGTCCACCTTCGCTTCCTTCGGGAATGCTCCGGCGATGTTGACGGAGAAGTAGCCGGGTTTCGCTACCGCATCCGAGGCTTTGTATTCTGCACCATTCATCTGGGCGACGCCATTGATCATCGGGAGGTTGTGGTAGTTGCTCTGCATCGTCCAGATAGTGTAGCGTTGGCTGCCGAAAGTCTGGCGGCGATAGGTCCCGACACCGGCATCGACCATGATGGGCTTCCTGTCCATTGCGAGGATGAAGGAACCTACATCGTTGTGGTTGTGGCTTTCATTATTGAAACCGCCTTTGCCGGCGAAGAACAGACCTTCTTCATTGGAGAGATAACAGAACTCCGTCTCAGGGTACCATGTGAAAGGCTCCCTCGGTAGTTCCGGCTTTATGGCTTCCAGCTCGTCATTTATCTCCAGTGCCTTGAAAAAGCGGTACAGGTCCGTAGAAGGAGTCGGGGTGACAGAGCCTTTTGACAGGTAACCGGCATAATGCATCATGCCTTCGCTGCCCAGGTTCTTGCCGAAGCGGTAGACGAATGCGGGATTCCCTCCGCCTTTGGCATTCGCATCGGCAAAATTCACTACCCAGCCGTCACCGATGTAAGAACGGTAAATGTATTCGCCCATATCCTTTACCATCTTGTTGCCGAAGAGGTCGACCTTTCCGCCGGTGATTTCCCTGAGCATTTCGAGATGGTCGCACAACTTACCTGCAGCGGCATCCCAGTAGCCGGGGCCTTCTTCACAAGCGCCGTCGGATTTGATGTAGTTCAGGAACTCATCGACCGAACGCATAGACTCATATACTGCATCTGCCAGGACATCCCTGTCGTTTTCCAGCAACATGAAGGCAATCAGGGCATTGCTGTTGCACCATGGGTTCCAGTTGTTCTGCATCGAGCCTTTCTTCCCGCGGGCCATCCAGTCAAACGAGTCATTGTTCAGGTAGACATCCAGGACCTTCTTCTGCAACTCATGACGCAGACGGCGGGAAATTTCAGGATCGACCTTGTCGAACTCATCCTTCATGAAATAATAGATCCAGGAATAACCGTTCGCCATCTGGCCGACACCCAGATCGAAGACCAGGTCGTCATATGCCGGCAAGGCCCTGTGGGATTTCTGGCGGGAGTTGTGTGCAGAATGGGACCAGGAAGTCATTTCGCTGGCACAGAAGACCCCGTTGATCAGCTGGTCGATGAAGCGGCCCTTTCCCTCGGCCATTTCGGCCATGAACAGGTCCATCGTGGCGGAATTGTTAGCCTCTTTCTTGTTCTGCATGATGTACCGGTCTCCGGTGCGCTCATATTCGAAGAAATCGGTGGCTTTGATTACTTTCCACTGGTAATCAAGCCTTTCCTCTCCGCGTTTGATGTAGAAATCCTTGAGGTCGCCGAAGATCTTGTCCCATCCCTGGCGGTCGGTGTAAGCAGGGTAGGTAACCCATTTCTGGTCCAATACCAGGTACTGCTTCAACTGGTCCTTTGTCGCGGCATTTTTAATGATGTTCCTCTCCTCATATGCCCGGGCATTGAAAGCGACGGCAAGGAGTAATGCAGCAATAAATATTTTCCTGATCATATGTTACAGTTTTTTTACCGTGAATGAATAGTTTCCTTTCTTAGTCATTTTCTTTGCAGTCAAGGAGACGCGGTACACCTTCTCTCCCCATATGTCCGAAAGACGCGGATCATCCAGGAGGATTGTCTCGATGCTGTAATCAAATGACCTGGGGTCATATGTAAGCAGAGCCTTCACACCATTGACCGAGATGGAGACCTTCCCGTCGGAGACTTTCTTCACGTCTCCCCAAGTCATGAAGTTGACGACATTCGGAGCGACGGTCTGTTTCAGGGTGAAGGCATCATTGATCCGGAGGGTGTTCCCGCCGAGCTGGTAGGAGCGGGTCCATTTGTCCACCTTGGCTGCCTCCGGGAATGCCCCGGCTATGTTCACCGAGAAGAATCCAGGCTTCGCCACTGCGTCCGAGGCCTTATACGCAGGGCCTTCCTTTTCGCCGACTCCGTTTATAACCGGGAGGTTGTGGTAGTTGCTCTGCATGCTCCATATCGTATAGCGGCTGCTGTCGAATGTCTGACGGCGGTAGGTCCCGACACCGGCATCGATCATTACCGGCTGGTTGTCCATGTAGAGGATGAAGGTCCCTACATCATTGTGGTTGTGGCTTTCGTCGTTGTTGCCTCCCTTTGCCGCAACGAAGAGGCCTTCGGGGTCGGACAGATAGCAGAACTCGGTCTCGGGGTACCATACAAATGGTTCGCGGATCTCCTCCGGAGATGTCTCCGCAAGTTCCTTCTGGATTGTCATAGCCTCGAAGATGCGGTAGATATCCGAACCTATCCCAAAGGAGGTCGGGGTGCTGTCTTTCCGGTAGAGGGCGGCGGCGAAGTGCTTCATCATCTCGCTTCCGACCCCTTTGCCGAAGCGATAGACGACGAACGGGCTGCTAGAGCCTTTCGCAGGAGCATCCGCGAAATTCACCACCCAGTCCAGTCCAATGAAAGAATGGCATATGTATTCTCCGGCCCTTTTAAGGTACGGGTGGTTCAGCAGGTTCACCTTCCCGCCTGTGATAGCCTTTAGGATTTCTGTGTAGTCATACAGTTGCGCTCCGGCCGTGTTCCAGTACGAAGGCCCTTCATCGCATGCTCCGTCATGGGTGATGTAGTTCACATACTGGTCCACCGAACGCATGGATTCCAGAACGGCCTTCGCCAGGGTTTCGCGATCGTTTTCAAGGAGCATGAATGCCATCAGGGTGTTGCAGTTGCATCTGACATTCCAGTTGTTCTGGGCCGTCCCTTTGGCTCCGCGTGCCATCCACTCGAAAGAAGAATCGTTCATATATGGATCCAGCACCTTGACCTGCAGCTCATGGCGCAGGCGGCGGGAGATTTCCGGATCCACTTTGTCGAACTCATCCTTCATGAAATAGTAGATCCAGGACAGCAGGTGTCCCATCTCAGCTTCACGCAGATCCAGGACAGGCTGGTCATATGACGGCAATGAGCGTCCGGTTCTCTGCTGTACATTGTGCGCCGACGCAGTCCATGAAGTCATTTCGCATATGTGGAAGACTCCGTTGATCAGCGGATCGATGAAGCGGCCCTTACCCTCAGCCATTTCCGCCAGGAAGAAGCTGGCCATCGCATGGGTGTTCGAATAATAGGGATTCTCCATGGCCGTCCTGTCGCCGGTGCGCTCGAACTCCAGGTAATCAGTAGCCTTGACTACCTGCCACTGGTAATCGATCAGGTCATTCCCGTGTTTGATGTAGCTGTCCTTGAACTGGCCGAAAAGGGCATCCCAGCCCTGACGGTCGTAGTAAGAAGGATACTTCACCCACTTCTGGTCCATCACCAGTGATTCTTTCACCTCCTGGGGCGTAGCACTGTTCATGAAAATGTTACGTTCTTCATATGCCCGGGCCTGGAGGACGGACAGGGTGAGCAATATAGACAGACAGAGAGATATGATCTTCATGGTTTATCGCTTTGTTACGGTGAATGAGTATTTTCCGCTTTTCGCCAGCTTCTTTGCCGTGAACGACAACCTGTAAACCTTGTCGCCCCAGACATCCGACAGTATATGGTCGGTCAGGGCAATGGTTTCGATGTTGCAGTCGAAGATTTTCGGGTCGTAAGTGAGCTGGGCGTTCACACCTTCTACTGAGATGGAAATCTTCCCGTCGGATTCTTTCTTCACATTTCCCCATGTCATGAAGCTGACTGAATTCGGGGCAACAGTCTCTTTAAGCTTGAATGAATCATTAACTTTCAGCTCCTTGCCTGCAAGCTGATAAGAACGTGTCCACTTCTCTACCTTAGCCTCGGCGGGATAAGCTCCGGCGATGTTGACAGAGAAGAAGTTCGGCTTAGCCATTGCTTCCGACGCCTTGTACGCCGCTCCGTTCTTCTGGCCGAACCCGTTGATCACAGGGAGGTTATGGTAATTGCTCTGCATCGTCCATATGGTATAGCGCTCACTTGTGAAAGTCTGACGGGTGTAGTACCCGACTCCGGCATCGATCAGGACCGGCTGGTTGTCCATATACAGGATGAAACTGCCGACATCATTGTGGTTATGGCTCTCGTTGTTGTGGCCTCCCTTCGCAGCGACAAAAAGACCTTCCGGATCTGACAGGTAGCAGAATTCGGTTTCAGGATACCACACGAACGGTTCCACGATTGCCTCGGGGGACGCAGACGCCAGTTCATCTTTGATGGACAGGGCCTCAAATAAGCGGAACAGGTCGTTCCCGCTGAAATAGAATCTCGGGGGAGACACTTTCTTTTCGAAAAGAGCGGCGGCAAAGTGTTTCATCTTTTCGCTGCCGACGGCTTTCCCGAAGCGGTAGATAAGGAAAGGACTGACCCCTCCCTTAGCAGGCGCATCCGCGAAATTGACCACCCAGTCCAGTCCGATGTAGGAATTGCATATGTACTCTCCGGTCCTTTTAAGGTAGGGATGGGACAGCAGGTTCACTTTCCCGCCGGTAGCCAGTTTGAGTATCTCGACATAGTCATACAGTTTTCCGCCTGCCAGGTTCCAATACCTGGGACCCTCATCGCATGCGCCGTCGAAAGTAATGTAATTGACGTACTGGTCGACTGACCGCATCGACTCAAGCACCACCTTTGCCAGGGTATCCCGGTCGTTCTCCATGAGCATGAATGATAGCAGGGCATTGCCGTTGCACCAGGGATTCCAGTTATTCTGCTTAGTCCCTTTCGCCTTGCGGGCCATCCAGTTGAATGAGTCGTTCAGGTACGGGTCAAGCACCTTTGCCTTTATTTCCTGACGCATGCGGCGGCTGATCTCCGGGTCGACCTTGTCCAGCTCATCCTTCATGAAATAGTAGATCCACGACATCAGCTGCCCCATCTCCGCCTCGCGCAGGTCCAGAACCGGCTGCAGGTTAGTCGGAAGGGCTCTTTTGGTGCGTTGCTGGACAACATGGGCGTTGGCTGACCATGAAGTCATTTCGCACATCAGGAAGATACCGTCGATCATCGGATCGATAAAGCGTCCTTTCCCCTCGGCCATCTCTGCCAGGAAAAGAGCGCCCAATGTCCCCACGTTATTGTAATAACGGCCCTCCATGACGCTGCGGTTGCCCGAACGTTCAAAAGCCAGGTAATCCGTAGCCCTGACGACTTTCCACTCGAAATCGAGCAGCTTTTCTCCGGCCGTGATGTAATGGTCCTTATACTGGCCGAAAATGGCGTCCCAGCCGGCGCGGTCGGTGTAGGCCGGGTATTTCACCCATTTCTGGTCCATCACCAGCGATTCTTTCACCTCCTGTGGCGTAGCACTGTTCATGAAAATGTTCCTCTCTTCATATGCACGGGCATATGACAGTGCAAATGAGAGCAGAAGCGCTATGATCGTAAATCTTTTCATCGCTTTTTGTAAATATATGATTGATAATATGATAATGTCAGTATTTGTAGCCGCGTGACTTGTACAGGAGCTTGCCGAATTCCAGGATGTTCAAGGCTATGATGTCCGGATTGACATCGGAGGCTTCAGCAACTTCCAAAGTGGTTTCACCGCTTAGGACCAGGACTCCGAGGTTACCTGCATTGAGCCCGGCAGCGACATCGGTGTAGATCCTGTCCCCGACCATGGCGATCTCATCGCTCTTGAGGCCGAGGCTGTCCCTCAGGGTGTAGAGCATTATGGGATTGGGTTTCCCTATGACGGCATCAGGCAACCTCTTCGTAGCCCCCTCGATGCATCGTGTCAGGGATCCGCAGTCGATCAGGATGGTTTCCTGGTCAGTAGGGCACACCCAGTCCGGATTGGTGGCGATGTAAGGTATCTCCTTCTTTGACGCCCACCATGCCGCTCGGCAGAAGCGCTCATATGTAAGCGTGGTATCGAACGCGACCACTAGCATGTCCGGCCTGTCGGAAGGATCGTCCAGGGTCAGTTCGAAGCCGGCCTTGCGGAACTCCGCCTGCATGCTCGGAGTTCCGAGGGCATATATCCTTTTCACTCCGGGGTAATGCTGACGGATGTAGTCGATAGTCGCAATGGAGCTCGTATACATCTGCTGGTCAGATGCTTCTATTCCAAGGTTCTGCAACTTCCGCAGATAATCCCCTCGGTTTTTCGTGGGGTTGTTGGTCAGGAACGAGTAACTGATACCCAATGCGGTCAGCATTTCCAGGAAAGCATGGGTGTAGGGGAACAGGGTAGAACCCATATATATGGTTCCGTCCATGTCTAGGGCCACATGCTTGATTTTGGAGCAGGCCGCCATGAGCTGGCGCTCCGTCATGGGCGTAGAGTATTTGTCGAAAGGCATGGTTAAAGAGTAAGTTCCCTGTCTCCCAGGAGTTTCCGTACAAGGAGCGGCTCGTTAGTAGTGATGCAGTCCACCCCGAGGTCAATCATCGCCTTGATGTCTTCTTCTTTATTGACTGTCCAGCAGTTGACACTCATCCCCAGGGCGTGGGCTTCCGCGACCCATTCAGGATGATTTTTCAGTACGTTGAAATGATAGTCCAAGCCATTGATTCCGTCCTTCTTCAGGTCTTTTGGGGAGATGTCACCATTGAGGTACTGGTTCGTGAACTCAGGGTATTTCTGGGCTATGACATCGCACATATGCTTGCTGAAGGAGATGAAAATGACCTTTGAAGGGTCGAAGAGACCATGGCGCTTGAGAGACCTGACGCTCTTGCTGATGAGCAGGTCTTCGCTGCGGTATTTCTCCGGCTTGAGCTCGAAGACGAGCACGGTCTTGTCGTTAGCTTTCCCCTGTTTCAGGTACTGGTTCAGCGTCGAGGGCCATTCCCCGTTCTTGAGCCGGCAGGCCTGGACGCTCTTGAAATACCTCAGTTTCGTCTGCTCGATTTCTTTCCCGCCGCGAGTATTGTCATGATTGATCAGAATCTTATTGTCGGCTGTGAGATGTGCATCGAACTCAGAGCCCCACAAGCCCGCGTTCTGTGCCTCGCGGAGCGAAGCGATGGAATTTTCGGAATTGCCAGCGGCCTCGCATTTCCAGAAGCCGCGGTGGGCGGTGATTGCGATTTTATTCTGCGCTCCGGCACCTGCGGAGAAAAGGAGGATCATTGAAGCGGCGAACACGGTCCGGATCAAGGAGTTAATGTGATTAGTCATATGAATGTGCTTCCTGTGTTATTGTAATAATAATTTCACCTTACCAAGATAGCTATTTTTTCGTTATATTTGACAATCACTAATTACGATAAGCACTATTAATGGACAGAAGGAATTTTTTGAAGACTTCGGTAGCGGCGACAGCCCTCGCAAGTCTGGACTTCCCCGCATTGGCGTCAAAGGTGAAATCCTACGGGAAAGTGAGGTTGAAAGTCGGCGTTTTAAGTGACATCCATGTAGCCAATAAGGCCACGGAGGCATGCTTTCTCAAGGCCCTGAACTATTTCAAGGAGAGGAGGGTCGATGCGGTGCTGATTGCCGGGGACCTGATCGATGACGGTTTGATGCCCGAATACCGCGTTGTCGTTGATGACTGGTACAGCGTGTTCCCCGACGACAAGTATCCCGACGGGAAAAAGATCGAAAGGCTCATAGTCTATGGCAACCACGAAATAGAAGGGCACAAATACAAGGGCGCGAGGAGCCATCATAGCCCAGAGGTCCTTCAGCGTGATATCATTCTCCCGGTGAAGGAAAAATTCTGGGAAGAATGCTGGCATGAGAAATTCCAGCCCATATACATGAAGGAGGTGAAGGGCTACAAGTTCATCGGTGCGCACTTCGTCAACATGCAATACATCCCCGGGCTTGACGAATACATGAAATCGATCGAGGACCAGCTTCCGAAGGACAAGCCCTTCTTCTATTTCCAACATGTGCATCCCAAGGGGACTTGTTCGTCGCCTTGGGTGTGGGGAATGGACGACGGTGCGTCTACGGAGGTGTTGTCCCGCTACCCGAATGTCATAGCGTTCTCAGGTCATTCCCACACCACGCTTACGGACGAGCGGGTCATATGGCAGGGCGCGTTCACCAGCGTAGGTACGGGCTCCCTGAAGTTCATGGTCCCGCTCGGTGGCCGCGAGAACAGCAAGGTCTTCGCCAGCACCGAGAAGGTGCCGGCACAGATGCCCGTCCTGTCCGGCAACAAAGGCCATCACGCCCAGATGATGACCGTATATGACGACTACATCGTGCTGCAGAGGCACGAGTTCGAGAACGATGAGGATCTCGGCACATGGGTCATTCCGCTCAAAGGCAATGCTAAGCCGTACTCTTTCGAGTTGCGCGAAAAGACCGAAAAGGCTCCCCAGTTCTACGGCAATGAAAAGGTTACCGTAGGGGAGAGGGTTCCTGGAAAGGACCGTTACGGGGAGGAACAGGACCAGGTTACGGTGGAATTCCCGGTCGCAGTTTCGCACGACGGATTTCCTCGTCCCCTTGACTACGAAGTGCAGATCGAGGAAGAAGGCGTGGATGTGTTCAAGGCCGTCCTGACCAAGAGGGTCTTCTCAAACACCTATTTCTTCGGGGAAAAGAAGGATTCCGAGCAGCCGGTCAAGTGCGTTTTCAGCGTGCGCGAGTTGCCTGTGGACAAGAAATTCCGTTTCGCTGTAAGGCCCTGCAACGGCTTCGGCCGGAAGGGCGAACCCATTTATTCAGAATTATTTCCAGAAGGGAAATTCGCATAGGACAGTAACCGGTAAAGTTTTAGCATATGGACAGAAGGAATTTTTTGAAGACATCGGTTGCGGCGACGGCTCTGGCGAGCATGGATTTCCCCGCATTGGCATCTAAAGTCAAGTCTTATGGTAAAGAGAGGCTTAAAGTAGGTATTTTAAGTGACACCCATGTAATCAACGAGGCTTCTCAGAAATGCTTTATCAAAGCCCTGAACTATTTCAAGGAGAGGAGGGTGGATGCAGTTTTGATTGCCGGCGACATGACCGACAACGGAATGATGCCCGAGTATCGTTCTGCTGTCAATGACTGGTACAGCGTGTTCCCCGACGACAAGTATCCCGACGGGAAGAAGATAGAGAGGCTCATAGTCTACGGCAACCACGAAATCGAAGGACCGACATATGGATATGTCAAGAAGGCATATGGAGAAGAAGTCTGCAAACGTGACGCCATCGCCCCGGTCAGGGACAAATTCTGGGAAGAATGCTGGCACGAGAAATTCGAGCCTATCTACATCAAGGATGTGAAGGGCTACAAGTTCATCGGCGCACAGTTCAACAGGGACTTCATCCCCGGACTTGACGAATTCATGAAATCGGTCGAGGACCAGCTTCCTAAGGACAAGCCGTTCTTCTACTTCCAGCATATGCACCCGAAGGGGACATGTTCGGCTCCCTGGGTGTGGGGACAGGACGACGGTTCGGTCACTGAGATATTGTCCCGCTACCCGAATGCCATCGCATTCTCCGGCCATTCCCACACTCCGCTTACGGATGACAGGGTCATATGGCAGGGCGCCTTCACCAGTGTCGGTACCGCTTCGCTGAGGTACATCATCCCGATCGGAGGGCGCGAGAACAGCAAGGTGTTCGGCACCAAGGAGAACGTACCCTCGCAGATGCCGGTCCTCTCTGGCACCACCGGACACCATGGCCAGCTCATGACCATATATGACGACTGCATAGTGCTTTCCAGGCACGAGTTCGAGAATGACGAAGACCTCGGAAGCTGGGTCATCCCGATCAAGGGCAATTCAAAGCCGTTGACATTCGAGGCAAGGGAAAAGACCGAGAAGGCACCCCAGTTCTTCGACTCGGCCAGGGTCACCGTCGGCGACAGGAAGCCGGGAAAGGACCGTTACGGGGTGGAGCAGGACCAGGTTACCGTGGAATTCCCCGTTGCCGTTTCCCATGACGGGCTGCCCCGTCCGCTGGATTATGAAGTGCAGGTTGAGGAAGCCGGAGTCGATGTTTACAAGGCGGTCCTGACCAAGCGCGTTTTCTCAAACACCTATTTCCTTGGTGAGAAAAAGGATTCCGAGCAGCCTGTCAAGTGTGTTTTCAGCGTGAATGAACTGCCTCTGGACAAAGAATTCCGATTCGCCGTAAGGCCCTGCAATGGCTTTGGCCGGAAGGGAGAACCCATTTATTCTGAAGTGTTTCCTGCTGGAAAATTCGCATAAGATTTTTTGACATATGAACAGGAGAGACTTTTTGAAAGACTCCGCGAAGATAGCTGCCGTAGCGGCAGTGTCTTCCACTACCAATGCGTTTGCAGGTACCGCTGCAGCTGAGAAGAAGGAGGAAGCCCCGGCAGCGGGGGAGGAAACTTCCGTTGCAGAAGAACTTCAGGCCCCGGAGGCTCCTCAGGAGCCGCAGCCCCAGCCTGCCGGCGGAAAACTTATCATCTCCGCTCCTATGCTGCAGAACTATGCTGAGACCAGCATGGGAGTCGCATTCGCCGTCTCCGACATGGCAAACGGTTTCGTGAGCTACAGCGAGAAACCGGACATGAGCGATGCCGTCACGGTGAAATGCGGAGGCTTCCGTGTTACCGACATGAATGACAAGGTCATGCTCGTCAGGCTTACCGGCCTGAAACCGGCGACCAAGTACTATTACACCATAGGAGCCGACCGCATATCCTATAAGGGCGGTTATGCCATGAAGATCCTGGGTACCGAGAAGGACGAAAGGGTTTACAGTTTCCGCACTGCAGGCAAGAAGGCCGATCCGCATTTCTGCGTGATCAACGACACTCATGCGAAGTGGGAAACCTTCGACCTCCTGACAAAGAAACTGGCAGTCCTGGCGCCTTCATGCGTCATATGGAACGGAGATGCCACCAACGTTCAGGAAGATATTGACAGCCAGGTTGAAATCTTCCTGAATCCTCCGATTGCCAGTAAGGATTTCGCCTCGGAGATTCCGTATCTCTTCAGCCCGGGGAACCACGATTCCCGCGGCATGGCCAACCGCCATATCGAAAGGGTGTGGATGTTCCGCCAGAACGAGGAGCGCAGTCCCCGGGACTGGGACCTCGGCCGCAACTTCGCGGTCAGGATGGGAAGCGTTGCCATGATCGGCCTGGACACAGCCGAAGACAAATTGGACACCAATCCTCTCTTCGCCGGTCTGTTCAGCAGCAAGGCTTACCGTGAGGCCCAGACGCTTTGGCTCAAGGATGCCCTGAAGCGTCCCGAAATAGCTTCAGCTCCGTATCTGGTGGCATTCTGCCACATTCCCCTCTTCGATCCGGATCCGACAGCGAATCCCGGCGATGTCGCTCCTGCCGACAAGGACCCCAGGTACACGACCGATTTCGCCCACTGGCAGCGGACCTGCGCCAACATGTGGGGACCGCTCCTGAAGAAAGCCGGATGCCAGCTGGTGATTACGGCGCACCAGCATAAATATCGTTATGATGCTCCGGATAAGGAGCGTGGCTGGGCCCAGATCGTGGGTGGCGGTCCGCATATGCGTGAGAAGAGTTACCCGACTATAGTCGAGGGAAAGGTGGAGAACGGCAAGTTGGATATTACAGTGCACAATATATTTACCGGCCAGGTGCAGGAGACATTCTCATTTGCCCCCCGCCGCAGGCGCCGCTCGGAGTAACCATTAATCCAATGTACATATGAAATTGACAGTTAGATATTTCGCCTTCATCACCGCCGCACTGGTGCTTGCGGGCGGTTGTGCAAAGTCAGGCAAGACGAATGACAAGGACAACCTCCGCCTGGTGTACTGGAACATCCAGAACGGAATGTGGGATGGTCAGGATGACGATTTCGCCCGTTTCACGGCATGGGTCGAGGCCCGCGAGCCGGACGTCTGCGTCTGGTGCGAGGCCCAGCCCATATTCAAGAGCGGGACAGCCGACTATCTCGACGACATCGATTCATGGCGCACCGATGAGCGTCTGCTCTCATTCTGGAAGGACATGGCGGCCCGCTACGGGCACAAATATGTCTTCCTGGGCGGCCACAGGGACAATTATCCCCAGATCATCACCTCCAGATACCCGATCAAGGAAATCGCCCGGATCACCGGGACCGAAGAAGTAATCGTATCGCACGGGGCCGGATGGGCGCAGATCGAGAAGAACGGCAACACTCTGAACATCGTGACCCTCCACACCTGGCCGCAGGCATATGCTTACGGAGTCCAGGACCGCGAGAAGAGCAAAGCCGAGCATGGCGGTGACTATTTCCGCCGGGCGGAGATGGAGTACATATGTGAGCATACCATCGGGAGCGTTGAAGGTGCCGAGAACCAGATGTGGATGATGATGGGGGACTTCAATTCCCGCTCCAGAGTCGATCAGGACACCTACAAATACGAGGAGCCGACTACTGCATATCTGGTGCACGATTACATCAGGGAGAATACCCCGTATCTTGACGTGATCCACGAGTTCTATCCGGATAAGTTCTACACTACTACAGGAGGTCAGGCGAGGATCGATTTCGTCTATTGTACCAAACCTTTGTTCGACAGGATCAAGACTGCCAGGGTTTACACTGACGCCTACACTGCACCGGTTCGCGACGCCAAGAAGATTTCAAACTTCTGGCATCCGTCCGACCACAGGCCTATAGTAGTGGATTTCGACCTTCACAAGTAGGGACGGTTCCCCGGGGCTGTATGTCCTGAAAACCGTTCGCTTCGCTCATCCCTCCCACTCCTGACGGAGCGGGCCCCTCCCTCTCAACGACGCCGAGGGCGGCTACGGGTTTTCAGGGCATACAGCCCCGGGGAACCTGATGCAAGACTTTGCGGTAGAACTCCGCTTTGTTTTCAAGTTTCATCGGATATGCCCTCGAGGAGGAAGGCATCCTGTGCCATGTCACCTTCCTGGTGCCTCTGACGGTGGGGACTGCGACGTTGATGCTGCCTCCGACCGGAGGCGTCCCTTCCGGAGCGCAGCCAAGGCGGCTGAAGATTGCCAGGAGTTCTTCCGAGGCTTTGCCTCCGGTGGTGACAATCGTGTGGCACTGAGGTATTTCCTCCAGCATGCCCGGGACATCGCTGCTGCGGACTATCTCCAGGAATGCATCGCTGGCATTGCCTTTCAACCGGCGGACCGTCCTGGCCGTGTCGTAGAAGGCAAAGCACTCTTTACGGCAGAAATCTTCAATCCGCCGCCTGTCGAACTTCTTTTCCCCGGCACACTCGAAATGCCCCCGGTCCCCGAAGAAAACCAGGCCCATTATCCTCCAGAAGTCGTTGTTGAAATTCGGGTAGAAGAAGTCCATGGACCATCTGGCCCGCGGAGGGGGGAAACTCCCCAGGAACAACACTTTGGCCCCTTCAGGCAGAAACGGTTGAAGGGGGTGGTTTTCTATGGATATCTCCTGCTCAAGCATGGATCCTACAGCTCGTAAGCCTTGGCTTCAAGCCGCTTGATACGGGTCTCGCCAAGAGCCTTTATGCTGATGGAGGGGGCCGTCTTGTAGAGCCTCAGGCCAAGTACCTCGCGGCCCTGCTCCGTATGGTTGAAAGCATATTTCCGGTTCCCGGGCATAGTCACTTCGATGGAGCCTGTGAAGTCCAGGTAGAGAGTGAGCGCGGCGAAATCCGGCGATGCGGCCGCAGTCCACTCGAACCCCTGGCCACCGTCGAGGGAGAGCTTCTTGCAGGTTTTCGAGTCATATGCCTGTCTTCCCTCGTCCTGGTGCCACCAGAAGTCGCTGAGCTGGATCGTCACTCCGTCCATTGCCGCCCTCTGCTCCTTAGGTGTCGGGAAGATCGAGGCCTGCACTTCGCATCCTGCGGCTTTCAGGGAGTCTATGTATGGCTTGATAAGCATGTCGTGTTTCATGGTGCTCAGGCCGAAACGTCCTCCGAAGGAAGAGGCGTTTTCGATTGCGGTCTCAGCCGGAACGCGTCCGGGATCCAGGAGGATCAGGCAGTTTGAAAATGAGCGGATCTCATCCAGAGGCTTTTTGCTGGATGAAAAGCCTATCCAGTTGTCTCCGAGGATTTCCTGGGCCAGCCTGTAGGACTCCACGATGGCGCTGTGAAGCATCGGGACGATCCCGTACTCCTTGCAGGCCTCCAGCTCCTCACGGAAAGTCGGAATAGGAGTCCTCAGGGCCGGGTCGGTGGATTCCAGGACATATCCGGAGCGAAGCTGCTCATATGTCAGGTCCTTCACATAGACCGGTCCCTCTATCGGGGAGTAGTCGGATGCATTGCGCATCGTCCTGTTGATGGTGGCGTCATGCATGATGACCATTACGCTGTCGAGGGTGTACTTTACGTCGCACTCGATTGCGGGGTAGCCGTAGCGGGCGGCCATCTTGACTCCTGCAGGACAGTTCTCATTGATATAGAATTCGTTCCCCGCCTTGAGCCAGCATCCCCTGTGGGCTACGGCCTCCGGGAGGGGCACTTTTTTGCTTTGGCTGCAGGGGAAAGACACGTTCATGCTCTGGCTGCAGGATACTGTGATGGAGAGAGCGATTATGGCTCCGGCGATGACATTATGAAGTTTCATTGAAAAACAAGATTAGGATTCATTCTTCAAACAGAGTAAAGATAGCCTTTTTTTTCATATCTTTACTCTTTGTCTAGATAACACTGAGCTAAAATGAAATCGATCGTATGTCTTGCTGCGGCAATGCTCTCTGTTGCCGTTTCCTGTTCGAAGTCCTCCCTCGTCCCCGTCAACCTGAGGGTCGAATCCATGGAAGAGCCCAACTGCATAGATGTTACCTCTCCCAGGCTTACGTGGGTTGACAATCCGGTCTCGGACAAGGTCTGCAACGAGAGCCAAAGCGCTTACAGGATTGTAGTGGCATCGTCACTCAAAGACCTGCGCTCAGGGAAGAATCTGCTCTGGGACACCGGAAAGACAGATTCCCCGTGCGCTTTGAGAATAAACTACGGCGGGAAGCCGCTTTCCAGCGGGCAGGACTGCTGGTGGAAAGTAATGGTCTGGGACAGCAAGGGAAAGGCATCTGCCTGGAGCCGTCCGGGTCATTGGACCATGGGAATGATGGATCCAGGGCAGTGGAAAGCATCCTGGATCGGGGCTCCTTACCAGAGAGAAGAGTCCGACACTGTGGACCAGCCTGCACCCATGTTCCGGAAAGAGTTCAATGTCAGCAAGAAAGTAAAGTCAGCCAAGGCCTTCGTCTGTGGCCTGGGCTTCTTCGAAATGTTCCTCAACGGCCAGAGGATAGGGGATGACCGCCTGGTTCCGAACCTCACCGGATACACCTCCAGGAAAGACCTTGACAAGGTGTTCATCGCACTCAAGGATCATTTCAGGGGTTACAGGGTGACCTATCTGGTGTACGATGTCACAAAAGACCTGAAAGTCGGGGAGAATGCCGCCGGAGTCATAGTCGGAGCCGGCTTCTACAACACCCACTGGGAGAGATGGACAAAGGCTTTCGGGTCCCAGAGGCTGCTTTGCCAGATAATGATAGAATATGAGGACGGCGAAAAGGAGACTGTGGTCTCGGATACTTCCTGGAAATCAGCTCCTTCCGCCATTACATTGAATGACATTTATCACGGGGAGACATATGACGCCAGGCTCGAACATCCGGGCTGGACGACAGTGGGATATGATGACTCCTCCTGGGCGAACGCGGTTCCTCGAGTCGCTCCGGAAGGAAAACTCCGTGCTTCTGACGCACCTCTCGACAGGATCACCGGGACCCTGGAACCCAAATCGCTTACCAAGAATCCGGATGGAAGTTACGAAGTGGATTTCGGGACCGAGATTTCCGGCTGGATCCATTTCAAGGACATGACCGGAAAGGCGGGAGACACCCTCAGGGTCAAATTCATATGTGAATCCAAGGAAGGGGACCAGCTTTACGTGTTCAAAGACTCCAATCCGGTTTCATATGCTCCAAGGTTCACCTGGTTCGTCTTCAGCAAAGCCAGGATAACCGGCATCGAAACGCTCTCGGAGAAGAATCTCGTCGCGGAAGCAGTCAACAACGACGTCAGGATAGATTCCCGCTTCGAGACGTCGGTCGGCCTGCTTGACAGCATCAATATC
The DNA here is from genome assembly GCA_017443465.1 of Bacteroidales bacterium. Lineage (GTDB taxonomy): Bacteria > Bacteroidota > Bacteroidia > Bacteroidales > UBA932 > Cryptobacteroides. Next base: position 57,469 of record JAFRXO010000067.1, read on the forward strand.
ATATGGAGACGTTCCCAGATGGACAACATGCACGGAGGCATAGCCAGCGACTGTCCGCACAGGGAGCGTTCCCCGTACACCGGCGACGGGCAGGTCTCCTGTGCTACAGTAATGTCCAATTTCGATGCGGAGGCCTTCTACCGCAAATGGATCAGGGATATGAATGACACCCAGGACGTGGAGACCGGCTATGTTCCGAATTCTGCTCCATGGCAGCCGGGATGCGGCGGCGGAGTAGGCTGGGGTGCGGCCATGGATATCATCCCGTGGGAGCACTACAGGCATTATGCTGACGTGGAAATCCTGAAGGATAATTATTTCGCGATGAAGGAGCAGGTCCGTCATATGGAAGGCTGGATCACTCCCGACGGGACGATGTTCCAGAAGATGACGGATGTCATTAGTGGAAGCTGGCAGAAGTGGTTCAATCTCGGGGACTGGGCCCCTGCATATGGTCTTCCTTCAGATGAACTGGTCCACACTTTCTACCTGTGGTATTGCGCTGACATAGTGGCCAAGGCCTCCAGGGTTGTCGGAACCAGAGAGGACACAGACTATTACAGGGGACTTGCCGAACGGACTAGGGACGCCTTCATGAAGAAGTTCTACGATCCCGAGGCCAAGTCATTCGGAGAATATGGATCCAATGTCCTGGCGCTCAAGATGGGGGTCCCGGATGAAATCCGTGCCGATGTAGTTGAGACCCTCCGGAATGAGATAGGGGTAAAATACAACGGCCATCTCAACACCGGTATTTTCGGGACGCGCTTCCTCTTCGAGGTCCTGGCGGATAACGGCCTCAACGACCTGGCCTTCAAGGTTATCACCCAGAGGGATTTCCCGAGCTTCGGGCATTGGCTGGCCCAGGGCGCCACTACTACCTGGGAAATGTGGGACGGGAGCAACTCCCGCAACCACCCCATGTTCGGCGGAGGACTCATATGGTTCTATGAAAAACTTGCCGGGGTACAGATAGATGAAAAGGAGCCCGGATACAGGCATATCATAGTAGAGCCGCTTCCGGCAGCCGGACTGGAGAGGGTTGTGTATTCCAAGGAAACACCTTATGGTACAGTTGTTTCCGAAGTCAGGAATACTCCTGACGGCCTTTCCCTTGACCTTACGGTACCGGTCGGAAGCTATGCGACGGTCACCCTCCCCGGGAAGGAAAGCAAGACTGTAGGACAGGGCAAATGGCATTTTTAATATTTTGAGCGGGTAATGGACGCGGCGACTACGAAAAGGTATCATCTGTGGGAATGGCGGACTATCATCGTGTTGATGATAGGATATGCCCTTTTCTACTTTGTCAGGAAGAATCTCAGCATGGCCATTCCGGCCATGGAGGCGGAACTGGGGCTGAGCAAGGTCCAGCTCGGTATATTCATGACTCTCAACGGAGTCATATACGGGGCGTCGAGGTTTGTGAACGGCATGCTGGTCGACAGGTTCAGCCGCCGCAAGATAATGTCGCTCGGACTCCTGCTTTCGTGCATAGTCAACTTCATAATTGCCTTCAGCCCGAAGATGAACGGATTCATGCACCTTCTCGATTCGGAAGGAAAGGCAACCATGGGCCTGGTTTACCTGATCGGCTCCCTCTGGCTGGTCAACGGCTACCTGCAGGGAATGGGAGTGCCGCCTTGCGTAAGCCTTCTTTCCCATTGGGTCCGTCCGAAGGAGCTCCCGACGAAACAGGCCATATGGAACACCTCGCACAGCGTCGGGGCCGGACTGGTGCTGCTTCTGTGCGGATTCCTGCTGAAACGCTTCGGCTACAGTGCCTGGAATCTCTGCTTCATAGTCCCTGCCGCCATAGCCTTGGTGGGAGTTCCGGTGATCTTCTTCGGAGTCAAGGATGATCCCTCTCTGGTCGGGCTTCCCCCGGTGGACAAGATGGATGATGCTGACGGAAAACCCGCTTCGAGTGAGAAGCCTCTCAGCAAGGCCTTGCAGGACAGGATAATGGTGAAGATGGTCTTCGCCAATCCCATCCTCTGGACCATCGCCCTCGCCAACTTCTGCATGAACGTGATCAGGGGAACGATCCTGGACTGGGGAGGCACTTTCCTGGTGCAGGACAAGGGCCTTGAAATCTCCATGGCCGGAACCGTGATGGGCTCTTGCGAGCTCATTGGAGGCATCCTCGGAATGCTTGTCTCAGGCTGGGTCACCGACAAGTTCTTTGCCCACAGGGCTCACAGGACCTGCCTGATCTGCATGGTGATGACAACCATATGCTTCACCCTGTTCTGGGGCTGTACCGGCTTGGTTCCTGCGATCATATTCCTGATCCTCTCCGCATTTTTCATATATGGCCCGCAGGCCCTCTATGGCACCTGCGCATCCATGCAGAGCACGAAATATGCGGCTGGAACGGGCAACGGAGTCATCGGTATCCTAGGCTATCTGAGCACTTTCATTTCAGGCATATGGTTCGGTGCCATAGCTGATTCCGCCTTTGGGTGGAACAGGGTGTATGTGCTCACCATATGCTTCGGCATTCTGGGTTCGATCATAATCGCACTCATATGGAAGGTGCCTGCGACAGGATATGGAAAGGTCAACAAAATAATCGAGGAGTGGAATGAAACACACTAAGAGACTGATCGGCCTGGACCTTGACGGAACGCTGACCCAGCACCGCAGTCCGCTCAGCCCGGAGGCCCGGGCACTGCTGGATGAACTCGGATCCAGGTACAAGATTGTGATGGTAGGGGCCGGGAACGCCCCCCGAATCTACCATCAGATGGAAGAGTATCCCATTGACATAATAGCGAATTACGGGATGCAGGAAAGCCGCATCATCGACGGGATATTTACCATCATACGGGACGACAAGGTCATTCCTGACAAGGAGTTTTTCATGAGGGAATGCAGCCGTCTCCGCGAGAAATACGGCTACACTTCATATGTCGGCGATCCCCTGGAATTCCATGAAAGCGGGATGGTTACATTCCCTCTGCTCGGAACCGGGGCCGCTATTGAGGATAAGTTGGTTTTCGATCCGGACCGCAGGAAACGCCATGTCCTCTATCCTGAGGTGATAGAGGTTTTCAAGGACTATTCGGTCTTCGTCGGGGGCTCTTCGTCGTTCGACATCACTCCGGCGCAGTACAACAAGTTCGACGCTATGGTCCGGTACGGCTGCGAGAACGATTATTCGGTTGAGGAGATGCTATACGTGGGCGACGACTTCGGTGAAGGAGGCGGCGACAGCCACATCCGTCTCGGAGGGATGGATTATATCCAGATCGAAGATTACCGCCAGGCTCCTTCGCAGCTCCAATTCCTGCTGGACTGATTGGACTGTCCGGACCGGGGACCATATGGCTCCTGCACCTAAAGGTGCCCTGTACGGGAAAATGTCGCCATATGGTCCCCGGTCCGGAGAAGGATCAGTGGAAGAGCACCTTACAGACTGAAAGATTGTAGTTTCCGTCTTTCGTAGCCTTTCCCTGGTAGAACAGCCAGACACTTCCGTCTTCGTCCTGGAAGACACCCGGGTGACCGCTCTCTCCGGCATTCCATGTGCCCGGAGCTCCGTTGGTATAAAGGAGTCCGTTGGGTTCTATGCGCTGGTAGTTGTACCCGTCCTTGGAGGTCGCCAGCCCGATCATCTGGAGTTCATGATTGTAGGCTCCTGCGTAGAACATGTACCAGAGTCCCTTATGCTTTATAACGGTAGGGGCCTCGATGCAGTGCTGTTCCCAGGGGAAATCGGGCTTGAAGAAGGGCTCGTCAACTGACAGGAGGGTCCATTTGTCCGGGCCGTAGTCGCTGCCGTAAGGAGCCTCGGCCATTCCCAGCATCTGGACCGTCTGGGTGGTCTCGCGGGTGGCGAACATCAGGATCATCTTGTTGCCTACGCGATACACTTCAGCATCGATCGAGCGGTCGATTGACCACTTGGTGGAAGGTACAATAATGGGCTCGTCGAAGGTGTTGGTGAAGGTTATGCCGTCCTTGCTGACAGCATGCCATATGTTATTGTTGTTGTGTGCGGGTCCCCAGCGGCGCTGGTAGAACATATGTATCTGTCCGTCAATTACTTTGACGCATGGTGCGACTCCGCCCCATATGGGGTTTCCCTTGGTGTCGCGAAGGTCGAGTTCACCGACGCGGAACCAGTGGACTAGGTCGCGGCTTTCCGCTATTCCCGAATGCCATCCTTTTCTCTCGGGGGTAGCACCTTCCGGAACCCTGTCTCCGGTGTATGAAGTGATGGAATAGTACATGAGGTACCTGTCACCGTTGCGGATTACGGTAGGGTCTTTGGCGAACGGCTCTCCCGTCCTGGATGCGTCGCCGTACTGCATTTCGTCCATCGGGATGAGTTCAACCGTAGCGGGAGTTGCGGCATTTCTCTGGCATGCCGCGGCTGCGATGATAGCAAGGGATAGTAAAATCTTTTTCATGATAGTTATTATAGTCTTTCTGCAAAAATATAATACTTTTGTGTAAAAGACTATCGCTATGAGAATAATACGGATCATTGCCGCGGTGGCGCTGTTTTTCGTGGCATCGACACTTTCCGCCCAGCAGAGAAAGACATCCGAGGCTGTGTGGACATGGCACGAAGGCGTGGCCATCCCCATGCCACCCATGGAACACCCCAGGCTCTACATCCGTCCATCCGGCCTGGAGGACCTGAAAGCAAGGGTCGAGACCCCGGAAGGGAAGAAGATAATATCCAGGCTTACAGCTCTTTCCGTCGACAGGACTCCTGAAGAAGAGGCGTCCGAGACTGACCATGGATTCCGGTATTATTTCAAGATGCGAGGGCTGACCAGCAAGGTCCAGCTCCAGGCCCTGGACTATCTCCTTACCGGGAACAGGAAGGAGGCGCGCTCAGCCATCACATCCCTTTTGGATTCGCTCCGCAATTGTTCGTTCGGCACGAAGCAGGACCTTTCCCGTGCCAGCGGGGTCATGCTCATGGTCGGTGCGATAGTATATGACTGGTGCTATCCGGAATTTACCGCCGCGGAAAGGGAGGCATATGTAAAAGAGTTCATCAGGATAGCGGGCCGGATGGAGTGCGGATATCCTCCTAAGGGGGATGAGACCGTAGCGGGACACCTTTGCGAATGGATGGTGCTGAGGGATATGCTCTCGGCAGGCATCGCGGTGTACGATGAGTATCCCGATATGTACAATCATGCGGCGAAGATGATCTATGAGAGCTATATCCCTGTGAGGCGGTATTTCTATGCAGGGCACAATTACCATCAGGGAACAAGCTATGCAAATGTGCGTCTGACCAACGATTTCCTCTCGCTGTGGATCCTTGACAGGATGGGCGCTGGGCAGATATATGGCGACGACATGAAGTTCATGATGTACGACCTCATCTACCGGCTCAGGCCTGACGGGCAGGTGCTCCCGGCTGGAGACGTGAACCATAACAGACGCTCGCCGAATACATTCCAGAATCCTATGATGCTGGCGTCCAGCTATTTTCATGATCCTTACCTGGCCGCCCAGTTCGAGAGGAATCCTGTTGTGGAGCCTCATTGCCTTATCTTTGAACTGCTATGGAGGGATTTCTCCCTGAAGGGAAAGGCTCCGGATGACCTGCCCCTGACTATGTACAGCGGCACTCCGTACGGCTGGATGGTGGCCCGTACCGGGTGGGACGACAGCAGCGTGATCGCCGAGATGAAGGTGAATGAGAAGTTCCCCGGCAACCATCAGCATGCCGACGGAGGGGCCTTCCAGATTTACTACAAGGGTCCTCTTGCGATTGACTCCGGTTTCTACCAGGGACTGAAAGGAGGATACAACAGCCAGAACAACAAGAACTACACTAAGCGTACGATAGCCCACAATTCGCTTTTGGTTTACGATCCGGATGAAGTGTTCCCGATCTGGAACTATGGCGGAGAGGACAAGACGGAATTCGCGGCGAATGACGGCGGCCAGAGGCTTCCCGGGGAGAAATGGAGGACATGCCGGACATATGAGGAGCTTATGACTGATGAATTCGCAGTGGGCCAGGTACTTGCGCACGGTTTCGGACCCGATCCGAAGGTTCCGGACTACACTGTCCTGAAAGGGGACATCACCAGGGCATACTCTTCCAAAGTCAAGGAGGTGAAGAGATCGTTCGTGTTCCTGAATCTCCATGATGGGAAAATCCCGGCTGCTATGATAGTATTTGACAAGGTGGTTTCATCCAATCCCGCTTTCAAGAAATTCTGGCTGCTCCACAGCATTGAGGAGCCCCAGGCCGACGGGAGTTCTTTTACCGTCAGGAGGACGAAGAACGGGGATTCAGGCCGTCTTCAGTGCGACGTGCTTCTGCCTGCCGCGGACAATCTGAAACTCTCAAAGGTAGGAGGGGAAGGGCATGAATATGAAGTGTTCGGAGTGAATTATCCGGATGTGCAGAAGGCTCCAGACGATGCAGGCGAGTGCGGTAGCTGGAGGGTGGAGCTTTCTCCCCTGAAACCCGCGGCGGAGGATGTTTTCCTCAATGTGATGCAGATTGCCGGACAGGGAGATGATAAACTTCCTTCAGCGAAATATTTCAAGGGCTCCGGTTCCGGGAAGTCCGGACCGTCCGGTCTGGCCGGCGCCCTGGTGGCCGGCAGGGCTGTGACATTCAGTCTCGACGGAGGGATGCTTTCGCAGGCCGCTTTCGTGCTTCCGAAGGGAGCTCCGAGGTATAAGGTCCTGGTGACCGACCTGGAATACGGGACATATGTAGTCAAGACCAGCGCGGGCAGTTCTACGGTGGAGGTTTCCGGCGCGGATCATGCGGCTTGGTTCGAAGCCGCTCCCGGTAAAGTGTCCATATGGCGCATTTAGGTGAAATCATATCGCTTGTAGTCGCGGTCTTCTGGACTGCGACCGCCCTGTGTGCGGATGAGGCCAGCCACCGCATAGGTTCGATGACGGTAAACGTCATCCGCCTCTGCCTGGCTTCGGTGTTCCTTGGTGCTCTCCTGTGGATTACTATCGGTCATCCCTATCCTCTGTATGCCGACGGCAAGACGTGGTTCTGGCTAGCTCTCTCTGCTGTGGCAGGCTATCTTTTCGGGGACTGGTGCCTGTTCAATTCCTATCTCGTGATAGGAGCCCGTTTCGGGCAGCTGTTCATGACCCTGGCACCTCCTTCGGCTGCCCTCGCCGGCTGGGTGATGCTGGGGGAGTCAATGACCTGGAAGACAGCTCTCGCCATGGTGGTAACTCTCAGTGGTATAGCTATTTCCATCCTTAGCCGCGGCCAGGGGCACTTTGTCAAGCTTTCACTCCCCCTGAAGGGAATCCTGCTCGGAATAGGAGCCGGAGTCGGACAGGGAGTCGGACTTGTCCTGAGCAAGATAGGCATGCAGTACTATTCACAGGCTCTCCCTGCCGAAGTGCCCGGGGCTATGGAAACGATGATGCCTTTCGCTTCAACTATGATCAGGGCAATCGTCGGAGGCGCCGGGTTCCTGCTCATAATGTGGCTCAGCGGCCGGATAGGGGACCTTGTCAAGGCGGCCCACAACCGGGCAGGCCTTGCATATGCCAGCCTTACCACCCTTTTCGGCCCTGCGCTCGGAGTGTCGCTGTCGCTGATGGCGGTGCGGTATGCCGATGCGGGAATCGCATCTACTCTCATGGCACTGACCCCTGTCCTCATAATCGTTCCATATGCAATTATCCACAAGCAGAAGATTAGGTTCAAGGAGGTCTTGGGAGTTGTGGTCAGCATGGTGGGAGTTACTATGTTCTTTCTCTGAAAATAGCAGGAATTAAGTTATATTTGTTTTGTACCAGAAAGGAAATAATATGGATAATAAAATCTCTAAGGTCTATTTTACTGACTTCAGGACCCGTAGCGGAGGAGAGAATCTCCCTGCAAAGCTGAAAAGGCTCGCGCGTTTCGCCGGAATCGGAGACATCGATATGGACGGAAAGTTCGTGGCCATCAAGATGCATTTCGGGGAATATGGTAATATAAGCTATCTTCGCCCGAACTATGCCGCTGCCATAGTGGAGCTGGTAAAGGAGATGGGCGGAAAGCCTTTCCTGACCGACTGCAACACAATGTATCCCGGGATGAGGAAGAATGCCCTGGAGCATCTGGAGTGCGCCTGGAAGAACGGATTCACCCCCTTGTCGGTCGGATGCCCCGTCATTATCGGAGACGGACTCAAAGGTACTGACGACATAGGGGTGCCTGTAGAAGGTGGAGTTTACACTAAGGAAGCCAGGATAGGCCGCGCCATAATGGATGCCGATGTGTTCATCAGCCTTACCCATTTTAAGGGCCATGAGATGACCGGGTTCGGGGGCACGATAAAGAATATAGGCATGGGATGCGGATCCCGTGCAGGGAAGACTGACCAGCATTCGAACGGAAAGCCGGTGATAGATCCGTCGCTTTGCCGCGGATGCCGCAGGTGCCAGAGGGAGTGCGCCAACGGAGGACTGGAATTCGATGAGGCGGCCCGTAAGATGTCTGTCAATTATGACAATTGTGTCGGATGCGGCCGTTGTCTGGGGGCCTGCAACTTCGATGCGATCGATTTCTCGCAGGACCAGGCCATTCCCATCCTGAATGCCAAGATGGCGGAGTACACCAAGGCCGTGGTAAGCGGACGCGATAATTTCCATATGTCCCTGATAGTCGATGTTTCTCCCTATTGCGACTGCCACGCCGAGAATGACGCTCCGATACTTCCCGACATCGGGATGTTCGCATCATATGACCCGGTCGCCCTGGACCAGGCCTGCGCTGACGCCTGCCTGAAGGCGGAACCGCTGAGGGATTCAGTGCTTGGAGACCATATGCATGCTGAGGGATTCACGGATCACCATGACCATTTCAAGAACACTACTCCTGAATCCGAGTGGCAGACCCAGTTGAGCCATGGGGAGAGGATCGGCCTTGGAACCCGTAAATATGAGTTAATTACGATGAAATAATGAAAAAATGGTTTGCGGGCATCGCGGCTTTTGCGGTGCTGGTGTGTGGCGGATGTCAGGGAACCGGGAGTTCCTCCCAGGCAGGTGGAAATGCTGAAGCTGCGGATGACGGCTTCAGGATGATGATACGCCTTTGGCCCATGCATCATGACGACCCGGCACTGACGGACCAGCTGATAGGGGCCCTGAAGAAATATGACTTCTGTGACGAGATCTGGCTGTGTTCCAACGATCCGATGAGCCATGCGATATCGTGGCATGAACCCCATGCGAAAGCTGCGGGCGTCGCGGCAGGGAAGTTCCGTGATGCAGGCATCATCCCTTCGATGCAGGCCGTTTTCCTCGGGCACGGGGATGGGACGATCGTGGGGTCATATAACGGACCAGTTAAGGACTCTACAATCCACTGGGGAACCATGGTCGGGCCGGATGGAAGCGTCTGCATGACTGTAAACTGCCCCAGGCAGCCGGAGTACCTGGCATATATGGAAAAGGCGGTCATGCCATATGCCGAGGCGGCTCAGCCCTACAGCCTTTACATTGACGATGACCTGAGGATCACACAGCATCCGCCTGCATCTTCAGGCTGCTTCTGTGACCTTTGCATCGGGCTTTTCAATAAGGAATACGGCCATTCTTTTTCCCGGGCTTCCCTTGTCGAGGCCCTGAAGTCCAACGCGGATGGCGGAACGGTCCGGCGAGAGTGGATTGCCTTCAGCCAGGAAAGCCTGGCCGGGATAGCGAGGGCAGTCGCCCGCGGCGTCCACAAGGTGTCGCCCCGGACACGGATGGGCCTTCAGCATGCCAATTTCCATCACAAGCTTCTGGAAGGATGGGACTGGAATCCCATATTCAAGGCGATGGAGGAGGAGACCGGGCTCACTCCGGTTTCCCGCCCGGGACATGGTTTCTATGCCGATCACGAGCCCCGTGGCATGATACAGAAGGGTCTGGGGATTGCACGTCAGATCCGCAGGTTGGATCCCGGCATTACCGAAATCGCTCCTGAAATCGAGGGTTATGAGCATAAGGCCACAGGGAAGTCCCCGAAGTCTATCTGTGTCGAGACCATGTATTACCTCTCGATGGGAGCGACCCAGATGAGTTATGCTATCATATGCGCGGCAAACGAACCTCTTTCATGGTACGCGGATAATTATTTCAAGGCCCTTTCTGAGTGGAAACCTTTTGCAAAGGAGTACGCTGCTTTCAACAAGGGGACGCATCCCGCGGGAATAGATCCGTATATCAGTCCTTCTTTGGTCTGCAGGGATGTAGAACCGGGTGAGGGTCCCTGGGCATGGTCGGTTACCAGGGCCGGAGATCAGGCTTTCCCTCTGGTCGCCCTCGGTTTCCCGTTCGCACCGGAAGCAGAGAAACCCATTGTGAGGATGATTGACGAGGAGTTGGTCCGCGGACTGGGTGACGAGGAACTGTCGGCCTTGCTCAACGCAGGTGGTGTAGTTGCGGATAGGAATTCGTGGAAACGTCTGGTTGATAGGAAATTGGTTGGTAGATTCCAGTCGGTTGAGGCTCCGGAGCGAGAGGTTGCAGGCGATCTGGAAGATGCTTCTGTGTACGGAAACGGGAAGTATTCCAAAGCCCTTTCACACATCCTGTTCTATGAGAAAGACGGAGCCAGGATAGCTGTCGTTCCATCTTTCTCGGATGACGTAAACGGGGCGTCCCGCCTGGCAATGCTGCATGCGTTCGACTGGGCTTCCGGTGACAGGCTCCCCGCGGTGCTCGAGAGTTTTGCTCAGTCTGCGGTGATACCCCGCTCTGACAGCGAGGGCCGGCTCAGGTCTGTCGCTATCATGAATTGCAGCATTTCCGATCAGGATGGCTATCTGCTCCGTGTACGCACAGGAGATCCGGATAATGTCCGTGCATATGAATTCATATGGAAAAAACGCGGGCAGAAAGATGTCAGGCTGGAGCCCAGGTATGATGGGGGAGACGTTCTGCTGGACATTCCGATGCTTGAAGGCTGGGATTTCGGCTGGATCGCAGTACTACCTTCCAGGAAGTAGCCTGGTGCTACCTGGACGCTCCGGCTGACAGGTCGTTGATCCGGATGTTCTCGTAGACTATGTCGCTGAGTTCATATTCTTCCGGTTTTTCGATGATGTCGTAAGGCTTGCGGGTACAGGTCACGTCACAGTTCCGCATCAGGATATGCGAACCATATGATTTCGGAATGTCCTCACGGCCTTTCAGGTCGAAGAACTGGGTCCAGGGATGGACATATATGAAGTTCCCCACCTCGCCGGTGATGCCTTCTACGAGGATGTATTCGTAGTTCTGCGGGGTGTCGGGGCGCATCTTAAGCCATAGCACGCGGGAGGTGCCAGCTCCTTTGCAGTTGCGAAGGATCAGGTTGTGGCCGCCCACGCATTCGCTTCCGAAGGTCACCATGGCGGAGCCGGGGCCGAACCAGGTGTTTTCAACTAATATATTGGTATTCACGGCGTTGTCCGGGTCTTTGTCGGCCCATGGACCTTTGCCGCCCTTTACCGCGACCAGGTCGTCACTGTTCTGGAAGCGGCAGCCTGTGATGTGGAAATTGTTGCAGCCGTCGATGTCCACTCCGTCGGAGGATGGAGCCGGAACCGGCTTCTGGGGTGCATATATCACTATGTCCTTGACTCTGACGTAGTCGCATTTGTAGAAATGTGTGGTCCAGAACCCCGGATTGCGCAGGGTCACTCCTTCCAGAAGGACGTTTTTGCTGCCCGCGGCGTAGAAGAGGCGCGGGCGGAGGGCCTCCAGGTTGGTGCATTTGGGATTGACCTTGCGGCGGGTCCAGAAGTCGCGCCAGTAGCGCAGGCCGTTGCCGTCGATTGCGCCTTCTCCCCTGATGGAGAAGCCATCGCATTCATATGCATTGACAAGGGCGGCGATATAGTTCTGGATCACTCCCTCGATGTGTACGGGTACTATGGCGTAGTCCGACACGTCGTCGCTTCCCTTCAGCACGGCTCCCTTCTCCAGGAAGAGGTGGGTCTTGCTTTTGAAGAACAGGGAACTGGTCAGGAAGGTTCCTTCCGGGATCACTATGGTTCCGCCGCCCTGCCCGGCAGCCATGTCGATGACCTTCTGGATAGCCTCGGTCTGCAAGAGAGTGCTGTCGCGGACCACCCCGTAATCCGTGATTACGAAGCGTACGGCCTGCTGTCCGGTGAGTCCGGCCGGTTTGGAAGTGAACCATTTTTCCATTTTGGTACCGTCAGGCCAGACGTTGCCTGCAAAGGCGCAATATCCGGCCATGAAGATGGCACAGACAGTAAGGAGGAATCTTCTCATATCTTAACGTAAAGTCACTTGATGTCAGCGGCTATCGACAGGGCCGCATAGTCTCCTATGGATTCACCGAGTGCGGCCTGGACCACTTCGCAGACCTCTCTTGCAAGTGGAAGCGCCTCTTTTTCAATGATTTCATCCATCAGAGGCTTGAATATGTCTTCGTTGCGGGCATATATGCTTCCGATGACTATTTTCTCGGGGTTGAGGATGTCGATGATTATGGAAAGTCCTTTGCCGAGTTTTCTTGCGGAGATGCGGTATATTTCGAGGGCCAGCGGATCTCCATTCCGGGCGGCCTGAGCGACTGTCTTTGCGGTTATCTTTTCCAGGTCGCCATCCGGGCACCAGGGGACTGAGGATCCCATCTGGAGTTTCTCCCTGACCAGCGACTGGGCAAGTTGCCTGATGCCGCCGCCGCTGCAGAAACCTTCGAAAGATCCGGCTTTCCCGTATCCGACCGGGCCATATTCTGCCAGGCGCATATGACCCAGTTCTCCTGCATTGTCGTTGGTCCCGGTATAAAGCTTTCCGTCGAGGATGAGTCCGGCTCCGAGTCCGGTGCCGAAGGTCATGAACACCATGTTCCTCGTGCCTTTGCCTGCACCGAATTTCCACTCGGCAAGGGCGCAGGCATTTGCATCGTTGTGGACTGCAGCCTTGACTCCGAACTCTTCGGAGAGGATCTTTACTATCGGAATATTATCCCATCCGGGGAGGTTGGGAGGGGAGAGGATCACTCCTTTCCTGCTGTCCAGCGGGCCCCCGCAGCTTATCCCTATGGCTTCGATCCCGTCCTTACTGATCCCGTTCCTTTCAAGGACTGTGCGGATTGTCTCCTTTATGTCTTGTATCGTGCTGTTTACATCTGTGGTCGGGAACCCCTCCTTGTCCAGGATGACTATGTCCCCGCTACGTATCACTCCCATTGTCACGGCGCACTTTGTGCCGCCGATGTCCACTCCGATCAGAGGTCTTTCTTTCATGTATCAGAAGCTGTTTTGAAATGCTCTATTGTTCTTCAGGCCTGGCGCTTCGTATTTTCGGAATGAGGTAAACCATGAAAAGCCATGCCAGTGACAGTGCGATGAGGGCTGCTGCCTGATTGCCGAAAGCATCGGTTATGATTCCGAGAAGGGGAGTTATCACTCCGCCTCCGCACACTCCTACAATCAGCAGAGCAGACACTTCGTTGGTCTTCTCCGGCACTCTCAGCATTGAAGTAGAGAACACTATGGAGAACAGGTTCGAGTAGCCCAGACCGAACAGGGCGACCAGTATGAGGATCGGAATCAGCCCTTTTGCGAAGATGAGACCGACCAGGCTGGCCAGGGCAAGGATGACACTTCCGTTGAAAAATTTCCTGACGGAGTATTTCATGAGGATCAGACCGCCCAGGAAAGCGCCGATGGTCCTTGCCAGGAAATATACGCTGTTGCCCATCCCGGCCTTTTCAAGGGGAAGGCCGCATCTCTCCTGGAGGAGTTTAGGGAAGGTTACTCCCATCCCGACATCAACTCCCACCAGGACGAGGATGCCTATGAAGAACATGACTATGTAATTGTCTTTCAGAAGGGAGAAGGTCCGTGCGAAAGAGATGTCAGGGTTCTCTACGCGGTTTTCATTGATGGGAGACAGGGCCAGCCAGGCCATTGCCATCAGGGTTACGGCAGCATAGACGGGGAAGACCATCTTCCACCCGAAGACTCCACCGGCGAAAGCGGCGGTCAGGATTGGCCCGAGGAACGAGCTGATAGCCTTTATGAACTGCCCCAGAGTCATCGTTCCTGTCAGTTTTTCGGACGAGACTACGTTGCTCACCAGCGGATTTAGTGCAACCTGGAGAATAGTGTTGCCTATTCCGAGCATCGTAAAAGCGACAAGCACGAAGGCAAAGTCGTACCTGACTACAGGGACAAGCATCGCGACAGTGGTGATTGCGAAACTGAGCAGGGTCGTCTTTTTCCGCCCTATCTTGTTCATCAGCATTCCTGTCGGTATGGACAGGATCAGGAACCACAGGAAGCAGGAGAGCGAGATCAATCCTGCGACCTTGTCATTCATGCCGGTGAAATCTGCCTTTACATAATTGGTTGCAACTCCGACGATGTCCACGAATCCCATGATGAAGAATCCGAACATGACGGGAAGGATGGCCTGGGTGAATCTTTTTTCTGACATGCCAATGTGGTTTTGTGTGGTAAACTTAATGAAATTTCCGCTATTCCCAATGTTTCTGCCGCGTTATTCTTTGTTGTAACGTGGAGGTTTTTCTTATATTTGTGGCAATGGAACTGTAATCATATGAATAAATTATATTTACTCATTGCATCTGTGGTCGTGTCCACACTTATGTCCGTCTGTTTCACGCTCGATGCACAGACGGTAAAGAATGCCAATTTCCAAACGCTGGCCCATTTCAAGTCTGACGGTACGATCCAGGACTCATCTTACAGGACCATCGGCCATATCAAGGAAGACGGTACGGTTCAGGATGCATCTTACCGCACGATCGGTTATGCCAAGGGAATCCCGCTCCAGTTGGCCGCCTTCTATTTCTTCTTCACCGACTAAATACTTTTCTATGAAAAAGACGTTTCCCCTTCTGGCTTTATTCCTGCTGCTGACCTTGCTGCCGGCCGGTGGACAGAATGTTAAAGTCGTGAGCCAAACCTGTCCTGAATGTGGTGTGACAGTATATGGACGGCTTCTCGAGCCCTCAGACCACAAACCCGGATGTCCGTGGTATCCTGAAAGCTCCAAGGAGTCTTCCCACAATCATGAATCAGGATCTTCCTGGGGGAAGGAACCATATTCCGACTCCAATTCTTTTGGGAATGTAGAAGGTAAGCCGCTTACAAATGACGAGTACTACGAACTTCTGATACGGACACATTGCGACTATTGCGGAGCGGAATTAGGCAGGCACAAGAGTGACTGCATAGTTGGGAAAACTTACAATATGTGGCAGAATGCCATGCACTCCGGGAAGGAATGGGATGCAATCCGATTGAGGGACAATGTGGTTACACTGATTCTGGGAACCGAGTCCGGCAAAAATAAGCTCCACGCCATGCGGGGCGAAGCCACCCCCGTTACCGCAGAAGAGAACCGTCCCGGCACCAAACTGAAAGACTATACGCCGGAGCCGGAAAAGCCCGCTGCCAAGCCCGCCGTGAGCATTGGCGCGCCGATAATTCCCTGTCCGCTGGCACAGCAGGCCCCGCAATTCTCCGGCATCAACGAGCATGACATAGTATATGACAAGCCTCAGAGCCTGGAAGCGCAGCATCCATGGGGAGAGGTTGATGTGGATTGGATGCGTCGGATA
The DNA here is from genome assembly GCA_017443465.1 of Bacteroidales bacterium. Classification (GTDB taxonomy): domain Bacteria; phylum Bacteroidota; class Bacteroidia; order Bacteroidales; family UBA932; genus Cryptobacteroides. The sequence goes on from JAFRXO010000067.1 coordinate 73,025, forward strand.
AAGAGCCGGGGATACAGCGACTTCCTGTCGGAATATGATATTGAGCGATATAGCAATACGCCTGGGGGTACTGTCTGTTTGGGAAAGCGTACAGCCGAAGGAAAGATTTTGTGGATGATTATGCAACGTAACAAGGACAGTGGAAAGTACGTCGGGTTCGTGGCGGAAGGCATCGAAGACAGTGTCGGGGAAAGGGTTTCTCTTCAGGATATCCGTTTTGAAGCGGAAGGGAATCTCGTCGTGCAGGAGTATTCAGGTGGCTATAAAGTGGTCACAACAAACACTGGAACATTGTTGGTTCGTGGCTACAATGTTGCAGTTCTTCCCGTCAGGGTCGATGGCCATCCAGTCATTTCATGGGGGCCGGACCCGTCCTGGAAAGGAAAGATATTTGCCAATGAAACCTGGCTGTATGATGACAGGGGTGTCAAAATTGCAGAAGGAGAACAACTTGAGTACTATGATGATGCTATCATTGCAAGGCTTTATGACGGGACTCGGGCTACGCTTCTCAATTGGCAGGGAGGGAGTATTCACTTTGATGTGGGTGGTTGGAATACCAATAAGATGGAAGACATCCGGTGTTACAACAGTGACCGGGGGTCATATTATGTCATAAAAATACGTGAGGGCCGGTATGCTTTGATTGCCAAAGGTTTCCGCCAGGTAGGCGGCATCTATTCATCGGCCGATGAGGCGCACGCGGCTTGGAAACAACAATAAATGCATATGAATCGTGTCATCATTATCGCAGCTGCTATCCTGCTGCTCTTTTCTTCCTGTAGCGGCGGGAAGAGACAATACTTTTCGAATATCAGCTCCGGTGAAACCTTCCTGTCTGTGATAGGTTTCGATGACGGAAGCCAGAAGAACTATACCGTGGTGACGGATGTCCTGTATGCGGGCACCGATCCGTCGTCCCGGTATAAGATGGTGTTCTATCTGCCGGATGGCTGGGACGACAGTTATCCCCTGTTCCTGGACAGGTCTATGCCCGTTGAGGGGGAGCGTGCGGCCTGGACGGCCTATCAGGGCGCTCCTGCGGCAGAAGCCGCATTGAAAGAGGGGAATATGATTGTAGTCCTGGTCGCATATGACGAGGGGACTGCCATCCCGGACATTCTCTTGGCCCAAGAGTTCCTTATAGCGAACGATTCCGACCTGCCCGGAGACAGCAGGAATATCCTTACTTCGGCTTATTTTGATTTTGAGTGATGAGAATCAGATTGTTATTGCTATCCCTGCTTTTTGCGTGTGCCGCCCACGCGCAGTCTCCTGAGGAGATGTACGGCGAGTTTATCACACCTGAAACACGGGCTATCCTTGAGCGATCAGAGCAGCTTGAACGGGAGATCGAAGCCTCAGAGGCTGCCGCGAAGGCGCAGAAAACGCTTGTGCTGGCGGTGTCTGTCCTTATAGGACTCATCCCGCTGGGCCATATCGGCCGGAAAATTGTACGGGAAAAGACCTGGAAAGAGAATCCGGGCGGTACTATTCAGGCCTTGTTCGTCGGCCTTGCCGGCGGTGCCGTGCTGTTTGGACTCAATTACGGCATCCTACTTTTAAAGATTAAAATGGGCGATGCTTTCAACACCGCGTTTGCTTTTTTGTTAGTTGCCGCGATGGTGGTGGGCTCGGTGTATTTACTAAATAAAAACTCATGAAAAAGTTATCCATTATCCTTGCATCGTTGTTCCTGATTGGGTTCTCCTTTGCGGCCTGCGCCAAGAAAGGACCCGCTGCGGTTGACTTGGGCCTTAGCGTAAAGTGGGCCGCTGAGGACACCTCTCCGGAAACTGACATCCCCAAAGGATGGAGGCTCCCGACCCTCGCGGAAATCAGGGAGCTCCGCGAAAACTGCACGCAGTCTGTCGAAGAAAAAGACGGCGAAGAGAGAATAGTATTTACCGGGAAGAACGGCAAAAGCGTGTCCTTCCTTTGGCCCATCGGAAGCCGCTCGGCGAGGTCGTTCGGCATCGTTGGCTCGGACGGATGCTACCTGAAAGTCACCATTCTCAACCCTCTTCTGTCTGCTCCCAATCGTGATGGTTACTACACCTGGGAGGAATTAGGCGATACCAGCTACAGTCAGAGGAAGTATCCCGTACGCCTGGTCAAAGAATAGCACTTAATGCCCGTATTCAGGGGTATCCCTTGCTTGTCAATAGCCGGGATTCTGTTCAATTGACGGGGCAAGGTCACGGATGTCGGCCGGTATGGGGAAGATGTCCGTATAGTTGGACGTTGCTTCGCCGGGCAGTTGGGGACGCAGGGTGGTCTTTTTCCTCCCGATCTTGTTCATCAGCATTCCTGTCGGGATGGACAGGATCAGGAACCATAGGAAGCAGGAGAGCGAAATCAATCCTGCTACCTTGTCGTTCATGCCGGCGAAATCTGCCTTTACATAATTGGTTGCGACTCCGACGATGTCCACGAATCCCATGATGAAGAATCCGAACATGACGGGGAGTATGGTTAACCGTTTCATTGCAATGATGATATAGTGTTTCCAAAGGTAAATTTAATAGTTATTTTTGCAAATATTAATCGATGGAAAATGAAAAAGATCATTACTGTAGTGGTAGCCTTGTTGGCGACTTTGGGTGTTTTCGGGCAGAAACCTTCCGTTATGCGCCCGAGGATGGAACTGGTCAATGTGGAAACAGAGACTAATGGGACCGTCAACACTGAACTGGAGGTTTTCTATATGGATGATGAAAGCCCCCGTGTGTATTACATGTCAGTCGGCAACCTCGGAATCGGCGGAGACATTGTCCAGCTTAAACTCAACCCCGTCTATGAACTGTTCATCCCTTTGGGAAATACACTGGAGGAGGCCATTGCGAAGATGGAGGAGATAAAGGATTTCTATAAGCAGCCAAGGCACTCGACCATGGAACTTCCCGGCATTTATGCTGTAGGATATCCTGGCGGCAATGTCAGGACAGTGAAGCTCACCAGAAGGCAGATGCTGTCTTCCAAACTCGTGGAATTCAGCATCCCGGTTGAGGGAGATGAGTCTCTTGTCTGGGCTACTTACATCGGGAGGAATGATTTAGGGAGTTTACTGACTTCCCTTAAGGTTTACAAGAAGTTGCATCCCAAGGTGAAATGATCCTATGAGAACACTTCCGCTAGTGGTGATGGGCGCCGGTGCCCTGGCTGCGTGCAGCCGGGAGAAGCCCAATATCCTGATCATCCAGTGCGACCAGCTTGCAACTCGTGCGATAGGTGCATATGGACAGATCCAGGGGCACACGGATGTGATTGATTCCCTGGCCCGTAACGGGGTTATATTCGATAATGCCTACACTTCCTGTGGCCTGAGCCAGCCGTCCAGGACTGCGCTTCTCACGGGGCTATATCCGCATCAGAGCGGGGTGCGTTCCAATTCCGGAAAATGGTTGAATCATGATGTGGATGAGTCGCTTCCTACTCTTGGCCAGATCTTTTCCGATGCGGGCTACAATGCCGTACACTTCGGAAAGAGGCATGATTGCGGAGCCCTCAGGGGTTTTACCCACAAGGAACCCGTACAGACGAAATACCAGGATCCGCTCGTACCGCTCAATCAGGACAGTTTCAAGGATGTCGGAACTTGTGCGGATGCCGTCGGATTCCTGTCAGATCCAGGCGAGGGACCGTTCATATGCATGGTGGATTTCCAGAATCCTCATAACATCTGCAGTTATGTCGGGGCCGCTGCTGGTCCTCACGACGTTGCTGAGTCTGCGGATCTGCCGCCCCTGCCTGATAATTTCGAGGTTGAAGATTGGTCTGCGCTCCCGATACCGGTCCAGTATCTCTGCTGCAACCACAGGCGCCTTGAACAGGCTTCGCACTGGAGCCCGGAGAACTACCGGCAGTACATCGCAGCCTATATGCGTTATGTCGAAATCGTCTGTGCGCAGATCCGTCAGGTGCTTAACGCGCTGGAATCTACCCCTGCGGGCAGGAACACCATAATCGTGCTCCTTGCGGACCATGGTGATGCCATGGCGTCCCACAGGATGGTTACCAAGATGGTGGATTTCCACGAAGAGTCGGTGAAGGTTCCTCTGATAATCTGCGGTCCCGGCATTCCCGGGCGCGGAGAGCATCTTGGGCAGCTGGTGCAGACCAGTACGGACTTCATCCCGACCCTCTGCGGGCTTGCCGGCATTCAGGCACCGTCTTCCTTGAAGGGAATCAGCCAGGCGCCGTCGGTGCTCGGGCGGAGGCAGGCGGAGAATCATTCCTATGTGGTGTCAGAGTGGCATTCTGAATACGACAGGATAGTGTCTCCCGGACGTATGATCCGATCCGTCGAAGGATTCAAATACACCCACTACCTCGAGGGAAACGGAGAAGAACTCTATGATCTGACGAACGACCCCGGGGAAATGCACAACCTGGCCCGGAATCCCCGGTACGCAGATGTCCTTGAGCGCCACAGGGCGATGCTTGACGAGTACATCGCGGCCAGCGGGGATGATTACCGGAGCCTGCAGGTGAAAGTGGATCCGAAATATCGCATGCATTCACCGGGATACCCGTCCCATATAGACGGATACAATCTGTGGAATTTCTGTAATCCTTCAGCCGCCCCGAGCTCGGAAAATCCTTGAATATGAAGAAGTTCTCCTTTGCATTATTGCTCGTTCTCCCTTTTCTCATATGCGGATGCAGGGAGAAATCCGGCGCGTTGCAGCAGAAGGCTCGTGTGATTCCCGGGCTTGTCGCATTGTGGGATTTCGGCGGAAAAGACTACCTGACGGCTAAGGGTAATTCCGGGCTGACTCTGGAGACTGTTCCCGGAATCGAGGCCCCCGTTCTCATCCGGGAGGGACCATTGTCCGGGCAGTCCCTTCATTATGATGGAGGGGAGTATCTCCGCATTCCCAATCATAAGACAGGGGCTCTTGACCTCCATGGAGGGCAGGTGAGTGTCGTAGCGTGGATCAGGTGGCGCAGCGGGCAGACTGGTTTTGTCGGGGGCATGTGGGATGAAAGCACCGAGGGAGGTAAACGGCAATATGGCCTTTTTGTGTCGCTTCCTTATTACAACGGGAAGGACAATGTCTGCGGGCATGTCTCCAAGACAGGTAAACCTACCCCTCCGTTTCCATATTCCATCGATTACTCGGCTAGTTCCCAGACGGTTCCGGACGGGGAGTGGTGCATGGTGGGATTTACATATGACGGGAAATATATCCGATCTTACCTGAACGGGGTGTTCGAAGCCCGTGAACCGGAACTGATTGATCACACGACCGGATTCGAGGGCTATCCTGATGGTCTCGTACAGTCCAAGAATCCATATTATTTCCCTGACGGGCTGGGCTCCAACGGGTCTGATTTCACCCTTGGAGCCGTACTCGTGGGTGGCCGTCCCGGCAACTTCTATCGTGGCGACATAGGTGGATTTGCCGTTTACGACAGGGCCATCAGCGATGCCGAGATGGCTTCTCTTTCACTTTGAATTTTAACCTGCCAGATTAAATGATGGTGGCACTTTCGGGATATTTGTCGCCCAGTTTGGCCATTTCGTATATATAACAAGCCATTTTTGGCCATAACAATTTTCCTGAAGTTTGCCTCGTTCAGTCTGCGAAACTATTTTCGTAAGCTTAATCGTGAAACTAATTCTTTTGGAAATGAAGAAATCATTGGCAATAATGCTTTGCAGCCTGCTTGTTGCGGCTGCTTGCACTAAAGAAGCCTCGATGGAGAACAAAACCCCCGTTGCGGAGAACTCTTCCATCAAGTTTGAAATCACAGTGGAGCCGTTCAGCAAAGCCGTGAAATCGGATTGGGAGGACGGCGACGCAGTGTTCATATTTTTCAAAGGCGTAACCAAGACATATCTTAAACTTACCCGGACCGCATAAACAAAACCCCGGAAGTTTCCTGCTCCCGGGGTTGTTTGTATGGAAATCCATCAAAATTAGGATGATATCGGGTAAGAGTATTCGTAGAAGCCATCGAAGAAGGCTTGGGTTTTGTCGTTGCCGTTCGCTTCGAGAGACCCTTTCCCTTGGATGGTAAGAGTTTGTTCTGCTATCATTCCCGAAAGTCTTTCAGGAGCCTGTTGATCATGGTCTCCATGTCCCTTCCGTTGAGAGGGTCTTTCTCAAGGAACGGCAAAGGATGGATATAGTGGGCTATCTCATCACTGTCGGAGTCTATCACCACGCAATACATATTGCAGTCATATGGGGTCTTGTTCTCCGGGTTTGAATACGGCTCATATGTGGACTTCTTCTTGCCGTCATCCTTATCCTTCTTGCTGAATATCGCATCAAGCGCGGCTCCGAGCGCGTTTCCGATGGCCTCTTGCCTCTCCTCATAACGTATGGCCTCCCTGGAACGTATGTAACCGGAAGAAAAGATGACAACGCCATAGCGGTGACCGCTGCGGTCAATCGCATCGAGGAGGTCATCCGGGACCTTCACCCTGTCCAGCCGGGAAGTCGAAACGGAACCGATGTTCTGGATCCATTTCCGGATTTCACGGTCTGACCTGTCATAATCCATATGTATGACCTTTGAGAACGGGTATCTTTGTGAAGACACAATGGTGGTTATGAGATCCGCAGCCTCATCGGATAGTTCATAATCATATACGGGCTTGTTCTTCCTGTCATAATACAGGACATCAGCCACAGGTTCTATGAAAGCATATTCTTGTACGATTTTCAGGTTGAGATTCTCTGAAGATGAATACTTTACAGGGCCGCAGGAAGACACCGCGACCGCAACGGATAACGCCGCTAAAACAAATCTGATCCTCATATATCGTATTTTTACCGTTTGAATATGCGAATATAGCATTTTGGCGGGTTAATTTTCAGAAATTGCTATAGAATAATGATTATCTTTAAGAGTTGGGTAAATTAAGATAAATCTGAATAAGACTATTTGAATTTATCGGTCTCCCGGTTCTTCAGCCGGGAAGAAAAATGCGACCAAATGCGACCAAATTTGGGGGATAACAACAATTAGATTCGGAGGCCGAAGGCCGACTCAGGGGAGTTTGAGGGGGTCCGCCCCCTCAATCAATATAGTGCCCCGGGCGGGAGCACTTTTGTGTGCTTATTATAAATGACTTACATAATTTCCAAGCTAAAACGCAAGCTGTATTAGAGTGTCACAATTTCTGGATGGTTGCTCCGAATAAAGGGAGCAAAATAAATGGGAAGATAGGTGATGAACCTGTCTTTTTTTATGATCCGTTCATTGGACAGGACGTAAGCGTCG
>JAFRXO010000068.1 GCA_017443465.1 Bacteroidales bacterium
ACGTCCTCAGGCCTGCATCCCACCATCCAGAGGCACCTGGCCACGGCATTGGCCCACTGCTCCAGATCTTTCCGCGAATGCAGGATCACTGTAGGATTTCCGGTCGTCCCGCTCGAAGAATGCAGTCGGGTGCACTTTGACAGCGGGATTGAAGCTATACCGAAAGGATAGGTGTCCCTGAGGTCCTGCTTGGTGGTGAAGGGTATCTTCTGCAGGTCGTCCAGCGTCTTGATGTCTTCGGGAGACAACCCTATGTCACTGAAGCGTTTCCTGTAGAATGCGGAGCCCATGCAATGAGCCACCGTGTCGCGCAGACGCTCTGCCTGCAGCCTTTCGATACCTTCACGGTCAAGGGTTTCTTCAGGATTGAAATAGTTACTGTAAGCCATATTATTTTAGTACTCGGTTGTCTATTACATATTTGCCCTTGCCTACGCTGCGTTCCAGGGAGCCCGGCTGGCGGATCTGCACCAGAGCGTTTATACTCAGGACACTGCGGAGCCTGTGAGCCACCTTCTTTGCGAGTCCGGTAATGGCATCGATGGTGTCGGCTCCGGAGAAATACTCGGGTCGCATCTCCACCTGGACCGTGAGTGTGTCCAGATTGTCCACCCTGTCCACAACCAGCAGATAGCGGGGTGCGCATTCCGGAATGTCCAGGATGACACTCTCGACCTGGGACGGGAACACGTTGATACCACGGATGATGAGCATGTCGTCGCTTCTGCCCATGACGGGGCTCATCCTCACCAGCGTGCGGCCGCACGGACAGTCGTCTCCTTCTAGCAGGCTGCAGAGGTCCCTTGTGCGGTAGCGCAGCAAGGGCATGCCCTGTTTTGTGAGGGTGGTGAAAACGAGTTCTCCCTGCTGTCCCCGTCCAAGGGGCTCCAGCGTCTGCGGATTGATGATTTCCGGGAAGAAATGGTCTTCATTGATATGTGAGCCGTGCTGGCATTCACATTCGAAGCTGACACAGGGCCCCATGATTTCGCTCAGGCCATAGAGGTTGTAGCCTTTCAGCCCCAACCTGCTTTCGATTTCCTGACGCATGTTCTCGGTCCATGGCTCTGCACCGAACGCTCCGATCCTCAGACGGATTTCTTTCTTGTCGATGTTCAGTTTCTCCATGACCTCAGCCAGATGCAACGCATATGACGGGGTGCAGGCGATGCCATCGATGCCCAGGTCCCGGATGAGTCGGATGTGCTTCTCAGTGTTTCCTGTGGATGCAGGCACAACAGCACCTCCCACTTTCTCCACTCCGTAATGGGCACCTAGACCTCCGGTGAACAGCCCGTAACCATATGACACTGAGAATGTGTCGTCACGTGTCATGCCATATGCCGTCAGGCAGCGGGCCATGCATTCCGCCCAGATCTCGATATCGCGGCGGGTGTAACCCACGATGGTGGGATTCCCGGTCGTTCCGGATGAGGCATGGATACGGATGATTTCACTCTTAGGGGCTGCCTGGAGGCCATATGGGTAATTGTCCCTCAGATCTTGCTTTGTAGTGAAGGGAAGTTTCACGATATCCTCAATAGTTCGGATATCGTCAGGGATTAGGTCCATCTCCTGAAGTTTCTTCCGGTAGAAGGGGACATTGTGGTAGACATAATCCACCATCTTATGGAGACGATGTCCCTGCATCGCGCTCAACTGATCGCGCGACATGGTTTCTTTGTGCTCGTTCCAAATCATAGGTTGGAATGGTCTTTATTAAATGCTTCCACGCGTTCCTCCAAGACAGGGAAAAGCTCTTCCCTCATCCTGCTTACACAGGCCCGCACCCCGTTCTGAAGGCTGCCCGTTGTCCCGAGTGAAATGCTGCTGATTCCGTAATACATGAGTTCTACCACCAATTGTTCTCCGGTCATGTCACCGTAACCGATGGTAAAGAAGAAGCCGTCTCCGATCGATTCTGTCACGTCCATGTCGTAAACGATACGGAAGCCGTGCCTGCAGAATATGTCTTTCATCCTTCTGGCCCTGCGCTCATATTCGCGGGTGTCTTCCACAAAATTGATCGTTCCGTCCACGGAGAGGCGGAGCATTTCGGCATATCCGTATTGTGTGGTTGCGGTGCATCCGCTGGTTATCATATACAGTATCGATGCTGTCAGGGTCTGCCCGAATAATCCCGCATCCTGGTAACGTGCTGCCAGAGCCGGATAAAAGGTGTGGAACAGAGTGTCACTGATGCAGCAAAGCGCTATCCTCTGCCCGGCGTAGCTGAAAATCTTGGAGGATGACAGCATGAGGATATATCGGTCGGTGTAGCGGGCTACGGTCCTTATGTACGGAGGCGTGTACGGGTGGCCGAAATCGTGGCGGTAATCCATTCCGAAGTAGGCAAGGTCTTCCAGAACGATAGCGTCCCAGCGTGTAGCGGCTTCACCGATGACGCGAAGTTCCTCTTCTTCGAGAGATATCCATGCCGGATTGTTGGGATTGGAGTAGATGATCGCGGCGACGTCTCCGTCTTTCATCATCTCTTCAAGTTTCCGTTTCAACGGTCCGGCACCTCGATGCGAGTAGATGTCGAACTGTTTCCACTGAATGCCCAGGACTCTGAGCTGTGATTTCTGGATGGGGAATCCGGGATCAATGAATATGACCTTGTCCTTTCCTGGGATGCGTTGTGTGCAGGCGATGAAACTCGCGAAAGAAGCTGCCACTGAGCCGGTTGTGGGCACGCAGTTTAGGGGAGGGATGTCCACATCGATGAATGCCTTGATGAATTCGCTGGCTGCCTGCTTGAGCTCCGGGACACCTGCGGCTGCAGGATACTGGCTTCCGACCCCTTTGTCGAGAGCCTTCTTTTCGGCTTCTATCCCGTAACGGTTCGCCGGGAGACCTGGAGATCCCTGGTCCATCCTGATGAAAGGGATTCCCGTCTCCTCCTCAAGGAACTGGGAGACAAGAAGAACCTCACCGATAGTGGCATGGGAAAGGTCGGTGACGGCGCTCTCCCGGCAGGCCCGCGCTACGGCTTCTTCAGTAAATACTTTCATGCCGTCCTCCTTTCTGCCGCAGCCATTCCCAGGTCGAATGCCGCCAGGTTGGCTTCCACTACTTTTTCACCTTTTGCTGCGAAGACCCTTGCTATCGCTTCACGAAGTTCATCAGGCGACACGAGTCCGATGCGGGATGCGGCCATGCCGAGGAGGACCATGTTGGCGCTCCTGGCATTTCCGCTTTCGAGCGCAAGGGAGCCGATGTCACACATAGTGACGTTGGGCAGGGCCTGTATCTCGGAGAGAAGTGCCTCATGGTCAGGATAATCCGGGATGTTAACCAAGGGCTCCGATGCCGTGATGACGGCTCCGTCCGGGGCCAGATATTTGAGGTACCGCAAAGCTTCCATCGGCTCCATCGAGAGGATGATGTCCGCCGTTCCGCTGGCGATAAGGTCACTGTTCACCGGTTCCGTGGACAGGCGCAGGTCGCTTTCCACGTCACCGCCCCTCTGGCTCATCCCATGGACTTCAGCTTGTTTTAGATGCAGTCCGGATGCGGTTGCAGCTTCCCCTATTACTGTCGCGATTGAGAGGATACCCTGTCCTCCAACGCCGCAGAGTATGATGTCTTTTTTCATGATTTCTTCGCATTGTGCCTTTTCAGAGACTGGATGCATTCACGTCGCGCTATGATGACGGAAACGCCATGGTAGGCGATTTCCTGGCGGATAGTCTCTTTGATCTCCGCGATCTTTGCCGGCAACGGGACCACGACCTTAACATGTGACGGGTTCACTCCGAGGCCCAGGCATATGCCTTCGTACTTGCTAGTGCCGGCGGAGTCCTGTCCTCCGGTCATAGCCGTGGTAAGGTTGTCTGAAATGAGTATGGTTATGTCGGCGTTTTCGTTCACGGCATCCAGCAGGCCTGTCATGCCGCTATGGGTAAAGGTGGAGTCGCCGATGACGGCTATTGCCGGATAGACTCCAGCATCTGCCGCGCCTTTGGCCATGGTGATGGAAGCGCCCATGTCAACGCAACTGGAAAGGGTGCGGAACGGAGGAAGGGCTCCAAGTGTGTAGCAGCCGATATCTCCGAATACCCGTGCCTCCGGATAATCAGCGATCACCTCGTTGAGAGCTGTGTAAACATCCCTGTGTCCGCATCCAGGGCAAAGTTGAGGGGGGCGGGGCGCCATGTTCAGCGCATCCGGGAAATGGCGTGAGGTAGGTTTTCCGACGGCCATTCCCACGCTGTCAGGAGTCAGTTCCCCGGTCCGGGGAAGGGCTCCTGTCAGTCTTCCTTCCACGGGATAACCTGCTCCCAGGATTGCCTTGACCTCGTGTTCAACAAACGGCTGCCCGTCCTCGATGACCAGGATCTTATCGCTTGCGGCAGCGAGGGCCTGGATTTTCTCCGTCGGAAGCGGATAGTGTGAGAGTTTGAGGATGCCGCTGACCTCTGGATCAGCCTCTTTCACATAATTGTATGCTATGCCACAAGCAATGATGCCCGTGCCTTTTTTCTCGGTCAGGGTCAAGGTGTTGAAAGGTGAGGATCCGCTTTCGCTGAGCATCAGGAGTTGTTTGTCAATGAGCTTGAGATACTGCTTCCTGGCAATGGCAGGCAGAAGGATCCATCCACGGTCATTCGAGGGATCAAGCCTGTTTTCCTCACGAAGGGTGCCGCGTTCCACTTCAGCGCGGGAATGGGCCAGGCGAGTGACCATGCGCATCATGACCGGAACGCGCAACTCCTCGGACAGGTTGAAAGCGCGGCCTACCATGTCATATGCTTCCTGCTGGTTGGAAGGTTCGAACATCGGGATCATGGCGAAGTTGCCATAGAATCGGGAATCCTGTTCGTTCTGGGAGGAATGCATCGACGGGTCGTCGGCTGCCAGTACAATGAGTCCGCCATTGACTCCTGTCACCGCGCTGTTTATGAAAGGATCGGCACATACGTTCATTCCCACATGCTTCATGCAGACCAAGGCCCTTTTTCCGGCATATGACATACCCAGAGCGGCTTCCATGGCCGTTTTTTCGTTGGTGCACCAACGACTATGGACTCCGCGTTCCCTGGCGGTGGGGTCTTTCTGAATGAATTCGGTTATTTCAGTGGATGGCGTTCCGGGGTAAGCATAAACCCCGGAGAGCCCGCTGTCAATAGCGGCGAGGGCCACAGCCTCATCGCCCAGCAATAGTCTTTTCGCTTCCATACTTCAAATATATAGTTTTTCTCCCAATATTTGAAGCATTTCATCCTCCGCACCAATCCAACGAGGAAGATTAAAAGTGGCAAGCTATCTTTTTGACTTGAAAAAGTCTGTCATCAATGCACCGCATTCCTCAGCCAGCACCCCTGCGCTGACCTCCGTCTTGGGGTGGAGAAGGGAAGGTGTGAACATGGAGTAGCCTCTCCTCGGATCTATGGCTCCGTAGACGACTCTGCCTATTTGTGCCCAATTCAGTCCTCCCGCACACATTGGGCATGGCTCAACGGTGACATACAAGGTGCAGTCATTCAGGTATTTCCCTCCCATCGCCTCAGTGGCTGCCGTGATCGCTATCATCTCGGCATGCGCCGTGGGGTCGTGGAGCCGCTCGGTCATGTTGTGCCCCTTGCCGATGATTCTTCCCTTGAAGACCACGATGGCGCCGATCGGGATCTCTCCCTCTTCCAAAGCCGCCAAAGCCTCCCTGAGAGCCTCACGCATGTATTTCTCGTCAATGTCCATCTCTAATGAATACAAAAAAAGCAGGCCTTGAAGGACCTGCCGTAAGAGTCACCAGACGATTACCACCTGTCCTCAGATGATACCGTAAGCTTCTTGCGACCATGGCGGCGACGTGAAGCGAGTACGCGGCGTCCGTTGGGGGTGGACATTCTCTCACGGAATCCGTGCTTGTTCACGCGCTTGCGCCTTGAGGGTTGGAATGTTCTTTTCATATCTTCTTTATTTTATATTTTCCAAAAAGGGAGTGCAAATTTAAGCCTTTTACTGAAAATTACAAAATATTTATCACGAATTTCCCCTCGAAATAATTGTCTAGCAGCCATGAACCGACCGGCCATGTGGAAACTGACCCTTTTCTCATCTTGTGGCGGGACATCAAATCGTTTATCTCCTCATTGATATCTCCTCCTTTCAGGTACAGGATACCTTTGTTGTATTTCCCCTTGACCCAAGGGTAGAAATCAGAGAGAGAGGCGACAGCCCTGGACACCACATAGTCAAATCGGCCCGGCAGAGACTCCGCTCTGGCATTAACGACCTCCACATTCCTAAGCCCTAGACTAGCCGCTACCTCTGAGGCTACCAGAGTCTTCTTACGGATTGAGTCACAAAGGGTGAAACTGGTTTCCGGGAATAAGATCGCGAGGGGAATCCCCGGGAAGCCTCCTCCTGTGCCTAGGTCCAGAACGCGAACCCCGTTTTGAGGTGGCAGCAGGGACGAATAATCATCCGGCTTCCTGATCTTAAGATAATAGGCTATAGCTAAGGAATGGAGCACATGATGGTCGTATATGCCATCCAAGTCCTTGCGTGAAATGACATTGATCTTGGAGTTCCAGTCCTTGTACAACTGCTCCATCTGGCAGTACTTATCCAGTTGATCGCCAGTTATTTCCGGGAAGGACTCCTGGATAATCGCCTCAAATTGGCCGAAATCTATCATATTCCCTCATCCTCCTCTTCGTCCGCCCGGAGGGCGTCAATAATCTGTTTGGCGCGTCTGATC
>JAFRXO010000069.1 GCA_017443465.1 Bacteroidales bacterium
ATAGAACTGCCAGATGTTTCCATCAGGACCGGTAACCATCGAGCCGTGTGCAGGGCCGGTAACTACTCCGGTAGTGCGGCGCAGGAGAGGGTTGTTGCCTGCATAAGTGTAAGGCCCCTGGACCTTCTTTGCCTTGTAGTAACCTTCTGCATAGCTCCTCCACTGGGTGCCCGATCCTGAATACTGGAGATAGTAGGTTCCCTTGTACTTGTAAACCCAGGGGCCCTCGATCCAGGCGACGTCGCTGTACTCGTTGTGCTCGCCCTGACGTTCCCAGGTGTGCTTGGGATTGAAACTGAAATGATGGGTGACCGGGCCGACCCACTCGTTGAGGTTGTTCGGATTGAGTTTTACCGAATGGATACCGCTGATAGCCATTCCCGGCCAGAAAAGATACGGCTGGCCGTCGTCATCGATATAGATGTGTGTATCGAAAGGACTTGTCCAACCGCCCTCGATGCCCGGAAGGTTTATCCAGCTGCCGGACAACTCATATGGTCCCAGAGGATTATCTGCGACCCAAACGCCGCTTACTCCGTTACCAGTCATATAGAACTTTCCTTTGTATGGGACAACGTCAGGTGCAACCGGAACGTTTGCCACATAATGGAAATCCCAATTGAGCATATCTTCTGACACCCAGGCGCCACCGCCGGTACAGAACATATAATACTTGCCTTCCCATTCGAAAACGGAAACATCACCACTGGCATTGCCGCCATCTCCCATAACCATTGGAAGAGGGTTGCAGTAACGGGCGTCTTTGCCCAATGTCTGCGCTCCAAGATTGAGAGAGCAAGCCAGCAAAGCAAAAATGACCAAATATTTCTTCATAGAATGCAATGATTATTAGTTTATATACAAATATATGAAAAAATAAGGAACGATATACTTGTTTATACCAGTATAATCCTATTTCCCGAGGGGTCGGGAACGGAATGTGGCATTAGAGAGCTTCACCCCTCGGGATTCCCGGTAGGGACACGCTGAAACTTTACATCGCGCTGACCGATAAGACAAGACAGAACGCTATTTTGAGCAGCTTTAAGATGGGAGAAGAGAGGTCGTAAGGCCTCTCTTCATTGTATTCTGGAAATCCGTAGCAAACTGATTCCTTCAAGAATACCGCTTTGCATAGAATGTCAGAACTCCAACTTGTGTTCTTCCTCCTTCATCTCTTCGTAGCGCTTCTTGTTGAAGGTGAACCAACTCCCTTTTCGACCAGGGCGGGATTTCTTTTGGCTAGAGTCTGTAGAGCTGATCTCCTGGGTGAAAAGGTCCTCTATAGGCTTTGAAATCATCACCCTCGGCTTTGATGTAGACATGCTCTCACGGACAATCTCTCTTTCTATATCTCTTATCCTCTCAGGCCTGGTAGGAGCTTGCTCTTTCCTGATGGTCGTATGGGACTCTCTTGCGACCTCCGGAACAGCCATTTCTTCCTCATAAATGTCTGAAACCTCATCCAGTATACCGGAGGCGAGAATCTTTCTCTGGAAGTTCCTGCGGTCGAACTTCACTCCAAGGATAGCCTCGTAGAGGCGCTGTAAATCGGGAATTGTGAAATATGAGTCCAGCAGGTCAAAGCCCACCGGTTGGAAATGGATGTCCCTCCGGAGTTTTTCCATCGCAGCCTTGAATATCTTCTCGTGATCGAACGCAAGTGGAGGCAGTTCATCTACGGGGAACCATGCAGCCTCGTCGGCGTCGTCCCCGCCGAGAACGTCCGCATGCTTGACTAGGGCATAGAATGCAATAGTGATGACTCTCTCCCGCGGATCACGGTCGACATCCGAGAATACACCGAGCTGAACTATGGGAGAGGACGGTGTCAATGCAGTTTCTTCCACAAGTTCGCGGAGCGCACCCTGTTCTGCCGTTTCGTCGGTCTTGAGGAATCCTCCCGGAAAAGCCCACATATTTTTGCACGGCTCTGCTCCACGCCGAATCAGGAGAACTTTGAGTTTCCAATCATCATAAGTGAAGATGACGCAGTCGGTAGTAACCGCCATATGTTCGTACTTGTATCTCCACGGGAACTCTGTTCCGGGTACAAATGTGTGAGTCTTATCCATTATTGTCAAGATATACCGTCGCGGGACGTGTTTTTCTACTGCAAATATAGAAAAAGTGTCAAAAAGACGCAAAAAATTTTGCAGAAAGAAAAATAATGTCTACTTTTGTGTCGAAATGACACTTTTACTATTAAACAACTGCGATTGAGATTATGGACATTATGAAAAACCTTGGCTTCTCCAGAAGAGGCACTGAAAATCAAAACGGTATGAAGAATGATTATGTATTCCAATTTTCCGACAGGTGTCCCCGCAAAGAAGGGGAGACCCGTATCTACAACCTTATCATCCTTGACGAGAGCGGCTCGATGTCGCCTCTCCGCGCTGAGGCCCTGAGCGGAGCCAATGAGACCCTGCAGACAATACGCACTGCCCAGCAGGAGCATCCCGATGATAACCAGATGGTCTCTTTCGTGACTTTTGATTCCGGGTCCAGTAGGCATGATGTGAGGGCACTCATTGACAACGAGAAGATAGAGAACGTGAGGGACATCACACCTGAACAATACCAGCCTTGGGGCGGTACTCCCTTGTATGATGCCATGGGACTTTCCATCACAGCTCTGCGGAATCTTGTCAAGGAGGGTGACCACGTGCTGGTCACCGTCATAACCGACGGCTATGAGAACAGTTCACAGATATTCTCCGCCGAGATGATAAAGGAACTGGTTGATAGCCTCAGCACTAAAGGATGGGTGTTCACCTACATCGGTGCTAACCAAGATTCCGAACAAACTGCCGGAGGGCTCGGTATTCACAGCACCATGGACTTCAAGGCCACGGTGGTAGGTTCCGCAGTCATGTGGGACAGGATGAACTCCAGTCGAAGGGAGTATTACAAGAATGTGAGACGTAACAAAGCTTCCGGAATAGAGATGGAATGCGACAAGGATTTCTTCGCCACTAAGCAGGCCCTTACGAGGATCACTCCGGAACGGATAGACACACTGAAGGAAGGGGAGATCTTCGTCTTCGGAAGCAACGAGGCGGGACAGCACCTTGGAGGTGCCGCGCGCGCAGCTGTGGAACGCTTCGGAGCCGTCTTCGGCCAGGGCTCTGGTTTGCAGGGGCGGAGTTACGCCATTCCAACGTTGAGGCTGCCGGGCGGCGACCCGGCGAACAGGCTGTCCCTTCAGGCCATCCGAAGCTATGTTCAAGAGTTCATCTACTTCGCTGATGCTCATCCAGAGCTGACCTTCCTCGTGACAAGGATCGGATGCGGCATCGCAGGATTCCACGACGAAGAAATAGCTCCACTCTTAGCAGGAGCCTACAGTCTTCCGAATGTATATCTACCCGCCTCCTTCTGGAAAGTCCTAAGTTACCAGTACAAAAGCTAATGCAAAAAACCGCCCTCTGGGATGTCCCCCGGTGCATTTTGGGTGCAATTTTTTTGCATATAAAAACCCCAAGTGTTTGATAATAATAACACTTGGGGTTGAAATCCAGCGGAAGAAGGGGGATTCGAACCCCCGATACCCCGTGAAGGGTATACCGGTTTTCGAGACCAGCGCCTTCAGCCACTCGGCCATCCTTCCTGTTGGGACTGCAAAGATAGCAATTTATTTGTAAATATCCTCTTTCTTGAGTTCTACGAGTTTACCGTAGCCGGCGATTTCCGCCATCGGCAATGACTTTCGGTCACCGACGATGATCCAGGCGATGGGAGCGGGAACGACGTTCTTCTCCTGGTAAGCCTTGAGAGATGCCGCATCGACGGAGGAAAGATTGTCGAGAATCTCTTTGTCTGGATCGGCTTTGTAGCCGAGCCTCTCGTAGTTCTGGACGGCAGCGGGCAGATTGCGGAAGGTGGGATATCCGTTGTTGGCCTTGGCCACGATGGAGTGGCGGGCCGACTCGATTGCATTTTCCTTCAGGGGCATCGTGTGGATGAGCGAATCGACCAGCTGGATGGCCGAGAGCGACTTGTCCGCCTGGGTGCCGAGGGAGGTGATGAAGAGCGCGGGATCGTTGGTATAGGCCGGATCCGGCTCGCTGGTATATCCCGAGGCGCTGTAAGCCATTGCGCGGAACTCGCGCACCTCCTGGAACATCAACGAGAACATTCCGCCGCCGAAGTACTCTCCGAGTACGTTCAGGGCGGCCTTGTCGCGGCCGTCCTGCGGCTTCTCGAAGGTTTGGTATGTAGCCATCTGCATCTGGCGCGATCCGGGCAGGTCGTAGAAAAATACTGTCGGAGCGTCATAACGCATGTTGTCGATGCGGTTCCAGTCCTCGGATTTGACGGCCCGGCCAAGGTCGAGCCTGCGCGCAAGCGCGGCGGCGACCTCGCCGGCCGGCTTCCTGCCCGAGTACAGCACGGAATACGAGTGGTCCATCAGGTCGGAGAAGGCGCTCATCAACCCCTTCATCCCGACAGAATTCAGCTCCTTCTTGCTCATATGGGTGAGGTATGCGGAATTGGCTCCGTAAAATACCCTGTACTGCATGGCGGTCATAATGTTGGATGTGCCTCCGGAGAAGAAGGTCCGCTTCTCCAGGTCGATGCCGGTAAGCAGTTCCTTGAAACTGTCCTTGTCCGGAACGGCGCGGTCGATGAAATGACGGAGGAGTTTCAGCGACTCGTCCAGCCTGTCTTCGTATCCGCTGATGGTGATGTCGAAGTTGTGGTTGCCGGACTCGATATAGAATGTGGTGCCCAGGGCCTGCCAGGCTTTGCTCAGCTGCTGGACTGTCAGCGAATCGGTACCCAGGGAGTTCATGAATGATGCCACGTGGGGGACTACCGGGTCTTCCTGGGATCCCCTGGTCACGCGAATGGTGAGTCTGAACAGGTCGTTGACCGGATTCTCCTTGTAGTAGAGCTTGACGGTCGGCGTCACGTCGAGCTTCTCGACGTCGCGCTGCATATCGACGAGGCGCGGCGCCACGTCGCGCACCGGCATGGCTTCGAGACGCTTCGCGTACTCGGAGCTCTCGCCGGAGTGCTGCGGCACCACCGGGTCGATGTCGGGCTTGGCGACGTTGTCCTTGGGGTAAGTCCCCATCACTTTCTCGAAGCGGATGTATTTGTCGGTGAAATACTTGTTCGCTACGCGGATGATATCGTCACGGGTAATCGAGCGGATGGCATCGACTTGTGCGAGATACTCGTCCCAGCTCCGCCCCTGCGTCATCACGGAAACCATCTGTTCCGAGCGCCCGGCAATGGACTCGAGGGCTATCTGGGCGTTCCTGGCAGCTTCCAGTTTCAAGGCTTCGACTTTGCTGTCGGAGAATTTTCCTTGCTGGACCTTGCGGATCTGCTCCCAGCAGAGCTTCTCGGCTTTCGGAAGGGAGCCGAAAGGAAGGTTGGGCACTACTGCGAATCCCGTGATGCCCATCTCGTTGAAGAGGGGTACACGTGCGGCTCCGCTCAGCAGCATCTTGTGGGAAGTGATTAGCGAATCCATCAGCCCCGAAGAGAAATTGTTGCTCAGAAGGCCTGTAGCCAGGTCGAGCGCAGGTGCGTCGGCTTCGCTGTCGGTAGGGCCGTTGAAGGCATATACGGCAATCTTTATGAGAGGAATCTCAGCCTTGATCTTTACGTCGCGGATGCCTGTGAAAGGCTCGACTTCGACCGGAGCCTTCTCGGGCTTCTCGCCGCGGCGGATGCGCCCGAAGGTGCGCTCCAGCAGCGGCTGCAGCCCGTCGAAGTCGATGTCTCCGGAAAGGATCAGGCCCATGTTGCAGCCGACATAATATTTGTTGAAGAACTCCATCATTTCTCCCAGACGGGGA
>JAFRXO010000070.1 GCA_017443465.1 Bacteroidales bacterium
GTGGTTGAACTGCCGGAATGAGGATAACTTCGACATGCGCTGGGGCGATCCGGACTTCATGATCGACTTTGTGAACAACATTCCCGCGGACAAGGTGCTGGGCCTGGTCACCGGCTCCGACGGCTACTTCTACGGCAAGGACTACTCCAGCACCGACCCGGTCCTGCAGGGGCAGCAGTATATGAAGAAGCACTGGTACAACTACATGCTGCTGGGCCGCCTGATGTACGACAACCACATGTCCCGGGAGCGCATCTATGATATCTTCGCGGCCCACTACGACGGCATGGACAGCACGGAGACCCTGTACAGGGCCACCAGCGCCGCAGGCAAGATCATCCCCGAGGTCAACAAGGTCTACACCCGGGGCAACTCCGACTACACCTGGTTCGTGGCGGGCAACTGGAGCCATCCCAGCGCAGCGGGCTACCAGGACATCAAGCGCTGGATGAAGAGCACCAACGTGCTGGATGTTGAGGCCAACATGTCCATCGAGGAGTACGCCTTCCGCCTGGCGGAGGGAGACGAGAGCGAGCCCGTCACCGAGACCCCGGTGACGGTGGCAGAAAACCTGCGGGCCTGGGCCAACGAGACCCTGGCCCTGACGGCGGAGATCCGGGCGAGCCGGCAGCCCTCCGAAGCCATGACCTTCTCCGAGCGCGAGTTCTGGGCACTGGTCTCCGACGACGAGGCTATGGCTTACCTGGGGCTGTTCTATGCGGAGCGGATCGAGGGCGCCATCTATATCCGGGTGTTCAACGAGACCGGGGACGCAGCCTGGCAGGAGAAGAGCGTCGCCCACCTGGAGAGATCCGCCGAGTACTTCGCCCGGTATGCGGAGATCATCAGCAGCAACTACATTCCCCAGTATCTGGCCCGGGTGGGATACTTCAACGTGAACGACATCCTGGTGAGCGTGCAGAAGGACGTCAGCATCGCCCAGAAGTGGACCCACAAGGATCTCCCCAAGAGCTGGAATCCCCCGGCCAAGTCCAACTACTTCGAGGGCGCCCCCTCCAGCGGGGAGCCCGCGCAGACGGACGGGAAGTGATCCCTGAATCCACACCGTGATCCATAACGAGGAGGGCCGTTCCCGCGCCGGGAGCGGCCCTTTTCCATCCATGCCATCCGCGCGGATAATCCCAGCATTGCGCTGACCCCCCTGGACGACTCGCATACCGCTTCGACCGATGTCAGCAACGATGATGCAGATCTGTTCATCGGCAGGATGAAAAGCCGGCTGCCCAGCTCCTATGAGACTGGTCCGGAGGCCATATATACCTGAAAGCATCAGCTGGGTTCGATGATGCGGAAATAAGGATTACAACGATCTGACCTTGAAACATGCGCTGTCTGTGATCCACAAAAAAGCCGACTAGCCAGGATGTAGTCGGCTTTGCTGCATGGTAGAAAACATTCATGCTTCCGGAATCATCTGAAAATGCCTCAGCGCCTCCTCAATGGCCTTCTCCTTCTCTGGCGGGCATTTCGGTACCCGATTGCCCTCACTTTTCGCCTTGTTATAGCACTCCCGTTCAATGATGCCATGCTTCGCTTTCACCTGGGCAATGTAGAGGGTCGAAACATGCAGTCCCGTGTGCTCAAGGACGTAATCCTTGATCTGCTGATAGGTGGCGTCGTTCAGCAGACAGGAGGTGTCCAGGCCTTCCAGGGGAAACTCGACACGGACGGGTTTGCTCGATATCTCACCCTTGGAAAGTTTCACCACCGTCTCGATGAATTATCGATTCGGAGACAAATCAACAAACCGAAAGTTATAGTTCCCGCTTCAAATAACCGCATGTGAATGGGAAGAAATCAAACTTTTTGGTTTCGATATGGATGGCTCCGTTTTCTTCATACCACTTGCGAAGGATGGTGTTTTCTTCAACAATCCCAATATTCATTGTATGGCATCCCAGATTTTTCGCAGTGGTATAAGAATGTTCCAACAATTGCTTACCTATTCCACGATGTCTGTATTGCGGTAAAACAGCAAGATTATTCAATTCGCATTCCCCATTTTCCTGGATCAGGAGAGAGTAGTATCCGCATAAAACACCGCCCTCTTCAGCAACAAACATGGGCCTGTGTTCTTGATCCATATGCCAATACAGTCTGTCATCTGAAACAGCGAATGCGGTAAATCTCGGTGCGTTTTCCTTTGTAATTCCGTATTCATCTGCAACAGTCATAAAGCTGCTCCGTATTAAGTCAACGCATATTGGTATATCTTCTCGTTTTACTTCCCGTATCATATTATCCTCCATAAATCCTGCGTTTGCCAACCTTATTTCATATGTCTCAGATAGTCCGCATTCTTCGGCTCATACGGTATTGAAATGAAGTCCTTCTTTTGGTGGTACAAGAGACATACAGTTTCTACATGGCACAAGGAAATAAAACTACTAAATCATACCCCTCATCGGTACATGGAAACTTATCCAATGACTGCTGCCTGTTCGTCAAACCGCAGCCAGGAACATATCAACGTTTTGCCTGTTCGTCAGGAACATGTCAACCGATTTCAGGCGCTCGTCCGTAAACGGAAACATGTCGGCAAACTGGAATCCGGAACTGCTTTTGGCATTGCGCTGCCTTGTATATGATCAATATTCGTAGGATTGATTTACTTTCCTGAGTGCAGCCACATAATCGCGGCCTTTTTCTTTCACATCTTCTGGATTTATCGGATAATGGACATTGTAAAGAACCCCTTTACCTCCGAACATATCCTCCATATA
>JAFRXO010000071.1 GCA_017443465.1 Bacteroidales bacterium
GCTTCACAAGCCCATCTACTTCGATGTTGCGGTTTCAAATGACCCGCAGGATTTCGACATACAGCCGGAAGAAACCCTTCTGCTGGAACCCGGGCGTTACTTCATCGCCTTCCAGATCGTCGGATGCGATAACGAAGCTCTACAGGCCTTCCATGCCAAAAAACAGGAGGAGCGGAAATTCTGGGAGATGAGTATGGACTTCAATATCTACCTCAAGAGCAGCTATGTTAGGGAAGTGGCCCTGGGAAAGATGGAGCATCTGCCCGTCAACATCGGTGTTGCAGTTAAGGGGCTGGAGTATCGGTAATGAGAAACCGATATAAGTAGGCATATCACGGGGCGGGGGCAGGATTAATCCGCCTTCGGCGGCTTTTCCTCCTGGCGCCTCGGCAATGTGAGCAAGCTCCCATTGCACTCGGCTGCTGCGTCGGTTCGAACCTTCGGTTCTCGTCCTGCCAATAAAAAAGATGGCTGCCAAAAGGCAACCATCTTTTTTAGTAGCGGGGGCAGGACTCGAACCTGCGACCTCCGGGTTATGAGCCCGACGAGCTACCGACTGCTCTACCCCGCGGTATTGGACTGCAAAGATATGTATTATTTTTTAAAACACCAAAACATCACAGGTCGTCATCCTCGCTTATACCGAAATGACGGGCCACTTCATCCGGAATCTCATCGATGAAAAGGCCTTCCTGAAGCATATCGATTTCGCGGCGTTCCTTCTTTGTGGGACGGCCGCTTCCACGGTCCCTTTTGATGAAGAACGTCTCCTTGGGAGCATGAGCCTTGGCAAGCTCGGATTCAGGAGTAAGGTTCTCGGCATATTCCGGCACAAGCTGGGCCCCTACCCTGTTCCCAAGCAGTTTAAGCACCTTGAAAGAATACTGTACCGGTCCTTTACGGACGGAAAGCATATCCCCGATCTTGATCATACGGGAGGGCTTTGCTGCAACTCCGTTCACCTGGACCTTGTTGCCCTTGCAGGCTTCAGTAGCCTCAGACCGCGTCTTGTATACACGTATGGCCCAGAGGTATTTATCTATTCTGGCGACGTCGGACATATTACAGGAAATTTACCGTTCAACAACTGGTTTACGCCATATTGCCTCCAGCAAAACCGTGCCAGAAGCGCGTGGCACCAGCAAGAATTCATCCAAATCAGCAGGCACGAGCACCACTTCCCCTTTCTTCACTACCGTCTCCTCCTCACCACGCACCCGCATCCCGGCCTCTCCGTCCAGGCATATGTAAACCTCGAATGCTGGGGCCTCATCCGAAGACACCTGCATCCCGTTCTCCAACACGACCTTGCTGAGGATGAACATCTCACACTCATCCGGAGCGCACTTTGCCGGATCATATGCCTTGAAATCGAGGAAGTCGATGGCTTCAGACAACGTCAATGGAAGGTCCGACTCGCTCTCCACGTCCCGGCCCCAATTGTAGAGGGCGAAATCCAGGTCAGAAGACTCCGACACCTCCAGGATTACTACTCCGTCACCGGCGCCATGAACCATCCCGGGATATATGCGATACACATCCCCATCATGCGGAACGACCTCATTCAGAAGAGATTCAGCCCTTCCAGACTGGCATGCATCCCAGAATTCATATGCACTGACATCCTCCTTCATTCCAAGCCAGAGCCTGGCATCCGGACCGGCCTTGAGGACATACCATATCTTCTCCTTTCCCAAAAGGTCATATCTCTGCACAGCCGTCCCGTCATCGGGATGTGCAAGCAGGGGAAGCCTTCCCCTGACATCCAGCTGCTTCACCATCAACGGGAACTGCCTGCCATAGAGAGAAAAAACCTCATCTCCCGTCATGTCATCGCAGTACATATCCATGATTTCCCCGATGGTGTTGCCTTTCAGCCAGCCATTGGAAATCTCGGAATCACGCCATCCCAAATCCGCAAGCAACCACTTCTCCTCTCCCCACACAGCATTGTCCGACAGCGGGGTGAATTTCAAAGGATAGAGTTTCCTTTCTTCTTCCATATTCTAGAGATTCTTGATAATCAAAACTTTAGAGCATTTACCCGTCACCTTCAAGCTCTCATCTATCCGTAAACCGGCCAGCGCAGAAACATGGGATGTTTCCCCGTCAGCTGCAAATATGACGGCCCCTGCCTTGTCAAGAGCAGAGAAATGCAGATCCACGAACAGATCGCTGAGTTTCTTGCGTCCGTGAAGTCCCAGGGGACGTATCCAGTCCCCTTCACGCCAATGCCTGGCTACAAAAGGAAACGGCATCGCGGACGCATCCATTACCAGGATCCCGGCAGGCTGCACCAAAGACATGGAGGGGTCGCGCTCCATCTCTTCAACAGAAAAAACGAGGGAGCCTAATTCATATATCCCCGGCGCCTCAATCACAAGGGTATCAGCACTTTCTGCGACAGCACTCCCCTTCTCTGCCACCAGGATCGAGCCGGATGCGATCAGAAGCATATGCTCCGGAGCATAGAAAGACTTTCCGGAAGAGGTCACCCTCCCAAGCGATTCAATCACCGAAGCTGCAGTCCCCGAGGGGAATGCATATGGTTCGAGCAGCCTGTAAAGCACATAGCATGGATGCCTCAGGGCCATCAGGGCGTCGGTATCCACTCTCAGCACTTCCCCGCTTACAGGCCCTCTCATCACAGAAGGAGCAACAGATTCGAAATAATCATCCACTATTGCCGAGGCCTGTGCGAACAGGCCGGCTTCACGGTTCAGCGTCCTCACGCATGAAGGATTGACCTTGCCGAAAAGCGGGAAAATCTCATTCCGGATCAGATTGCGCTTTATCGCTGAATCGGAATTGGTTCTGTCCTCCCTGTGAGAGGTCCCCACACTCTGGAGGAACTCCAGAATCTCCTCCCTGGAAAAGTCCAGGAGAGGCCGTATGAGCCTTACATCCGGATGACCTGGGACCTTCCCGGACGCATCCATTCCCTTCAGCCCCTTCAATCCTGTCCCTCTCAGCAGATTCAGCACAAGGGTCTCCGCGTTGTCATTACTGTTATGCGCAACGGCAACAGCCGAAAACCCTCTCTCCGCGCACACTGACGCGAACCATCCATATCTCAGCTCGCGGGCCGCCATCTCAATGCTCAGGCCACCTGCTGAAGCATATGTGCAAGTATCGAATCCAGTGCTGATAAATTCAACGGAATGCGCTGCGCACCAGTTCCTTACAAATTCCTCATCCGCATCACTTTCCTCGCCGCGCAGATGGAAATTACAATGCGCGACGCTGAAAGAGGGATGAAGAGAAGACCTTAGGAAAAGTTCTGCCATGCATATGGAGTCAGCACCTCCGCTTACGGCGACAAGCACATTCTCCCCGGCAGAGACCTGCCCGGACAGCACGCTATCGAACTTCTCCTGACATCTCACTTCTTGGAAGCAAAAGTATAGGTAAAGCCGAACTGCAAGGCTTCGCTGAACTGAGCGATCCTGCGTCCGTTGGGATGGTCATCATCCACGATAAGCACAGTGTCATCGTAGATGAAGTTGGTGGTAAGGTTGAGAGAGAAGAACTTGCTGAGCTTCCACATCAGGCGGTTGTCCCAGTTAACCCTCAGGTTCTGAGGATTGTGAAGGTAGTTGGAGAACACCAGGATATGGGTCGAACCGGAGAAGTTGTCATTAATCTTCACCTTCGCATCGACAGTCAGCTGGGCACCGAACTCAAACCTGGCCGGACGGTAATAATTACCGGTGATGTAATATCTCTTCTGCTCATCTTTCGCATCAGGATAGGTCTCAACGTCTTTGTACTCCCTCTTGCGCTCCATACCATAGTTCTTGCGAAGTTTCTCGTTTCCAACTATCGTGAAACCTCCGGTAAGGGGTGCGAAGTTCACGGTTAGCCACTTGTTAGGCACCCAGTCAATACCGATACCGACCGTAGCGATAGCCGGGGCGAAGAATCCGGATTTAAGCACGCGCGCATCTTTCCAGTCCTGCCTTGTGGGCTCGTCGGCAGTAGGAGTGCCATATGTGTAACCCGACGCGAACTGGTTCAGGAAAGTGAACTTAGCGGTATAACTGAGAGTCT
Source organism: Bacteroidales bacterium (assembly GCA_017443465.1). Lineage (GTDB taxonomy): Bacteria > Bacteroidota > Bacteroidia > Bacteroidales > UBA932 > Cryptobacteroides. The sequence goes on from JAFRXO010000071.1 coordinate 4,051, forward strand.
TGGTAGCCTTGTGTCCCCAGGTACTTTCGAAAAGGATACGGTCCTTGTTCTTCTGGAGTATGGGTTTGTCTTCGGAGTACAGGAAGCCGTAGTCAAGCTGGAGACGGTTGTTCCAGTACATGTCGTCCTTCTTCCAGTTCCTGTTGCCGTCAATGTAGGTACTCAGGGAGTAGTTGTTGTATCCACCCTTCGCCCAGTTCATGAAGCTGGACTGGACAAAGTTGATGTTGGTCATCAGAGAAGACGTCCAATATTTGGGTTTGGGTGCCTCGACCTTTACCTCAGGTGCTTCCGCGATGGCCTGTGCGGCCTCTGCAGCAGCTTTCTGCACATCTTCCTGAGCATATGCGACCTGCCCGAATGCGGCAGCGACGGCAATGGCAAAAAATATCTTTTTCATATGCATATGTTTATCAATAAGCAATCGCGAATACTACACGCCTGTGAGAAGGCTTGCCGGTAAGGATGTCCTTACCCTCCTCCTCGCATACGAAGCTGTCAATCGGGATACAGCGGATCGTAGCCTTGGTCTCGTCTTTGATCCTTTGCTCGGTCTCGGTGGTACCGTCCCAGTGGCAGAGCAGGAATTTACCGGTCCCGATCTTAGCCTTGAACTCATCCCAGTCATCGCATTTCTCGACGTTGGATGCGCGGAATTCCAGGGCCTTGCGGTAGATGTTCTGCTGGATGTCATCCAGGAGGGCCTCAATGGAACCAACTATGGTTGAGAGCTCTACGGTCTGTTTCTCCATAGTGTCGCGCCTATGTACCTCAACTGTTCCGGCTTCGAGGTCCCTCGGGCCGATTGCCAGGCGTACCGGAACTCCCTTGAGCTCCCATTCGGCGAACTTGAATCCGGGACGGAGGGTGTCGCGGTCATCGATCTCCACGCTGTGCCCGTCTGCCTCCAGTTCGGCACGCAGGGACGCCATCCTGGCCAGGATCCTCTCCCTCTCTTCCATTGTCTTGTAAATCGGGACCATTACGACCTGGATCGGGGCGAGCTTCGGGGGAAGCACGAGCCCGTTGTCATCCGAGTGTGCCATGATGAGCGCTCCCATGAGCCTGGTGGACACGCCCCAGGATGTAGCCCAGACATACTGCAGGCCTCCGTCCTTGTCAGCATATTTTACATCGAAGGCACGTGCGAAATTCTGCCCAAGGAAATGGGAAGTACCTGATTGAAGGGCTTTTCCATCCTGCATCATTGCCTCTATGGTGAGGGTGTCCAAAGCTCCGGCGAAACGCTCGTTCGGACTCTTGTGCCCAACGATTACCGGGAGGGCAAGGCAGTTACGGGCGAAATCCGCATATACATTGACCATCTGGAGCGCCCTTTCCTGAGCCTCTTCCGCGGTGAGATGGGCCGTATGTCCTTCCTGCCACAGGAATTCCGCGGTACGGAGGAAAGGTCTGGTACGCATCTCCCAGCGTACCACGTTGCACCACTGGTTGCACAGGATGGGAAGGTCCCTCCATGATTTGATCCAGTTCTTATAAGTACTCCATATGATAGTCTCGGAAGTGGGCCTGACAATAAGTTCCTCCTCGAGTTTCGCTTCGGGATCTACCACGACTCCGTTCCCTCCCGGATCATTCATAAGCCTGTGATGGGTCACCACGGCACATTCCTTTGCGAACCCTGCGACATGCTCCGCTTCGCGGCTGAAGAAGCTCTTAGGTATGAAAAGCGGGAAATATGCATTTTTGACCCCGGTCTCCTTGAACATGGAGTCAAGCGTATGCTGCATTTTCTCCCAGATAGCATAGCCATATGGCTTGATAACCATACATCCGCGCACGGCGGACTGCTCGGCAAGGTCTGCCTTCACCACAAGATCATTGTACCACTGCGAATAGTTCTCCGCCCTTTTAGTTAGCTGGTCTGCCATATAATTTTGTCTTTTTATTGAATTTTTCTAACTTCCATGCAACATTTTAAGAATTAATCTCATCATGAATGCAAAACTGCCGAAACTGGCAGCCGCATTTGACAAGGTACGAAAGTTGCAATACTCTCGTTTGAATGCAAAGATACAATTTAATTAACAATATAGGAGGTCCTAACATATGAAAACGCACATCACACTTCTCTCCTCAGCGCTTTTGGCACTCACGGCGTGCGGTTCAGCAGCGCAATACGCGAATGAAGCCTCCCAGCAGAGGTTTCAAGACGGTATCTACTATACTCAACCCTCACAGAATCAGGAAAAACAGACGTTCGCTTCCACAGAAGAGGTCCAGGACCTCGTGAAAGAGACCGCCAGTTCTACTATCTATCTTTCCAAAGGTGACAAAGACACTCTCTACATCCCCGAAGGCAAAGCGGCCAGGATCGAATTCAATCCTGAGCGCACTTCAGTAACCGTCTTTGACAACTACGGCTATTACAATGACTGGTGCTACGGCGTATGGCCCTACAGGCCATGGTACTATGGCACCTGGGCATATGATCCCTGGTATTGGGATTCATGGTCGTGGTACGGTGGATGGTACCGTCCCTGGCGTTATGGATGGTACGGCGGCTGGTATGATCCCTGGTACTGGGATTCATGGTATTGGGGTTACAGCCCGTGGTATTATGGCGGATGGTACGACCCCTGGTTCTACGGCGGTTGGTACGACCCGTGGTATTACGGAGGCTGGTACAGCCACTGGCACTATGGCGGATGGTATGATCCCTGGTATTATGGCGGTGGACACTATGGCTACCACGGTGGTCACAACTTCACCCACGGGGCAAGAAGCACTACCCAGCATATAGCCGGAAGCGCTCCCACCTCATTCTCAAGGAGCAGGGCTTCAATGCCCGGCGCAGGCAGGACATCTGCCTCCAGGGTCCGCACAGGATCAGCAGGCAGCAGGGTCGCCGGCACCCCCGGTACGGCTGCTTCCTCCGGGACCAGAAGCTCCGCAACCCGTTCAACTGCCGGAACCGTCAGGTCCGCAAGTTCCAACGCCGTCAGGACGACAAATTCCAGCGCTGTCAGGACAGCTTCCTCCTCTTACAGGCCGGCCCAGACCAGGAATTCTTCCGCAGTCAGGGTGACCAGACCTTCAGAAGTCAGCAGGAGCACTGCAACCGGAAGCGGGGTCAGGACTGCTGCTCCCTCCAGGACAGCTACTCCTTCCAGGACTGCATCCGGCTCATCAGTCAGCCGCGGCAGCTACCCGTCCGGTTCATCCAGCCGTTCTACCGGTTCATATAGCGGTTCTTCATCCAGGAGTTCTTCCTCTCCTTCCTACAGGTCTTCATCCAGCGGGAATTACCGCAGCAGTTCCTCCAGCTCCTACGGCGGCTACTCAGGTTCGTCCTCTTCCAGAGGCAGCTATTCCGGCAGCACTTCCAGGAGCAGCAGCTACTCCGGTAGCAGCATGAGCAGAAGCAGCGGCGGTTATTCCGGTGGCGGTGGATACTCTGGAGGTTCTTCAGGCGGCGGTTATTCCGGCGGCAGTTCCTCCGGCGGAGGTGGCGGAAGCCACGGCGGAAGACGCTAATCATAGCTATCGCTAACAATCACATTTAAGAAAGTTATCTCAACTACGACAGATATGAAAAGGTTCATTATAATTACCGCGCTCTGTCTTGTAGGACAGGCTCTATGGGGCCAGACCTACTATGACGCAGAGACATTGGGTGAGAACACTTACTACGGCACGGCCAGGTCCATAGCAATGGGCAATGCTATGACGGCAGTCGGAGGAGATCTCGGTTCCATAGGCATCAACCCCGCCGGATCGGCGGTGGCCGGCTACAGCCAGTTCACCATTACTCCGGCGATCTCGATCGCAACCTCCAAGAGCTCCTACTCCCCTGTGGCTGGCAGTCCCTACACTGACAACTACAATGACAGGTACACCCGTTTCTCGATGCCTAACTTCGGCGTCTCGATCAACTTCAAGACATCAAACCTGAGCGGCATCAAGAACTTCACCATCGGACTGGTCGGGAATTCCACCAACAATTTCATGTCCACGATTTACGGGGGCGGAATGAATTCCCACACGACTATGGCAGGAGCATATGCAGTCGGAGCTGACGGCTATGAGAGTTCTGTCCTCGACGGTGGGAACTACAACAACTTCAATGACTGGCGCAGCATGGTAGCTTTCAGGTCAGGACTGATCTCGACCTACGGAGGCAAAACCAACGAGTATATTGGAGTAACCGAGAAACACGACCCGGTAAGCGGCCAGACAGGGATTGCAGGACCGATCGACCAGTATTACGGACAGAGGACTTACGGAAGCAAGTACGATTACCTCTTCAACTTCGGCATGAACTTCAATGATGTATTCTACCTTGGAGGAAACCTTGGAATTACCGGAGTCAACTACCAGTACGATTATTACATCAAGGAGTACGCACAGAATCCCGATGATTTCACCATCGAGTACGCTGACGGAACCATCCTCAAGTTCGACAATTCCCGCTACCAGTATTCTCTCAGCAACAAGGCTTCCGGAGTCTACCTCAAGGGCGGATTCATATGGAAACCCACCGAAGGGCTGAGGATCGGAGCGGCTATCCAGACTCCCACTGTCATCGACATCACCGAGGAGAACCAGCATGCCGCACAGGTTCATTATCTCGAGGAATCCAGCAGCGAGAAGAGCAATATCAACGAATGGCATTACCGCCTCCGCACTCCCTGGCGCTGGAATGCCGGTATCGCCTACACGTTCGGCGGATTCGGAATGGTCAGTGCAGACTATGAAATGGCTGACTACAAGTCCATGAAATACAAGACTGACATGGAAGGCAGCTATGGCAGCAACAGCGATTATGACGGAGTAAACAGGGCCATCGAACTGTTCGGAGGCCTCCAGCAGACCGTCCGCCTCGGTGCCGAGTTCAAACCGACTCCTGAATTCTCGGTACGTGCCGGTTACAATTTCTTCTCTAACCCGGAAACTGTAATGTACGACGCTGTCGGTGCAGTGACCGCCGTCACCTATCAGGACGTCTACAACGGAGACATGTCCAACAGCGAATTCTACGCTTGGGAGAACTCCCTCAGCGGTAAGGAGAAACTCAGCCGCAACAGGCACATGGTTTCCCTGGGAATCGGCTGGTCTTCCAAAGGCTCTTTCTTCGCAGACCTAACCGGAAGGATGACTGCATTCAACAACAACTATCTTTCCCTCTACGAAGACTACATCACTGACGCATCAGGAAATGTAACCACCTACTCCCCCGAGATCCTTTCCACTCCGAAGCTCTGGGACGTTGTCCTCACTCTCGGCTGGAGGTTCTAAACTCCTGAACAGTCATAAAAATAAGGCGACCGGATCGGCCGCCTTATTTTATATGATGATTTATCGGATTACTCCGCTTTTCCGTCAGAGCCGAGAACGTCCGTAATCTTGTGCATATAGAGCTTCTTCATCTCCTCGCGGGCCGGTCCTAGGTACTTGCGGGGATCGAATGCATCCGGGTGCTCACTGAGATACTGACGCACTGCTGCGGTCATGGCGAGACGGCTGTCAGAGTCGATGTTGATCTTGCAGACAGCGCTCTTGGAAGCCTCGCGGAGCTGCTCCTCGGGAATACCTACTGCATCCGGGAGACGGCCGCCGAAGGAATTGATGGTGTCAACATATTCCTGCGGAACAGAAGAAGAGCCATGGAGAACGATCGGGAAGCCCGGGAGCTTCTTCTCAATCTCATGAAGGACATCAAAAGCCAGCGGAGGAGGAACCAGACGGCCGGTCTTCGGGTCCCTGGTGCACTGCTCGGGTTTGAACTTATAGGCACCATGGGAAGTTCCGATGGAGATTGCGAGAGAATCGCAGCCGGTCTTGCTGGTGAAGTCGATGACTTCCTCCGGACGGGTGTAGTGAGACTCCTCTGCGGAAACCTCATCCTCTACTCCGGCCAGGACACCAAGCTCAGCCTCAACGGTAACATCATACTTGTGGGCGTACTCGACAACCTTCTTCGTAAGAGCGACATTCTCATCATATGGGAGAGCGGAACCGTCGATCATCACTGAAGAGAAACCCTTGTCAACGCAGTCCTTGCAGAGTTCGAAGCTGTCACCATGGTCAAGGTGAAGGACAATCTGGGGATTCTCCCAGCCGAGGGATTTTGCGAACTGCACTGCGCCTTCAGCCATGTAACGGAGAAGGATGGCATTGGCATAATTGCGTGCTCCCTTGGAAATCTGGAGGATGACAGGAGACTTGAGTTCAGCTGCAGCCATGATGATAGCCTGAAGCTGCTCCATATTGTTGAAGTTGAAGGCAGGAATGGCATATCCGCCCTTGACAGCCTTGTCAAACATCTCTCTGGTGTTTACAAGACCAATTTCTTTGTATGATACCATATTTTTAAAAATTAAACGTTTCGTGTGTTCCAATTTGTAAATATACGAATTATTTCCATTCTTTGAAAGGGTTAGCCAGCAAAGCGGAATTGTAATATCTCCTGTCCCCCGTCACTTCTTCTCCCAGCCAATCCGGACGGATAAAGTCCTCGTCCTCACTCCCGAGTTCGATTTCAGCAACCGTGAGTCCGGCATTGTCCCCGAAGAATTCGTCAACTTCGAAGAAGCGTCCGGACGGCTTTCCTGATGCATCCAGCGCAGGAACTATCCAGCGGGTCTTCTCAATCCGGCCGCCATGGCAGAGGAGGAACAGGTCTTCGGCATCCCGGAGCGGGATCTCCTTCTCCCACTCCATACGGCTGATCCCGTTGGCCGAGGGACCTTTGATGGTCAGCCACCCTGACCCGTCAGAGATCCTGACCCGGACAGTCCTCCCCTTCTCATGCGCGATGTAGCCCTGCCTGATGGAATGGCTTCCGACCGCAAGGGCCTTGTAACTATCGCTCAGCACCAGGAATTTCCTTTCAGTTTCTATATGCATGGATTCTCTTGTTTACGGTTACATCAACACAGAGGACATATCCTCTCCCCTGGAGAGACCCTCGCGTATCCGTGTGGAAGAAATATCGACCTGCGGAGCTCTCAGGACCTTTATCCTGAAAAGCGGATTCACAGCCTTGAGATTCCTCACGTCGCGTACGGGATGGAAGCCTTCCCTGGGAAAGACCACTACGCCGTACTCCAGAAGGATACGGCTATAGTCCTTCCAGCCTTTGAAACGGGGCAGATTGTCAGCTCCGACTACAAGGGTAAAGGAATTGTCTTTCTCCCGTTCACGGAGGGCATCCAGGGTGCGGATCGTATAATGGGGCGGATCCATTCCAAGCTCGATGTCATCGACTTTCACGCGGAGTTCAGGATGACGCTTCACAGCCTCGACGGCCGCCGCATAACGCTCCGCTCCTGTCAATGCATTCGAAGCGTCCTTGAAAGGATTCTGGGGAGAGACTACAAGATATACGACATCGAATCCGGCAGTACGCGTAAGATACTCCATGATGGCCATATGCCCCACATGAAGGGGATTGAATGACCCGGAGTATACCGCAACCTTCATCTCGCCGTCATTTTAGGAAATCGGCCACCATCGCCTCTGCCTCGTCAAGCGCCGTCTTAAGATCATCGTTCACCAGCACCTTGTCGAACTGAGGAGCATATGTAAGCTCTTCTTCGGCCTTCGCCACACGCTTTTCTATGTCCTCCATGCTGTCGGTGCCCCTGCTGATCAGGCGCTCCCTCAGGACCTCGACCGAAGGTGCCTGTATGAAAACGGACAAAGCCTTGTCCCCGAAGTACTTCTTGAGATTCACCCCACCCTTGACATCCACGTCGAATATGATCACATTACCTTTCGACCATATGCGCTCGACCTCTGACTTGAGGGTACCGTAGAAACGGCCTGGATAGACTTCTTCGTATTCAACGAACTTGTCCTCGTCAATCAGGCCCCTGAACTTTTCCTCAGTCAGGAACCAGTACTCGACCCCGTTCTTCTCCTCACCGCGAGGCTTACGGGAAGTAGCAGAGACAGAGAACTCCAGCTCAGGATGGAGCCGCAGCAGATGCGAAACTACCGTACTCTTCCCGGAGCCTGAAGGAGCTGAAAAAATCAAAACTTTCCCATCCATATGCTTACCCGCGGGACTCAGAGTCCCAGCTTCTTGAAAAAATCATTCCCCTTGTCATCAACAAGGATAAATGCCGGGAAGTCCTCGACGCGGATCTTCCATATGGCCTCCATCCCGAGTTCAGGGTACTCGACGCATTCTATGGAACGGATACAATTCTGGGAAAGGACAGCTGCGACACCACCGATAGTGCCGAGATAGAAGCCTCCGTGCTTCTTGCAGGCATCGGTGACGACCTGGGTGCGGTTGCCCTTCGCGATCATGACCAGAGATGCCCCGTGATCCTGGAATTCGTCCACGTACGGATCCATACGGTTAGCCGTAGTCGGGCCCATAGAGCCGCAGGGATATCCTTCCGGCGTCTTTGCAGGACCGGCATAAAGGATCGGATGGTCCTTGAAATAAGCGGGCATATCCTCTCCTGCATCGAGACGGGCCTTCAGCTTTGCATGGGCGATGTCGCGGGCGACGATGATTGTGCCCTTGAGATTCACGCGGGTACTGACAGGGTACTTGGTGAGTTCGGCACGGACTGAGTCTATCCCCTTGTCGAGGTCGATCTCAATACCCTTAGGGCCTTCGCCTGCCCTGCGGTACTCCTCAGGGATGAGCTCGGACGGATTGATGTCCATCTTCTCGATCCACACGCCGTCAGCATTGATCTTGCTCTTGATGTTACGGTCTGCAGAACAGCTGACACCCATTCCTATAGGACAGCTTGCACCGTGACGGGGAAGGCGGATAACCCTGATATCATGGGCCAGGTACTTACCGCCGAACTGGGCGCCAAGGCCAATTTTCCTGGCTTCTTCCATGAGTTTCTCCTCGAGGCCGGTGTCGCGGAATGCACGGCCGGTTTCGTCACCCGTAGTGGGCAGGTTGTCATAATATTTGATGCTGGCCAGCTTCACTGTCAGCAGGTTCTTCTCTGCACTGGTGCCGCCGATCACAAATGCTATATGGTAAGGCGGGCATGCCGCTGTACCGAGGCTCTTCATCTTCTCCACCAGGAACGGCAGAAGCGTACCTTCGTTCTGGATGGTAGCCTTGGTCATCGGGTAGAAATAGGTCTTATTGGCCGAACCGCCGCCCTTGGCAACCATCACGAAGCGATATTCGCTGCCCTGGGTCGCCTCAATGTCGATCTGGGCGGGAAGGTTGCACTTCGTATTGACTTCGTTGTACATATCCAGAGGTGCATTCTGGCTGTAACGGAGATTCTCCTGGGTATATGTATTGAACACACCGCGGCTCAAGGCTTCCTCATCCTCGAAATCCGTCCATACATGCTGACCCTTCTCGCCGTGGATGATGGCTGTACCTGTATCCTGGCAGAACGGAAGGACTCCCTTAACGGATGTTTCGGCGTTGCGAAGGAACTGTAACGCAACATATTTGTCGTTCTCTGAGGCCTCGGGATCGCTGAGGATCGCCGCCACCTGCTCATTGTGAGAGCGGCGGAGCATGAACTGGCAATCATGGAACGACTGCTGGGAGACCAGCGTCAGGGCCTCGGGGGAAACTTCGAGGATAGTCCTGACTCCACATCCGGACTTATCGCACAGCTGCGTTGTCTTTACCAGTTTCTCAGAGCCGGGAATCTTGTAATACTCTGTCTTGTCTTCTCCCAACTGGAACATGGGAGCGTACTTGAAAACCATAGAATTCAGCATTTTGGGGTTTAGTGGATTGCAAAAATAGCGATTTTCCTTAAATATGACTAATTTTGCGAATGACAATTCCGAACCAGAAGGATCAAGATAATGACAAACCAAGAGCAGATAAATTCACTTCATGAAAGGATCGACGCCCTTTCGGGGATCCTGGACATCGAGGCCAAGAGGCGGCAGGTAGAGCAGTTGCAGGAGAAGACCCTGGCACCGGATTTCTGGAATGACCCCAAGGCGGCAGAGGCATTCATGAAAAAGATGAACTCCGTAAAGTCCTGGGTAACGGCCTATGACAAAGCCTTCAGCGGGACGGAGGACCTGGACGTGCTCCTGGAATTTGCCAGGGAAAGTCTTTCCGGAATCGAGGACGAGGCCGCAGAAACGCCAGAAAGCAAAGAGCTTGACGAAGCATATGCCAAGGTAGAGAGCGACATAGCCGCCCTTGAGCTGCGGAACATGCTCGGCTCGGAAGGAGACAGCCTCGGAGCCATTCTCACCATCAACTCCGGAGCAGGCGGCACCGAATCCAACGACTGGTCAGCCATGCTCATGCGAATGTACATGCGATGGGGAGAGCGTAACGGCTACAAGATGACGGTCACCGACCTCCTCGACGGAGACGAGGCCGGCATCAAATCCGCCACGATACAGGTCGAGGGCGATTATGCATATGGCTACCTGAAAGCGGAAAACGGAGTTCACCGGCTCGTCCGTATCTCCCCCTTCAACGCCCAGGGAAAGCGCCAGACCACATTCTCCTCCGTCTTCGTATATCCCCTCATCGACGAGACCATAAACATCGAGATCAGTCCTTCGGACATCGAATGGGACACCTTCCGGTCCGGCGGACACGGCGGCCAGAACGTCAACAAGGTGGAAACCGGTGTCAGGGTACGCCATATCCCGACAGGGATCACGGTCGAGAACACCGAGACACGTTCACAACAGGACAACAGGCAGAACGCCCTGAGGATCCTCAAATCCAGGCTATACGACCTCGAGCTCAAGAAGCGCCAGGAGAAACAGGCAGAGCTTGAAGGCCAGAAGAAAAAGATCGAATGGGGCTCCCAGATCCGCTCATATGTACTCCACCCCTACAAAATGGTCAAGGACCTGCGTACGGGCTACTCCACCGCAGACACCCAGGGTGTCCTCGACGGCGACCTCAACGAATTTATGCGCCGCTTCCTCATGCAGGAAGGCAGCGGCACTGTGTCCGAACCTATAGAAGACATAGACTGACACTTTCATGATAGGGATCTTCGACTCAGGCGCAGGCGGGATGTCCGTCCTAAGGGAGATTCTCAAGCTTCTCCCCCAGGAGAAATACGTTTATTACTCGGACAATGCAAACTGCCCCTACGGAGAGAAGACCAGGGAGTTCATCATTGAGCGCAGCCGCGCCATCACCCGCGAGCTGCTCGGCAAAGGCTGCGGGATAATAGTCGTCGCCTGCAACACGGCGACCAGTGCGGCTATAGAGACCCTCCGGGAGGAATTCGCCCCCGTAAAATTCATCGGGATGGAGCCGGCCATCAAACCCGCCGTGCTCAGCACCCGAACCGGAGTAATAGGGGTACTCGCCACTGCCGGAACCCTCAAAGGCTCGAAGTACCTGATCAGCAAAGGCATCTATGAAGACGACGTCCGGATTGAGGAGCATGTCGGGCAGGGATATGTCGAGCTGGTGGAAAACGGCGAACTGGAAGGACCTCATGCCGAAGAGGTTGTCAGGAAAAGCCTGCAGCCCCTGCTCGACGCAGGTGCGGACAACATAGTACTCGGATGCACACATTATCCGTTCCTCCGGCCACTTATCCGCAAGATCGCAGGCCCCTCAGTGAAGATACTCGATCCTGCGCCGGCCACTGCAAGGCACCTGATTTATGTGATGGTCCAGGAAAAGCTCATTTCCGAGACTGATGCCACCCATGCCCTGGCTAAGGTGATCGAACTGGCAGAGGCGGCTGACCGGAATGAAGAACCCGGAAAAGCAGGCCTCCAGAACATCCCGGACATCGAGCTGATCTCATCCGGAGACCCCCAGCCACTGAAAAACATCTGCCGGCAGATCCTGTAACCTGCCGGCAGATTCATTTTTCCGAGAATGTCTCTCTGGCAAGAGACTTCCCTATCTGTACTGATTGTGCCTGGCGGCCAGGTCGCCGTACATCTGTCCGAGGACCTCAAGGTAGGGATTACCGTCAACCAGGGTGAGCCTGTAAACGGTGTCGTCAACCTTGTAATAGTCATTGCCGTTCAGCGATATCACATCGTAGTCATCCGGGAGTGAGGAGACCAGGGCTCCTGCGGGAGGAACGATCACCTGATACTGTCCGGTGGAGTTGATGATGTAGAACACACCATCCTGATAGTAATACTCCTGATTGGCATATGCATAGCTTTGCGCGAGCCCGAGAGTGTTGGCGACCGAGTAGGAATCGTTCGCACGATTCATGTTCAGGGCCATGGCTGCATTCTGGGCAGCAATGGTAGCATTGTTCTGCGCAATTATGCGGTTCTGCTCATCGATGTAGCGGTTGTTGGCGTCAATCGCCCTGTACACCCTGTAGGTGCTGTTGTAGAACGAGAAGCGTACCGCGTCGAAAAGGACTCCGACAGGATCGATGCAAACTCCGAAGGGAGGCCTGCATATGTACCATCCTGTGCCCCAGGGCCTGTAATAGACACCGTTGTAAAAGCGGTAGTCGATGCCCCAGTAGGTAACTATCCTGCAACGGGGAGGCAGGGCGTGAATCCTGTAGCCGAAGTAGTGCGGCTCCGGTCCCCAGAACCTTCCCGGACGGTCCCAGTAGATGAGATCGCGCTCGCGGGGCGGGATCCTGTGGACGTTGCGGTCTTCCCCGACCCTGAGGAAGTCGCTTGCGTCGTTCCCGTTGTCCCTTGATGCACGGCCACGGACATCGGCATTGGCGTTTCCGCCTGCTTTTGGCTGGGCATTGTCAGTACTGACGGCAGACAGGCCGCCGCGGGTAACATTGGAGTTGGAGCGCACATCAGATGTGCGGGCTACGGTTGTTCCTACGCGCTGTGTACCGCTGCTGCGGACAGTGCCGTCATTGGAAGAGACGGTAGCAGCGCTGCTGCGGCTTGTGGAGGAGCCTGTACGGACCTGGGAAGTACCAGTCGTCCTGCTGGTAGAGGAGCCTGTGCGGACCTGGGAGGTGCCGGTGCTCCTGCTGGTGGAGGAGCCTGTACGGACTTGGGAGGTACCGGTGCTCCTGCTGGTGGAGGTGGAACCGGTGCGGACTTGCGGGCTGCTGGTAGAACCAGAGCTGCGGACCGTGCTGGTGCCGGTGCTCCTGCTGGTGGAGGAAGAACCCGTGCGGACCTGGGAGGTGCCGGTGCTCCTGCTGGAGGAGGAGGAACCGGTACGGACCTGCGGGCTGCGGCTTGAACCGGAGCTGCGGACCGTGCTGGTACCAGAGCTTCTGCTGGAAGAAGAACTGCTGCGGACCGTGCTGGAGCCTGTGCTCCTGCTGGCGGAAGAGCTTCTGCTGACAGATGATGATGAAGACGAACTCCTGCTCACCTGCGACCCACTTCTGGAAGAGGAAGAGCGGGAAGTCGTGGAAGAAGAACTACGGGAACCCGTGGTCCTGGACTGAGCGAAGGAAACGGACGGAGCCGCCATCAACGCAAAGGAGACAAGCACTGCTATGAGTGAGTTAACGTTCGTTTTCATGATAATAGAGTTTTAAGTGTCAATAATACAAGTAATACTTTCTTGAAAGTGTCCTGAAAGTTTCAACATCTTTCATCCAGTAACTTTCGATATCCGACACCTTCATATCCTTTGCAAAGTTCAATCTTACATAATCCGTACCACAAATTTTATCAAGCATTCCGCCGCGGCTCAAAGACTTAAATGGATTATGCCCAGGCCACAGTTCATTGACCGCCTGCATCACGTAGAATTGCGTCATGGTGAGTACCGCAGCAGGATAGTCGGTGTAGAAGAACTGGACCCCGTGCAGCAGCTTGCCGGCTGCTCCGCCAAAGAACGGCTTATAGTGGATAACCCTGAAATCCACCCCGGGAAGGTCATATGAATCCAGACGTGCCTTGAGGCGGTCGGCGTCAATCCACTCGGCCGCGAAAGTAGCAAACGGAAGAGTGTAGCCTATGCCGATATTGAGGAAACCGCTGAATTCACCGCATATGCCTGATGAAGGATAGCATATGGCTGTCTCCGGATACGGGATGTTCGGCGAAGGGAGGACCCATGGAAGACGTGTGTCGTCATAGATCATGTCGCGGTGCCATCCCTCCATCGGAACTACTGTCAGGCGGCATTTCAGCGGTGGCTGGTCGCCTTTCTGCCCGCGGTTCATTCCCTCCTCGTTGATCATGCGTGCCAGTTCGCCGACAGTCAGTCCGTAAACATATGGGATGGCGAACTCTCCGACGAATGAGAAGAATCCGCTCTCAACCAGGCAGCCTTCCACCTTGTTGCCGCCGAGGGGATTCGGACGGTCAAGGACCATGACCTCGATGTCGTTGCGGGCACATGCGCGCATGACCAGGCCAAGAGTGGAAATAAATGTGTATGAGCGGGTCCCGACATCCTGGATGTCGTACACCATCACGTCGATCCCGCGCAGCATCTCATCGGTAGGCTCCCTTGTCGCGCCATATATCGAATAGACCGGAAGGCCTGTGGAGGCATCCTTGGAGTCGGCGACATGACCGCCGGCATATGCATCTCCGCGCACCCCATGTTCCGGACCGAAGAGGGCCACAAGGTTGACACCAGGGGCCTCATGAAGGATATCTATGGTTGAGCGGAGGTTTCTGTCCACTCCGGAGGGGTTCGTGACAAGGCCGACGCGCTTGCCCTCAAGGCCTTTGAAACCGCTGTCGCGGAGCACCTCGATTCCGGTCCGGACGACCGTCGCTTCGGAGGATGAGGCGGAGGAGCCGCCGGCACATGCCGGAATGGCGGCAAGCAGCAGCAATGAATAGAGCAGGAACTTGGTCTTCATATGATATCTTATTTACGCCCGAAGTCTTCGGGAACCTTTTTCCGTACGATGAAAGTGACAGCAAAGGTCAGCAGGCTGCAGACCATTACGAGGCAGAAGAACGGGACATATCCGCCGATCCATTTCCAGAGGTAGCCGGCGAACATGCCGGGGATCATCATGCTGAGCGCCATGAATGCAGTGCATATGGCATAATGGGACGTCTTGAATTCTCCGGTGGAGAACCAGATCATATAGAGCATGTAAGCCGTGAAGCCATATCCGTATCCAAACTGTTCCACGGCTACGCAGGCACTTACTATGCCGATGCTTGAAGGATGGCAGAGGCCCATATAGACGTACACGGCGCAAGGCAGCGTCAGGGCCAGGGCCATGGGCCAGAGGCTGCGCCTAAGACCCTTCCTGGACGCATAGACTCCGCCGAAAATACCGCCGAGGGTAAGGGCTATTATGCCTATGGTCCCGTAAACGATACCCATTTCCTTGGTCGTCAGACCCATTCCTCCAGCATCCGGCCCGTCCAGGAAGAACGGGCTCACCATCTTCAGCATCAAGGCCTCCGGGAACCTGTAGAGAAGGAGGAAGAGCATGGCGGTCAGGACACCTGCCTTCTTGAAGAAGGTGGCGAAGGCCTGTGCGAACTCAGTCAGGATCTCTTTCGCACTGCGGGCCGGTTCTCCGGTCGAAGTCATCCTGGGTGCATCTTGAAGGGGCTTGGGGATGAAGAAGGTGTGGTAAATGGTGATGGCTGCGAAAAGGACGGCGGTCCCCATCAGGGTAAGGCGCCACGCAAGCGGGATGTTGTCTGTGGATTCTTCCAGGACGCCTGCCACATAGACCAGGATTCCCTGTCCGAAAATGGAGGAAAGGCGGTAGAATGTGCTGCGGATCCCTACGAAGAAGGACTGGGATTTCTCGCTGAGGGCCAGCATGTAGAAGCCATCGGCAGCTATGTCATGGGTGGCCGAGGCGAAGGCGGTGACCAGGAAGAGGATCAGGGTGAAGGTAAAAAGCCCAACAGGAGTCTCCTTGGCCGCGATCGTCGTGGAAGACAGGTCGAACGGGATGGAGAAGGCCAGCAAGGCGAACGCGACCGCCATCAGGGCCTGCATGGCCACTATCCACCAGCGCTTGGTCTTGAGGATATCCACGAACGGGCTCCAAAGCGGCTTGATGGTCCATGGCAGGTACAACAGTCCTGTGTACAAGGCCATGGTCTCATTCGGGACTCCGAGACGGGTGAACATTATCACCGAAATGTTGTTTACGATGAAATACGGGATTCCCTCCGCAAAATACAGGGTGGGAATCCAGAGCCACGGGGATCCTGCCTCTGTTTGTTTCATTTCTCTTCTTTTATTTCTGCCCCGGGATAGTAATGCCCGAGAATATCCCTGTACGTGAATCCCTTGCCTGCCATGACGGCCCCTCCTATCTGGCACAGGCCGACACCATGGCCCCAGCCCCGTCCGTGAAGGATTACCTTGCCGGGGGTGAACTCTATGTCAAAAGCAGAGCTCTTCAAGGTGTTATCCGAAAGGATCTGCCTGATTTCCAGCTCCTTCCCAACGATGAAAGAAGCCTGGCTGCCTGTTACCTTCAGCTTCTTGATCCTTCCTGAAGGCCCCCTCTCCAGGGCCTCAAGAGCTTCCAGGTTTCCGATTATGATCCCGGAGCGCCTGGATATGAGTTCGGAAAGGGTATCCACATCGTATTCTACAGTCCACTCGTAATAGTCCGTCGTCTGCCTGTCATAGTCTTTCATGACACGCGAAAGGGTCTTTTCGTCAGCCTGGCCGCACCAGGGATCCTCGACGCTCTGGAGATAGGGATAATCCGTGTCTTCCCAGCAGGTACTGAAGAGTTCCGTGCGTCCTCCACAGCATTTGGAGAAACGGGCATCGCATATGCTTCCGTCATATGTAAGCACCTGTCCCCAAGTCTGGTCCACGGCCTTGACTGCCGTCTCCCCTATTTCTCCGCTTAAGCCTTGGTAACGCTGGCAATGGTCGTCCGCGCATACGTCGAAGGAACGGTGGTCGCTGTGGTCCTGCCACCTGCAGATTTCCGGGACTGCCTTTCCGTGAACCGGAGAAAGGTTCTTGTGCCTGTCCGCGTCCAGCCAGGTGACCAGGTCGGCCTCGGTGTGGATACGGCTCATCTCTTCCGGGAGTTTCTTCACGAGTGACCTCCTCCGGATCTGGGCGATAAGCCAGGAGCGGGAAATGACGGCATGCGCCTTGAGATACTCCAGCGGGGAGGATGGGCTCATTTCAGAGGATATGACGCTCAGGAGGTAGTCCTCAAGGCCTATGATGTTGACAGCCTGGACCTTTCCTCCTACAACCATAAACTTGAGGGAACCGGCGTACTTCATGGTGACCTTCCTCTCCCAATGGAAACCTATGCCGATCACAACATCATGGAGGATGAATGTGGGCTCGGCGAAGAGGGTGGACATCGTCTGGGCCTCGAAATACAGTTCATCGTAAAGGACTCCGTTGTAGCATATCTTTCCTTCCTGGTAAAGGACTTTCTGCGGGCCGGCGCCGTCGGAAATCATCTCAAAAGTGATCTCTGGTGCGGACAGGATGCCTACCTCGATCTTGGGCTGGGTCCTGACAAGACGCCATATTATGTGTTTTTCAGTTTCTTCCGAAATGGAAACTTCCTC
The DNA here is from genome assembly GCA_017443465.1 of Bacteroidales bacterium. Taxonomy (GTDB): domain Bacteria; phylum Bacteroidota; class Bacteroidia; order Bacteroidales; family UBA932; genus Cryptobacteroides. The sequence goes on from JAFRXO010000071.1 coordinate 21,418, forward strand.
CATGACTTCTTTCAGGAGGGACGGAGTCATCTTGTCGAAGTCGCCTTCTTCCGGGAGCACGAAATGTCCCGCCATCTCAGCGCATCCGGCCCCAAGGGTGAGATGGTCCGGACCGTCGCTGAACCAGTGATGGGAACGGAGCGACGCGCGGAGCGCCACAACCGCCCTGTACTCATATGAGGACAGTCCGTGGGTGCTCCCCTGGACAGGCTGAGCCCCTGGAAGGGAACCTGCCGCCGGACCGTACCATGTCAGGACATTGAACATGGGTTCACTGTGTCCTTCGGGCACCGGCGAACAATCGAGAAGACGGTAGAAGAGCTTGGCCAGGGACTTGGATGTACGCGCCCTCAGGGCGAAGATGCCGCGCGTAAAATGCTTGTAATGGAACAGCTGGGCATCCTGTACTGAGGATATGTACTCTATGTCATCTTTCAGGGAGTCAGGTATTTCCGGCTTCTCTTCACCATTGGGCACTCCCTCTTCCACATCTGAGACCGTGATGCTGTCGAGCAGGCGGTCTATCTCGGACTCGAGGGGAAGTGAATGACGCGGACAGGCCTGAAAATGGAAATGGTCCGGAGCCGAGGCCCCGCTGAATGGGCCGTTGTAGTAGATAGTGAAATCGGTGAAGTTCCTCGCCAGGTCAGCCATATCGACATAATGATGCCATATGGACTGGGGGACGTGTTCGAGACGGGATATGACGAAATGGCTGGGGAAGATCGGATACGGGTTCACCGTGATGTCGTACTCCCTCCCCTTTCGCCCGCCGAAACGCATGGAGAGCTGTTCGGGAGGCCGGTTGGCGGCACACAGGAAACACGGGCGGGCCTTCAGTGATGCTTCATCTATCTCGGCCGCGGTGGAAAGGATCCTGGCCGGATTGTGCTGGAGCCTCACGACAAGGCCGTCAAGGGTGATCTCCCTCATCCGAGCATTCTTGAGCGAGCGGTAGTTGGCGGTTGCAAGGGGCCAGACTGACAGCTGGTCCTGCAACAATTTTGTCAATTGGTTCGGCATGTCTCAGAGCAGAGCCTTCAGTTGACCGGAAATCCGGGTGAACTCTCCTTCAAAGTTAGGAGTAAAGACCGACTTGCCCAAATTTTTTTGTATGTCCTCGAAGGGCCACCACTTTACCTGGATGACTTCCTCTGGGTCAGGGGTCACCTCGAAATCCCCAACGGCTGCGAAAATGCATACGAGTTCACGCTCATGTGAGTTTTCATAGACATATGAGTCGATGAAGAGCGGATTGAAATCCCGCAGCCCAAGCTCCTCGGATGCCTCCCTGAAGAGGGCTTCCTGGATCTGCTCGCCATATGTTACATGGCCCCCGACTGCGGTGTCCCACATGAGCGGACATATGTCCTTTTTCGGAGAACGCTTCTGCATGAGGAGCTTCTCGTAGCGGCTGACCACATGCAGGTGGACAACCGGATGAAGCAGCCGAGAGCCTCCATGGACATATGAACGGGCCGCCTGGCCGGTCACTATCCCGTTTTCATCAATGAGCGGGAACATCTCTGTGACAGGGCGATGAGCCTGCTGAGTCCTGGCTCCGGCCATCATCGCGGGAATCTCGGGAGCGGGAACGGGGGGATAAATAAGGTCAAACATCTTCAAACTCTATCCTGCATATGAACGAGGGACGGCCTTCTGACAGGCCTTCCACGAAATATGCATTGCCTTCCTTCGCGATGCATATGTCCACGTCTTCGCCCGGACGGGTTTCCTTGTTGAAATTGATCTGGACGTCGGCGACCCTGCGGCCGAAAGTCTCGGATGAGGGGATCGCATCCATGGCCCAGACGATGTAGCTTGCATTGTTGGTGTGGCCGATGATGTCGACGTCAGAGTACGTAACCCGGTGGGTGACAACTTTTTCCGCCTCAACATCCTTGGGCATCACTATCTTTCCGCAGTGCTCTGGGATTGCGTCATCCTGGCACTGGGTGTCAGGCGAAACAAGTCCGAGAAGTTCGTCGGAACGTACGAGATGACGGGTGTCTGTCCTCAGGACGAGCCATGAGCTGGTACATGCGGCCAGGCGGGTCCCGTCGCTGGAGGAAAGGTTGAAATCCCTGAGGAAGAACAAGCCGTCGAGCCCCTTGTGCCAGGTCTCGAGCTTTACATCATCCCGCCATTTCGGAGCATCATAGAAGTGGAAATGCATCCTGGACAGCACCCAGGCAATCCCATGGACATGCAGTGCCTCATAGCCGAAGCCTAGGGCCTTGGCAGCCCTGTAGGCCAGTTCCTGCATCATGTCCATGAAGGATGCGGGTTTCAGGCAGAATGAATGGTCGGTCTGGTAGCACGGGACAGTGATCCACTGTGCATATTTCTTTTCTTCGGTGAATTCTTCCTTCATTTCTTGCGCATTCACTTCACTCCAGACTAATAGTTTATGATCCTCAGTTCTTCCGGAGTGTAGAGAAGAGAGTCGATGAAATCGGGAGCGATCTGGGCGAGCAGCAGGAAAACCAGAAGGGCCAGCAGAAGCAGTCCGATAACGGACATAAGGCTTATGAGGGTGACCTTCAGCCATGATGGCATTCCGGCTTTGGTTTCCGGGACAACGGCAGGTTCTGCAGATTCCGTTGGTTCTGCAGGTTCCGCGACTGCCTTCTCTGCGGGTGCTGTAACTATCTCCTCGACTGGAGCTTCAACTGATTCCGGGACTGGTTCCGGGACTGGTTCCTCGACGGATCCTTGCGGTTGCATTGGTTCAGGAGCTGGCTCCTGAGGGACCGATGGCTGCTCTTCCTGTACTGCTTCGGGGACAGCCCGGAGTACTTCCGGGACATCCTGGACTGCTTCAGGGACATTGTCAGCTACCGCCGTGGAGTCGCCGTGGAGTATCTCCTCCAGGGATGAAACTGCTGCCGAGACCTCCTGGGGCGTTTCCTGGTGCGTCTTCAGGGACACCGGTTCAAGCCCGAACCCATCGGGATAGATGTCCAGGTCCTCATCCGGAACGAAAAAGAAATTATTCTCCTTTGTAGCCCTCAGCCTTCCAAGCCCCGGAAAGACGATGGTCTTTTTCTGCTGCAGGACCCCCTTCAGTTCCACGAGGTAATCGGTAAGGATCTTCAGCGCGAGCTCCTTGTCCACGCTGTTGGACTGGGAATACAAGGCAGCCAGTGAATCGTCATCACCCTGCTGCTGGCGGAAATACAGCCTCCGGTAAGGAGGATTGATCGTGTAACCCCTGTCAGAGAAAGAGGAAGGCACTATTTCGGCCACGAACGACCCCAATCCCGGAAGGCAGACTGAGTCTTTGTCCAGGATCAGTTCCCTGATCATCTTTGATAGAAGGTCGATATCCATAGTCCGGATGAACAATCTGGACACAAAGGTAACAAAAAAACGTCAAAATAATTTGGAGAATCATTTTTTTAGACTACCTTTGCAATCCCGAAGAAAAAATAACGGGAATTTGCCTGAATAGCTCAGTCGGTTAGAGCACCTGACTGTTAATCAGGGGGTCCTAGGTTCAAGTCCTTGTTCAGGCGCAAAGAGGCTGGCTCAAAAGTGAGTCAGCCTCTTTTTCTTCGCACACAAAATGAGATATCATTTATTACAAGCGCTCCGGACGCTTGCCGTAGCAATCCTGTCAATTGGGCCGATAGCATCGGCCAAAGATTTCACAATCACGGACTTCGGGGCCGTTCCTGATACTTCTGTGCTCAGTACCCGTGCCATTCAGGCGGCTATCGATGCCTGCGCGGCAGCCGGCGGCGGGAGGGTCATCGTGCCTGCAGGGCGATTCAAGACCGGATCGGTCTTTTTGAAGAGCCATGTCAATCTGCATCTGGAAAACGGAGCCTTCCTATACGGAAGTTCCCGTCTGGAAGACTATATTCCAGTTAAGCCGGACTATCTGTCACTGCGGACGCAATCATCTACTATCCAACTGATCTACGCCTTCGGTGCGGAGCACGTATCCATTGACGGGCAGGGTACGATCGACGGATGCGGTCATACCTTCAAAAAGTTAAAAACGACGGATGAAGGAATTACGCGTCCTCATCTTCTGCGTTTCATATGTTGCCGGGATGCCTCTGTCAGCGGGGTCACCTTACGCAACTCCGGCTGCTGGATGCAGCATTATCTGGCCTGCGACCGGGTCCGAATCCATGGGATTACAGTCTTTAACCACAATAATTTCAATAATGATGCGCTGGACATCGACGGATGCCATGACGTGGTGATATCCGACGTGATTGCGGACACTGATGACGATGGGTTGACGCTGAAAAGCACCTCTCCGCGCCTGTGTGAGAATGTAACGGTTACCAACTGCATTTTCAGCAGTTTCTGCAACGCCATCAAACTCGGGACGGAAACGACCGGCGGATTCCGGAATATCAGCATCAGCCATTGTATCGTACGTCCTTCCGTATTCAAGGGACATCAGTTCTATGGTCACAAAGCCCGCCGAGGCATCTCTGCAATTTCCCTGGAAATGGTCGACGGAGGCATCTTGCAGCATGTCCATGTTTCCGACATTCTGGTGGAGGGGACTGAAACGCCGTTTTTCATACGCCTGGGCAACCGGGCCCGTCCATACGCAGAGGGGCAGCCCGTTCCCGGAACAGGAATCCTTGAAGATGTCTTGCTGAGCCATATCTCCGTGCATGATGCCGGGAAGACCGGGAGCTCGATCACTGGACTGCCCGGTCATCCGGTCCGGAATATCCGGTTAGATCATATCCGGGTCCACCAGCAGGGAGGTTGTGCAAAAGTCGCAGTGCCACAGGATGAAAAGGAAACAGCCTATCCGGAGGGGACCATGTGGGGACTGCTGCCGGCCAAAGGCTTCTTTGTCCGGCATGCGGAGAATGTAGTTTTCGAGGATGTAACTATCACAACGGAGCAGCCTGACGCCCGTCCGGATTTCCTGAAGCTGGATGTGAAATAACCTGGAATCAAGGCAGCTTTTTTATGATATGCTGCTTCTTCACGATATACAGTGACGGCCCGGACAGAGTGATCTTCTTCCCGCTGCCGGGGATACGGAACCGCACATCGCTTCCGAAAGCAGCCAGATAAAAGGTGTCTGTTTTCCTGTCATGCACGCAATGGAGGTCGGCCGTGTTCGACACCACCTCTATGTCAGCACATTTCCTGGAAAGATCCTCATCCGATGAGACGTTCGGGCATATGATGTAACAGGATGCCCTTCCACCGCCTGATTTCCCCAGGTTTTCCGCGAGGGTGAAGACATCCTCGCTGATTGTCTCCCTGGAATATGCCTGGTTGATTTCATACCAGCTGCCGCTTTGCCTTTTCGCCAGGACTACGACATTTGACTTGCCTGGGAAATAATAGCCCGTGGAATCCTGCCAGACCGACTTGACCGGCCCGGAGAGGGAATCAGTTTCCATCCTGGAGTTATTGACATATACGTCAGTACGCTGGAAAGCCTGGTTGACGGTCTGCCAGACATCGTGCCCTTTTTCAAAAGAAAGGTCAGAAGACATATGGATTATCTTCCCGCCTATGCAGAACCAGCTACGGTTGGCGCTGATACCGTCCCGGGTGGCCTGGATGGAAAAGAAGCCGGCGTCCCCGTCTGTAAGTCCATATGCGAATGTCTTTGGGCCTTCGTTGCCTTTGCCCCAGTCACGAGCTGGCTTGAGGCTCCCGCTCCCCTGTTCGATGATCGATCCGGGCAGACGCCTCCAGTTCCATATGGGGAAGATTCTGTCATATTCATCTCCCCGCCTTGCGAGGAACTGCGTACCGTCCCCAAGATAGAGGCCCTTGAGGTTCTCTTTGTTGCCGCTTTCAGTGTAAATAATTGGATAAGCAGCGTTTTTCACTGAGAAGAAATAATCCCCTCCCTGATGGACCAGCAGCTTGATCCGGTCAAAGTAGCGGCTCCCTTCCAGCAATTTCTTCCTCGGCCGGCCTTCCAGCTGGGCAATGTAATCATCATATTCGCCCTGCCTCGACGCGTCCACCTTCCGCATAAGTTCCATCGCTCTTACAATACTCCCGGTCTTGTCATCCGGACGGGAGATTTCACGTCCCATAGCAGTGTATTCCAACAACTTATGGTAGGAGCACCACTGCTGGCCTTCCAGGATATAGTTGGACAATATCCCGACTTTTTCCCGTGGCATATCAAAAGATGTCCCGCTGACCGCATAAAGGATCTGGGCTGCCGTCAGGCTGAACGCCTTGCCATAACCGAAAGCATATGACTGGATTCCGTGCTGATAAAAACTGTAATCAGGCTGGATGCCCTCCTTTTCTGTTATCGCAATTGCTCCGGCAGAAGCATTGACAGCCCTTTTTATCCCTTCGACATCCTTAGTCAAAACGCAGGTGGCGATGTGGTTGAATGTCTCCCAAAGCAGGTTCTCTCCGGTTGCAGGACCGTGATAATCATAGTAATCCGGCTTTACCGCATAATTCAGCAAAGGGATGGAAGACCTGACCAGTTCCGGGCCGATCTCATTCTCCATGAGGACAAAAATCCGGGCCATCTCCGTCGGGACGCCAATAAGATTCCACCAGCCGTTGTTGGCAATCGGTGGTTGTGCAACCCAAGTACGTATTGCTTTTATGACACAGCTTTTAACCTTGTCACTGTGCCAGTTAGGGCTCCTCGGATCCTGATACTCCACGGCCAGCCTCGTCAGGCGCCTCCAGTGATAGCCAGGCTGCCACTGGGAAGCCGTCTGGTCCTTGTAATCGATGTCCGTGAAAAGCCCTGTCTTTTCATCAAAATTCTTCAGCAGGTCTTCGATGTCATGGTTGTTGCTTTTTTGGCTCATGGCCAGTTCATACAACCTCGTTTTTATAGTATTCAAATCCCCTTCGACATCATATGCATATGCATTTGATGTGGTCAGGACGACGGCTGCGGATAGGATCCAAATAGCCAGAAATAATTTACGCATAATATTTCTTTTCTCTTTCGAGGTAAATATAAACAAATAAAATTACATCGCTATATTTGTAACTGCCATGAAGACGATGACACGACTTATAGCCATCCTGCTCTGTCTTACGGCGGTTTTCGCCTGCAAGAAAACAGAGCAGCCTCACGTTCAGCCACACACCACAGAACTGAACGGGACCCCGCTTGTGAACGGGAACGACCTTATAGGCATAATCAGTGACGCCAAAACGGGTAAAGGCGTCCCCGGAGTAGTCGTATCCGATGGCTATGATTGCGTCATGACCGACAAGAACGGAGTCTATCAGTTCAAGTCAAATTCCCGCTCCCGCATTGTCTATTACTCGATTCCGGCGGAATACAAGGTCGCGACAGGAGCCGGGCCAAGCATTCCTAAGTTCTATCAGCCGGTCAATCCTAAGGATAAACAAAGCCGGGCAGATTTCATCCTTGAACCCCTTGACGGAGGGAAAGAAACGACTTGGACCTTCCTCGGAATCGGAGATCCGCAGTGTGCGACTTCAGGTAATGCCAACCGTTATACCGACGAAACGATCCAGGACATCAAGCAATCCGTAGCCAACAGGAATAATGTCTATGCAATGACCCTCGGCGACATCATCTACGACAGCAACGACATGTGGCCGACCATGGTGGCGTCAATGTCCTCCGTCCCGACGGGAACGGGTTGGCATGTCCCCTTCTTCCAGACAATAGGGAACCATGACCATGATTCCCTCAAGCCGGATACAGCGGACGATGCCTTGGATGATTATAATGCCACCGCTACCTTCGAGAAATATTTCGGGCCGGAGAATTACTCCTTCAACCGCGGGGATGTGCATGTCGTCTCAATGGACAACATCATGGTTGCCAGCCAGAAGAGTTCCTCAAAAAGCAACGGCAAGACGTGGGAATACAGCGGAGGATTTACTGACTGGCAGCTCGAATGGCTGAAAAAAGACCTGGCCCTCGTCCCGGACAAAGAGAACAAGATGATCATTCTCTGCTGCCACATCCCGCTGCGCAATTCAAAGTCCGGACACTGCCAGGATGTCCTCAAACTCATGGAAGAGTTCAAAGAGGCGCATCTGATGATCGGGCACACACACTACACCCAGAACTTCGTCTACCCGTCATCCCATAAGGCCAAAGGCGGACTTCCCGTATATGAACATATCCATGGTTCCGCTTGCGGGTCCTGGTGGACAAAGAACTGCAGTTCTACCACCAGCGGAGAGCCCTCCGGTTACACAATCTATGAAATCAAAGGTGCCCACATAAACAACTGGCGCCTTAAAGGGACACGCAGGGATGCCGGTTTCCAACTCAGGGTTTTTGACGGGAATGAGATATACTATCAGACCTCTTATCCTCTCAATTGGTACACAGCGAGCCAGACCGTAGAATCCTCCGTACCCATCAGTGTCAAAGGGAATACCGTTCTAAGGGACTGCTTCGTCGCCCAGGTTTTCAATGATGATGATACGTACTGGACGGTTGAATTATATAAAAAGAGCACAGGAGAAAAAATCGGAGATTTCAAGCGGCTCTCCAACGGCACCTGCTCAAATATCGCGGCGGCTGCCTACTACTATAACCTGAAGCGGAAGACCTCTGACAGTTACCGCACATCGACTGCCAGCCATTATTGGTACTTCAAGCCCTCATCCGGCAATCCAGCCGCAGAAACGGACTGGGAGGTAATCGCCACTCACAGGCTGCCAGGCTACGAAAACGTCTCCAATACATATGACTGTTCCGTATTGACCAGGGAAATGGATTTCGAGAATGAATTCTAATGAGCAATTGATTATATTTGCATATACTTCCAAACAGCTTCTAAATATCATGAGAAAACTGACCGCAGTCCTTCTTGCCGCAGCCTTGATGCTTGGCGTTTCATGCAGTGTTAACCAGAGCCAGAAAAACATCCCGCTGCCCGAACATCCCCGCCCGGATTTCGAGCGCGCTGAATGGATGAACCTCAACGGATACTGGTCTTTCACCTTCGAAAAAGCAGCCGCGGATAAAGCCCTCCAGGCAAATGACCTCAGCACGATGAACCAGAAGATCATGGTGCCATTCCCCTGGGGATCAAAACTTTCCGAAGTTGAAGACAATGGAGACATCGCATGGTATGCACGCAAGGTCTCCATCCCGGCCGAGTGGAAAGGGAAAAGGGTTTTCCTTGTAGTCGGTGCCTCTGACTGGGACACCCAGGTGTGGTGCGACGGACAGGAAATCGGACGTCACCAGGGGGGATACACACCCTTCGAATGCGAGATAAAGGATCCCAAATTCGGAGACAGCCAGATGTTCCTGATCAAGGCCGACGACACCTCAAGCGACGCGCACCTCTACGGAAAGCAGGGCTACGGAAACGCTCGTGGCATATGGCAGACCGTCTATCTGGAAGCCCGCGGGGACAACTTCATCCGCTCGCTTCACTTCACCCCTGACATCGACCGCTCGCTGGTCCACGTAGATGTGGCCCTGGATTCACCTGCAGGGAAGGACGACCTTTTCAAGCTGGATTTCAAGACAGGAGGGCAGCAGCCTTTCGCAGCCTCAATGGACGGAAAAGACAATGCCTGCTTCGACATTCCGATCAAGGACCAGCACCTGTGGGACCTCGACGACCCGTTCCTCTATGAGGTCACTGCATCCCTGGGAGACAAAGACGCAGTCAACACCTATTTCGGCCAGAGGAAGGTCAGCGTAATGCCCTTCCCGGGCGCAGACTACAACTACGTCGCCCTCAACAACAAGCCCATATACCTCCAGCTCTGTCTGGACCAGAGCTATCATCCGGACGGATTCTACACCTTCCCCAGCGACGAATTCATGAAGAATGAGATCCTCATCTCCAAGAAGCTCGGCCTGAACGGAAACAGGATCCACATCAAGGTCGAAATCCCCCGCAAGCTCTACTGGGCTGACAAGCTCGGCCTCCTGATAATGGCCGACACCCCGAATTTCTGGGGAGAGCCGGTGCCGGAGGCCCGTCAGGACTGGGAGAACTGCCTCCGCGGACAGGTTGAACGCGACTACAACCACCCGTCTATCTTCGCATGGGTCAACTTCAACGAGACCTGGGGACTGTTCACGAACAAAGTGTACACCGAGGAAACCCAGGAGTGGGTCCGCTCCATGTACCATCTGACAAAAGCCCTGGACCCCTCACGTCTGGTCGAGGACCAGTCAGCATGCAACCACGACCACGTCGAGTCTGACATAAATTCCTGGCACGCCTACCGCAGGGGATATGTCTGGGAAAGCACCATCAGGAATTATGTCGAAAACACCTATCCCGGAAGCACTTACAATTACATAGGCGGCAATGTCCAGAACGGGGCCCCGATGATCAACAGCGAGTGCGGCAACGTATGGGGCTATGAGGGCAGTGCAGGCGACTGCGACTACACCTGGGACTACCACGTAATGATGGATGCCTTCAGGCGCTATCCCAAATGTGCAGGATGGCTCTACACTGAGCATCATGACGTCATAAACGAGTGGAACGGTTACGTGAAATACGACCGCTCGGAGAAGATCGACGGACTGGATGAGCTTGTGCCCGGAATGACCATGGCCGATTTCCAGAGCCTCTATTACATAAGCCCTGAGCGCTATCTCTACACCGAAGCCGAAGCCGGTTCATCGATCGACCTGCCGTTCTACGCCTCTTTCATGACTGACAAGGATCCCGGGAAGCTCACCCTTGAGACAGAACTCGTGGGATGGAATTCCATGGGTGTGTTCAAGAATTTCCAGAAGAAGTCAACCCCGATTGAATTTGAGCCTTACATGAGCAGGACGGCAGCCAGAGAGCTCGTCCAGATGCCGCAGGAGAACGGACTCTACCTGCTCCGCATGGTGCTCAGGGACGGCAATGGCAAGGCCCTGCACCACAATTTCAGCACCTTCAGGATCAAGGACGGGACTGAGCCGCAGATTGAGAACCTCCGCCTGGTCCCCTTCGCCCCGGCATCATTCACCGCCAGCGAATGGTCAGCCAAGCAGACTTCGATCTACGACGGACTTAAGGTTGACGGATTCGGACACGGCTACTTCGAATACACCGTAGCCCTCCCGGATGATGTAGACACCCAGAAGATCGTTTCCGCCGAGCTCCTGTTCGAGGCCTCCGCGAAGGAACAATTCGGAAAAGACAAGGAAGGGAATGAAATCTCCGGAGAATACATGCTGGGCAAGGGCACATTCGACCATTGCAAGTCTCCGAACGCATATGCGATGACAGACGGCATATATTTCCCTTCACGGGTAGAGGTTTCCGTAGGCGGAAAGGCCATCGGGAAATACGAACTGAAGGACGACCCGGCCGACCACAGGGGAATACTGTCCTGGGGTTCCCAGCCGAATGTGAACCGCATCCGTGAAGCAGGTTCCTACGGGGAACTGGTGCAGATGGAAATCCCCACAGAAGCCCTCCGCAAGGACAGGAACGTTGTGATACGCTTCACGGTGCCTGCCGAGTCGGACGGTGGCCTGGCAATATATGGCAAGGACTTCGGCCGCTATCCGATGGATCCGACCCTTGTCCTGAGGTTCAAATAACTCTTTGATAATCAATCACTTCACCCTGAGGCGTTTCCCCACTCGGAGAATCGTCCTCTCGGTGATTCCGTTAAGCGAACAGATCTTGCGCACTGTGGTGTGGTAACGCTGGGCTATGCCTGAGAGCGTGTCGCCTGAACGGACCGTATGGTACTGGGCTGCCGCCAGTTCCTTGGCTTTCTGCTCGGCCTCGGCTTTCGCCTTCGCTGCCTTTTCTTCGGCTATGGCTTTCTCCTTGGCGTCTCCCTCATTGATTTCGAACTCTTCGTCGTCAGACTCCGGGACATAGCTGCTGTGGGCATCCAGATACTTCTTCTTCAGGACGAAGACTCCATGACGGAGCATGGCCTGGGGAAAATCCACTATCCACTCAGGATCGAAGGCATATCCCTTGTAACGGGTCTCGAAATGCAGGTGCGGACCGGTCGCGCGCCCGGTAGAGCCGCAAAGTCCCAGCTGCTGTCCGGCATGGACCCAGTCTCCCTCGGAGACAAGGATCTTTGACATATGCGAATAGAATGTCTCCAGGCCATTCTCATGGCGCAGGATCACCAAGTTGCCGTAGCCGTGGTAGTACTTCGCCATCCTGACCTTGCCGTCGAATGCTGCGCAGACAGGATCCCCGAAATGGAGCGGGAGGTCGACGCCCATATGGTTACGGCCGTGCCTGCGGCCGAACTTGGAATAGACCTTCCCCTTGAACGGGCTGAAGAAAGTATTCACGCTGTCCACAATGGGTATGATGACCTCTTCGGAGAGGGAATCCAGGGGCATATGGTACGGATTCGGATACTCGTTGTTCCAGTTCGAGGTAAATATCCTGTCGGACATCCTGTCCTCGGGATTCTTCCAATAGTGCCATGTGAAGTCCTCGAGCAGGATGATCTTGATGAGAGGATCAGAGGTGCTCAGGGTGTCTATGGCATTGGCCTCTATCAGGGACTTGACGGGCTCAAGGGCAGGACGCGGCACGACAACCGCCGCCTGTTTCTTGTTCTGGATCGAAGGTTTTATGTCAGGCCCTGCAACCGCGAACACGGGCAATGCAATCGCCGCAGCGGTCAGGATACATTTTCTAAAATTCATTTGCAATTGTTTTCACATGCTTTCACAGCATCGGGTTCAGGTTTCAGTACTTACGGCTCAGCTTCTTACGGCTCCGAACTTCTCAGCGAGCAGAGAGACTGTCTCGTCTATCTTCGCGGCGAGCATTTCGGTCGTCGCGGCCTCGCATATGAACCGCAGGTAAGGCTCGGTGTTGGACGGCCTCACGTTGAACCACCAGTCTTTGAATTCTATCCTGTAACCGTCGAAATCCATGACCGCGGTCGGAGTCTCATCCTTGGTGAAATGTGCCTTGAGAGCCTCTATCGCGCCTTCCTTGTCAACTACCTTGAAATTGACCTCGCCTGAGTTCTCATAATGCTTGATTCCGGCTACCATTTCGCTGAGCTTGACGCCTTTGCGCTTGGCTTCGGCCACAACGCGGAGCATCAGCAGGGAAGCCAGCATGCCGCTGTCGGAGTAGAAGAAATCGCGGAAATAATAGTGTCCGGCAAGTTCTCCGCCCCACAGACCTCCGAGTTCGCGGAGCCTCGGTGCGGCATTCGCACGGCCCACCTTCCAGGTCGCGACCTGGCATCCCATGGGCTCAAGGTACTCGGTTACTGACTTGGATGAACGGATGTCCTGGAGGACAATCCCCTTCTCTCCCCTTTCACCCACGAAGTAATTGCCCAGCAGGGCGATGACCAGGTCCGGAGGAACCACCTCGGCCTTGTCGTCCACGAACATGACGCGGTCGGCGTCGCCATCGTAGATCACTCCCACGTCAGCGCCTGTCTCGCGCACCAGGTTCTGGAGGTCAACGTCGTTTGCGGGGATCAACGGATTGGGCTCATGGCTGGGGAAACGCCCGTCCATGACGTCATTGACATATGCATGTCCTTCGCCGAAGATGTCTTTGGCGAGGAGGGTGGCCATTCCGCTGGAAAGGTCGAAGGCTATCTTGAGGTTGGAGATGTCTCCCATGTAGCCACGCAGGAACTCCAGGTAGTCTTCACGGACGTCCAGCTTGTGCACCGTACCGGGCTTGACAGCCGGAGGGGTGGGCCTGCCGACATCGATCCATTCCTTGATGGTCCCAAGACCGCTTTCCAGTCCGACGGGAAGGGCGTTCTCACGTGAGACCTTCATTCCGTTGTACTGTGGAGGGTTGTGGGAAGCGGTAATCTGGACTGAAGCCTTGAAGCCATGCTTGGCTGTCCCGAAATAGACCATAGGAGTAGAGCTGAGACCTATGTCATATACATCCGCTCCCGCATCCATGATTCCCCTGAGGAGGTACTCATGCACCTCGTCCGAGGAAAGCCTGCAGTCGCGTCCTACCAGGACACGGTCTGTGCCGAGAAGTTCTGGAAGGAAATATCCGACCTTGTAAACAGTGTCCTTGTTGAAATCCAGATTGTATATGCCCCGGATGTCGTAAGCGTGGAATGCACCCATATTCTTCTTAAATTAGTTTTGTGTTATAATGAGCCGAAGCCTTGCCGCGGGAAATGGCCTGGAGTTTCTTGGATATGATCTTCTTGCGGATAGGAGAGACATGGTCGGTGAACATGTCCCCGTCCAGGTGAGAAAGCTCATGCTCCACCATGCGGGCCGCGAACTTGTCAAAGGTCTCGGTGATCTTGGTCAGGTTCTCATCGTAATATTCAACCGTAATGGACTTGGGACGGACGACGTCGCAGAATATGCCCGGTATCGACAGGCAGCCCTCCTGGTAGGACACCATCTCCTTGCTCCTGTCCACTATGACGGGATTGACAAGCACCCTGCGGAAGTCCTTGAGATAGTCATATGTCTCGGAAACGGGGACGCCGTCCACAATTACCACGCGCTTCCCCACGCCGATCTGAGGGGCGGCAAGCCCGACCCCGTCGGCGTGTGCAAGGGTGTCCCTGAGGTCCTGCACAAGGGCCTTGAGCCCTTCCCTGTCATTGAGGTCCACCTCGGAAGCCCTTTCGCGGAGCACCTTGGAACCATATAAATATATCGGTTGTATCATATTATCCTGTCTTTGCGGTCCAACCAGTCCTGCAAAATTATTGCCGCACTGATCTTGTCCACGTTCTCCTTATTCCTCCGCTGTGAGGACTTCATGCCCCCGTCAATCATGGCCCGGTGCGCAAGAACCGACGTAAACCTCTCGTCTTCAAGACTCTGAGGAATGTCAGGGAATGCTTTCGAAAGCTCTTTCAGGAAAGCCTTCACATCCCCCGCGGCCTCTGAAGGGCGTCCGTCGAGATTGACGGGCCAGCCGACGACAAAGCGGACTATATGCTCTTTTTGAGCATATTTTTTGATATAATCTATTAACTTTGCACCTGGAACGGTGTCAAGGGCAGATGCGAAGATGCCGAGCGGATCGCTTACTGCTATCCCGGAGCGCTTTCTTCCGTAATCTATGCCAATGACCCTGTCCATCATGTAACCTGCAAAGGTAATGATATTTTTGCAAAATTAAGAATTTGATTATCATGCCGAAGAAGATCAAAGAGGAAAGAGTGCGGGACTTCAGGGTCACCCTGACGAACGACGAGACCCACAGGGAGCTGGGTGTGCTGCGTTTTACCCGTTTCTCATTCTTCCTCACCCTCTCCTCCGTCATCCTCATAATAATCATCCTCGTTTACTGCCTGATAGCCTTCACTCCCCTGCGCAAGAACATCCCGGGCTATCCGGATGAGTACACCAAGAAGGCCGCCATCCAGAACGTAATCACCATCGATTCCCTGGAGAGCGTGATCACCCGCTGGCAGCTCTACACCGTCAACCTGGACAGGATCATAAAAGGCGAGGCCCCAATTCCGATGGACAGCATTATCAAGATACAGTCCAGGGGGAATGTCGCCGACGATGAGAAAGCCTTCCTCTCTTCCAGGGACTCCGTACTAAGGGACAGGGTCCAGAAAGCCGAACAGTTCCAGATCAGCGAGGTGCTCAGGGACCTGCCCATCGAGGGCATGCATTTTTTCCCTCCGATCAAAGGTGTGGTTTTCAAGGGCTTCGAGCTTGTGCAGCACCCTTCCGTGGACATCAATGCACCTAATGGCAGCATAGTGAAGGCCGTCCTGGGAGGGACCGTAGTCTTCACCGGATGGAGCGCATCCACCGGCTACACCCTCGGAATCCAGCACCAGGGAGACCTGCTTTCCATCTACAGGCACCTGGACAAGCTCCTGAAATCCGAAGGGGACGAGGTCGCCGCCGGTGTTCCGGTCGCCATGTACGGCAATGACAGCATAAGTTACGGAGAGCATTTCAATTTCGAACTCTGGTACAAAGGATCTGCGGTTGACCCTGCCAGATATATCAATTTCTGAATGGAAGGAAAACGCCATATAGCAATACTCGGATCCACGGGATCCATCGGAAAACAGACCCTGGACGTAGTGCGCCAGCACCCCGGTCTCTTTGATATCGACCTGCTTACAGCCAACAATTCCGCGGAGCTGCTCATCAGCCAGGCGCGGGAATTCGATGCAAACAATGTGGTCATATGCAACAAAGAGCTCTACGGGCAGGTCCGGGACGGACTGAAGGACACCCCTACAAAGGTCTGGGCCGGGATCGACTCCGCCTGCAGCCTGGTCACCGCCGGGAGCGTTGACATAGTCGTGGCCTCCATGGTAGGCTTCAGCGGCCTCCGTCCTACCCTTGCGGCGATAGACGCATCAAAGGCGATAGCCCTCGCCAACAAAGAGACGCTCGTCGCGGCCGGGTCGATAGTCATGCGCAGGGCATATGAGCGTCACGCCCCCATCCTACCGGTCGATTCCGAGCACTCCGCGATCTTCCAATGCCTGCTGGCCGCAGGAGGGAATCCCGTCAGGAAAATCCATCTCACAGCCTCAGGAGGACCTTTCCGGACCTGGACACGCGAGAGGATCGCAGCGGCTACGAAGGACCAGGCCCTCAGGCATCCCAACTGGAACATGGGAGCCAAGATCACCATCGATTCCGCCACCATGATGAACAAGGGTTTCGAAGTCATCGAGGCCAAATGGCTCTTCGACAAGGATCCCTCCGACATCAATGTCGTCATACAGCCCGAGTCCCTGATCCACTCCATGATTGAATTCGAGGACGGTGCGGTCATCGCCCAGCTTGGGAGCCCGGACATGAGGGAGCCCATCCAGTTTGCCCTGAGTTTTCCGGAGAGGCTACCCCTGGACAACAAGAAGCTGGACTTCTCCGAGATCGGGAACATCAGTTTCTTCAAGCCTGACACAGAAAAGTTTCCGTGTTTACAACTGGCTTTTGACGCCATCGGTCGCGGAGGGAACATCCCATGTGTACTCAATGCGGCGAACGAGGCCGCAGTTGCGGCATACCTCCATGACGAAATCGGATTTTACGGCATTTCCGAAGTCGTCAGCCGCTGCATGGACGAGGCCCGTTTCATACCCGAGCCGACAATCGACGAGATCTATGCCACCAATGAAGAGGCCAGGGAGAGGGCCGCAGACATCATAAAGACGCTGAAATGACCCTTATCCTGAAGATATTGCAGGTCATCCTTGCCCTGTCCGTGCTCATAGTCATCCACGAAGCCGGCCACTTCATGTGGGCCAAGCTCTTCGGAATAAGGGTGGACAAGTTCTTCCTTTTCTTCGACGCCGGCGGCTTCAAGTTATTGAGCACCAAGGAAGGATGGTTCTCCCGTCTCTTCCCCAAATGGAAAGGCAAGGAGACTGAGTATGGCATAGGATGGCTCCCGCTGGGAGGCTACTGCAAGATCAACGGGATGATCGACGAGTCGATGGACACCTCCTGGCAGGCACACGAGCCCCAGCCATATGAATTCCGTTCCAAGAAGCCATGGCAGAGGCTCCTGGTGATGGCTGGAGGAGTGCTGAACAATTTCATCTTCGCCGTCCTGGTGTTCATTGTGATCTCCGGCATATGGGGAAGGTCCTACATCGCCAATGAGGGGAACTGCATATATGTAACTCCCCTGGGCGAGGAGATGGGTTTTGCCACCGGAGACAGGATCCTGTCCCTCGACGGGAAGGTTCCTGAGAATTTCGGAACCATCCAGGCTGACATTGTACGCAACAACGTGCAGAAGGTGCAGGTGCTCAGGGGAACCGACACCACTGACATATACCTGGACCAGTCCATGTTCGGGCAGGTCCTGAATTCACCCGAGGGGATGTTCACCGTCGCTGTCCCGTTTACCGTAAGCGGGATAGCAGAAGGGTCTCCCAACACTGGCAGGCTGGCCGCAGGTGACCGTATAATGTCCCTGGACGGGCAGCCATGTCCATTCCTCCAGGATGCCAGGCCTGTCCTGGCATCACACGCGAACGCAACGGTCGATGCCAGCGTCATACGCGCAGGCGACACGCTGCTTGTCCCCCTGCAGGTGGACTCGGCCGGGATGATCGGGGTTTATCCCGCAATGCCGGGAGTGGTATCCGAGACCTATAATGCCATTACCGCCATTCCGGCGGGAATAAGCCTGGCCGGCAAGACGATCGGAGGCTACCTGAAAGACCTCCGGCTGGTTGCCACCCCGAAGACACAGGCCTACAAATCCGTGGGCAGCTTCATCGCCATAGGACAGGTCTTCCCGAACAAATGGGACTGGTACCAGTTCCTGTACATCCTGGCCCTGCTTTCGATCATGCTCGGAGTGATGAACCTGCTCCCGATTCCGGGACTGGACGGAGGGCACATAGTCTTTACCTTGTACGAGATGATTACGGGCAAGAAACCCTCGGACGGATTCCTTATGGTCGCACAGCTGATAGGGATGGCTTTCCTACTGCTGTTGATGTTCCTTGCTTTCGGGAATGACATACGTCGGTTCCTGTGATTAGACTATTTAATCTAACTTATTGATTATAAATATGATTCATATGCGCTTGATGAGACTTTCCGCATTGGATCAAGATATATTTCACGTAACTTTGCATTGTTGTTTTAATTGATCTCTGCTCTCATGAAAAGAATCCTGACGCTTCTTTCACTGGCAGTCCTAGCGACGCTCACTTCCTGCAAGGGTGCCAAGGCCCTGCTGCCGAACGTGAGCGGGAAAGCGGGCGAAGTCCTGGTCGTGCTGGACAAGTCGAACTGGGAGGGGGCACTCGGAGAGGATGTCCGTTCCGTCATGGCCGCCGACTGTCCGATGCTTCCGCAGCCTGAGCCCCTCTATTCCCTGATCAACGTACTGCCTTCCGGATTCACGGACCTCTTCAAGGTGCACAGGAACATACTCCTGTTCCAGATCGATCCGCAGAACACGGAAGAGGGCGTCAGCGTCAGGAAGGATGTCTGGTCGGAACCGCAGCTCATAGTTGCGGTTTCCGCCTGGACAGCTGAGACCGCCGACAGCCTTTTCAAGGCCAACTCGGAGATGATAGTTTCCGCATTTGAGCAGATTGAGCGTAACCGCGTCATCCAGAACACCTTCCAGTTCGAGAAACCCGAGCTCTACAAGCAGGTAAGCGAAGTGTTCGGCGGTTCACCCCACTTCCCCACCGGTTACTTCCTCAAGAAGAAAACCGACGATTTCGTCTGGATCTCAGAAGAGAGGCAGTACACCCAGCAGGCGGTCATAATCTACAAGTATCCGGCCCTCCAGACCGACAACTTCACCTTGAAGAACATAATCGAAAAACGGAACGAGATCCTCAAGGCCAACATTCCGGGGATGTTCGACAACACCTATATGACAACGGGTACCTTCTACACTCCCATCACCAAGTACATAAAGTTCCAGGACAGGGAGTTTGCCGAGACAAGGGGCCTGTGGGAGGTCTACAACGACTACATGGGAGGCCCGTTCGTCTCGCACTCATTCTACAGCCCTGACGGGAAGGAGATAATCGTGGCTGAAGCCTTCGTCTATGCCCCCCGTTTCGAGAAGCGCCAGTACATGCGGCAGACCGAAAGCCTGCTCTGGTCATGGGAATGGGCCGGGTCTTCTTCGAAATAAGACGAAAATCATGAAGAAAATCGGCAGAAATATTTTGCCGGGTTGAAAATAATAGTTACCTTTGCAGTCCTAATTGCCGAAAAGGACAGTTTAGGCCAACGCGGTGGGTTCGTATAACGGTTAGTACTCGGGATTTTCATTCCCGCAATAGGAGTTCGATTCTCCTACCCACTACCAAAATATTAAAAGACAAAAACAATGGCAAACAGTTCATCCGCTGAAAAGCGCATCCGCCAGAATGAAAGGCATCGGCTGCATAACCGTTATTATGCAAAGACTACCCGCAATGCTATCCGCGACCTCAGGAACACTACTGACAAGAAGACTGCGGAAGAAGGCGCACCGAAAGTTTACGCTATGATCGACAAGCTCGCGAAGATCGGAGTCATCCACAAGAACAAGGCTTCCAACCTCAAGAGCGGTCTCCAGCTCTTCATCAACAAGCTGGCTTAGTGACCATCGAGATGTAGCGCAGTTGGCTAGCGCACCACGTTCGGGACGTGGGGGTCGTCCGTTCGAGTCGGATCATCTCGACACTGACAAGACAGAAAACAAGGTGACTGGACATTTCAGTCACCTTGTTTCTTTTTTATCTTTCCTATCCGGCAGGCTATATGCACTGAAAACCTTCCGCTTCGCTCCATTCCTCCCACCGCTTCGCGGCGGGCCCTTCCCGCTCAACGATGCCGCGGGCGGCTACGGGTGTTTCAGTGCATATAGCCTGCCGGAAAGAAGCAGCGCTAAACGGAATGCTTGCGGGCCTCATACAATTCATATGAATTGACAAGGTTCTGCCAGATCGCGTAGAATCCTCCGGCCACCGACGTCACGGGCGTAAGGAACATGAAGCCCAGCCATATGACAAAACCAGTGTTCTTCTGCCCAAGGGCTTGTCCGGCGGTGACTTTGTCAGCACGGTACTCTGCAGTGCCCTTTTCCATACGGGTGATTCCGGGGGCCCTGCGGCCAGCCCAGAACTGGAACAGGCAGCAAAGGAGGGACACCAGTCCGATCAGAATGGTTTCCCAGACTCCGATTCCGCTGCCTACCAGGGCGCCCGTAGCAAGGGCTAGAGCCAGGGTCAGCGTGATGCCCCAAATGTAGAATGCCCATCCGGCACGGGCAGAGAGCCACTTCTGCAAAGGAGGGCAGGTGTAACGGATCAGCCATGCTATGGCGCAAGGCAGCACAAGGATTGAAAAGACACGCTTGAGAATCTTCCAGAAACTGGCCAGGAATCCGATGTCGGCGGACGGATTGACTATCGGCACCATCAGTGGGATCAGAAGCGCTGCAAGGACGTTTATGACTACGGTGTAAGCCATTATGTGCGAAATGCTCCCACCGATCTTGGCAGTAATGACTCCGGCGGCAGCTGCGGTCGGGGCGATAAGGCATAACATTGCGCACTCGACCAGGATCCGCCAAAGTCCCGGTTCCATCCTGGAGGCCAGGAGGGAGAAAAGCACGAAGGACAGGCACTGTACGGCTCCGAGAACGATGAACCACTTCCTGGGCTTCAGGTCAGAAGGAGCCACAACGGTCAGTTGCATGAACAACATGAAGCTGACAAGGACAGGCTGTACATGGGAGGCTGACCTGAGAAATGCCGGCTCAGCCTGGGAGAGAAAAGGCAGGAAATGGAATGCAAGGAAAAGGGATATGCCCGCCACTATCGCAATCGGCAACATCCAGTTCTTAATAAAGCGTATGACCTCGTTCATATGACCTGAGAAACCGCCGCAAATTTACTGCATTTTCTTTTCATATGAAATCTGTTCCCGGTTGTAGCGTACTGTCATTCACAAATACCACACATAAAGAAGCGGACAGGATAGGTTCCTGCCCGCTTCTTAACAAACTTAAGTCTAATGCTTATTCGTAATCAATCGTTATCGACTTGATATAAACAGCGCCTACTGTATCCGTCAATTTGAGCTGAGAGTGGTTGCCCGAGACAGAATATCCAGCTCTCAGATCATCAGCAGCAACTTGTCCAATAGCAGTCCCATTAGCATCAGAAAGGTCCAATGCTCTGGTGCCGGCCCCTGTTCCATCACTATTATATGCTAACTCAACTGTAATCTTAGTAATCTTACCATTTACAGCAGGAGTCAGAATATAACAACCTTTATCTTTATTCATCTGAAGGGTAACCTGCCCCTTATTGCCATAAGTGTTATATGCTGTCCACTCCGATCCATCAGCTGCTGTGATTTTCTTCAATCCACTAGTATAATTCCACGACTCTGAGTGAGCAGCAGCAATCGAATTGGAATCAAGAGTGTACGAAGTAACTACAGAACCCGCCTGGGTAAGAGAAACAGTCTTGTCAAGACCGGAACCAACTTCGACATCGATGTCACAATCCCTGGCTACTCCACTGGTATTTGCAGCAACTGTAACAGTCACTGTGGCAGGACCTTTACCAGATTCAGGCTCACAGGTAACCCATGACTGCTGGGGGAAGACTTCCCACTCCTGGTCGTCAAGACAGGAAATAGTAAATGTAGTGCTTCCTCCTGCTGCCGCGACTGACAGAGTCTCAGGATTGACTTTTAAGAACGGAGCTCTCTTCAATGAGACGATCTCATTGTTCTGCCCCATTTCCTTCGTCGTATTGTAGAGAACCAAGTTCCCCTTTACGATAACCTCATCACCAACACCGATCTGGTCTGTCGAAGTGAAGTTGGCGCCTCCCAGGTACTTACCCCTGAAAATTTCGAACTGGCCGGCAGTAGTGCCATCATCGGAGATGTAATAAGTTGCATTGCCATGCTGGGTGCTGATCTCATCAATCTTCGAAATAATACCCTTTACGAAAACCACATTGGTCGGCAGAGTGCCTTCATAGAGCGCAACAGCCTCGGCCACAGTGAACGGATTGTCAGCAGTAGTGCCCTTTTCGGTACTGAATCCATCTACAGTCACATTGACGGTCTTAATGGAGCCGGCTTTGAACTGGGCATCGACAGTGATGTTATCCTTGATGAAGGACTGGCCGTTGGCATCGGTAACGGTAATGGTGAGAGGAGTTTTCTGAGTAACCGAAACGGGCTTGATAGCGAAATAGAATTTCGCGGAAGAGCCGGGGGCGATTGCCTCGCCATCCTTGACTGTAAGTCTTGCCGTACCGCCGACATAGTTTTCACCGCTTCCGGTGTAAGCCGGAGTCTCTCCGGTGATATTGATGTAATACGTGCCGACGATATCCTGTCCTGCAACGGTGAATGTAACCTCAGACACCGTCAGGGGATCGGAAGTTCCGTTGGTGACGTTCATGGCAACCACGGAAGTCAGACGGTGCATAGCCATTTCAGGAGTTGTGCCTGCCGCAGCGGAAGTCTTACCGTAAACAGGAAGGTAGGTACTTCCAAGATGAGCCATGTCATCATTGCCCTTCTGAGTCTGGAACCCGGCCTTGCTGCTGCCGACGGTAATGTACCCGCTGGAGGTTGTTCCCGCCGGATCCTTGATGTTGCTGTTATACGGATAGATAGCATACCAGTTGTAAGAAACACCTTCTTCAAGTTCCCCGCCGAGCTCACCGGTAAAGAAACCGTCGCCGGTGGTAGTAAACTTCCCGTCAGAAACAAATGTTCCAGCGGCGGAAGGGTTCTCATGGAAAAGATTGATGGCATCATTCGGCGACCAGGTTGAAGTCAGGCCGTCATTTACGATCTTGGTGTCAGGAGCAGAAGCGAAAATAGAGAATGTACCCTTCTTTGCGATGGGTGATGACTCTTCTTTGGCGCAGCCTGCGAAAACGAGCACAGCAGCTGCAATGGAAAGGAATATTGACTTTTTCATGGCAACTGTGGATTAAACGTTAATAGGATCATCGTCCTCAATCCAGTCGTCGATCTTCTGACCGCCGACACTCTGGACGAAATTACTCTCAACCATCAGGTCAGCATATTTGACCTGAGGAACTACGTAGAATTTCTTGTTCATGTGACTAAATATGGTTATTGTTATTAACTGTCGCTAAATCGTGGCAAAATTACCAATTATCTTAAGATAATACAACGAAAAACCGAATTATTTTTTACCGTTCAGCTGGTCCAGCCTGGTCTGGGAAGCCAGTTTCTCGGATTCTGATTCTGTAACCTTTATCAGCTGCGCCAGATATTTCTTCTCCATCTTGACATTGTTCTCATTCCTGGCCATCAGGACGCAGTTCTTGATAGCAGTGTAATCGTTCGGATCCTGCTTCAGGACCTTCGTGTAATACTTCAGGGCGGTCTTCGGATCCTGGGCTGAGACCAGATAGTAGGAACCCATGTTCGACAGGAAGAGGTGCTCATCAGGCCTGTACTGAAGCATAAGTTCGGAAATGGATTTGAACGCATCGAAGCACTTCTGTCCGCCGCGCTGGAACAGGGCTACGCAATACTCCTGAACGCCGGCACAGAAAAACTCGTCATCTACTTTCTCGACGCCTTTATACGCCCAGGTCGGCTTCTCGGTGTAATTGTACGTTATCAGGGACTTAAGGTCCTGGCACGCCATGTCCGGGCTGTCTTTCTCATATGCCAGCTCAGAAGAAATCTTGGAAAAGCGCATATCGAGCCGGTCCGGGTTCAGGGCAATCGCCCTGTCTATCGACTTCGTCGCATTTCCGAAGAGTTCATCATCAAAGAAAGTCTCCTGGTAGAACCACACATCCTTCCCGAGGGAATCCTTCAGGGACAGGATGGGTTTCATCCCGAGATAGCGGGAGACATCCTTGCGGACGACTTCCTGTTTCTGAGACTTGGCCAGGTAATAACGGAAACTCGCGACCAGCATGTCCGTGTCATCGGGATAAGCAGCCTTCCAGTTGTCCAGAAGCGTCTCGATTCCGACCCCCGTCTCCCCCAGGTTCTTTACGAGGAGATTGTAACGGTCAGCATATTCTTCCTTAGTCGATTGGGCGAAAGACGCGACTGAGCACAGCAAAAGGGCACAGCACGCGAAAAAACTATAGATTCTGTTCATATTCATATGTTTACATCCATAAGGACCCTCTTGTGCAACGGACGGAGGTTGTTGCACCTGCTTCCAAGGTTCTTCACGACTCCGTAGCGCAGACCCGAAAAGGAGAGGGTTATCAACCCGCGGGGGGCGTCCGGAAGCCGGAAAGAATCGCGGTGCAGATATGCAAGAGCAGTGCCACGATCAGTCTCCACGCATGGAAAAACACCATCGCGGAGCATATGGTTCAGGATGAGGTCTTCCGAAGGCACAAGCGCTCCTCCTTTCAGGGAGCCCAGAGCGACTCCCGTCTGGATTGGATGCAGCGCCTCGAGAGCCGCAGCCTCCGCCGCGATGCTGTCAGGAACCGCGACTAGCAAATCCGCACCCCGGCGCATCACGGTCGCAGGACGGTCCAGCATATCTGCATATGCCCCGGCCGCGTCCCTCGATCTCTTAGGAGGCTTGACGGCATATGCATTCTGTGATGAGCCGGTCTTGAGCATGGCGCAGCACCATTGCCCCTCCCCGGGAACGAAGCCCGGAGCCAGCAGGAAACCGCATCCAGTCGGTATTATGCCCTCGAAACCGGCTTTGAGTTCTATCCGGGATGCGCCGAGGTTCTCCATGAACCACTCGGCGTTGCCGTCATCTTCGCTGCGGTTGAAAGTACACGTAGAGTATATGAATGCCCCCCCGCCCCTGAGAGCAGGCCACACATCCGACACTATGCGTCTCTGGCGGGAACAGCACAGGTCCACAGTAGCGGGAGACCAGTCCCTCACCGCCTTGGCATCCTTCCGGAACATGCCCTCACCTGAGCATGGCACGTCGGCAATTACCGCATCGAAGAAACCGGGAAGGGAAGCAAAGGCCCCGGGATCCACGCTCGTCACCACCACATTCGGATCCCCCCATATGGCTACATTGTCGGCTAATACTCCGGCCCGCTGGGAAACGACTTCGTTGGCGACCAGGAGGAAACGGTCCCCGCAGGCTTCTCGGAGTGAGGCGGCCAGATCCGTAGTCTTTCCGCCCGGTGCAGCACATAGGTCCAGCACCCTCAAGGGCCTGTCTCCGGCATCCGCCAGAAGGGCGGGCAAGACCTGCCTGAATGCCCATCCGGGGAACATTGCAGAGGAATCCTGAACGTAATATGCACCGGCATGCATCAGGGGGTCAAGTGTAAAGACGGGCCTTTCCGGAAGAAGCCTTCCGTACTTGCTCCAAGGCACAGCAGTGGAATCCGGGAACGGATCCGACGAAGGGACCTTCAGCGGATTCAGGCGCGCCGAAACCGAGGCAGGCGAACCAAGCGCATCCACCAACGTCGCGGCGCCGTCGGCGCCGATGACGTCAACTAGCATATCCCTGAAGCCGGAGGGAAGAGAGGTCATATGTTGTACTTTTTCCTGATTTCGTCAAGATCCTTAGGATCAAATCCTTCCGGCATACGGCCTTCTGAAGCGGCAGCAAGGGTGTCCACCAGTTTGTCCATGGCGTCCTTCAGCTTGGACCCCAGGAGCATCTTCATCATCACGCTCAGCTCAGCAGAGACATCGATGTGGAAGTCTGTCTTGTAAGTCTCTCCCTGGACGAGGTCGAAATAAAGGGCGGCGCTGAACTTGAAAGGAGCGCCGCTGTCCCCGTAGAGTATCTTGGAATATGGTGTCCTCTCCAGGACTTTGATCCCTATGGTGAAGCCCTGGATCCGGGCGGATATGGAATCATAATCCGCAGTCACATCCTCCTTCTTGTCTTCAGGAAGGAACTGGATGAGATTGCGCAAGTCAGTGAACACCATGTAGAGCTCCGCCGGAGCCTTGGACACGACAGCGTGTTTTGAATGTATTTCAGTCATTGCCGGATGAATTCTTGGATAATAATGCTAACTTTGCAAAGATAGCAATTTTCATGCACAGGATTTATTTCGAACAGAGGGCGATCATCATCTGCCAGTCGGACGACCAGGCACTTTCCGACCCCAACGCGATCCAGTTCCACGTCGGCGAGAAAGTGGACCTGCATTCCCTCATAGGGATGTTCGAACTGTCAGACACCCTTCGCAGGATCTACATCCCGTCCGAAGACAGCGAGAAGACATATGAACGGCTCTGCGCCGAGTTCAAGGAGGTGAATGCCGCCGGCGGGCTGGTCCGCAACAGGCGCGGTGACTACCTCCTCATACGCCGCTACGGGTGCTGGGACCTGCCCAAAGGGCACCAGGAAAAAGGAGAGGACATCCGTCTGACCGCGATAAGGGAGGTCCAGGAGGAGACAGGGGTCAAAGCCCTCGAGCTGGAAAACCGCATATGCGTGACAGACCATTGCTACTGGAGGGACAATGTGTGGCACCTCAAGCACACCTGGTGGTACAACATGCTCTACACCAACCCTGTCGACCTCACGCCGCAGAGGGAAGAAGACATCAGCAAAGCCGCATGGGTCGCCAAAGGGAGCCTTCCTCCATACCTGAAAAACACCTATCCTTCCATCCAGGAAGTATTCCGTGAAGCAAAAGTGTAAAAAACCTGTCCGAAGTGAAACTTTTTCAATGGTTTCACCGTATTATAATTCCTACAGGTTTTTTTGTTACACATGAAACTATCTCAATTCCAATTCGACCTGCCCAAGGAACGCCTGGCTCAGGAGCCCACACGTTGGAGGGATGAATGCAAGATGATGGTAGTCCACAAGGACACCGGCGACATCGAACACAAACTTTTCAAAGACATTATCAATTATTTCGGCAAGGGAGATACCTTCGTCCTCAACGACACCAAGGTCTTCCCCGCAAGGCTTTTCGGAAAGAAAGAGAAGACCGGAGCCGACATAATGGTCTTCCTTCTGAGGGAGCTCAACCAGGAGCAGAGGCTCTGGGATGTAATCGTAGAACCCGCCCGCAAGATCCGCATCGGGAACAAGCTGTATTTCGGCGAAGACGAGAGTCTCGTGGCCGAAGTGATTGACAACACCACTTCCCGCGGACGCACCCTCAGGTTCCTGTACGACGGCCCGTACGAGGAGTTCAAGCAGACCCTCTTCTCTCTCGGAGAAACGCCTGTCCCCGAATGGGTTAAGCCTTCTGTCAATGAGGAGGATGCGGTAAACTACCAGACTATCTTCGCTTCCAGCGAAGGAGCGGTTGCGGCCCCTGCAGCAGGCCTGCATTTCAGCCGCGAGCTCTTCAACAGGATGATCCTCAAGGACATCGACAAAGTATTCATCACGGAACATATGGGCATCGGCCTCTTCCGCGGAGTTGACGTGGAGGACCTGTCGAAGCACCGCATGGATTCCGAGAGGCTTATCATCTCACCGGAGACCGCGAAGAAAGTCAATGCCACCAAGGCTAACGGGCATAAGGTCCTCGCCGTCGGAGTTACCGTCGCGCGCGGACTTGAGACATATGTAACCACAAACCGGGAGATCAACGCATATGACGGATGGACCAACAAGTTCATCTTCCCGCCATATGATTTCATGATCGCCGACGCGCTGGTGTCCAATTTCCACCTGCCGCAGTCCACAATGCTGATGTGCGTCACCGCATTCGGCGGTTTCAAGAACGTGATGAACGCCTATTCCGTCGCACTGGAGCAGGACTACAGGTTCGGTCCCTACGGCGACGCGATGCTGATTATCTGACGCACGGAGCAAAGGAAGATACATCTTTCATAAGAAAGGTAAATTTGTGGTGAAGGCCCTGTTCCCATCATTCCGGGGACAGGGCCTTTTCCATATTTTAGCATATGCGAAATAATAATCTGGAAAGATATGACCGGACTCGACGAACGCATATGCGTATGCGCACTTAACACCATTTTCGGCTTCAAGCCGCAGATCCCGTTGTCCCTTATGCGGACCCTCGGCAGCGCCTCGGCGGTCTTCGGACTCGACAGGGAGGCCCTCAGGGATATTTTCGGCCCATATAATACCGATGCTGACATGATCAGGCCCTCAGCCCTGGACAAGGCGGCTGATGAACTGGAAAAGATCCGACGGTACGGGGCCCGGTTCATCACCATTGACGACCCGTCCTACCCCCAGGCACTAAAATCCTGCCCTGACCCGCCGGTAGGCCTGTATTTCAAAGGGACCGACCCGCCGGAAAAGGTGTTCGGAGAAGGGCCATTCATCTCAATTGTCGGGACGAGGGACCAGACCCCATATGGGAAAGAAATGTGTATCAGGACGGTACAGGCCCTGTCTAAGTCTTCTTCTCCTCCCGCCATCGTAAGCGGTCTGGCGCTCGGAGTGGACGTGACGGCACACTCGGCCGCACTGTCCTGCGGCCTTCCCACGATCGCAGTGATCCCGACCGGAATCGACATGGTTTACCCGTCACAGCACACCTACATAGCCGACAGGATAGTCTCAGCACCCGGAAGTGCCCTTATCACCGACTACCCTACTGACACTCCCCCGCTAAGGCCCCATTTCCTCAGGAGGAACAGGATAATCGCCGGCCTGAGCAGATGCACCGTCCTGATAGAATCGAAAGTCAAGGGCGGAGGGATGATGACCGCGAGGCTCGCCTGGTCATATGACCGGGACGTTTTCGCTCTCCCCGGAAGGATCGATGACGTGCATTCGCAAGGCTGCAACGTGCTCATCCGGCAGAAGACAGCAGAGGCGCTCGTGGAGTTCCCGGACTTCATCAAGAGTATCGGACTGGGGAAAGCCACGCTGACGGAAGCGACTGACATAGAAGCGTGTATCGACTCCCTGCCGGAGGCTTTGAGGCCGGTTGGCAAGATCGCACATATGAAAAAGATCGCTTCATGCATACGTTCGAACCGCGGGATCTCCGTCCAGGAGATCTGTGAAAGGACCGGGATGGAATATGCCCTGGTGTCTTCCCTGACCGGTATCCTGAGGATGGCTGGAATAATCGACATGGACCTGCTCCACAGATGTTCCATTAATCTGAAAAATACGTAAATTTGCAAGACTATACGACTGCATATGGAATTCATCGATACTCACTCCCACAATTCGGATCCGGCCTTCAAAGGCGAAGAGGATGAAGTCATCCAGAGGGCAGTCGAAGCCGGAGTCTCGGTCCTCATCCAGGCAGACATAGATTCTTCAGAGAGGGAGGCGATGTTCGAACTGGTCGGACGCCACCCCGGGGTCCTATATCCTATGCTGGGACTCTATCCCTGTTCAGTAGATTCTGGCTGGAGGGACGAGATCGACAGCATGCTGAAGTGGAAGGACCGCGGGATAGTGGCCATCGGCGAGATCGGGCTCGACTACCATGAGACAAAGGAATTCGCCGAGGAGCAGAAGGAGGCCCTTCGCACCCAATTGGAACTGGCCTCCGAACTGGACCTTCCGGTCAGCATCCACCTGAGGGACGCCACGGAGGATTTCCTCAGGATAATCGAGGATTCCAAGGTATTGCATCTGCGCGGTATCCTCCACGCATTTTCCTCCAGCCACGAGTTCTATGAGAGGGTAGCAAGGACCGGAGACTGGTACGTGGGAATCGGAGGGGTAGTCACATTCAAGAATGCTTCGATAGCGGAAGAGATAAAGCATATCCCTCTGGACAGGATAGTCCTCGAGACTGATTCTCCGTGTCTTTCCCCCACTCCGTTCCGCGGGACCAGGAACGAAAATTCACGGATCCCGATCATCGCGGCGAAGGTCGCGGCACAGAAAGAAGTAAGCATTGAAGAAGTCGCTTCCGTCACCACGGCAAGCGCCAGAAGAATATTCGGCATATGAGCACATCACCCCTGCAAGGCAGGCCGTCCATCCTGCTGATCTACACCGGAGGGACAATCGGAATGAAGGTCGATCCTTCCGACCAGACGCTGAAGCCGTTCGATTTCAGCCAGATAACTGAAGAGGTCCCTGAGCTGAGGAAGTTCGCCGGAAAGACTGACAGCATCACTTTCGACCCGCTGATAGACTCCTCCGACGTAGAACCTTCATTCTGGCAGATGCTCGCCCGCACGATCCGGGATAATTACGAAGCATATGACGGCTTCGTGATTCTGCACGGCACGGACACTATGTCCTATTCCGCTTCCGTCCTCAGTTTCATGGTCCGCGGGCTCACCAAGCCGGTGATTTTCACCGGAAGCCAGCTCCCTGTAGGAATCCCCAGGACTGACGGGAAGGAGAACCTGGTCTCGGCGGTAGAAATCGCTGCCGCCAAAGATCCTTCCGGGCATGCCCTGGTTCCTGAAGTCTGCATCTATTTCAACGAGAAGCTGATGAGGGGGAACCGCACGACGAAGGTAAATTCCGAAGGCTTCTCCGCATTCCGGTCCCCGAATTACCCGCCCCTTGCCGAAGCCGGGATCAACATCAGGTACAGCAACTCCCTGGTACGTTACCCCCTCTCATGGGAAGAGACCCCTTCATGGGACACGGAATTAGACACAAGGGTGTCAATCCTCAAAGTCCATCCCGGAATCACGCCGCAGACCGTCCGGGACATCCTGCTGGGTTCGGACACAAGGGCGGTCATCATGGAAACTTTCGGTTCCGGGAACGCCCCCTCAAGAGGGTGGTTCATCGACCTGGTAAGGGAAGCGGCCGCCGAAGGCAAGATCCTCGTAAATGTGAGCCAGTGCATATGGGGAAGCGTGGATATGGGCCTGTACGCTACTGGAAGGGCGCTTCGCGAAGCCGGGGTGCTGTCAGGTTTCGACTCGACTACAGAGAGCGCACTGGGGAAACTCTTCCACCTGATGGGCATGAGCGGGGACAACGAATGGGTCAAGAAGCATATGCTCGAAAATCTGCGAGGTGAAATTGACGTATAAAACCCATTGATTTTTGAAAATATTTTTCTAAATTGCAGCGTTTTTAAGTAACCATACAGCAACTGGAGACTGAATAGAACATTTAACTTTTTAATACCTTATCAATTAAAACAACAACAAAAAAAATTATGAAAAAGTTTTTCATGTTTTTGGCAGTAATCGGTGTAATGACCGTATCTGCTAGCATTGCGGCCGCACAGGATGGCGCTGCTTCCGCTCCCGCCACTGAGCAAGTCGCTCAGATGTCAGGTGCTGACCTCCTCAAAGGATCAGGCGAAGAGGTCCCCCTGCACCAGCAGATCAAATCCTACTTCATCCAGGGTGGTGCCGGCTTCATGTCGATCATCATTCTCTGCTTGATCTTCGGTCTCGCACTTGCTATCGAGAGGATCATCTATCTCTCTCTGTCCAAGACCAACACCAAGAAGCTCCTCGCTGAGATCGAGAAAGCTCTTGAAGATGGCGGAATCGAGAAAGCTAAGGAAGTATGCCGTAACACCCGTGGTCCTGTAGCCAGCATCTTCTATCAGGGCCTCCTCAGGTACGACCAGGGTATCGACACCGTCGAGAAGACTGTCGTTTCCTACGGCTCAGTCCAGATGTCCCTCATGGAAAACAACCTCTCTTGGATCGGCCTCTTCATCGCCGTTGCCCCGTCTCTGGGATTCCTCGGAACGGTTATCGGTATGGTTCAGGCATTCGACGCTATCGAGAAAGCTGGTGACATCTCCCCGAACATCGTCGCTGGAGGTATGAAGGTCGCCCTTATCACCACTATCGCCGGTCTTATCGTCGCTATGATTCTTCAGGTCTTCTACAACTACATCCTTTCCAAGATCGACTCTCTCACCATTGATATGGAGGACGCTTCCATTTCTCTGGTTGATACCCTCGTCAAATACGAGAAAAAGCAGAAATAAAAACCTGACTCATTAGAATCATCTGCAATGAAATACGGAAAAATAGCAAAACTGATCATGTGGGCACTGCTGCTCATCGGTCTCGTTCTGCTCATTGTCGGAAGCACTTCGGGCTTCGACGGTGGCTCAGGGATCGTTGACATGTTCTTGCGCTATGCTTATCTCTGCGCCATCATAGCAGTGGCTCTGGTGGTGATACTCGGCATAGCGATCGCAGTCGCCAACAACCCGAAGAGCCTCATCAAGCTTTTGCTGGGGATCATCGTGGCAGCTGCCATTGTCGCCGTGGTTTACTTCACGGCAGCAGGCAACCCCGCACTGAATGTCAGCCAGCAGCCCAGCCAGGCTACTCTCAAACTCACCGACACTCTTCTTCACCTCACCTATCTCCTTGGCGGATTCGCAATCCTCGCAATCCTCGCAGGAGAGGTTGTTAAGGTAACACGTAACAAGTAACAGCAATGTCCAAGAGAAAAACTCCGAGTTTAAATACACAGTCGACTGCGGATATCGCTTTCCTCCTCCTCTGCTACTTCCTGATGGTTTCCACCATGGACCAGAACAACGGTCTTCAGCGCCGTCTTCCCCCCATGCCGGACCAGAACCAGAAAGCAGAAGACCAGAAGGTCAACCGCCGCAACATCATCGTCGTGAAGATAAACTCGGCCGACAGACTTCTCGCGGGCAATGCGCCAATTGACGTTAGTCAGCTCAAGGACAAGATCAAGGAGTTCCTTACGAATCCCGCTGATGATCCCAACCTCCCCGCAAGGGAAGACACCGAGATCGAAGGATTCGGAACCTATCCGGTCTCCAAGGGAGTCATCTCCCTGCAGAATGACCGTGGTACCAGCTACAGGGCTTACATCGCCGTCCAGAACGAACTCGTAAAAGCAGTCAACGAACTGCGTGACGAATTCGGAAGGCAGCATTGGGGAAAGCCCTACGTCGCTCTTACCGAAGACCAGCAGACCATCGTCAAGAAAGCCATCCCCCAGAACATCTCTGAGGCCGAGCCTAAGGACGTCAACTCTAAATAAAAGGAGAATAGAATATGGCAGCATTTAAAAGGAGCGGAAAGAAAGAAGTTCCTGAAGTAGGAACCAGTTCCGATATCGTGTTCATGTTCCTGTTCTTCTTCATGGTAACGACCCAGATGAGGCAGAATGAGGTCAAGGTTCATGTCACCCTTCCGGAAGCTTCGGAAGTCGTGAAGCTTGAACGCAAGGACCTTGCTTCCTACATCAACATCGGTCCCCCGACCAAGGCTTACCAGCAGCAGTACGGAACTGACGCCCGAATCCAGCTCAATGACTCTTTCAAGACCACGAAGGACATCCGTGACTTCATCGCCGCAGAGCGTGAGTCCATGAGTGAAGCAGACCGCTCATTCATGCAGGTTGCCATCAAGGCCGATCAAGATGTCAAGATGGGTACAATTACTGACGTAAAACAGGAGCTCAGGCGCTGCTCTGCGCTCAAGATTATGTACTTCGCAAGAAAGGCACAGTAATCTCCTGTTGAACGCGAGTTAGAAGCCGACCGGAAATCATCCGGCCGGCTTCTTTTTTTCATGGCATACTGTGGCATTCCTCTAATGTCATCAGCCTGTATGCCCCGGAAGCCCGTAGCCACCCGCGGCTTCGTTGAGCGGGAGGGGCCCACAAGCGTAGCGAAGTGGGAGGGATGAGCGAAGCGAAGGCTTCCGGGGCATACAGGCTGATGACAAAAGGGAAGAATAACGCGAAACATGAATTATTTATTATATTTGTAAGATTAAAAGCAATCAGGAGATGGATTCTATCAAAAGAACTAAAATCAAGGACCTGCTGAAGACAGAGCCGGGCATCGAAGTGCTGGCAAAAGGCTGGGTCAGGACAAAAAGAGGCAACAAACAGGTGAAATTCATTGCCGTCAATGACGGTTCGACGATACACAACATCCAGGTTGTAGCTCCCGCCGAGAAATTCGATGAGGAACTCATCAAGAGGATCACCACCGGCTCATCCCTTGCCGTCAAGGGGCAGCTCGTCCCCTCACCGGGCAGCGGACAGGCAGTGGAAATCCAGGCTGACGAGATCGAGGTCTACGGAGACTGCGACCCGATGCGCTATCCCCTCCAGAAGAAAGACACCTCACTGGAATACCTCCGCACCATCGCCCACCTCAGGCCCCGCACCAACACATTCGGAGCAGTTCTGAGGATCCGTCACGCAATGGCTTTCGCCATCCATAAGTTCTTCAATGACAAGGGATTCGTTTACCTCAACACCCCGCTTATCACCGAATCTGATGCTGAAGGAGCAGGTGACATGTTCGAGGTTACGACACTCAACCTGGACAATGTACCAAAGCACAACGGTAAGGTTGACTACAGCAAGGACTTCTTCGGAAAGAGGACGAGCCTGACCGTCAGCGGACAGCTTGAAGGAGAACTCGGTGCAACCGGAGTCGGGGAAATCTACACATTCGGTCCCACCTTCCGCGCCGAGAATTCCAACACTCCCAGGCATCTCGCAGAGTTCTGGATGATAGAACCCGAAATGGCGTTCTACGACATTTCCGACAACATGGCCCTCGCCGAAGAGTTCGTGAAATACCTCGTTAAATATGCCCTTGAGAACTGCATGGATGACCTGCTCTTCCTCAATGAAAAATACGACGACGGCCTGATCGAGCGCATGCGTTCCGTCATCGAGGTAGATTTCGCCAGGGTCACCTACACCGAAGCGGTGGACATCCTCCTCAAGGCCCAGGCAGAAGGACAGACATTCGAATTCCCTGTCGCATGGGGAGTAGATTTCCAGAGCGAGCATGAGAGGTTCCTGGTCGAGAAACATTTCGGCAAGCCGGTCATCCTTACTGACTTCCCGAAAGACATCAAAGCCTTCTACATGAAGCAGAACGATGACGGAAAGACCGTCCGCGGAATGGATGTGCTCTTCCCGAAGATCGGAGAGATCATCGGAGGAAGCGAGAGGGAGGCATCACTTGAAAAGCTTGAGAACAGGATTGATGAACTGCATATGAGCCGTAAGAACCTGGAGTGGTACATCGACACCAGGCGCTTCGGTACCGTCCCCCACAGCGGATTCGGACTCGGATTCGAGAGGCTGCTTCTCTTCGTGACCGGTATGGCCAACATCAGGGACGTCATCCCATTCCCCAGGACTCCAAAGAACGCCGACTTCTAATATCAGGATTATGCTCGTTATAGGAATAGCCGGAGGCTCCGGCTCAGGAAAGACCACAGTTGTCAACGCCATCACCAGCCAGCTCAAGGAAAAAGTGGTTGTAATCCCCCAGGATTCCTACTACAATGATTCCAGCCACCTTCCGATGGAAGAGAGGCAGAAAATCAACTTCGACCACCCGGACGCCATAGACTGGGACCTCCTTTGCGACCAGCTCAGCCAGCTCAAGCAGGGCAAAAGCATAGAGCAGCCCATCTATTCCTACATTACCTGTTCCCGCTCCAAAACCGAAACCGTGACCGTAAAGCCGGCCGAGGTGATAATAGTGGAAGGGATCCTGATCTTTACCTGCAAGAAACTGCGTAAGCAACTGGATATCAAGATATTCGTTGATGCCGACGATGACGACCGCCTCATGCGTATCATCACCAGGGACAACCTCGAAAGAGGAAGGAACGTAGAAGCGGTTGTGGACCACTACTCCAAGACCGTGAAGCCTATGCACCTGCAGTTCATCGAGCCCAGCAAGCGCTACGCAGACATCATTATCCCGCAAGGCGGGCACAACAAGGTTGCAATCGACATCATCTCCGCTACGATAGAAAAGACCCTTCATGAAGAAGCCAAGCAGCTCTGACAAAGCAGGCATATATCTCACAGTGATATTTCACCTCCTGGTGATAATTGTCTTGCTGCTCTGGCAGATCGGCGCCCAGCTCAAAAAAGGTGATTCTTTTGAAATCACTATCTCTGAATTCGAAAAATTCGAACGCCTTCTCGAGGTAAAGAACAAACTCGAGCAGGAAGTGGCTTACAAACAGGCCATAAGCCAAAGGATCGATGCTGCCCTGGCTGGAACCGAGATCAGGAACATCACTACAAGCCGCAATGCCCCCCTCAAGGATGACAGGGGTACGGATGCGGAGCAATTGTACAAAGACGCTGAGAAACTGCAGAAGGACCTCAGCGGGGGCTACGAAGTGGATGAGCCCGATGATGATTATGTCCCGATGAAATCCGACAAGCAGGAGAAGAAAGCGGCCCCGAAACCTTATTCAGGCCCGTCGGTCCTGTCCTGGAACCTCGAAGGCAGAAAGGCTTCAACCCTTCCCATACCGGCCTACCGATGCATGGGCGGCGGAGAAGTCACAGTAATCATAGGAGTGGACAAATCCGGGAAGGTAGTCTTTGCAAAAGTCCAGGAAGACACCTCATCTCCAGACCAGTGCCTGAGGAACTTTGCAATCCGCGCTGCAAGGATGTCCCGTTTCTCCTCATCGATGTCTGCTCCCGACCGTCAGATGGGAGACATTGTCTATCAATTCATTCCGCAATAGGAGAACCTCCCAGTCCGGAGAACAGGTTGCTTACGTACAAGGAAAGATTCGTGTCGTTAGGCCCTAGTCCGAGTTTGCTGCGTATCTTGGAGCTGATGTTATAGACATCCTTCCGAGCTACGATGTCCTGAAGCTCCTTCGTCCTGTAACCCAGCACGAAAAGGCAGCAATAGCCTATCTCATAGCGCGACAGTCCTTTCTCTGCCAGGGCCGAGTAGAATGACGGGGAATATATGGCAAAAAGAAGTGCCAGGGTCTCAACGAATTCTCCCCTGTCAGGTGATATGCGGAGCAATTCCCTGACTGCTGACCCCAGATTGCCTGAGGCACTTCCACCGGTCATTGCAGCAAGGGAAGATATCCGCTTGCGGATTGTCTCACGTGCCTGGGCCGAAGACATGGCAGGATCCGAGAGTGGGTTGGAGGACAACCGCCTGTCATATTCCTCCTTAATAGTCATATACTCCGAACGAAGTGACTCATAACGTGCCCGGCGTTTCCGGGACAGGAAATGCCAGAGGATCCATGAGCCTGCCAGCAAAAGGAACAGGACGCCCAGCGCCGCGTACAGACGCATATTCGATCTCTCCCCCCTCTGTCTCTCGCCGGCATATGCCACATCGCTCCTGAGCGCATCCTGGAGGTCTTTCTCCTGCCTCTGGGCATATCTGGTCATATTCACCAGCGCGGAATCCACACGCCCCATGGCCCTGTCAACCTGATTCGCCAGGAAATAATACTCCGAAGGCAATCCCTGGGCAGGAGCCGGTGACAAAGCATATGTGCTCAGTGCAGAATCCGCCGCGGCCCAATTCCCGGTGTGGATGCAGCCCCGGACATATGCCAGCCAGTCAGGATCATCCTCCACTTTCAGATAACGCGCCAGTACGGCTTCAAGAGAGTCCTGTCCGACATCGGTAGAACACATGAAATCAATCTTCTCAGCCAGGTAGCGGCCTCGCAGCGGGGCATATTTCTCCCCGGTCCACACCTCATATGCCCCTAGCATGCCATATGCGGCCTCGGTAGAATCTTGAACCAGATAGAGATGGGCGGCATCAAGGAGCGCAAGCCCATATGACAGGGAATCATTTGAAGAAGAAGCATATATCAGCCTCTTCCCTGCGGCATCCATAGCCTGGGAGTAAGCATATGCGCCTTCATATACCTGCTCCAGCACCTCATAGTATTTTATTTTCGATGAATCGGGCGCACGTGAGACGGAGCGTTCCAAACTCAGCAGTTCCCTCACGGCAGCATCATAGTTTCCGCTGTCGGCAGCCCTCTTTGCGCTTTCTACCCTTGCACCTGAATCGTCAGTCCACCTGACACAAGAAACGGCAGACAGGACAATCAGGAGGTATAGGAAGCGGCATCTCAATTTACATGTCAGAGCTTAACCCGGGATGACGACTCCAGGGCCGTTTTGTAAGTATCGTCAGTGTCAAGATAGAAGCGGTAGAAGGCATTGTCCCCCAGCTTGGAGTAACGGCCGACGAGAGCATATATCTGAGTCATCATATAGGCTTTTGAAGCCTGCCATTCACCGCCTTTTGGAGTGATCCCGTCACGGGAAGATGCGAAGGAAAGGAAACGAGCCTCCAGTCCGAGTCCGTCCAGATGCTTCTTGAGCTGCTGGAAATCATCTATCTTTGAAAGCTCTGCCTTGTCCTTATCGAACATATCCGAAGCAAAGCGCATCATAGTAGCCTTGCGGTTGCACTTTATGTAGAAATCGGTGGCACGGGTGGTGTCCATAGGCACAAAGACGTCAGGAATAATACCCCCGCCTCCATAAACCGTACGGCCTCCCTTGGTCGTAAATGTCTCGTCCTTATTGACTTTGATACTGTCAGCCGACAGCATCTCTCCGTCGGTGTACCTGCGGTAGATATCATTCCCATATTCTTCCGTGCCCTTGTCATATGGCTTCTGGATGCATCTCCCGGATGGAGAATAGTACCTCGCGACGGTGAGCCTTATGCCGGATCCGTCGGTAAAATAGATCGGTTCCTGCATCACTCCCTTTCCGAAGGAGCGGCGGCCGACTATGACTCCCCTGTCATTGTCCTGGATGGCCCCGGAGAATATCTCGCTGGAAGAAGCGGTGTTCTCATTGATAAGGACAGAGAGTTCTACATCCCTGAGGCTTCCTTTGCCGTCAGCCTTGTACTCGTCCCTCTTCCGGTTGCGCCCCTGCGTATAGACAATCAGCTGCCCCTTGTCCAGGAACATGTCGCTCAGGAGAAGTGACTGGTCGAAATAGCCTCCTGTGTTGTCCCTCAGGTCAAAGATAAGCCGCTTCATCCCCTGCTCATGCAACTTGTCGGTAGCTGAAAGGAACTCCTTGAAAGTGGTTCTGGAGAACTTCGAGAGCCTGACATAGCCGGTGGTGTCATTAACCATGAACGAAGCATCCACGGAGTGCACCGGGATCTTACCGCGGGTTATTTCGAAAGGAATGACTGAACCGTCCCTGTTGACAGTTACGGTAACCTTTGTCCCGGCAGGTCCTTTCATCCTCCTTACCATACTGTCCTGAGGGAATCTGACTCCGGCTATGACTTTTTCGTCCACCTTGAGTATCCTGTCTCCCGCGAGTATACCGGCCTTTTCAGAAGGCCCTCCAGCGATGACTTCGATTACCACCGCAGTGTCATTGGGAACATTGAACTGGATTCCTATGCCGTCAAAATTGCCTGCAAGCTCGGTCTCTGCCGCTTCGAGCTGGACCGGAGGCATGTAGATGGAGTGCGGATCCAGTTCGGCAAGGGCGGCGCTGACAGCTGCATCCGTCATTCCTTTCACATCCACGGTGTCAACGTAGTTCTTTCCTACCTCCTGAAGGATCAGGTTGAGCTTGCGCCATTCCCCGTAACGGGTACGCAGCATCTGTCTGCGCTGCTGATAATTCTGCACAGTCAGGGCGATGAGGATTCCGATGACTATCCCCATCAGTGCGACCCATATGGATGAGAATCTCTTCATTTCAACCGTCTATTTTCTCAACCTCGATCCCGGCCCTGCGAAGCAGGTCCACTCCATCGGTCAAACGGTACTCGTCCCTGTAGACGACCCGCGTGATACCGGCCTGGATAATCAGTTTGGAACATTCCAGGCATGGAGATGCGGTCACGTAAAGGGTCGCCCCGCGGCTGTTGTTGCCCGATTTGGCAACCTTGGTAATTGCATTGGCCTCAGCATGAAGTACATATGGCTTGGTAACCCCGTTCTCGTCCTCGCATATGTTTTCGAATCCGGCGGGAGTGCCGTTGTATCCGTCGGAAATGATCATATTGTCTTTCACGAGGAGGGCACCGACCTGGCGCCTCTTGCAATACGAGTTTCTGGCCCAGACTTCGGCCATTTCAATATACCTGCTGTCGAACTTGTTGTCCATAATTATGTTCCGGGATGGATAATTAGTTCCTCTGGTAGAGGTAACGTTTGATGCTCTTCTTGGGAGTCCTCTCGAAATCCTCAGGCATGAATTCGATCTTCTTGACCTGGGCATATCCCGGTAGGAGCTTATTGATCTCGGGAAGGTCCGCCTGGAACCTGGCCTCGAGGGCTTCACTGGTCATTCCGTCAAGTTCTGCCTGATGATAATCGGGATAGATGAGAGCGGTGAGTTTGCCGTCCTCCTCGACGACGAGGGAATCGACGACATATGTCACGTTATTGATAACAGCCTCTATCTCTTCGGGATAGATGTTCTGGCCGGAAGGACCGAGGATCATGCACTTGGACCTGCCCCTGAGGAACAGGTAACCGTCGGAGTCGATAACTCCTATATCCCCTGTACGGAACCATCCGTCCTTTGTGAAGCTGTCAGCAGTGGCCTCTGCATTCTTGAAATAGCCCATGAAAACGTTGGGGCCCTTTACCAGAACCTCGCCGGGTATATTCTGCGGATCCTCCGAGTTGATCTTAAGCTGGTTCCATGGAGCTGCCTTACCGCATGAACCCACTTTCGCTTCATTCCAATGGGCATATGCAAAGATCGGGGCTCCTTCCGTCATTCCATATCCGACCGTATAAGGGAAGCCGACCCTGTGGAAGAAGTCCTCTACCTCTGGATTGAAGGCCGCACCGCCGAGAATCACCTCCTCGAATGCGCCGCCGAAAGTCTTGTACAGTTCGTCGTGAATCTTCTTCATCAGGACCTTGTCCAGACCGGGAATCTTGAAGAACAGCTTGTTCTTGTCGATTACGGGTTTTAGCTTGGACTTGTAAATCTTCTCTATGATAAGTGGCACTGCGATGATGATTCCGGGATGGATGTCGCTGAATGCCTGCATGATTACCTTCGGGCTGGGGACCCTTGTCAGGAAATGTACATGGGCACCTATGGTCATCTCGAAAATGAATTCG
This sequence comes from Bacteroidales bacterium, assembly GCA_017443465.1. Classification (GTDB taxonomy): domain Bacteria; phylum Bacteroidota; class Bacteroidia; order Bacteroidales; family UBA932; genus Cryptobacteroides. Next base: position 62,486 of record JAFRXO010000071.1, read on the forward strand.
TACATCAGTCCGTACATATGTGCGGACGGGAGCATGGAAACCACGTTGCTTTCCTTGTCCATCTGAGGCTCAGCGAGCCTGGCGAACTGGACGTTGGAGCTCAAGGCTCTGTAAGGGATCATGACTCCCTTGGAGAATCCGGAAGTACCTGACGTGTAATTGATAAGCGCGAGCTCGTCGGCAGAATCCTCATAGTAATGGATGTCATCGGGAGTGAACTCGTTCGGATAGGTACGGCCGAAAAGCTCATTGAAATGTTCGCGAGTCCGGGTTATCCTGTTGCTTCTGGAAGACAGGAGCTTGAAATTGTTGATCTGTACCGCAGCTGCGAGGCGGGGCATCTCGCTCTCCTGGAGATTATCCCATATCGCCTCATCGGTAAAGAGGACGGCCGCGTCGCTGTGGTTTACAAGATAATGTATATTCCCTGCCTTGAACTCATGGAGGATCGGCACCGCTACAGCCCCATATGTAAGGGCCGACAGGAAAACGACACCCCAGTTCGCCTGGTTACGCGCGCATATGGCGACTTTATCCCCTTTCCTCAGGCCACAGACCCGGAATGCCACATGAAGCATGGCGATACGCATGGCCACATCCCTGTAAGCGAGGGTCGCGCCCTTGTAATTGGACAAGGCCGGACGATCCCAGTTCTCCTTGAAACTCTTTTCAAAGAGCTTGTTCAAGGATTCGAACTTAAACTCTGAATTAAACTCCATAAAATATGTTTACAATTTTATATTCCTTTCCTTGCCGTCGTAGCAGGTGACCTTTACCGAGGCACCGTCTACGGCTATCCCGCTGTCCGGGCGTATCATCTTCTGTCCTTCGAACTTAGTCAGGGTCTCTCCTCCTTCGAAAGGATAGATGAGGGTCTGGACAGAAGTCCTTACGACCCAATACCTGCGGCCCTTGGCTTCTATAAGTTCAGGAAGGTTTTTCACCGTCTGCTGGGCTTTGATTCCCTTCCATCCCTCAGGTTTCTGGCCATGAAGGTTGTAAAGTTCCAGGCTGTTGTCCTTGTGAAGGACCATTACCCTGTAGCCCTTGGCCCCGGTGAAGTCATATACATCCGGCCCTAGGAGGACTTCCTTTCCCAGTTCGACCGGGAAACCCTTCACAAAACGCCCCAGCCTGTCGAGAAGATACAATTTCGAGGTCGAAGCGAACAGGAACTGTATCTTTCCATTGTTGTAGTAATCTACGCTTTCTACCCGGCCGCAAAGCGGGGTCTTGAACGGGATCCCCCATATGCCTTTTCCGGACATTTCCTGAAGCACGAGGTACATGTTAGGCTGCTGAAGGAGCATGTTGGACTCTCCGGTAGCACCGTTGAGAACCTTGAAGGGACCTTTTGGTACTACCACAACTGTGTCCCGTTCTACGACAGGGGCCTTGCTCTTGACCAGATTCATCCTGGTGACCTCAAGTCCCAGGACCGTGGCTTTCCCGTCGGCCTCGACCTTGGCAAGTATGGGGACATTCGAGACACCCTTGGCCATGGTCCTGAGTCCTGCGGCCAGATCCTTTGAAAAGACGTTGTCTATCAGGGTCGGATCCTCGTTCATGCTGTAATAGACCAGCATACCGCATTTGTCGGGCACAGACTGGGTCAGGCCGCAGTCTGAAAGCATATCCTTGAGTGTGTTGGCCAGGAATGTCTCTTCAGTGAAGGCATTTACTGCACCGGCGCTTCCGATAACCGTCCAGTCTCCCAGTCCGACAACTGAGCTCTCGTCCGGGAGTGCGAACAGCTGCCCGAAAATGGTTGAAGGATAGCCGCTTCGGGTGTTCTCCATGATTTTCCCGCCGGTGGAGTTCTGCTTGCCGGTACGCAGCAGCACTACGGGCTCCAGGGCCTTCCCGACGTGGAAATATGCCAGGGCGACCTCTTTGATGTCGGAGACATATGCCCAATCTTTTTCCTTCTTCGCATTTTTCAGCTTTCCGTAGGCATCGAGGTATTTGTCATATGCTTCGACATATGACTTGATATTGCTCACCGGAATGTCCAGGACGAAGCTGACAGAAGCAGGAAGTGTCTGTGCTACTTTACTTTCCGCCGCGGAAACTTCCAGGACATTCAGGTAGTGGCTGACATCGTCGCTATACGCTGCTTTCCCTGAAAACACCCTTTTCCCTTCTGAGGAGCGCTCGACCCTGAATGCGGTCCAATCCCCGAGGGAAGAGAAGAAGTCGGCATAACGGGAGAACCTGCGGTTGAAATTCTTTACCAGTATCTTTCCGCTGTAGCGGTTGCATATGTACACCGCGTTGTCGGAAGAGGTTTCCTGCACCAGGCTCAGCAGATCCTCTGACTCCAGCACTGAAGTGCCGTCGGAAATGTGCCTGACTGCGGAATTGATTATGGTTCTGGATTTTGACACAAGCACCAGGCTTTCCCTGAAGAGTCCGGAGCCCTCGGATGCCGTTCCGGGATTCAGGAACTGGGCGGAGAGTCCGGCTGAGTCGGCATATGCGAGGAAATTGCGGACAGATGCAGTCGAATCAGTGAGACTGCTGCCGCCGGATAGGATGAAAAGAGGGATGAGGCTGCCGCTGAAATGAAGCGATACGGCCGCAGGATGGCCCCTGAACATGCCGGCATTTTCCGAGAAGGATTTCAGGAAAGTCCTTACCGAGTTGTCCTGTGGATCTGTCAGAAGCTGAAGGCTGGCATTCGTGGAGTCAGAAAGGACGGAGAACAACTCGTCCCCGGAGGAGAAAGTCGCAATCATGGCTGCGTCCGAAGGCACGGCCTCAAGTATGCCGACTGCATGAGAGGGGTGCCGGGCGGGAGCTTTTCCTTTGCCGGAATAGAGCCCTAAGACTGCCAATGTAATCCCGCAAAGCATCACTGCCGCGGCTACCAGACATATTATCAGACTTTTCCTATTCATCTGAACCTGATGTGCATATATTTTACAAATATAGTAAAGATGCAAGACAAAAAAAACGCCCGGGCGTCGTCGTGACGTCCGGGCGTTCGAAAAACGGCAGCTGCCTACTCTCCCAACTGGTGGGTCAGTACCATCGGCGCAAGCGGGCTTAACTTCTCTGTTCGGGATGGGAAGAGGTGGTTCCCCGCC
>JAFRXO010000072.1 GCA_017443465.1 Bacteroidales bacterium
ACCGCTGCGCGGCGGGCCCCTCCCACTCAACGAAGCCGAGGGCGGCTACGGGTTTTCTGGCGACCTGCCTGCCACCCGGCGAGACCCGCATAAAACAAGAGGAAGGCGACTTTACAGCCGCCTTCCCCAGTTCTGCCGCAGGGATTTTACTCTGCGCTCTTGCGGTTACCACGACCACCGCGTCCGCCACGGCCACCACGGTCACCACGGTCACCACGGAAGCTGTTACGCTGTCCGCCGCGTCCGCCGGCCTGGGAGCTGGCTGCGTTGATACCGGCAAGAGGAGAAAGATCCTGCTTACCATAACGTTCGCCGTTGCAGATCCACACCTTGATACCGAGAGAACCGGTCTTGGTGTTGGCCACTGCGAGTGCGTAGTCGATGTCAGCGCGGAATGTGTGGAGAGGAGTACGTCCTTCCTTGAACATTTCGCTGCGTGCCATTTCAGCACCGCCGACACGGCCTGCGATGAGCACCTTGATACCTTCGGCACCAACCCTCATGGTGGTGGCGATGGCCATCTTGATAGCCCTTCTGTAGCTTACGCGGCCCTCGATCTGACGGGCGATGGACTCGGCGACGATGTGAGCATCCACCTCAGGTTTCTTAACCTCGTAGATGTTGATCTGTACGTCCTTGTCCGTAACCTTCTTGAGCTCTTCCTTGAGTTTGTCGACTTCCTGTCCACCTCTTCCGATGATGACACCGGGACGGGCGGCCTGGATAGTGACGGTGATGAGCTTAAGTGTCCTCTCGATGATGATCCTCGAGAGTTCAGCCTTTGCAAGACGGCTGGAGAGATACTTGCGGATCTTGTAATCCTCGGCTATCTTCTCAGGATAACTTCCACCGACCCAGTTGGAGTCCCAGCCACGGGTGATGCCGATTCTGTTGCTGATAGGATTGGTTTTCTGTCCCATAATTATGCCTCCTCTGTTGCTGGTTCTACTGCCTTGGACTCGACGGGAGCCTTGACATCAAGAATGATGGTAACGTGATTGGAACGTTTGCGGATCCTTCCGGCCCTGCCCTGAGGCATAGGCCTGAGCCTCTTGATCATCCTGCCGCCATCAACCATGACGGTCTTGATGAAAACGTTGCCCTTGTCAAGCTCACCGCTCTTGTCCTGGTTCTTGGCTTCCCAGTTAGCGATGGCACTGCGGAGCAGTTTCTCCATCGGAACAGCAGCTGCTTTCTTGGTATAGTGGAGAATATCCAGAGCGTGGTTAACCTCAACTCCTCTCACGTTGTCGGCGACGAGGCGCATCTTGCGGGGAGAAGTGGGGATTTCTCTAAGTTTGGCGATAGCCACAGACTTCTTGGCTTCTTTCAACCTTTCGGCCATTAATCTTTTACGCTTTCCCATAATGCAAATCTTTAACCTTTCTTATTGTTGCCTGAATGGCCTCTGAAAGTCCTGGTCGGAGCGAACTCGCCGAGCTTATGGCCTACCATGTTTTCAGTGACATAAACCGGAATGAACTTGTTTCCGTTGTGCACAGCTATGGTGTGGCCCACGAAATCAGGGGAGATCATGCTGGCGCGAGACCAAGTCTTGACCACCTCTTTCTTCTTGCTGCCATCATTCATCGCGAGGACTCTTTTCTCCAACGCTTCCTGAATGTATGGACCTTTTTTTAATGAACGACTCATAATCTATGTAGTTTAATTCCGGTTATTTCTTCTTTCTTCTCTCAACGATGAACCTGTTGGAAACAGCCTTCGGGTTACGGGTCTTGTATCCCTTGGCCGGCAGACCCTTGCGAGAGCGCGGGTGACCTCCGGAGGCACGTCCTTCACCACCACCCATCGGGTGATCGACAGGGTTCATGACGACACCACGGTTGTGCGGGCGGCGTCCGAGCCACCTTGAACGACCGGCCTTACCGGAAGACTCAAGGTTGTGTTCTCCGTTGGAAACGGTACCTACAGTTGCGCGGCATGTGGTGAGCACCATCCTGGTTTCTCCCGAGGGGAGGCGGAGGATAGCAAAGCGTCCCTCACGTGCGGCGAGCTGGGCGAAAGTACCGGCAGAGCGGGCCATTGCGGCGCCCTGGCCGGGGCGGAGCTCGATGTTGTGTACGAGAGTTCCGACCGGAATTTCAGCAAGAGGAAGACAGTTGCCGACTTCAGGAGCGATACCGCTTCCGGAAGCGATGACCTGTCCGACCTTGATGCCGTTGGGAGCGATGATGTACCTCTTGACACCATCTTCGTATTCAACGAGGGCGATGCGGGCGCTGCGGTTCGGATCGTATTCGATCGTCTTTACGGTTGCAGTGCACTCGTCCTTGTCGCGGAGGAAATCGATAAGCCTGTACATCCTCTTGTGACGGCCGCCGATGTAACGGACGGTCATCTGGCCGGTATTGTTACGGCCACCGGTCCTCTTGAGAGGCCTGAGGAGTGATTTCTGCGGCTTGTCTGTGGTAATGTCGTCAAATGCGCTTATGACTTTACCCCTCTGTCCGGGGGTCGTCGGCTTGAATTTTCTAACTGCCATAATCCTTTCCCTCCTTAAATGTTGCTGTAGAAGTCAATCTTGTCGTCACCGGCAAGAGTTACATATGCCTTCTTGTAATCATTCATGCGGCCTTTGAGGAGACCGGTCTTGGAGTAGCGCTGTTTGCGCTTTCCATGATAGAAAGCAGTGTTGACATCAGCTACGCTGACGTTGTACATCTTCTCCACTGCATCCTTGATCTGGATCTTGTTGGCGTTCTTGTCAACAATGAAGCCGTAACGGTTGAGCTTCTCGCCCATGGCCGTCATTTTCTCGGTAATGATTGGCTTTATAATGATACCCATGGCTTTTCTTTATTTATTCCTTTCAGCGAGGATATCCTGTACGCCGTCAACGAGGACCAGTGACCTGGAGTTCATGATGACGTAAGTGTTGATCTGGTCAACAGTGATAACCTTAACCTCGGGAAGGTTGCGTGAAGAAAGATAGATATTGTCAGAGTTCTCGGGGAGGACGAAAAGTACTTTCCTGTCCCCGGCTTTGATGTTGGAGAGGATTCCCTCGAATTCCTTGGTCTTCGGGGCTTCCATCTTGAAGGGCTCAACAATGACGATAGCGTTGTCAGCGGCTTTCAGAGAAAGAGCGGACACCCTTGCGAGCTGCTTAACCTTCTTGTTGAGTTTGAAATGATAGTCACGGGGTTCCGGTCCATGGATACGGCCACCACCGACATAGATACCAGCCTTGATGCTGCCGTGGCGTGCACCGCCACCGCCCTTCTGGCGGCCCATCTTCTTGGTGGAGTAGTCAACCTCTGAGCGATCCTTGGACTTGGATGTGCCCTGACGGCGATTTGCAAGATACTGCTTGACGTCGAGCCAGACTACGTGCTCATTCGGAGTTGCTCCGAATACCTCCTCGTCAAGAACAACGTTCTTTCCGGAAGGAGTTCCGTCGATTTTCAATACAGGAAGTTCCATAGCCTATGCCTCCAAAATCAGATAAGAACCACGAGCTCCGGGTACAGAGCCTTTCAATACGATAAGATTGTTCTCAGGGATGACCTTCATGACCTGAAGGTTGAACACCTTCACTCTTTCATTGCCCATATGGCCAGCCATACGCATTCCGGGAAGAACGCGGGAAGGCCATGAAGAGGCACCCATAGAACCAGGGTGACGGAGCCTGTTGTGCTGGCCGTGGGTCTGGCCACCTACTCCGGCGAATCCGTGGCGTTTTACAACGCCCTGGAAACCCTTTCCTTTTGAAGTACCGGTGACATCGACATACGTAACATCCTCTGTGAAAACATCAGAGAGAGTGACGGTGTCACCTAATTTAAGTTCCCCATCAAAGTCGGCCGGGAATTCGACCAGCTTCTTTTTGGGTGTGGTTCCTGCCTTTTCGAAGTGCCCCTGGAGAGGCGCGCTGGTGTGTTTGGTTTTTTTCTCGTCATAGGCAAGCTGGACGGCGGCATAACCATCTTTTTCTACCGTCTTCACTTGCGTGACAACACAGGGACCAGCCTCAACGACAGTGCATGGAATGTTTTTTCCATCAGCACTGAATACGGAAGTCATTCCGACTTTCTTACCAATTAATCCAGGCATTGGTTTGTTAATTAATTATTTATAAGAACTTCATTAAGGGTGCGCATAACACTGCGTACACCTCCGCGCAAATTGCGGACTGCAAAGATAGAAATAATTTTGATAAAAATAGTTATACCACCGTTTTTTTCTTATCTTGGGCGTATAAATAAAACTCGGCATATGAAAAAATATCTGATTCTGCTCGCTCTCGTTCTCTCGGTAAGCGCGTTCGGAGGCGATAAAAATGTCAGGAAAGCGAACTATGCATCCCAAAAGCGGTTCAAGGCCCTCCTTCTGTGGGAGCCCCATGCAGAACGGGACCATGTTGATTTCGACAAGCAGGCGATGGAATTCTTCCGCAGGCTGAACTGGGGACAGGGATTCCAGCTGGACTCCACCACGACCCTGGACGGGATCCCCCTGGACAGCCTGAAGCAATATAGTATAATAGTAGCCCTCAATGCTGCACCTTCCAGCCCCCAGTCGAGGGCCAACTTCGAAAGGTATATGGAAGAAGGGGGCGGATGGATGGGGTTCCACGCTTCCGCCTACAATGACAGGAGGACCAACTGGCCCTGGTACGTGCAATTCCTCGGCGGCGGAGTGTTCAAATGCAACAACTGGCCTCCGCAGCCGGCCCTTGCAGTGGTGGACGTCACCAAGCACCCTGTGACCAAGGCGCTTCCAAAGGAGTTCGTGCTCCCCGCAAGCGAATTCTACCAGTGGACTCCGGAACCCCGTGCCAACAAAGACATACAGGTACTTCTCTCGCTCTCACCCAAGAATTACCCGATAGGTATAAAGGACATCGTGTACGGAGGAGACTGGCCGATAGTGTGGACCAACAAGAAGTACAGGATGATCTACCTCAACATGGGCCACGGGAACCAGGAATTCAAAGACGCGGACCAGGACTTGCTCTTTGTCTCGGCATTCCGCTGGATAGTTTCCCGCGATCCCTCCGGAAATCCGTTCGACAAATAATCCGGTTCCTCTCTTTACTTCACGGCTTTAAGCGGAATCTTCGCAAGATAGATGGCCGCATCGTTCCTCTTTTCTCCATATGACCGGTAATAGCAGCACCACAGTTCCTTTCCGGCCACGATCATACCGGGGTACGAACTGTCGAGCACCGGTTCGTGAAGGTCGGCCACCTTCTCGAACGGGCCCTCCAGCGGACCTGCCCATATGGCCGTGAAGCAGCCTCCCTGAACATATTCCCGCCCAGAGAGCACCAGACGGTCCTTGCCAAGTACCAGCAGTTCCGGACCACCGATCTTGAAGCCTATGTCCGTGTATTTCCAATCCGTGTAGGGTGCGGGAGCGAAAGCCAGAAGACCGTGTGAAGCGACCCCGTTCCGGTTTCCGTCCTGACGGATCAAGATGACCATCCGGCCGTCCGGCAGGAACCTGACAGTAGCCTCATTGGCATAATCGTCCTCATCAAGGTCCAACCCGGACACATAATCATAATGCACCCCGTCCTTTGTCTTCCAGAGGGTAAGCACGGTCTTCGACGGCCCCGTACCGATGTAGCAGACAGTGTAGCCCGTCCCCTTGTACCATGTCACACGCCAGGGCCACACCTTTCCGTCCAACCCGCTGCCTTCGGAGAACTCGAAAGGCTGAAGCGGGGAGAAATTCCTGCCGTCCTTACTGAAACACACCTGGGGCTCCATGCCCACCAGCTTCCTGTCTACGTATATGGATCCGCCCATGATGAGCATGAGAGAGCCGTCCGGGGCGACCGAGAGCTTGGGATCCCTCAGGTCAAAGCCCTCCTTTCCGATCAAAGCCACGGATTTCCAGTCATTTCCGTCTTTCGACGCCAGGATGCGGATCTTCCCGCGGGCCTCACCGTCCCTGTCGAATATATGTGATTCCGCCTCACGGAAAGTGACATAGTACTCGCCTTTGAACTTCACTATAGAAGTAAATGCGCTGTGGTTGTCATTGAACCAGATCTGCTCATTGCTTATTGGAGTGACAGGGACCTTTTCACTGCCCCCGCAGGATGAAAGGCATATGACCGCGATCGCGGCCGAGGCAAAGTAAAACAGGAACTTATTCATATGTATTAAAATAAAAACGGAGGCCGGCCATCAACTGCCGACCTCCTAAATCAGGTTCAGGTTTATCAGTTTGCGCCTGCCTCTGCGTTGGCCTCTTTGACCATGTTCTCGTTCGCAGAGATATAAACCTCGACGCGGCGGTTCTGGGCCTTGCCGGCAGCGGTGTCGTTGGAAGCGACGGGCTCGTTGTAAGACCTTCCCTCAGCAGTCATACGGCTTGAGGCGATTCCGCAGCTCTTGAGATAAGACTCGACTGCGGCAGCCCTCTGGGCGGAGATGCGCTCATTGACTTCAGCGGTACCGGTATTGTCGGTGTGACCGAAGATGGTGATGTCAGTGTCGGTCATGTCGCTCATCTTCTGGGCGAATTCCTTGAGCTCGGATTTAGCAGATGAGCTCAGGGTCGTTCCGTTGGTCGGGAAAAGGATTCCGCTGGCGAAGGTGACCTTGATGGCCTTGAGGCCGTTGTTGTCGGTGACGGTTTCGATCTTGGCATTCTCAAGGGCTGCGAGTTCCTCAGCCTTCTTGTCCATCTTCTTGCCGATTACTGCACCTGTTCCGGCACCTACTGCTGTACCGATGGCAGCACCGATTGCGGCACCCTTGGCATCCTTACCGATGATAGCACCGAGGATAGCACCTGCGGCTGCACCGGCGCCGGCGCCGATACCAGTGCCCTTGGCTGTCTGTGAAGCGGTTCCACAGCCGGTCGGGATAAGGGCGATACCGATCATGAGTACAAATAAGAGTTTCTTCATAATTGTATTTGCATTAAATTGAACATATCTTAATTACAACTCCAAAGATAGTAATTATTTCTGTATTATGTCATCCCAGCTGCGCGGCTATGAACCAGCGCTTCAGGTCCGGGCTCCCGGCCGAGTACTGCCCGACATCAATGGTATCAAGCAGATACAGGTCCTCTCCCTTGAAGAGGGTATCCTTCGCCCCCGCCTCGATCTCATTGATCTTGTCAATGGTCTCCTTGGGCACTATCAGATGGCAGGGAATAACGAAAGTCACAGGATTCAGGGCGACCGCATGGGCGACAGACCGGACTCCGGGATTTGCGCATATGGACGCGAAATCGGAATAGCTGTACAGCCCCAGAGGAGGATGGTAATCTCCTTCAGGCCCGTGTACAAGGTCGAACAGCTGTTTCCAGACAGCCTTCTGGAACTTTGTCCCGAAAAGACGCAGGTCCTCCCAGCGGAGAGTCGTGGCCATCATCAGGAGCTCTTCTGTCTTGATGCGCCCGCTGTGGATCTCCGACGGAGCCGAAGATGCAGGCATACCCGCCACTTCGCGGGCAATGTCGGCAAACGCCTTGAAATCCCGCGTAATCGCGGCGATCTTACCATCTACATATGTTACAATCCATTCGTCCATGGCCCTAAGGATTACTTTCAATCATTGTTCAGTTCTGCGATGTCCACAGGCCTCGGGGTCCTGTCACCCATCAGCCACTGGGTGTAGAAATCGGCCATCTCCCAGAAGAAATACTCGTTAAGGTCGGCGTAACCGTGCCTCTGCCCAGGGATCAGAGAGAAAGAGAAGCGCTTGTTGGCCCTCATGAGGGCATTGACCACCCGGATAGTGTTGGAAGGATGTACATTGTTGTCAATGTCTCCCGTAACCAGCAGCAGGTGTCCCTTCAGGTTCTTGGCAAGATCCTGGTTCTTCTCGATATGGTACACGAATGTAGTGTCCCCGTCCACTATCTTCTCCTGGATGCCGTGGTGCTGTTCGCTCCACCAGCGGTTGTAGATGGAGTTGTCGTGATTGCCCGAACACGAGACGGCCACCTTGAAGAAATCGGGATAGGTAAGGATGGCTGCGGTGGACATGAAACCTCCTCCGGAATGGCCGTGTATGCCGACACGGGACTCATCCATCCAGGGATACCTGGCGCAAAGTTGCTGGAGCGCGTATTTCTGGTCCTCGAGACCGTAATCGCGCAGATTGCCGTAGCCGAAATTGTGGTACCACTTGGAACGGTCGGGATGCCCTCCCCTGTTGCCTACCGTTATGACTATGAAGCCAAGCTGGGCCAGCCTGTCGACGCGGGTGAAGTTCCTGCTCCACGAGATATTGTTGGCCTCGACCTGGGGCCCGGGATAGACATAGTCGCAGACCGGATAGACCTTGGTGGAATCGAAATCGAAAGGCTTGTAGATCGCTCCGTAAAGATCGGTGATCCCGTCGGCGGCCTTTACGCTGAACCTCTCGGGGAATTTGTAGCCTGCGGCCAAAAGCTGTGAGAAATCCGATTCCTCCAGGTCCATGACCTTCCGCCCGGCCCCGGAATAGAGAGCCGAAGCCGGTTTGTAGTCCACCCGGGAATAATTGGCTACGAACCACTTGCCGCTGTAGCTGCTCCTGGCGTCCACATCCATGTCAGGCATATCCAGCTGTTTCGGGGCCCCTCCTGAGAGCCCGACGCGGAATGTATGGGCCTGATAAGGATTCTCTCCCTTGTTGAAACCGCATATGCTTACAATAAGTCCTCCGCCGGCCTCGTCCACTCCCCTGACATCCTCAACGTGCCATGCACCTTCGGTGAGGTTGCGGATAAGCTTGCCTTCAGAATCGTAGAGGTAGAGATTCGCCCAGCCGTTACGCTCCGACCAATGCACTATCTGGCTTCCGTTCTTCAGCAGGACCGGATTGCGGTACTCGACATATGTGTTCGAACGCTCCGAGATCACAGTCTTTGTAGAGTCAGAGGAAATATCCACCCGGCACATGTCATACCTCTTGAGGTCACGGCTGATACGGCCAAGATAGAAGCAGCCGTCATCCCCCAGCCATTTTCCGTTACGGAAGTCCTTGTAAGCATCCTCGGCAGTAGGACGTGCCGGATATATGTCCATCTCCTGCTCCTTGAAAGCGGTGGTCTTTATATGCTTGTACTGTCCCGAAGGCATTTCAAAGACATAGAGGTAACCTGTTGCGCCTTTCTCTCCGGGCATCTGGTACTTGTAGGTCTCCAGTGTGGGACGGGGATTGCTCAGGGCGTTGATCACCCAGAAGTCCTTGATTGCGGACATGTCCCATTTGATGGTGGCGAAATGCCTGGAATCCGGAGCCCAGCGCAAACTGGAGGGATAAACCCTCTTGGTCGAATCCGTAGTGGTGTTCCCGTGATAATTCTCGACTCCCCAGCTGAAGTCATGGGTTCCGTCCCGGGTCAGGCGGGTCTCCACTATGGTGGAGTCCTTGGGATTCTTCGCTGCCTTGCGGAGGGAAGTGGAATCCATGTACCACAGATCATTGTTCTTCATGTAGATACCGACTTTCCCGTCCGGCGAGACAACGGCCCAATCGGGATATTTCCTGGGCTGTTCGGGAATCTGGGTAAGCTCCTTGCTCCCTATGTCATAGCGGAAGTGGAAGACTTTCTTGCGCATCTTGGGCTCCTTCCCTTTGCCGTCCTTCGAGGTCTCGGCATCGGGGTCGGGCTCATCCGCAGTGCTCCTGATGTCGAAGGTGAAGTATTTGTCCTCCTTGAGTTTCAGGTTAGAGAAGGGAATATGCTGGGCATCGAAAGGATCGCGGACGATTTCCGTCAGCTGCATGGCAAGTTTCTCAAGGTCGAATACCTCTTCCTTCTTTCCGGTAGAAGGATCGACCATATAATAAACCGTCCCCGCCGATGTTTTCCAATCGTACCAGAACTTGTCAGAATCCTTGAACCACCTGGGGGTCACTGCGGTGGAGTAGACCATCTGCCCCACTTTCTTGGCGGAGAACCTGGCAGCCTGGGCGTAGTCTGCCTTCGTAACCTTCTCGGGGCGGGCCCGGAAGGCCACGGGCGGCTGCGCACCGGCCGGAACGAAGGCGAGAGCCAGCACCGCTGATATGATTATCTTTTTATTCAGCATATAGCGAAACAATTGTTTCATAGAGTTCCTGTTTTCCCGAAATCTGTTTCGGCTCCCCATTCTTCCTGGCATATGCCACTACATCCTCGAGGCTCATCCTGCCTTCTTCGAAGGCCTTGCCCTCTCCGGCGTCGAAGCTGGAATAGCGCTCCTTGAGCATCTTCGGAAGCGGGGATTCGCTTACGATCCTGGCGGCGTTCAAAAGGGCGCGGGCAAGCGCATCCATTCCGCTGATGTGAGCGATGAATATGTCTTCCGGGTCGGTTGAATTGCGTCTGAGTTTTGCGTCGAAGTTGCAGCCGCCGTTTCCGAGGCCGCCGTTACGTATAATCTGGAGAAAAGCCTGGGTCAGCTCGAAATTGTCCAGAGGGAACTGGTCGGTGTCCCAGCCGTTCTGTGCATCTCCGCGGTTCGCATCGATGCTTCCGAGCATATGATTGTCCACCGCCACTGCGAGTTCCTCTTCGAATGTGTGTCCGGCGAGGGTGGCGTGATTTACCTCGATGTTGACCTTGAAGTCCTTGTCGAGGCCGTGTGTGCGGAGGAAGCCTATGACTGTCTCGGTGTCGAAATCATATTGATGCTTAGTCGGTTCCATCGGCTTTGGCTCAATCAGGAAGGTCCCTTTGAAGCCCTTGGCGCGGGCATAGTCGCGGGCCATTCCGAGCATTGTGGCCAGGTGTTCTTTCTCCCTTTTCATGTCGGTGTTGAGGACGCTCATGTAACCTTCGCGGCCACCCCAGAACACGTAGTTGGTGCCGCCAAGCTTTATAGTAGCGTCAATGGCATTCTTTATCTGGACGCAGGCCCTGGCAACCACGTCGAAATCGGGATTCGTAGCGGCCCCGTTCATATAGCGCTTGTGACCGAACACATTGGCAGTTCCCCAGAGGTTCTTGATGGGAGTCCCCGCCATTTTCTCCTTTATGTAATCGGTAATCGCAGAGAGGTTCTTCTCATATGCCTGGATGTCGTCACAGTCCTCGACGAGGTCGATGTCATGGAAGCAGAAATACTCGATTCCGAGCTTCTCCATTATCTCAAAACCGGCATCCACCTTGTCCTTGGCCCTCTGGAGCGGATCCGCTGCCTTGTCCCATTCATATGAACGGGTCTGCCCGCCGAACTGGTCTCCGCTGGCCTGTCCCAGTGTGTGCCACCAGGCCATTGCGAATTTGAGCCAGTCCTTCATAGGCTTGCCGAGGACGATGCGCTCGGGCTCATAATAGTGGAATGCAAGAGGATTATGACTGTCTTTTCCCTCGAAGGGAATCTTTCCTATAAATGGAAAATACTCTTTTGTTGCCATGATTTATATTAATGATTTATTCAATTCATCTTTCCAGCGCTGATAGGCCTCTGCATATCCCTTGTCTTCCCCGGGCTCCGTAGTGGATATCTTTTCCAGGGAAGCGAAGGCTTCGGCCGCATCTGCATATGTCCCCGAACCGATGCCTGCACCGCGGGCTGCGCCGAGGCTGCCGTCAGTGTCGTACAAGTCTATGACTGCCCCCGTAACGCCTGCAAAGGTCTCCCTGAAGACAGGGCTGAGGAACATATTGGCATGGCCGGCGTGTATATGGCTGACGTCAATACCCATTCCGCCCATTATCTCCATTCCGTACTTGAACGCGAACACGACCCCTTCCTGGGCGGCACGTACAAGGTGCTTCCAGCTGTGACGGTTGAAATCCATCCCGCTCACCCTGAAAGAGGGGGTGCGGTTCCCGAGCATCCTTTCCTCTCCGTTGCCGAACGGAAGGATGCACACTCCATCGCATCCGACGGGAATCTCTTCTGCGACAGCATTCATCTGGTCATATGTCATTCCTTCCGGAGCGATGTTGCGGCGGACCCAGGAATTGAGGATGCCGCAGCTGTTGATGCAGAGAAGCACTCCCAGGCGCGGATCCTTTCCGCGGTGGTTCACATGGGCGAAGGAATTGACCCTCGAAGCCGGATCGGACACCACCTTGGAGTTGACCCCATAGACAACTCCAGAAGTGCCGGCTGTCGCGGCTATCTCTCCAGGCTCAAGCACTGCGAGGCTGAGAGCGTTGTTGGGTTGATCTCCGGCACGGTAGCATATGGGTGTCCCGGCCGTAAGGCCGAGCTGTGACGCAGCCTCGGCGCCGATCCTGCCCTGATCTCCGAAAGTAGGCACGATCCGAGGGATCAGGCTGCCGTCGAAACCGAACCAGCGCAGCAGGAAATCCGCTACCCTGTCCTCCTTGAAATCCCAGAACATCCCCTCCGACAGGCCGCTCACCGTGGTGGTGGCCTCCCCGCACATACGCGCGGCGATGTAGTCTCCCGGAAGCATTATCTTCCAGATCTTTCCATATGTTTCAGGTTCGTTCTCCTTCACCCATGCCAGTTTCGACGCGGTGAAGTTTCCCGGAGAGTTCAGAAGATGCTCCAGGCAGAACCCTTCTCCGATTCCGCGGGATGCCTTCTCCCCATATGGAACGGCGCGGCTGTCGCACCATATGATCGACGGGCGCAGCGGCCTCAGGTCCCTGTCTACGCACACCAATCCGTGCATCTGGTAGCTCAGTCCTATGGCTGAAACACATCCGGGGTCTCGCCCATCCATGACATCCCGGGTGGCCAGGACTAGGTTTTCCCACCACATTTCAGGGTCCTGTTCGGCCCATCCGGGCCGGGGCGAGGATATGAGGGCCTCACTCCTTGGCCTTGCCGAGGAAGCGACACACTTCCCGGTGCCGGCATCCAGGAGGGACACCTTGACGGAGGAAGTTCCTATATCGTATCCGAGAAGCATATGAACTTATTTTACCTCAACGTTTTCCAATTTGATTACCACAGGATTGGGCCACTTGTTGTTGGTGTACATCCTCTGTCCGTTGACGGCACTAACCTCCAGGCCGCCCTTCCCCTGGCGGAAGGAGTGGGAAGCATCGAAGCCGAGTTTGTACTCCACGAGTTCCCCTCCGTGCCCAAGGACGCTGACCTTGGTCTTGTCGGTAGCCTTCAATGACTTGAAAACAAAATCCCTGCGCATCCCATATGGCCAGTTCTCCCCTCCCTGGACGAAGGCGTAAACTGTCTTCCCGTCCTTGGACGCGGTGAACCATATGTCGTCTTCCTTGCACCGCTTCAGCGGCCTAATCCCGTGTATGGATTCGGTATTGGCCAGGTTCCACAAGGCGACTTCCCTGAGCAGGGCCTCCTGCTCTATCTGGAGCTCTCCGTTGGGTTTCGGCCCGACATTCAGAAGGAGGTTCCCTCCCTTGGCCCTTGTCTCGATAAGCATGTTGATGATCTGGGTGCCGCTCTTGTGAGGATCGTTTGTAGGCTTGTACTGCCAGTCCGTACCCATTGTGAAGCAGGACTCCCAAGGTCCTTTCACTGACTCCTCGGGGATCTTCTGCTCCGGGGTCTCCATCTGTCCGCGGGTCACTACCACGTCGCTCTGGAGTTCCCATGCATATTCCTTGAGACCATCGGCCGGGCCGTCGAAGAACAGGATGTCAATCTTTCCGTAATTGGTGAGTATCTCTTTCAGCTGCGCCTTGTCATATTCCATGAGGCCGGGGTTCTCCGCCGGGAAACATGTGGGATGGAGACGGCGGGTGACCGGCTGTCCGTGCTTATGGAAATAATAGAAATCCTCCGGAGAGAAATAGATTCCGATCGCTATACCCTGCCTGCGGAAGGCTTCTATGATCTCGCGCATGAGGTCCTTCCCGCAGGGAGTGTTCATTACGTTGAAAGGAGTTGTCTTCGTGTCCCACATGCAGAAACCGGAGTGGTGCTTGGAGGTGAAAACTACGTACTCCATTCCGGCAAGTTTGGCCAGGACGGCCCAGTCATCAGGACAGAAATCCTTGGGATTGAATGTCTTGGGAAGTTCGTTGATGAACCTGCCCAGGTAATCTTCGGAGGCTCCGGCCATGGAATGGCTGATTACCGCCCCGACCTGGGAATCCATACTCCAATGGATGAACATCCCGAAGCCCATATCCATGAACCACTGTTCCCTGGAGGGCTTGTTGCCGGCGGAAAGCGTACCTGCCGCTACGGCCAGGCAAAGCAACAGCGAAAGGATCCTTTTCATCATTTCATCGATTCGAACTCCGAGTTGAAATACTCGATGCACTTCTTAATGTCAGGAACTGAATTGTCCCAGTTGTACTCATATTCAATCGCGAAATAGCCTTTGAATCCCTGGTCCTTCAGAATACGGAGCATAGAGGGGACATCAAGCACCCCTGTCCCCCATATGACATCGTGCGGACCGCCCTCAGCACTCTCCGGGGCTATGTCCTTGAAATGGAGGGATATGATCCTGCCGTCCAGCTTACGCAGGCAGTCAAGGTGGTCCAGCCCGCATCTTTTCCAATGACCGACATCGGCACAGGAACCGAGTCTGGAAGAGCGGGAGGAAACGGCCGAGAGAAGGCTGTCAGGTGTCCAGTAGGTAGAAGGTTTCGGATGGTTGTGGACGGAAACAGCGATACCGTATCTGTCGGAGAGTTTTTCCACGAGATCCCAGTCCGCCATCGGAGGCTCCGCGGAAATGTATTCGAGTCCCATTGCCTTGGCGAACTCGAACTCTTTCTCCCATTCGCTTGGATCAGACGGGACGAAAACTCCGGAACCTACGATCTTTACCCCTTTTGAAGAAGCCAGGTCGAGGATTTCCTTGCGGGTCTGTTCATCCATCCCATATCCGAATACCTGGTCTCCCCATTTGCCTCCGAGGCGATGTCCGGGGAAAGCCTCGATGTACTTTACTCCGAGTTCTGCGGTCTTGTCCAATGCCTCCCCAAAAGAGACTTTATGGAATGTATAGGACTGCATCGCCAGCTTCCAGCCATACTTTTCAGCTTTGGTCTGCTTGGGCGAACAAGCCACGGCAGCCACTGAAAGGACAGCGACTGCCACTAAGAGAGCTTTTTTAATCATTTGGCATGTCGGGTAATGAATATCCATTGTGATAGGTGTGACGGACCCATTCTTCCGCCATCTCCTTGGCGTTGAATTCGGCATAGCGGCGGTCGAAACGCGGGTCGCCGTCGATAACCTTGAAGTCGTCGTAGTTGACAATCCGGATCTTGTCGGTTGCGGAGATATTGGTGAAGCGCATGGCTTCTCCGTCCCACTTCAGTTCACGATGAAGTCCGGTAGGACCGGACAGGCGTACAGCCAGGACTCCCATGTCTACCATCTCCGTGAAAGGACCGGAAATCTGGAAGTTGGAAGACGTCTCGACACGGTTCTCCGGAGATTCCTTGCATGCTCGGATCCAGTCCTGCTCATGGGCATTGGTACTCCATATGTCTCCGTTTCCTCCTGGGACTCTCCTGATGACAGGCTTGGGCTCCTTGAAAAATTCCATAGAAGACTTGGGCAGCAGGACAGGCTTCAGGCCGTAGCAGCCGGCCATGATCTTTCCCTTGGTTCCGACGAAGATAAGGCCTCCGTTCTCGTCTCCCATCATCTCCCCGTCGGGAAGTTCCTCCGGGCGGTCGGGAAGGAGTCCGCCGTCGTACCAGTGGACCTTCAGTTCAGGCATCTTGACATTGCCTTTCGGGGCGCGGGCCGGGAAGGTGTAGGTGATGGTCTCGGCGTGAGGCGGGGAATAGAGGTTGCTCAGAGTAGAACTTGCCATGACGCTGGTAGGATATTTCACTCCCAGAGCCATCACTATCGGGTCCATTATATGGCATGCCATGTCTCCGAGGGCTCCGGTACCGAAATCATAGAATCCTCTCCAGTTCCACGGAGTGTAAGCCGGATCATATGGCCTCATTTCCGCCGGACCGATGAACAGGTCCCAGTCCAGGGTCTTCGGGACCTTTACTCCTCCGGCTGGCTGCATGAGTCCCTGGGGCCAGATGGGACGGTCGGTCCATGCATGGACCTCATAGACATCACCTATGACACCGGACCATATCCATTCTGAAAGCTGGCGACAGTCATCGAAAGAGTTCCCCTGGTTGCCCATCTGGGTGGCCACTTTGTATTTCTTCGCGAGTTTTGTCAGCAGGCGTGCCTCATATACCGAATGGGTAAGCGGCTTCTGGACATATACATGCTTCCCCAAAGTCATGGCATTGGCGGCGATGACTGCATGTGTGTGATCCGGAGTGGCAACCACGACGGCATCAATGTCTTTCCCCATCTGGTCCAGCATCACCCTCCAGTCCTTGAATCGTTTGGCCGAAGGGTAATCGTTGAATGTCTTCATGGCGTAGCTCCAGTCCACGTCGCACAGGGCCACAATGTTCTCTGTGGACATATTCTTGAGATTCCTGCGCCCGACACCTCCGATCCCGACTCCTGCGATGTTCAGTTTGTCACTGGGAGCCACATGCCCGAGGGTCTTGCCGAGGACATGGCTTGGGACGATGGTAAAAGCTGCGGTTCCTGCTACTGCAGTGAGGCTTGTCTTGATAAAATCTCTTCTGGAATATCCTTTCATATCGCGTTATAATTATGCTTTTCAAATATAACAAATAAAGACTATTTTTACACAAACGAATACATATGAAACGCATATCCTTCCTTGATTACCTTCGGATTACGGCCTGCTTCATGGTGATGCTGGTCCATGCCAGCGAGAACTTCTATGCTGCCGATGCTTCCGGCCTTGCCGGTAACGTGAGCATGCTGGCAAACGAGACCAACCGTTTCTGGGTTGCTTTCTGGGACGGAGGCGTAAGCCGGGCATGCGTTCCCCTGTTCATGATGATTTCCGCTTTCCTGCTTGTCCCCGTAAAAAAAGGGATGACAATGGGGCAGTTCTATAAAAAGCGTCTTCTCCGGATACTTCCGCCGATGGTATTCTTCATGCTTGTCTACACCTTCCTTCCCCTTCTGTGGGGCGGGATGACCCTGGAACAGTCGATTCAGGATTTCAAGATGCTTCCGTTCAACTTCCCGAGCATGGCCGGCCACCTGTGGTTCATGTATCCCCTCATAGGCCTCTATCTGATCATGCCGGTCATATCCCCTTGGCTGGAAAAGGCTTCGGCGAAGGAGGAGCGCCTGTTCCTTTATCTTTTCGCGTTCTCTACCCTCATCCCCTGGCTCAGGCGTTTCGTATCCGCAGAGCTCTGGGGTGAATGCTTTTGGAACAATTTCTCCCTCCTGTGGTATTGCTCCGGATTCATCGGCTATCTGGTGCTGGCGCATTACATCCGCTTCCACCTGGACTGGGGCAACAGGAAAAGGATGATAACCGGAGGCATATGCTTCCTTGCCGGCGCAGCATTCACCGCTTGGTCCTTCTGGTGGAAAGGAGTTCCCGGAGTCACCATTGAGACTCCTATGCTGGAGTGGTCCTGGGAGTTCTGCACTCCCAACGTGCTCCTCGCAACCTTCGGACTGTTCGTGATGTTCACATGCATCCCCGAGCGGAAGGCCCGTCCGTCGGTAGAAGGAACCGCCCGCCTGACATATGGGATGTACCTGATGCACCTGCTGTTCCTCGCTCCCTTAGCGAAGCTTTTCATCGGCGGAGATGTCGCCGATCCTCTCGTTCCGACAGGCCTTGCCATACCCCTGATCGCAATCTGCACATTCATATGCAGCGCGGTCACTGCAAAGGTCATCTCACTGATCCCCGGGAGCAGATATTTCATCGGATAATTCCCATATACCTTTAATTAATAAGGGCCTGGCCAAAAAAAACTTCAAATTTTTTCAAAAAAAGTTTGGAGATTAAAAATATAGTCTTACCTTTGTAGTGTCATATTGAACTAATACACTATAAAGGCATGATAAAAATCGATAACTGGCATTCAGTTACGGCCCGAAAGAGGTGCTGAAAAACATCAGCATGAATCTTGAGCCAGGCAAGATCTACGGTCTCCTGGGCGAAAACGGAGTGGGCAAAACCACCCTTCTGACTCTCCTCTCCGGACTCAAGAAAACCGGATCAGGCACCATCGATATCGATGGACAGGATCCCTACAAGAGGCAGCCTTCCCTCCTGGAGAAGATCTATTACCTTCCCGACGAGGTCGCCCCGTCCCCGGAGCGGGCCACCCGCTGGGCAAAGAGCAAAGGTGTCTTCTGGCCGGGCTTCTCGATGGACAAGTTCCTCGAGATAATGGCCGAGTTCGAGACCGATCCCTCTCAGAAGATGACAACCATGTCGTCAGGACAGTTGAAGAAGACCTACATCTCCTTCGCCCTAGCCTGCAACCCGGAGTATATCTTCATGGATGAGCCCACGAACGGACTCGACATCCCGTCAAAGGCCCAGTTCCGCCAGACCATACTCAGGCACACTTCCATGGACGCTGTCCTGGTCATCTCCACCCACCAGGTAAGGGACCTCGAGAACATCATCGATCCTATAATCATCCTGGATAGACGTGAGGTCCTCCTCAACGCTTCCCTGGAAGAAATCTCCAGGAAGCTCTACTTCGACTACGGGAATGTACTCCTTCCGGAGAGCCTTTATTCAGAGCAGCTTCCAGGCGGCTTCATCCAGGTGGTCCAGAACACTACCGGTCAGGAGAGCAAGGTCAACATCGAAGCCCTCTTCAATGCAGTACACAAGAACAAAGAACTCGTAAAAACTCTCTTCAGCCATGAGTAACGTATTCAACCTGAAAAGATTCGGGAATTATTTCGCATATGACTGCCGTCGCGCGTGGAACCTGTTCGGACTCACCCTCATCCTCGCAGCGCTCGCTCCCGTCATTATCTTCATCATACAGCAGCTTTTCTCGCTCATACTCGACGGACATATGTCCGAAACCAACGTCGGCGTACACTTAGGCTTCCTGGCAGTAGGTGCCGCGGTAATCGTGATGATCGCACCTTCGACCATATATGGCAGCCTGACCGAGAAGAAGAGCGGTTCATCATGGCTCATGATCCCCGCTTCCTCATTCGAGAAGTGGCTCTCTATGTCCCTGGTACTCACTATAGTCATCATAGCAGCTTTCTGCCTCGTCTTCTTCGCCGGAGACGGTCTCATGTCGCTCCTGTTCCCGGGCACATATGGATCTTGGACAGCCTCGGAAATTTCTTCCATCTACTCGAAATACCTGAATGCCCTCAACACCAACGAGATGCCGATTACGATCAACTTCCCGGCCCTGTTATTCACAGGGATGGCGGAATGGGTGCTGGTTTTCGCCATCGGAGCCCTCTATTTCAAGAGAGCCAAAATCGCCAAGACCATCCTGGTACTCATAGGCCTGA
Organism: Bacteroidales bacterium; assembly: GCA_017443465.1. Lineage (GTDB taxonomy): Bacteria > Bacteroidota > Bacteroidia > Bacteroidales > UBA932 > Cryptobacteroides. Next base: position 19,202 of record JAFRXO010000072.1, read on the forward strand.
GCCTCATCCTCGGAATAATCATTTCCTTCATCATGGTCCACGGAGGAGCCGACTTCATCAGGAACCTGGTTGAAAAATTGGAGATCGAGTTAGATCCGGGCAAACTCATTACCTCTTTCAATGTTGTGTTGAACATCCGCACCTTAATCGTCCTCGGCGGACTGCTGGCCTGGCTGTTCTTCCGCATCAAGACCCTCAAACACTAGAAGCCATGGAATTCGACGACAATAAACCCATATACATACAGATCGCCGACAACATTGCCGGAAGGATCCTCTCCGGGGAACTGAAACCCGGAGAAAGGATCCCGTCTGTAAGGGAATGGGGCGGAAACATAGGGGTCAACCCCAACACCGTAGCCCGTTCATATGAATTGCTTTCCAACAAGGGAATCATATTCAACCAGCGCGGAATAGGATACTTCATCGCGGCTGACGCCCTGGATATCATCTCCTCCGCAGAGCGCACCAAATTCATCCAGGAAGAGATACCCGCCTTCGTGGAACGGGCCAGACTCCTTGGGATAGACTTAAAACAGCATATACAATAAACGACAAACACGATAATACCATGAAAAACATCATAAGATACTCAACCCTGCTGACCATTTCGGTTTCATTCCTTTTCATTTCATGCAGCTTCATAGGGGTTAACAAGAACTACGAAAAAGATATTTACGGAAGCGCGATCATAGACGGCCTCAATATCACCCTCAATGACAGCGGAGAGACCTCGACCAAGACATATGATGTGACCGGTTTCAAGTCCATCAAGACAAACATCCCCTGCAAGATAAACTACGTCATGGGACCGGAATCCCTGAGCATCTCGGCGACCGAGACAGTGTTCAGCCACCTGGATGTCAAAGTAGTGGACAGCGTCCTTGTAATAGAAACCCGCGGAGTCAAGATCCGCAACCAGCGTTCCAACAGGATCGAGGTCTCAGCCCCGGTACTCGCAGGCTTCGAAGTAAACGGAGCGGTAGATTTCCACTCGGACAGGATTGTGGCCGATGATTTCTCCTGCAATATCAACGGAGCAGGAGATGTCTATATCAACTCCCTTGAAGCAAAGGATGTTTCCGTGGAAGTCAACGGAGCCGGAGACCTTAATATAGAACACTTCAGGTGCGAAGAAGCGAACGTAGAAATCAACGGGGCCGGAGACCTCGCCGTAGAAGACCTGGACTGCAACAACATCAGGATCGAGGTCAACGGAGCCGGAGACGTATCCCTTTCCGGGAAAGCCCGTACGGCTCGTGTCGACATCACAGGTGCAGGTGACGTCAAAGCCTCGTCTCTCGAGTGCGATGACTTCGTAAAGACGGTCAACGGTAAGATCCGTTCTAAGTAATAAGCCTGGAAACCATACCCGACGGATAATTACCTGTAGACCAATTTGACAGGCCCGATCAGACCCGATCGGGCCTGTCCTCTGTAAGGAGTGGGAATTGTCTGGTAATGATTGGCCAGGGAACTGTAGACCAGCACCTCGATGTGGTTAAGGCCTTCGCTGACATATGGGGTGATATCCATTTCATACGGACCGGCCAGGAGCACTCCGGCATCCTTTCCGTTGACTGAGACCTCACATGTAGCATCCACTTCACCCAGATCCAGCGATACTGACCGGCCGCCGTCTATCCGGATGTCCTTGCTGTACCGGATGCCTCCGGAGAAGAACTTCAGGGCACCCGCCTTGGACCAGTCCCCGCTGCGGAGTTTTCCGCCATCGCACACCATCTGGACCGGTTCCGCGAAAAATGCCGGGCCCGGATGCCCCAGGGACGGCTTACCTATTACTTCAACGGGAACGGTTCCGGAAAGATTCCCCGGCAGCCTGACTTCGTATGTGTCCCCATTCCTGGTAATGCTGCCGGACGGAATGGTCTTCCCGCCAGCCTTTACCCTTTCTATCTCACCGCAGACCCTCATCAGCATTGACCTGGTCCCGGGAGCAGTCTCGAACCGGTACTGCCACCTCCCGGTCCCTTTGCAGTCAAAGGGCACGAAACCGGTATCCCACCAGCTCGACGCTACTATGGAATCATTCAGGCCGTGTGCCTTGGGGCCCTCCGACCCTTTCGGGTAAAGCATCACCATGGACCTGTCCCTGAATTCCCAGGTACTGGAAACCAGTTTCTTAAGGTCATATTCCGTCTTTTTCGTGTCCTTGTAGGCCAGCAGCAGGGAATGCCACCCCTGCGACAGGTTGACCTCCTGTGAAGCGACAACTGCGTTGTCAATAAAGATCCTGTAGGGCTCGACGCCCTTCCTGACGATTTCATATGCACCATCCCGGGGGACATACATGTCCGCGGCGAACAGCTGGTGCCCGCCCTGGTCCAAGATCAGGAACTTCTCATCCACCTTGGCTTTAAGGCCGTGGTAACCCTGGCTCCCCGGGCTGTCAAAGACACCGTATTGCCACGAGAACGGGTACAGGTCCCATCCCGAAGTGTCCGGCAGGCGGGACAGCCAGGCGTCCAGGTCCACACCGGCAGGCAGGTTACGGGTTCGCATATAAGGTGCGTAACCATATATTCCTGATCCCTTTATGGAAGTCCCAAGCGCCTTGTAGGAGAATTCGCGTGCCTCGGCTCCGATCAGTCCGTCCGTGGCCGGGAGCCTGAAATCCCCCCATTTGTTGTTCATCGTCGGGATGATCTCGATGTCCCATTCTCCCTTGACCGGCTTCGTTGACACCGAGGTCCTCCTGGTGGCCGTCTCTCCGGAAGCCATAAGAGGTTCGCCGGGAGAGAAGACAATCACCTCTGATGTCCCGGTCGCCCCTTCAAACCTCACGGTCGAGCATTTCCCGTCAGTCCTTATTATCTCGACAGGGGTCCTAGTGCCGTGCAGGGCATCCCATCTTTCAGCCTTTCCGGCAGAGCGGAATGTCATTTCATCCCCGCTCTTGACATCCATCACCATGTACAGGTCCCTTTCGCCGATCCGGCGGTGAAGCACCTTTCCTTCCCCGGAAGCGGGAGTGAAATCCGGGGTCAGGAGTCCCCTGATGTCCGCAGCGATCGATGAATAATCTTTCCTGTCATATGACTTGGACGCCTGGACGGAAGCCATACTCTCGCCGACCGTAAGGACGATTCCGCCATGGCTGATGAATTCCCGGACCTTCGCGAGGGTCTCACCGTGCATCGCACGGGTGTCCGCAAGCAACAGGACCTTGTAGCTCTCCGACGAGACATCAAGCCTCCCGGCGGACACGTCGGCACCTTGGATAGACTTGTAGTCTATGAAATCATAATCCAGCCCGTGCTCGCTGAGGAAAAAGGAGACATCGAAAGTCAGGTCGGGTTTGGCCTGCGGATAAGCCTGCATTGTCTCGGTCGGGTAAAGGACTGCGATGTCGCAGACATGGTCTCCCTGGCTGAGGACGTAGCACATCCTCTCGGCATATTTCAGCCAATGCTTCATGTGCGGCCAGTAAGGCATGCGGAAATGGAAGCTGGGCGGAGCCCATTCCCACCATCCGCCATGGGTCGAATAGTACAGTCCGTGGAGGCACAGGAGGTTTCCTCCCGCGATGAGATGATGGTCGAGCTGCCGTGTAAGCACTCCTCCGTTAGCATCCCACCCCATGCTGTGGAAGGCCTCGAGCCAGGTCCTGGGACGGTTGTACATATGCGCTATGCTGCTGGAAACCTTGGTCTGGCGGAAGCTGCTGCCCCTGGCGGGAGCATCGTTTCCCGGTGCGGTGTACCAGCTGATGGCCCGGAAATAGTCCATGTACTGGAGTGGCCTGAGTCCCCGGCCCATATTATCGCAGCCATATATGAGGCCCCTGCTGCTGTTCCAGTTGAAAATAGGCTTGAAGTACCTCTCTTCAACAAGTTCGGTGACCACTTCAGCATAGTCCAGCCGCACCTTGGCAGCCTCCTCGCTCACCTCTCCGTCCTTGGAAGCAAACAGGGCCGGCAGCCATGGAATTATGTCATATCCTTTCCTCTCCCTGAATATCTCCTCCATCCCCTCGCACCAGGAAAGGATTGTCGGATAATACATCAGCTCATCCGTGAAGAAATAATTCATCCCCTTCAGCCCCTCTTCGTCCATACTGTCTTCAAACGGCTGGAAGTATTTCTCAATCACCTTCTTGCCGTATTCGGGATGAAGCTCCGGAGAACCGGTGACATAAATTATGTCGAGGCTGTCACCTACTTCGGCAGACCAAAGCGGAGTCACCTTGAGTTCGGCCGAAAGGGCGACTTTCTCCCTCTTGAGCTTTCCGGGATAAGTCTTGAATTCCGGACTGTTCCGTATTTCATCAATGAATCCCCCGTTTCCGGGCCACGCTACGACATAGTCATCCATCCCCAGGCCTATGCCCTTTTCGGCACACAGCTTCGAGAAGTCATTCCAGATCTCCCTCCACTGGGGCGAAAACACCTTGGGTTCACCTTCGCTCGGCACCCCGCAAGGGCCGTGTCCGGCTGCATTCTCAAGGGTATCCACCCTGAAGGATGTGTGGTTGTAGCTGATGTTGAGTCCGTCGGTAGAGGCGTCCGCAAGGAGTTCAAGCTCCTCACGCAGCCTTTCCAGCTTCAAAGTGTCCCCAGGCCACCAGAAAAAGGGGACATTGCCGTAGCCTTTCGGAGGATTAACGAACTTTTCTTCGAGGCGGGATGCGCTTTCTTTGTCCGGCCAGCCCTTGAATGCCTGGCGCGGGACCTGGGCCGACAGGGATGCCGACCAGGACAGGATACAGATTGCGGCGAGCAGACGCCACGCAGAAAAGATTCCTCTCATGTTATTTTTCCAATATCCAGATGTTCCTGAAACTTATCGGCTGGCTGGGGTCTCCATGGCTCTGGAGCCCGATCGGCCCGCGGGCCGCCCACTGCTCCTTCGGGAACCCTATATATTCAGTGGTTCCGAAGATCTCGACATCGTCCTGCACCTTCACCCCGTTGAACACTACGGTGACCCGCGGACGGCTCACCAGCTTGCCTTCGGCATCAACCACGGGCGCCTGGAAGTCAATGTCATATGTGTTCCACTGCCCGGGAGCGTTCGTCGGATTGGCGCTCGGGATGGACTGCTTGTAGATGCTGGCCGCCATTCCGTCAACATATGTCGGATTCTGGTAGCTGTCAAGGACCTGCACCTCGTAGAGGCCGTTGAGGAAGACACCGCTGTTGCCGCGGGCCTGGCTGCTGCCCTGGATCCCGACGGGGACCTTCCACTCAAGATGGATATGATAACTGCCGAATTCGTCCTTCGTGCGGATGCTTCCGGCTTTCTTGTTAACCGTCATCGAACCGTCCCTGTTCACGGTCCAGCCAGCCGGCGAGCCGCTGTCGTTGTCGGTCTGCCATTTGGAAAGGTCCTTCCCGTTGAAGAGAGCAACGGCCTTCTCAGGGACTCCGGCCTCAGGAACGAATGACGAAGCATCCACAACGGGAACTTCAGGAGCGTAATATTCTGTAATCTTCGGACCGATCTTCGTCGGCTCCAGCATCTTGGAAATATTTGCATATGCAGTCTTTACATCCTCAAGCATCTGCTTGGAACCGAACTGCTCAGCAGTGAACCATCCGTCATAGCCCACGGAAACGAGTTTCCTGACGACGGCCTCGACGGGAATGCATCCGGTGCCGGCGGGAACGCATTTCATGTCCTTGGCCCCGGCGCGGTCCTTGAGGTGCACATGTTTCACCTTGTCTGCGAAATGGAGGGATGCACGGTAGGCATCCTCACCTGCGAAGAGGAAGTTTCCGGTGTCAAAGGCCATTCCCAGATTATCCGTCATCCCGAAAAGGGTGTTCAGCTTTGCGGTGTTGTAGCAAAGGGAACGGGGATTGTCATAATCCTCCAGAATGACCTCGTAACCCTTTGCCGCCATGCGGTCGGCGAATCCGACTATCCTGCTGCGGGCGTCAGCCCTGTCTGCCTCATCAACCGCCTCTTCGGGTATCAGTCCCGGGACCAGAAGGACCTGTTTGACACGGTACTTCTTCATGAAGGCCTCTGTCTTCTTTTCAAGTTCGGCCTGTCCTCCCCTGGAGTAGTCGATGTCGGTAATGGCGCATGAATACATGAAGCCGAGGCTGTCCAGGGTCTTCAGCTGGGATGGTTTCTGGAGTACGCGGACATCTACTCCGTTAAATCCGATTTCCTTGACCTTCTGTGCAGCCTGTGCGAATGTGATTCCCTCCTGGCGGGCGATGGCCGAGATGTGGTCGCTGAAGATGGAGATCTTCGGGCCGTCCACCTGGAAGTCCTGCCTTACCCCTGAAGAGCAGGAGATTGCTGCCAAAACGGACAGCACGATAACGATGTTCTTTTTCATATGTCGATGGAAGAATTATAATCTATTTGTTGATTCGCAGGACGGGAGCTATTGCATTGCACGGCTCCGGGAGCATCACGACAAGCCCCTCCGCCGTCTGGCGGACACGGATATTCCCATAACCCAGCAGCTTGACGCTGGAGATGGAGCGGCGGAAGCTGGGGTTGCCCTTGGCCAATGACTTGATGACCAGGCGTCCGTCTTTGGGCCAATCCATTGCAGTGACGTAGAGATAGTTCTTCGTCTGGTTGAAACGGATGTCCTCAGAAGTCATATGGCTGTATTCTCCGTCGTTGAAACCTTGCCTGTTAACCGAAATGACCTTCTCCGCCACGGGACCTTCACCGAACATTACCCAGGGGCGGGTGCCGTAAATACTCTCCCCGTTGACTGTCATCCAGGCTTCGAGGTCATCAAGGATGGCTGCTTCTTTCTCGTCATAGGTCCCGTCTGCCCGAAGGGGTACGTTGAGGAGCAGGTTACCGTTCTTGGAAACGATATCTACAAGCTGACGGACAACGGTAGCGGCGCTCTTGTATCCGTTATTCTCATATATGGAAGTGTTATAGTGCCAACCGCCGATGCAGTTGCATGTCTGCCATGGTTCAGGGACGATGAAGTTAGGTGCCCCGCGCTCCACATCCCAGGTGATGGCCTTGCGCTGCTCCTCGTCGAGAACCTTGCAGGTCATGACTCCGTCGGGATTGCTGTTATAGAAGTGGGCGGCAATCTTCAATCCGCAATCGCTCAATTCGTGGAAAGGCATCTTGGTGGAATCAAAATATATGATGTCCGGATGGTATTTGTTGATAGCGTCAAGGGTCCTGTCATAGAAGTTCGTAACAAACTCGGCAGAAGGCTGTGAGGCACCGTTCCCCCATTCCCACTGCTTGTATATTCCACTGTTCCACCAAGACATCTCGCTCAGCGGATGGTTCTGGCGGTACAGCATCTGAGGGTCAAGGCCTTCCCACCATTTACCCTTGCCGTCTTCCGCGGTCAGGCGGCCGTCATAACTCACCCCGGCCTTGGGACCGTTCTGGTCATAGCGCTGGGCAGGCTCATACCAAATCCAGGCATGGTCGGCATGGAAGGAAACGCCTAATGGCAAGCCATACTTCCTGGCCGCACGTGCCCAACCATCTAGGATGTCCCGCTCGGGTCCCACCCGCACCGAGTTCCACGGCTGGTATTTAGAATCCCAAAGGTCGAAGTTGTCGTGATGGTTGCCCAGCACGAAGATATACTTGGCTCCTGCCCGTTTATAGCGTTCGACAAGTTTGTCCGGATCCCAGTTCTCTGCTTTGAAAAGCGGCAGGATATCCTTGAACCCCACCTCGGAAGGATGTCCGTAGTGTTCGACATGGTACTTGTATTCACGGGTTCCTTCCATATACATCGAACGGGCCATCCAGTCTCCGGTGCCTTCAACGCACTGCGGTCCCCAATGGGCCCATATGCCGAATTTCGCATCACGGAACCACTCAGGCGTCTGATGGTTACTGAGAGACTCCCAGGTGGGCTGATACTGCCCGCCCTTCATCGGCTCATGTTCTTCCGACACCGGCACGGGGTAGGGCTGTGCAGCCACACACAAAGACCACAGGCAGGCCAAGGATAAAAGAATGAGTTGCTTTTTCATAATAAACGATATCGATTCAATTAAGATATTATCAGAATTCCACAAGGATACGGAATACCTTGCCGGGGTTATCCGCCCATCCGGCCATCGCTTCCTGGGCTTCATCCGGTGTGACGACACGGCTGACAAAATCATCGACAGGATATGTACCACGCCGTAGGAAACGTATGACGGAGCGGAAATCTTCAGGCAAAGCGTTGCGCGAGCCTCTGATATCAATTTCCTTCTGGACGAACTGCTTTGTCTGGAAAGAAATATCGGACTTGGCATAGCCGATGCATATGACGCGCCCTGTAAAAGCAACCTCGCTAACGGCCATCTGATATGTGACGGTACTGCCCACAGCCTCTATGACCACATCTGGGCCGAGCCCGGAGGTGAGTTCCAGGAGCCGCGCGTGAACATCCTCGGAACGGCTGTTTATCACATATGCAGCACCAGCCCTGAGAGCAAGGACGAGTTTATCATCATCGATATCTGCCGCAATGACGGTAGCACCGCGCAAGGCGGCCCGCGCAATGGCGCCCATGCCGACCATGCCGCACCCTATTACCATCACCACATCACTGTCCGTAACGGAGGCACGGCTGACAGCATGGAAGCCCACGCTCATCGGCTCTATAAGGGCACATGTACGGGGATCAAGTCCCTCGGCCGGAATCACCTTCTGCCAAGGAACGGCAATCCTGGCACTCATGGCTCCGTCGCGCTGCACTCCAAGCGTCTCATTATGCTGGCAGGCATTGAAACGTCCTCTGCGACAGGCGGCGCACTGCCCACAATTGGTGTAGGGATTAACAGTCACGACATCTCCCGGCTTCAACGTCCCGGGGACGCAATCACCCACCCGCTCAACCAAGGCACCTATCTCATGTCCGGGGATGACAGGCATATGTACCATCGGGTTGCGTCCCAGCCATGTGTTGAGGTCTGAACCGCAGAAACCTACATATTGTAAACGAAGAAGTACTTCGCCTTCTTTCAATTCCGGCTCGGGCAGATCAACTACCACCATGTGGCGTTCAGCAAGGATTTTAACGGCTTTCATTCGGACATATTCTTTATGTAAGGTAACTCCGGCAAGTCATGGAAGCCATAGAAACGGCATGCGTTTTCCCCAAGGAACATCCGCTTCTCAACATCGGTCAGCTCCGGTGACTTGCTGATGAAGTCGTAACTCATCCGGTAGGTTATGGCAGTGATGGTCCGGGGATAGTCGCTGCCCCACATCAACTTGTCCCAACCCACCAGCGAAGCAGCTTCGCGAATGGCGCGGACGGCGCTTGGGAAAGGATAGAATTCGTTATTGTACAGCCATGTAATGCCTCCCGATTCTAACATGACGTTCTGATTACCGGCCAGCATCACCTGTTTCCTCCAGGCAGGGTTCTCCCATGGAGGTGAAACGGGAGGTTCCGCCATTCCAAGGTGACCTATGGCTATACGCAGTCCGGGGAATTCCCGGATAACCGCGCCCAGTTCTTCTACCTGCTTCATTCCGTCGGCAAGGGTAATGGAGAGGAAAGCGCCTCTCTGCTCCATCTGACTGAACACCTTCATCATCGAAGGACTTGACAGACTGCGCCCCAGCAGGCGGTGACCAGGGATGGCAAGGCCATGGAAACCTTCGTCTAGAAGACTTTCCGCCTGTTTCTGGAAACCATCATGAAGCCAGTCCGGCATTCCATATACAAAGAAGCGTCCTGGCCATGTACGTCCGACAAAGGCAAGGTAATCATTCTGGAGTCCGTCTATAAATTCCTGAACAACCACGGCGGCGGCCACCTGAGCATAGTCCATATTGGAAAGGAACACCTCGGCAGAGTTCCGTCCGTCAATCATGAAAGGAGGGAGCATCTGCACTTCCTCACCAAGGAACAGAGACCGCCCGTTATCCAACGTCCGGATGGGCATTCCGTTCCAAGTCGTATCCTGTTTCAGCCACAAATGGCTGTGAGAGTCTATGATCAGCTGTTTTTCCATCGTACTCCCATTTGATCGCCGATAATCCGTTGGACGTCGCTCACCAGCTGCATGTCAATGGGTTCGTCGGCAAAGCGGATATTGCGCAGCACATTATCGGGGTTGGCACTGCTGAAGAGTGTGGTTGCAATACGGGGATTCATCGTCCGGACAGAAAACTGTACAGCAAGTTTTTCAATCGGATATCCCTGCTCCCGACAGTAAGCTGCAGCGCGGGAACAGGCCTCTTTCAAAGCCACTGGCGCAGGATGCCAGTCCGGAGTGCCGCGTGTAGAGAGCAATCCCATCGATAACGGAGAAGCATTTATGACTCCGACATCGTTCTTCTCAAAGAAATCGAGATAGTCCGTCAACAATATGTCGTTCAAGCTGTAGTGGCAGAAATTGAGGATAGACTCTACCGTTCCTGTGTCTGTGTGTTCCACCACCCAGCGGAGATTTTCGGGCTGCAGATCGGTGATACCGACGTGCCCGACCACACCTTTCCGGCGCAGTTTGACAAGTGCCGGTAAAGTCTCATCGACTATCCGCTGCAAGCCTCCGTCCATGTCTGCCTGGAACTCGATATCGTGCACGCTGACCAGGTCAATGAAATCTACCCCGAGCCGCGACATGCTCTCATAGACACTATCGGTGACCCGGTGTGCACTATAATCCCACGTATTCACACCGTCATGCCCGTAACGGCCCACTTTTGTGGAAAGGAAATACTTGTCGCGAGGAATTTCGCGCAGCGCTTTGCCCAGCACCGTTTCCGCTTTCAGGTGTCCGTAATATGGAGAAACATCAATAAAATTAATACCCCCATCTACAGCTGTATGCACGGCACGGATCCCCTCGTCTTCACGTACACTGTGAAACACTCCGCCCAGCGAAGATGCCCCGAAGCTGAGGTTCGACACCTTCAGGCCCGTTTTCCCTATTTCATTATAAATCACAGTGGATACAGATTATTCCGGTTGGCAATTCCAGGTAAATATAAAAAAAGAATGCTTGATTCATAAGCATTCTTTCATTCTTGGTGAGGATTAGCAGACTTGAACTGCTGACCTCTTGCCTGTCAAGCAAGCGCTCTAAACCAACTGAGCTAAACCCTCGTTTTTTTCTAAGGTGCAAAGATACTCAAATTATTCATGTCTGCAAAATAATTGAATCGAGATCTCACCTCAAGATGAACCTTTCGCTGACCCCGATCGAGTCTCCCGCGTAGAAATCCACGGTTACTTTCTTCCCCGAGACATTCATTAGATAGGTTCCCGCGGCGGGAGAGACGGAATAGGTCTTCAGGCCCGGACGATACTCATTGAAAAGCGCCGTCTCGTCCTTAGGGGCGGATCCGTTGTCGAGGGCGGTGATCTTCTTGCGAAGTTCCCCGTACTGGGCCGCCCCTTCAGCCGAGATCTCATACTTCCCCAGGGAATCGTTGGCCCAGACGCTGTTGAAGGTCATCTGGGTGATACGTCCGCCATCTCCGTACCAGTCGGCGAATTCGGTACGATGGACGTGACCGCAGAGGACGATCGCACTGCGGCGGGCGAATTCCTCCCTGAAATGGAGCCTGGCCTTCGTATGAGCTTCGGACTCACCGCCGTGATAGAACCATCTGCAGCTTCCGCTGTCAAACGGGAAGACCGGCCCGTGGACAATGATGAAGAGATTCCGGGCCCCGCGGGTGTCGTCGATAAGCTTCTGGACGGCGTCATCGTCGGGCTTGTTGAAGTCCACTACCACATATGCATCGTCTCCTATGTTGAAGCTGAAATTCACCGAGCCCACGGGCTTGCCCAGTTCGGCTGTCATCCTTTCGGGCATATATTTGTGGTAGGCCGCTTCCGCGCCTGTTCCCCTGATGTCGTGATTACCCACTACCGTCACTATCGGAAGTCCGTTGAAACGGGTCTTGAGGTAGTCCATCGTGTCCGAAAGCATCTTGACATGCACATCCGGATTTCCGCAGTCCCCCTGGATGAGGTCTCCCATCTGAAGCACCATCTTGGTGGAGTCGTCCATAAGGTAGCGGCCCCTTTCAATCATACGGCGGCAACGGTCTTTCCACATGTCTCCGTTACGCTTGAACTCGGCCCTCTGGACCCTGTTGAGCCATTCGACTTTCTCGTTGTAGTCAGAGTGGTAAACCGTGTCCGGCTCGGTGTCGTAGTGAGTGTCTCCGATTACGATCAGGGAGTAGTCCCCGGCTTTCTTTTTCGCAGGTTTCGCATCTGCCTTCAAGAAGCCAGACGGAAGAGCCAGTCCGGCTGCCGCCGCTGCGGACAATCCCAGAAAATTCCTTCTATCCATATGTTTCCTGATTATTTATCGAGATAAGGACGGGCGAAATCGAGCATCCACTCCCAATCAATGGCCGCGATTCCGTGCTCCAGGTCCCTGTGGTAATAGGCCAGGTACGGACCTATGGCAGCACGGCTGTAATCCTCCGGGAATTCCACATCCGGAAGCCCGGGCCTGCCCAGGAACTTCCAGACAGGGCTCGCAGCCTTGAGCGCAAGGAATTCTCCCTTCGTGTCGAACCACGGCTTGTCGAATCCCTGGACCATCAGTGGCCTTGGTGCGACACAGGCCAGAAGCATATGCTGGTCGAAAGGCATGGCGGCCTCATTGTCCTCGTATTTGTCATATGCCCGGCAGTACCAGTGGGTGAAGGAGTGGATCTCCGTCTGGACGTTCTCGCCGAAATGCCTCTTTGTAAGCGGGGCTCCGCCGCCTCCGGTCTGGTTCGGAACCACTACCGCGAACCTGTCGTCATATGCACCTGCCACAAGCGCGGCCTTCCCGAGCCTTGAATAACCCGTCAGCAGCACTTTCCCGGCATCCAGGACCGGATCCCTTTCAAGCATATCCATGCCCCTCATCAGGCCCCATGCCCAGGCCATGAGGCTGGTGGTGTTGTCTTTCCTGGAAGGATCACGTTTCCCCCAAAGGTCGAAGATCCCGGTATATGCGTATTTGTCCTGAGGCTCCTTACCGCCTTCGGGATCCGGGGACATCTCCTCGTAACAGGCTGTAACCAAGGCATATCCCCTGGCAAGGATCATGTCGGCGGGAAGGATGGAGGCATTACTCGGATCAGTAAGCATCCCCCTGGGGCTGTCCGATGCCGGTGTCTTGCAGCGGAGTTTGATGTCCGGAATCAGGATCTCTTCGTCCGGAAGGACAGTGTGGTTCCCCTTGTAATTCAGCAGAAGTACAACGGGGAACGGTCCCTTCAGTTTCTCGGGAGTAAGGATGAGCCAGGTGATGCAGGGGCCTGTCTTGTCATCGCTGAACCACATCCTGACCTGCCTGCGGCGGGCGTGTCCGGCCATGGTAAGGCCTTCTTCCAATGTTTCCAGGACCATCTTCGAGGGGGCCGGAGGCAGCTGTCCGTACATCTCCCTCTGGAAAATGTCCAGGATTTCCGCCCTGCGGGCCGGCCAGTCTTTTTTCTTGACTTTCCTGCCGTCCTGGAAGACCAGAGGGTCTTCAAGGACATATGCCGGGACCTTGTCTTCGTCGTAATTCGCCGGGTATTTCTGGGCCATCATGGCAGGAGCCGTCATTGCCAGCATAAGGATGGCAGCGGCTGTTTTCCCAACTATCCTGCAAAGGAGGGAGCTTCGGTTATCAATCATCATTGTGGTTTTTGGTCTGATACAAATGTAAGTATTTTTTTATCTTTGTGGATAAGTAAAAACAACCATATGGACCAGCAGCAGAAGAAATATGTCTATTGGGAATGGCGGACGATCATCGCCCTGATGATAGCATATGCCCTGTATTATTTCGTGAGGAAGAATTTCAGCGTCGCGGTGCCTGCGATGGAGGCCGAGCTCGGCATATCGAAGGCCAAACTGGGCGCTTTCATGACCGCGAACGGAATCATATACGGAGTGTCGCGCTTCATAAACGGGATCCTGACAGACCGGTTCAGCAAAAAGAAACTCATGGCCGCCGGGCTCGCCCTTTCCGCAATTGTCAACCTGATCATATGCTTCAGTCCTTCCATCGGAAAACTCTTCAATATGCTGGACGGCGAGGGAAAGGCGACACTCGGGCTCGTTTACCTGATCGGGTCCCTCTGGGTGCTTAACGGCTACCTTCAGGGAATGGGGGTCCCTCCCTGCCTGAGCATCCTGGCCCATTGGGTCAAGCCTTCCGAACTGGCTACCAAACAGTCCATTTGGAACACCTCCCACTCTTTCGGTGCCGGACTCGTGGTTTTCCTCTGCGGATTCCTTCTCCAGAAATTCGGCTACAGCGCCTGGTATCTCTGCTTTGCAGTCCCGGCCATCATTTCTCTCCTGGGCCTCCCGGTCATCCTGTTCGGCCTGAAGGACTCCCCCGCTGCGGTAGGCCTGCCTCCTGTCGAGAAGATGGAAAAGAAGAAAGATGTTACCGGAACAGACTCTGTCACGGAAAAGCTTGACCTGAAGGGAGCGGACTTCAAGAAGTACCTCAACAAGATGGTCTTCGCCAATCCGTACATATGGATAATCTCCATCTTCAACTTCTGCGTGTACGTCATCCGGTTCACCATCCTGGACTGGGGTGCGACCTTCCTGACTCAGTACAAGGGAATGGAAATATCTGCTGCAGCGGGAATTGTGGGTTCTTCGGAACTCTTTGGCGGAGTACTCGGAATGATAGTGGCGGGCTGGATATCCGACAAGGTGTTCAAGAGCAAGGCCCACCGGACCTGCCTTGTCTTCGACCTGCTGGCTACCTTTACCTTCTTCCTGTTCTGGAAGTCCGGCAACCTGACCATGTCGGTCATCCTGATCCTTGTTTCCAGCTTCTTTATCTACGGCCCGCAGGCCCTTACCGGAGCCTGCATCTCCCAGCAGGCCACCAAGAATGCCGCCGGTACTGCTAACGGCATCGCCGGCATCTTCGGTTACGCCAGCACAGCGATTTCCGGAATACTCTTCGGATTCCTTGCCGACTCTGTCTGGGGATGGGATTCCGTCTTCCTGGTGTCAATCGCCTTCGGCATCATCGGCGCCATCCTTATCGCCACCATGTGGAACGCCCCCGCAACCGGCTATGCCCGTTCAGAAAGGGTCATCGCCGAACTCACAGCCCAGAGCCAGGACTGACAGTTATGAAAAGGATCTCCGGCATCTTCCTTTCAATAACCCTTCTCTTGCTTGTGATTTCGGCCTGCGCGTCCGATGAAACCGTCCCGCGCAAATGGATTTCACACAGAGGAGTCGACCTGAATCACACTATAGCAGGAGAAAACTCGCTTGAAGCTGTCGCATATGCCAGGATGGTCGGGTTCGATTGCATTGAAACCGACGTGCGGACAACCTCTGACGGAATCCTGGTGTGTATGCATGACGAGACTATCAACAGGACATGCCTGAATAAAGACGGGAGTGAAATACAGGAGAAGACCAGGGTCTGCGACCTGACTTTTGACGAGCTTAGGTCAGGATACAAGCTGAAAGCGGACCGCGAGGATATGCGCACTCAGGTCCCCACCCTGGAGGAATATCTAGCCTGCTGCAAGGAAAACGGACTATTGGTTTTCATCGAACCGAAACTGAAGGATCAGACCGGGGAGAACTACCTCAGGATTATGGAGATAGCCGACAGGATATTCGGACGGGACGGATACATAATCACTTCGAACAATTTCGCTAATGATGTGATCCGGAACACCCTCGGCATATCTGACGTCAAGGTGATGACCATACTCTACCAGACTACTTACGAGGCTATCCAGGCGCTGGGAAACTCGGTCATGGCGATCAGTTCGACAAGATTCAGCAAAGAGGATTTCGCAAAGAACATGGAAAAAGCCGTCGCCGACGGATTCGAGACGGAATCCAACACGGACAACTTTCCCCGCATGGATATGATCAACAAAGCCCACGTAGATTATATAAGCACCGACCTGCTGCTCCCCGACTATAAAGGACTCGGGAACCTGGCATATGACCTCCGCTCCCCTTCAAAATGGAACAAACTGGGCAAACATGGCCAGGTCGGTTTCGGTGCCCTGTTCCTTGAGATGACATATGCAGGAGAGGCGGAAATAACCCTGGGCAAACAGACTTTTACGATCAATGACAGTAACGGGATTGACGCGGGTAACGGCTTCAGGACGATTTCTTTCCAGATTCTGTTATACCAGGAGGACCCCGTCGCAGAAATCAAAGCAATGTCTTCCGGATTCAATGTTAAAGACAGCCGCCTCAGGCTGGTCGAATTTCCACAATCGCTTTAATAATTTCATTTTTATGAAGAAACTATTAATAAGCCTGGCTTGCACGTTATCGATGATGGTTGTTTCATCTTCATTGTGCCCGGCACAAATAATCAACCTTGCAAGCGATCGCCCAGTACGGGTCTCCAGCACTGACCATGCTGCGACCCAAGCTGAGTTTGCCGTTGACGGGGAATCAATCACAGGATGGAGATCACGTTATTATGTCGATTATTCCAAACAGGCAGAACCTGAAATCACACTCCCTCAATGGCTGTGCGTAGATCTTCAGGGCAAATGTACAATCTCAAAAATCAGGTTGTTCTGTGAAGCTGATGCAAACACGCCGAAGTACGTTCACGACAGACGCTTCACCGTCGGCTACGAGATTTATTCCAGCTATCCGACATCCTTCTCAATACAGGTTTCTGACAACGGTATAGCTTGGAGAACTGTCAGAAAAGTGGAAGATTACAAGGGAGGCTGGTGTGAATATGACTTGCCCTCTGTTTCTTGCAGACAGGTAAGGATATTCATCAATGGATCATCTACCAACCTGCCAGTAGCAATCAATGAAATCCAGGTGCTCGGCACATGTGAAGGGCAGCGGCCTGAGACAACGGGATGGAAGACACGTCGCAAACCAAAAACTTCCGCATCCAGCAGCGCACTGACAGCGAGATCTGGTTCTGTCCTGCCTATCATGTCAGGATGGGAGATGGTTTGTGAAGCATTTAACGACACGTCTGACGGCGCAGTGATCTCGTCACCATCTTACGACTCACATTCCTGGTATGACGCTACCGTTCCTGGTTCCGTCGTTGCCACACTTGTAGAACAGGAGGTGTTCCCGGACCCTGTTTCCGGATTGAATAACCTGCATATTCCAGATGCTCTCTGCCGTTACAACTGGTGGATGAGAAGAACATTCCGCCTTCCGGCTGAATTCCAGGTAAAGGGAAAGCGAGTGCTTCTGGAGGCAGACAAAATCAACCATCATGCAGATTTCTGGGTTAATGGCCATAAGGTAGGAAATATTGACTACTGCTTTGTCCAGGGTTCTTTTGATGTGACTGATTACATCAATGTGGATGGGGAAAACGTAGTAGCCGTAAGGCTCTCACCGATGGAGCTCGTCGGCGTGCCGGGAGACAAGAGTGAAGAAGGTACCGGATGGGTCAATTCCAGAATCATAACCAAGGCTTCTCCTACATATATCTGCTCATCAGGATGGGACTGGATGCCTGCGACCCGAGACAGGGCGACCGGAATATTGGAGGAAGTCAGGCTCCGTACAGTCGGAGAAGTGAGGATCTCACATCCGCAGATCGTGACTGACCTGCATCTGCCAGACACATCCAAAGCATATGTTTCGATCAACATTCCTTTAAAGAACACTTCTGCTGCCAGACAAAATGTAACCGTTTCTGCAGCTTTTAGCCGTGTCTCCGTATCCGAAAACGTTACTCTCGACCCAGGAGACTCAACAGTCATCTCATTCGGTCCGGATAAATACAGGCAATTAGTTGTCAAGAATCCAAAACTCTGGTGGCCGAATGGTTATGGCAGTCCTAACCTTTATGATCTCAAGATTACAGCTAGCTCCGGAAAAGAGGAAAGCGATCGCTATGAATGCAAGTTCGGCATCAGAAAGGTGACGTACAATATCCCGCTATTCAGGCCTAGACGCGGCGCTGATTACATCGAGAAGACAAATGCACGCTACGTACGCATCTATATGGACAGCACCACCACAGACCGCTTCGGCATGATGGACTTCTCTGTATATAATAGTCAGGATTTTGATACCGACCTTGCAGCATGGCAGCCTGCTGAGGCTTCTTCAGCACGCGCCGGCAGCCCGACAACTCATCTCACAGATGTCAGAGGTGTATCGAAGTGGTATTCCGAGGGTGACAAGGATGAATGGGCTATGGTTGACCTGGGTGAGGAAAAAACATTCGACTATGTCGTCGCAGGATGGGATGCGTTCGGCCTTGCCGCCAAATATAAGATTCAGGTTTCGAACGACAAGCAGACATGGAAAACAGTGCGAGAGTGTATTCAGAAGACACCCGAGCAGCTTGTCATCTACGTCAACGGAGTCAGAGTTTTTTGCAAAGGGGGAAACTGGGGATTTGAAGAACTGGCGATGCGCATGCCTCGCGAAAGAATGGAGACCGCAATTCGTTTCCATGCTGATTCCAAAATGAACATGATCCGGACCTGGATGGGCAACTTCTTTGACGATGCGTTCTTTGAGCTCTGCGACCAGTACGGAATCATGGTTTTCTCAGACCTCTGGGGAGGAATGCCTGCAGATATGTACAGGTACTGCGAAATCGCGCGTGACAATATCATAAGGTTCCGGAATCATCCTTCTATAGCCCTATGGTGTGCAAGCAATGAAACCTACCCTGCCATTTACATTGATGACTCCATCATGAAGGCTGTCAAGGAATACGACCCGCAAAGACTATATGTCTCCCATTCTGCAGATGATGTAGTTGTCGGCGGAGACGGTGTCTATTTCTGGGTAGATCCTGTACATTATTATGAGATGGCACATGGCTTCAGGACCGAGATAGGACTTCCTACCTTTCCTGTCTATGAAACTGCGCTCAACACATTTGGACAGGATGTTTCCTGGCCGATGGGGGATGCCTGGTATTACCATGACTATTGCAACATGAAATCTCTTTCCGGCTATATCCATCAGATAAATACACCCCTGGGAGAAGCCAAGTCTCTCAAGGACTACTGCGAAAAGGCTCAGTTTGTCAACTACGAAAACATGAGGGCAATTTTTGAATCAAGTAACCACAACATGTGGGAAGACTGCTCCGCTCAGCTTCTTTGGATGACACATCCAGCATGGTATTCGACACTATGGCAGACATATGATTATGACTTTGATGTCAACGGATCCTGGGCAGGTGCCAAGAAGGGCTGCGAAAGTATTCACATCCAGGCCTCTCTTCCGGACTGGCAGGTCGACGCTGTCAACACGACTTCAAGGGATATCAAGAATGTGTCTCTTACAGCGGCCATATATGACATCACAGGCAAGGAGTATTGGCGTCACTCTGTCTCCGGTGTCAGCGTTCCTGCGTCAGGCGTTGTCAAATCTTTCAATGTAGAATTTGCAGATAATCTTCCAGCCTTGACATTTGTCAAGCTTACAATGAAAGACAAGAAGGGAAACATCCTCTCGGATAACTTCTACTGGCACACAGAACGGTCTGAAGATCTGTCCGTTCTTAACGACCACAAAGATGTAACCCTTGACGCCAATGTCACATCAGAAGAAAAAAACGACTCAAGGTACTATCATCTGAATATCTGCAACACTTCCGGAATCGTTGCCGCCATGCTGAGAGTCTCCCTGAAAGACGCAGAAACCGGAGACAGGATTCTTCCTGTTTACTACTCTGATAACTTCATATGGTTGCTGCCTGGAGAAAAACGCGAAATCATCCTGGATTGCAAGGTCAAGGAAGTCAAGGGAAAGGTACCACAAATCGTCCTGTCAGGATATAATACAAAGGATAAGGTTATTCCCGCTAATTAATAATCATAAATAGAGTATGCCGTCACTCCAATCAAGGATTGGGACTAGTTGCCTGTATCTATTTACTGCAGCCTTAGTATTGTCTGCCTGTTCTGCAAAAGTAACCGAACGTGCAGGTGAATACCTGTTGTCCAATGCTAAACAATTAAAATACTTCGCGGAACACTACGGAGATGATCTTCCTCTCCAAGGCACATATGTCCTTGCCAAAGATATAGATATGTCCAAAGCAGGAGAGTATGTCCCCTCAAGAAATAACTTCATAGGCCATTTTGATGGCAAAGGACATGTCATCAGCCATCTGACCATTCGACTCCCCGATGAAGAGGGCATCGGTTTTTTCCGGTCAATCGGAGATGGCTCGCACCAGGCAGTTGTCAAGAATCTGGCTTTGACTGATATACACGTACTCGGAAAAAACACAGTCGGTTCTCTGGCGGGGATGCTATACGGGACAGTTAAAAACTGCTTCCTGGACGGAGAAATCCATGCAATGCTCCACTGCGCAGGAGGCATTGTCGGCCGTATGCCGGAAATTATCAATCAGAATGTCATTCCGACGATGACAGACTGCTATAGCGATGTTGCCGTGATATGCGACGGTGAGGCAGATAGCCAAGGAGGGCTTGCCGGGCGTACAATGGCTCCGGGAAGCAACATATCCAACTGCATATGCACCGGCGAAGTAATAGGTCACAGCAAAACCGGCGGTTTGGTTGGATACATGTGGACAAACACATCCTTGAAATCTTGCCTGTCGCTTAACAAGATCATCAAGGCATCGCCCGGAACAAAGCAGACCGGAGAATTTGTCGGCCAGATGGACATTGGAGCCGAGAATGAAAACAATATCGGATGGGATATGCCATTCCGCTCGAAAAAAACCTTTGAACAGAGGGGATGGCAGTTTTCACAGGCATGGGAATGGGTAGGATCCAATGGAAACGGATATCCGCGCCTTCGCTTATTCCCCGGGCTGGAAAAGAAATCCTATGAGAATTGGAACAATATGCCATATATGGATGTAGCCGGATATCCCGAAAACGACAGAATCACTGTCACAATAAAAAACCGGAAGCCTGGCAATCAGTATTGTGTCACTCTTTTAGACAGGAATCTTCCAGCAAAATGCGACTGGCATGATAAAGACTCTTTTTGCTTTGCAGGGCTTAGCTCAGGCAAAGTATATAGATTTGCTGTACGATGCCGTGACGCGAATGGAAATGTTAGCGGATGGTATCGCATGACCTTCAACACAAGCTATACCTATGTGGCAGACAAGACCCCGGTTGACATTGCCTGCGTGGTCTCAGAGGATCCTGCCTCTTGCTTTAATTTCTCCTGGACGACCTTGGACACAACTGTAACCAGCCCCGCCGTATGGATAGCAAAAGCGACAGATTCATCTGCACTGATGGAGCATCCGGTATCCGCTGTTACTCATGTCATGCAGGTGAGAAACACAGTCAACAAGAAATTGTTTGACGGGATATGTGCATTCCATTCCGCAAGTGTGGCCGGTCTGGAACCTGCGACCGCCTACTGCTATGTGGTCGGAGACAAAGACAGCGGCATGATCAGCCCTATGCGATATGTCACCACCGCTTCCCTTGACTCAGATGAGTTGTCATTCGCCTATGTCACAGACATTCAGATCGGAAGCGAGAAGGCAGAAAAGCAGATAGAGCGGGTGTATGAAAACATTGTTGAAAAATGCGGAGGCATGCCTGATTTCATCTACAATGCCGGAGATATGACAGAGAATGGTTATAACTATTCTCAATGGCACAGTTACTTCAAAGCCGGATCAGCAGTCCTGTCACAAGTGTTCATTGTGCCTGCACAGGGTAATCATGACACGGATCAGGACATGTGCAATCATTTCCAAGTAAAGTCAATGGTAGACGATATCCCTTTTGTTTACTCATTTGACTACGGATGCGTACATTTTGTTGTCCTAAACACACAATATTGGGAGCAACCTTATCTTACCAGGCAGTTGGCCTGGGCTGAAAAAGACATCAGGCAGAATCGCCGCAGATGGAATGTCCTGATGCTGCACAGAGCTATTTATGCTGCCACGGATCATGTGGATGACAGAGACATTGACGCCCTGAGACAGAATCTCTCTCCTTTTATTGAGAGAATGTCCATAGACGTAGTCCTTATGGGACACGACCACAGTTTTTCGAGAGGATTCATAAGAAACGGGCAGAATGCCAGATGCCCGTTTTCATCTGATGGATACCGCCAGATATTCAACAGTCCGTCAGCACCATTGTATATAGTCAATGGGACTGCCGGCGTCGCTAAGTGGTACCATAAAATCAAGTACGATCCCACTAAGCTGCATCGTGTAAGTGAAAACTATGATTTCATAGACAAGACATCAGCAGACTATACCACCACCAAACACGAACAGAGTTTCTCGACAGTTCACTTCGATTACGAATCGATGTCCATCGACACATGGTCCTTCAAATGTACTGCTGACGGAGAATATGAAATCGACCCGTATTTGTTTGACTCTATTACAATTAAGAAATGACTACATTGAGAAGGATGATCTTGGTCATCGCATCATCAGTTTCTCTTCTATACCTATGCGCTCTGCACATTCTCCCGGAAAAGCCGGAACAAGTAACCGGCATCTGGTCATCAAGGGCAGAACTGGCACTGCTTCCCATGAGCGGACCAGCCTGGGAAGCGGTGTACAACGATGCACAGCAAGACACCTCACATCCCGACGTAGGCAACCAGAATGACAACACCAATTGCTTTGTCCTTGCTGCTGCGATTGTCAGTGAAAGACTGCTAGCAGCCGGAGATGTCGAGCATGCACAGGAATTCCGACAAAAAGTCATATGCGCCATCGAGACAATTGTCAGGACCGGGCAGCCTGCCGGCTCCCGTTCCCTTGCATGGGGGAGGGAAATCGGAGCATATGCGATGGCTGCAGACCTCATAGGATATCGCACATCAGAGTTTGAGCAGTACCTGAAAAACGCTGCCGATAATTGGAAGTGCTCAGCACGAAATCAGACCCTTCATGAAATGACGCTGACAAGGCCAAACAATTGGGGAAGCATGGGCTTTGGAACCATGTGTGCCATCTACGCATACCTTGACGACACAGCAGCCCTGGCTTCACTTAGAAAAACATGGATCTCGACTATCAACGGCCCGAGTGCTGAATCCTTCAAATATGGAGATGACCTGTCATGGCAGGCTGATCCTCAGAAACCGATGAACATTAATCCAGCCAGAACGGCCAAGGACGGTTTATCTCTTGATGGACTCCAACCGGAAGAAATGCGCAGGGGAGCCTCCTTCAAGGCCTCCGATATAACCCCAACAGGATACCCATTTGAAGCTCTTCAGGGGTGGATCATGGCGGCACGTATCCTGGAACGCCGGGGAATGCCCATATGGCAAGAGGGAGACAAAGCCCTTTATCGTGCTGTCTATGCCCTCGAAAAGTATCTTACAGAAAAAGAAGGTGAAGCATGGTCATTTTCTGGAGATGACCTGTGGATACTTGAGTTTATTGACCGTGCCTATGGGAGTACTTTCGCAAAAGGCAAGGACGTATGGGGCCATGGGAAAAATGCCGGATATCCATATGTAGCACAGCTTGCTGATTAAAACGGCTATAAAAGCCGTCGCAAACGGATTCGAGACGGAGTCCAACACGGACAACTTTCCGCGCATGGACATAATCAACAAGGCCCACGTCGATTACATAAGCAACGCCCTGTCATTCTCTTTTAACAACCGGCGGCATTTTGCGTCTTATGAGTGCAGCCGGTTGATTATTTGATATGAAAAAGATACTGATTACCCTCCTGATGCTCCTGAGCCTCGGCACCGCCGTCCGGGCCGGAGACCAAAACTCGCAACTGAGAAGTCTGGTTTCCTCCTACAAGGGAACCGAAGGATTCGAAATCGTCGATATCGGCAGTATAGGCCTGGGCTTGCTGAAGGCAGCCGCCAAGACCGCCGCCGAAACCCCGGAGGACCGGGCCGCCCTGGAACTGTTCAAAGGCCTCAAGCGACTCACCATCGTGGACTTTTCCGACGCCGCCCCCGAAGCGCGGGAAAAATTCCTTCGCAAGGCGGACCGGATCCTCAAAGGGGGAGAGATGCTCATGGAAGCCAAGGACAGCGGCGAAACGGTCCGCATCTATGGTACTTCCTCGGCCGACGATACCCTGCTTGAAGACATCGCCCTCCTCGCCGAAGACACACTCATCTTCCTCCGCGGGACCATCCGGACCGACCAGGTCGAAGCCCTGATGAAGCAAGCCGACAAATGACCGACGCCCGGTTCCATACCGTCTGGATTCCGTTGCAGGACCGTTTCTACCGGGTGGCCTTCTACTTGCTGGAAGACCGGGCCGATGCCCTGGACGCCGTACAGGACCTGTACGTGAAGCTCTGGAAAATGCGCGACAACCTGGACCTCGTCCGGAACCCGGGAGCCTACGGCGCCCTGCTCATGCGGAACCTCTGCATCGACCGGATCCGCCGGCTCTCTCCCAGCGAGGAACTGTCCGACGACCTCCCAGGACGTGAACCGCCCGACGAGGAACTCATCCGGAAAGAAAGCCTCGGACAGTTGCTACGGTCCATGGAAACCCTCCCCGAAAGCCAGCGCAAACTGCTGGGCCTCCACGTCCTCCAAGGAAAGTCCTACGAAGAAATCGCCGCCGAGACCGGCCTCTCCCCCTTAAACGTCCGTGTCCAGGTCAGCCTGGCCCGCAAAAAATTGAAACGCCATGAAGAACATTGATGAAATCACCCGGCTCACCGCCGACGATCTGGAGCGGATCTCGCTCGACAAAAGCATTCCCGTACCGGAGGAACTCTCCGGGAAGGTGCAGCAGGCGGTCCGGGGCAGGACGCTCCGCTGGGCCGTTCCGACAAGCGTCGCCGCCGCCATCGCCATCCTTCTCGCCGCGGGCCTGACCAGGAATCCCGAACCCAAGGACACCTTCGACGATCCCTATCTCGCTTATGCCGAGGTGGAGAAAGTCTTCTCCAAGATTTCCGGCACCGTCGCCTATGGTGCTGACAAAATATCCGAATCAGAAGCAACCCTTGATAAATACAGTTATTGGAAATGAAAAGAATATATGCCCTCCTGGTGATGCTCGCCGTCAGCATCACCGCCTTCGCCCAGAACGGGCGCTCCCTGTACAATAAATATTCCGACTACGACAACGTCGAAGCCGTGTACATCTCCCCAGCGATGTTCCGCCTGATAGGCAAGATTCCCGATATGGAACTCCAGGAAGGAAACGTAAACCTGGGCCCGGTCATCAAGTCTCTCACCGGCCTGTACATCCTGTCCACCACCCGCGAGGACATCGCCGCGGACCTGGCAGCAGACGTGAACCATTTCATCAAGCGGGGCAGCTACGAGCTGCTGATGGAGGCCAAGGACAACGGAGAAGTGATGCGGCTGTACACCGTGGGTGACGAACAGATTGTCAACAGTCTCGTGATGCTGGCCCGTGACGCCGCCGAAACCAGCTTCATCTGCCTGGACGGCACCATGCCCCGTGACGAGCTCGAGACTCTCATCGCGGAAGCAGCTGAACGATAAGCTTTTATAATTGAAAGCACGACCCCCATGAAATAGCCTACCCACGGGGGTCGAGCATCAAGGAATGCCGAACAGCAAAAAAGAGATGACCTCAAGTCGACTGGACTTAAGGTCATTCTCTTTTTCCGTGGTCCCAGCAGGGCATGATCCTGCGACCCCCTGATTATGAGTCAGATGCTCTAACCAACTGAGCTATGGGACCGTACTGGAAGCCAGGCTTCCAGGTGAATTACTCAGGAGACAACCGCACTGGCGACAATCTCCGATGCAAATATACTGAATTTCCGTCAGACTTTGATCTCAACCTCAACGCCCGAGGGAAGCTCAAGCTTCATAAGAGCATCGACGGTCTTTGCATTGCTGTCGTCGATGTCAAGCAGCCTCTTGTAGGAGTCGAGCTCGAACTGCTCGCGAGCCTTCTTGTTGACGAAGGTCGAACGGTTCACGGTGAAGATCTTCTTGTCCGTAGGAAGCGGAATAGGACCTACTACAGTTGCGCCCGTAGCCTTAACGGTGTCAACAATCCTGGAAGCTGACTTGTCAACCAGCATGTGGTCGAAAGACTTGAGTTTAATTCTGATTTTCTGAGACATATCAAAAAATTTTTTCTAATTCAAAGTAGTTGTTTTTTAATCATCATCCGACACCCTGTAACCGCTCTTCTCAATGACGTCCTTGGCCATTGCAGGAGGTACTTCCGAATAATGGTCGAACGCCATTGTGTTGGTCGCGCGGCCGGACGAAAGCGTCCTGAGCGTGGTCACATATCCGAACATCTCTGCGAGCGGGACGAAGGCCTTGATCACGCGGGCTCCGGTAGGAGTGGAGTCCATTGCGCTGATCTGCCCGCGGCGGCGGTTAAGGTCTCCCACGATGTCTCCCATATACTCCTCAGGAGTAACGACTTCGACATCCATGACAGGTTCGAGGAGGACCGGTTTCGCCTTTGAGGCTGCATGACGGAATCCCAGACGGGCAGCCATCTCGAAAGAAAGCTGGTCGGAATCCACCGGGTGATAGGAGCCGTCCACAAGGCGGACCTTCATGGACTCTACTTCATACCCGGCAAGGACACCGTTGGTCATGGCCGCCTCGAAGCCCTTCTGTACCGAAGGAATGTACTCCTTAGGAACATCTCCGCCCTTGACATCGTTGACGAACTGCAGTCCGCCTTCCGTAAAGTCGGGATCGACAGGACCGATTTCGAATATGATGTCTGCGAACTTTCCACGGCCACCGGTCTGCTTCTTGAACAGCTCGCGGTGCTGGAACGTGGCGGTAAGCTTCTCCTTGTAATTGACCTGGGGAGCGCCCTGGTTGATCTCAACGCCGAACTCCCTGCGGAGCCTGTCGACGATGATGTCCAGGTGAAGTTCGCCCATGCCGCTGATGACGGTCTGACCGGTTTCGTTGTCTGCCTTGACAGTAAAGGTCGGATCTTCCTCTGCAAGCTTGCCGAGGGCTACTCCGAGTTTGTCAAGGTCCAGCTGAGTCTTCGGTTCCACTGCGATGCCGATTACCGGCTCCGGGAACTTCATGGCCTCAAGGGTGATCGGGTGGTTTTCGTCACAGACAGTATCGCTGGTGCGAAGATCCTTAAAACCTACGGCTGCACATATGTCACCGGCCTCAACGAATTCGATGGGGTTCTGGTGATTGGAGTGCATCTGGTAGAGGCGTGCGACTCTCTCCTTCTTACCGGTACGGGTGTTAAGCACATATGAACCGGCATTCAGGACTCCGGAATAGGCCCTTATGTAAGCCAGGCGGCCGACATACGGATCCGTAGCGATCTTGAAGACAAGTCCGCAGAACGGCTGGTCTGCATCCGGAAGGAGGTCCACTTCCTTTCCGGAACGGGGATCCAGACCCTTGATCACTCCCTTGTCCAGGGGTGAAGGCAGGTAACGGACCACCGCATCCAGGAGGAACTGTACGCCTTTGTCCTTGTAAGAAGAGCCACAGGTAGCAGGAACTATCTGAAGAGCTATGGTTCCCTTGCGGAGAGCAGCTATGATCTCCTCGTCCGTAATGGAGTCAGGATCCTCAAAATACTTCTCCATCAAAGCTTCATCACATTCGGCGGCATTCTCGACCATCTTGTCCCTCCAATACTCCACTTCTCCCTTCATGTCTTCGGGGATGGGAATCTCGTGGTAATTGACGATCTCGTTGTTGTCGGAGTCATAGACCAGGGCCTTGCGGTCGAGAAGGTCTACTATTCCCGCGAACTTGTCCTCGGATCCGATCGGGAGTGAAATCGGGACCGGCTTCGCTCCGAGTTTGTCTTTGATGTCCTGTACGCAGGCGAGGAAATCCGCACCTACGCGGTCCATCTTGTTGACATATGCGATCTTCGGGACTCCGAACTTGTCCGCCTGACGCCATACTGTCTCACTCTGGGGCTGTACGCGTCCGACGGCATCGAATGTGGCGACCACTCCGTCGAGAACTCTGAGCGAACGCTCGACTTCAGCGGTGAAGTCAACGTGTCCCGGGGTGTCGATCAGGTTGATCTGCCAGTCTTTTCCGCCATAATGCCAAAATGCCGTAGTCGCAGCGGAGGTGATGGTGATTCCCCTCTCCTGCTCCTGGACCATCCAGTCCATCGTCGCACCCCCTTCATGCACCTCTCCGATCTTGTGGATCTTCCCGGTGTAATAGAGGATACGCTCGGAAGTGGTGGTCTTCCCGGCGTCAATATGAGCTATGATGCCAATGTTCCTGGTGTATTTTAAGTCTCTTCTAGGCATCTAGGACTACTGTCTTGGCGATAGATTAGAAACGATAGTGTGCAAAGGCCTTGTTGGCCTCGGCCATCTTGTGCATGTCTTCCTTCCTCTTGAAGGCACCACCTTCGTTGTTGTAGGCGGCGACGATCTCTGCACAAAGTTTTTCTGCCATGGAGCGGCCCGAGCGCTTGCGCGCATATCCGATGAGGTTCTTCATGGAAACGGATACTTTCCTTTCCGGACGCAACTCTGTAGGCACCTGGAAGTTGGCACCGCCGATACGGCGGGACTTGACCTCGACCTGCGGGGTCACGTTCTCGAGTGCCTTCCTCCAAATATCGAGAGGAGCCTTGTCAGAATCTTTCATCTTCTCGCCTACCATGTCAATGGCATCGTAAAAAATAGAATACGCGATACTCTTCTTCCCCTGCAACATAAGGTTGTTCACGAAACGTGTAACCTGCACGTCGTGAAACTTCGGATCAGGAAGTAGAATCCTCTTCTTAGGCTTCGATTTTCTCATTGTTTTGGGAATTTGAAATTAATAAAGGTGATTACTTCTTAGATTTCTTCGGCCTCTTGGCGCCATAGAGGGAACGGGACTGGGTCCTGCCTTCCACGCCAGCGGTATCCAAAGCTCCTCTAAGGATGTGGTAGCGTACACCCGGAAGGTCCTTGACACGACCACCACGGACCAGCACGATGCTGTGCTCCTGGAGGTTGTGGCCTTCGCCCGGGATGTAAGCGTTGACCTCTTTCGAGTTGGTGAGACGTACACGGGCCACCTTACGCATAGCGGAGTTCGGCTTTTTAGGCGTGGTGGTGTACACACGTACGCAGACACCTCTCTTCTGAGGGCACGCATCCAGCGCGCGGGACTTGCTCTTTACGACGAGGGTCTCGCGTCCTTTGCGGACTAACTGTTGAATAGTAGGCATAAATGTTTGTAAATAAATAATTTATGTTTTCTTCCCCATTTTAAGGGACCGCAAATTTACGAAGAATTATTTAATTAACAAAGTTTTCAACACGTCCAAAGCCCCCTAAAACGTTTATTTTCATGTATTTTTTGCTATCTTCGCTTCATGAAACGATTGCTATTGTTCGCGGCTTTCGCCACCCTGGCCTGCGGGGCACGGGCTCCCCGGACGGAAACGATGGAGCAGCTGCGCGAGAGGGTTTTCCAGGTCGCCAGGCACCAGGCCGTCTTCATGGACAGCCTGCTTCCGGAAGGACGGTGCCCCAAGACTTTCCAGGACGGGGAACCGGTCACTTCGGACATCGGCTGGTGGTGCAGCGGATTCTATCCCGGCGTGCTGTGGACGCTGGCCTCCCCGGGTGACACCCTGGAAAGACTGGCCGTCAGACATACCCTTCCCCTTGCCCGCCTCACGGAACGCAAAACGGATCACGACATCGGCTTCCAGCTGATGTCCAGTTTCGGATACTGGAACATCGTCCTATATTATACGCCAGACAGGGATCCGGAAACCGTCCGGATGGTCGGAAGCGTCCTGCGGAAAGGCGCGGAGCAACTGGCCGGACGTTTCGACCCCGCCGTCGGCTGCATCCGCAGCTGGGACTTCGGCGACTGGAACTTCCCCGTCATCATCGACAACATGATGAACCTGGAACTGCTGATGGACTATGGCGACCGGTCCGTCGCGGAAACGCACGCGCTCACCACGATGAAGAACCATTTCCGCGAAGACGGGACCTGTTTCCATCTCGTCGATTACGCCGATGACGGGAGCGTCCTGGGCCGGCAGACGGTCCAGGGCTTCTCGGACGAATCCGCCTGGGCCCGCGGCCAGGCATGGGCCCTGTACGGCTATGCGATGATGGCGCTGAAAGAGAAGAGCGCCGGCAACAGGGAACTGGCAAAGACCTTTTACGATGTAGCCGCGAAACTGGAAAACTGGCTGCTCGGCCACCTCCCCGAGGACGGTGTCCCGTACTGGGATTTCTCGCAGACGGAATACAAAGACGCATCCGCCGGAGCCGTCATCGCCTGTGGCCTGCTGAAACTCAGGCAGTTCCGGGGCGCCGAAGATGA
Organism: Bacteroidales bacterium; assembly: GCA_017443465.1. Classification (GTDB taxonomy): domain Bacteria; phylum Bacteroidota; class Bacteroidia; order Bacteroidales; family UBA932; genus Cryptobacteroides. The sequence continues at coordinate 49,314 of JAFRXO010000072.1, forward strand.
CGGCCGGGGGCTCATCATGGCAGAAAGGATCCTCCGTACCCTCGCCTCGCCGGAATACCTCGCAGAACCCGGCACAAACGGCGGTTTCATCCTCAAGCACAGCGTGGGCCATCTTCCCAACCGTTCCGAAGTGGACGTCCCGCTCACCTATGCCGACTACTATTTCCTCGAAGCGTTGACCCTGTATCCGTATGCGGATTAGACTTCCATTGCTCCTGGCCCTGCTGCTGACGCAGCCGCTCCGCGCCGTGACGACGCCCGATCCGGTGCCGCACCCCCGGCTCCTGCTCGGAGCGGGCGAAGAAAGCCGGATCCGGGAAGCCATCGCCGTACAGCCCGTCCTCCGACAGGCAGACAGTCTGATCCTTGCCTATTGTGACAGTCTCCTCGACGTCCCCGTCCTGGAGCGCGTCCTCATCGGACGCCGGATGCTGGCCACTTCCCGCGAAGCGATCAAGCGGATATTCTGGCTCGGCTATGCCTGGCGGGTCCATTCCGTCGACGCCTATGCCGACCGCGCCATCCGGGAGATGGAAGCCGTCTGCCGGTTCCGCGACTGGAACCCCTCCCATTTCCTCGACACCGGCGAAATGGCCATGGCCGTCGGCCTTGGGTATGACTGGCTGTACGGGCGCCTGAGTGAAGCCCAGCGGGAATCCTTCTGCAACGCTCTAATAGAAAAGGCCTTCACTCCCGCCAAGGACGACCAGCTCGCCTGGTTCTACGAGAGTCCCATCAACTGGAATCCCGTCTGCAACGCCGGCCTGCTCCATGCCGCCCTCGCCATCTGGGACGAACGTCCCTTCGATGCCGCCTTCGTCATCAAGCGGTGCCTGGAGACCAATCCACAGGCCCTGGCGGAGTATTCTCCGGAAGGAAGTTACCCGGAGGGCTACAATTACTGGGGCTACGGGACCTCGTTCCAGATCATGCTGCTGGCAGCCCTGCAGAGCGCTTTCGGGACCGACTGCGGCCTGCTGACGGCCGATGACGGCAGCCGGCCCGGTGCGGGACTGCTCGCCTCGGCGACGTTCATGCAGATGATGACCACGCCGACCGGACGCTGCTGGAGTTTCTACGACGCGTACCCGCGCGGTGCCATGCAGTACATGCAGGCCTGGATGGCCCGCCAGACCGGCGATCCGGGCCTCCTCTGGCCCGAACTGCGCAAAGGGCTGGACAATCTCTGCGAAGAACGGCTCTTCCCGATGTTCCTCATCGAAGGCAGCCGGCTCGACCTGTCCGGCATGGCGCCGCCCGAGCGGCATACCTACTGCAGCGGCGGGACGACACCTGTCTGGATTTACCGGAGCGGCTGGGACAACCCGGACGACACGTATCTCGGCGTCAAGGGCGGTCTGGCGTCGTCCAGCCACGGACACCAGGACATCGGATCCTTCTATTTCGAATCGGACGGAGTCGCATGGGCGGCGGACCTGGGAATGCAGAACTACAATTCCCTGGAATCCAAGGGGGTCGATCTATGGAACATGAAACAGGCCGGCCAGCGCTGGGAGGTATTCCGCATCGGTCCCTGGTCCCACAACATCCTCACCCTGGACAACCGGGCGCCCAGCATCCACCAGAAAGTCGCCCTGGGCCGCAGCTGGGAAAAGGGTGTCGAACTGGATGTCCAGATGCCCTATTGGGATGCCCTGCACACCCATCTGCGCCGGGTCTATGTGGATGAGTATGAGGATCTTATCATAGAAGACATCCTGCAAGGCGGGGACAGCCTGCATACCTTGCGCTGGGCCCTCTGCAGCGAAGCCGAAGCGGAAATCATCGATGGCGGCACGGTCCTCCTGACCCGAAACGGCCACGTCCGCCGGCTCCATGCGGAACTGCAAGGATCCGGAACCCCGGAAGCAGCACTGCTGCCCGTGACCTGGGAGGAAGGCATGGACCCGGCCGCCACCCACCTGCACGACTACGACGCTCCCAATCCGGGCAAGTCCCTGACGGCCTTCTTCTTCAAACTGAAACCGCACGAGAAGGTCACCCTCCGCGTGCGGCTCGAAAAAATCCGGTAACTACGGTCAGAACGCCGCCCGGGCGCTTTTCAGGCCCTTGGCGGAAGCCTTGAGCGTGAACGGGCCTTTTCCGGTGCGGCGCACGATGACGCTGCAGAGACCGTTGAACGCCGGATACTCCGTCGAGTGGAAGGCCACGTGGCAAGTCGGGTCACCGGCATCGCATGCAACGATCTCCCCTGGACCGGAAATGCTGAATGACAGTTCATTGCAGGCCGTCGGAACCATGTTGCCATCCTTGTCCGCGATCTCCACCCGCACATAGCACAGGTCCTCTCCGTCATAGTCCGTCTTCAGGACGATCTGCCGGGCGGCACCGGTCGTGACGACCTTGTCCCTGGCCCATTCCCGTCCGTCCTTGTAAGCCACGACCTCAACCGTACCAGGTTCGTAGACGACGTCATCCCAGCGGAGCCGGTATTCCAGCGCTCCTTTTTCCTTGCGTCCCTGCGACTTACCGTTCACGAACAGTTCGGCGCTGTCGCCGGATGTGTAGACATGGACCGGGGTCACCTGCCCGACGCGGTCCGGCCAGTTCCAGTGCGGCAGGATGTGCGCGACGGGAAGTTCCGGACGCCAGCGTGCCTGATAGATCCAGAACCGGTCTTTCGGGAAGCCGGCCAGGTCGATGATTCCGAAATAGGAACTGCGCGACGGGAGCGGCACTTCGCTGACCTTCTGGCCCCACGAGGCGAACATCGCCTTCGCCGCCTCCTTCTCTTCCTCCGTATGGTAATTGGTCAGGATGGAGGGATCCAGGTTGTACGGCGTCGGTTCGCCGAGGTAGTCGAAACCCGTCCACACGAACTCGCCGCAGACATAAGGCGCCTGGTCTTCATAGAACCACTCGTAATCCGGCTTGGAAGCCCATCCCGGCGCATACAGGTCATAAGAACTGACCTGGAACGGCGGATCGTCCGGCCATCCCTCGCCCTTCTCGTCGGAAACCGGGAAATAATAATAGCCGCGGGTCGAGATGCAGGAGGCCGTCTCGCTCCCGAAAACCGGCTGCTCCGGATTGTCCTTATGGAACTGCTCGTAAGCGTGCGGCTTGTAATTGTAGCCGTAAACATCGTGGGTGGCGTGGTAAGGCGTCGTGGAAGCCCAGAGGTTGTCGTTGCCGGCAGAAGTCGGCCGCGTGGGATCCTCCCGGTGGCAGATGTCTGTCAGCATCTGCGGGATCCACCAGCGGGTGCTGTCACCCTGCTCGCCGCATTCGTTGCCGATGCTCCACAGAACCACGGAAGGGTGGTTCCGGTCGCGGTGAATCATGGCCACGAGGTCCTTCTCCGCCCATTCGTCGAAGAGGGTGGCATAGCCGTTGGGCTTCTTGGGCTGGGTCCAGGTATCCGTCAGTTCGTCCATGACCAGGAATCCCATCTTGTCGCAGAGGTCCAGCAGTTCGGGGGCCGGCGGGTTGTGGGAGGTGCGGATGGCGTTGCAGCCCATGTCCTTGAGCATGCGCAGGCGGCGGACCCAGGCGTCGTCGTTCCAGACGGCTCCAAGGGCACCGGCATCATGATGCAGGCAGACACCCTTGAGGAAGGTCTTCTCTCCGTTGAGATAGAAACCGTCGGACCGGAATTCTGCCGTACGGATGCCGAAAGGCGTTTCATACAGGGCCTCCGTGCCGTCGGGCGCCTTGACGGTCGTCCGGGCCAGGTAGATCCGCGGACGTTCCGGCGTCCACAGGACAATGTCCTTGACATCAAAGGTCTGCGGAACGGTCAGGCCGTCGGCGATTCTCTCGTAACTGCGGGTTTCGGCGAGCACGCGTTCGATCCGCTGCCGGCGGCCGCCCACGGAAACGATCTCCGGGACCTGTTCGATGATCTGGGTCGTCACGAGTCCGACATAGGGTTCCAGCTTGCTTTCCAACGTCACCTGCAGGGCGACCTGGGCCGTATGCTCTCCCGTCACCGTCGTCGTGACATACGTTCCCCAGTGGGTCACGGCGACCGGCGCTTCCCGGGTCAGCCAGACATTGCGGTAGATGCCGCCGCCGGGATACCAGCGGGAAGAATCTTCCTTGTTGTCGAGGGTCACGGCCAGTTCGTTGCTCCCTTCGTGGAGATAGGGGGTCAGGTCTGCCCGGAAGGAGGCATAGCCATAAGGCCATTCCATGACGAATTCACCATTGCACCAGACCTTGGCGCCCGACATGGCGCCGTCGATGTCCAGATAAAAGGACTTTCCAAGTTCATCCGCCGCCACTTCCAGGGTTTTGGAATAGGTAGCGCCGCCCCACCAGGCAAGTTTGCCGGTCTCGCCGGGATACTCCTGGCGGAAAGGTCCGTCCACGCCCCAGTCGTGGGGCAGGTCCAGCACCCGGCTGACGCCGTCTTTGGAGAAAGTCCAGCCTTGGTTGAAGTTTTCCCGGTTCGCCGACTGGCCCGGCGCCGAAAGGGCAGCCAGACTGAGCAGGCCGGCACAAAACAGATTTCTGACGTTCATGGTTCTAGCGATTCATGTGGATTTGGATGAGCCGGCGCTTGAGCGCAGCTCCCAGGGCGTATTCGCCGTAATCGACCGTCTGGTCGACCATATAAAGGGTCTCCCACTTGAAGAGCCCGTTCTCTTCCTCCAGTCCGTGGAGGCGCTCCAGGGATTCCTTGGGGATGATCAGGTGGCAGGGAATGATCACGGCGACGGGATTGAGGCCCACGGCATGGGCGACGGCCCGCACGCCCGGACCTTTGCCGATGCTTTCAGCCAACTGGGTGTAACTCAGCAGCCGTACCGGATCGGAGCCGTGTGTTATGTCGAACAACGCTTTCCAGACATTCTTCTGGAAAGGTGTCCCGAACAGCGCCAGGTCATCCCACGTGACCGAATCGGACAAGGCGAAAACCTCCTCCGTCGAAACTTTCCTGCAATCGACCGCTCCCACCCGTGCGGGCGGGAGGGCTGCAATGCCGGCCAGGACCCTTGCCGCTCCTTGATAGTCGGTGGATACGGATGCGATCTTGCCGTCAACGCGGGTGACGATCCATTGCAGGTTCTGTTCCATTTCTAGTCGAGGATTTCCGTCGGGCTGTCGTACACCAGGGTACCGAGTTCCTCCCACGGAAGGGTCACCTCGATGCTTCCCAGGTAATACGGTCCAATCTCATAAGGTCCGTAGATATAAGTCACGCCTTCTTCGGATACCTTGAAATTGCCGTTCGGCTCGATATCCTTGACAAACAGGGCGTTATAAGAATCCTCATCCGGCATGGACTCGCGCAGGTGCGCCGTCAGCAGGCCGGCGAGTTCCTCCTGGTAACCCGGGACGAAGAAGTCGCTTTCTCCGACCAGGGAGCCGTCCTTGAGATTGAAATTCATCACATAGTCGCCGGCCAGCCCATGCGCACCGCCCGTGAAGCTGTAGGCATAGACATCGTAGGAGATGATATCCTTGTGCTGGCCGGAGAAATAGCCCGAGACCTGGTCTTCCCAACTCAGCAGTGTCCCTTCCAGTTCCTCTTCGCGGACCTTGCCGTACAGGGGCAGGTTGGTCTCGCGGTAGTCCGCGACGGTCACGTCGATGTACCGCTGCACCGCCGCGGCGATGTCCGGCCTGGAGCCGTCTTCCATCAGGGCCTGTCCGATGATGATCCGGGTCATGGCGTCGATGACCTCAGGATCGGCGCCGGAGACCGGGTATTCCAGGCGTACCTGGACGGAGATGGAATCGGCAGCCCCTTCGGTCAGGGCGTACGAGGCGCTCTGCTCATATACCTTCGTCTGCAACTTGTTGTCTTTGTGGCATGCGGCCACCAGCAGGAGCAGGACCGGCATGACAAGAATGATTTTTTTCATATGGTCAATCATTATTCAATTCCTTGATATCTACTTCCGCACGTTTCCTTCCGCCGAGGAACCACTCGCTGTACCAGTCGGCCATCTTCCAGAAGAACCACTCGTTCATGTCGCCGAAACCATGGCGCTGGCCGGGGAGCAGGACATATTCGAAACGCTTGTTGGCGCGGATCAGCGCATCCGCGACACGGATGGAGTTGGCCGGGTTGACATTGTTGTCCATGTCACCGTGGACCAGCATCAGGTGCCCTTTGAGGCGGGAGGCCAGTTCCTGATTCGTCTTGATGCTGTAGACGAACGAAGTGTCTGCCTGGTTGACCTTTTCGAGGACGCCGTGGTGCTGTTCGCTCCACCAGCGGTTGTAGATGCTGTTGTCATGGTTGCCGGCGCAGGAGACGGCGACCTTGAAGAAGTCCGGATACGTCAGGATGGCCGCGGTGGACATGAAGCCGCCGCCGGAATGGCCGTGGATGCCGACCCGCTCCAGGTCGATGAACGGATAGCGCGCCCCCAGTTGCTGGATGGCATACTTCTGGTCCTCCAGGCCGTAGTCGCGCAGGTTGCCGTAGCCGTAGTTGTGATACCACTTCGAGCGGTTCGGATGGCCGCCGCGGTTACCCACCGTGACCACGATGAACCCGATCTGGGCCAGCCGGTCCACGCGGGTGAAACCCTTGCTCCAGGAGATGTTGTTCGCCTCGACCTGCGGGCCCGGATAGACATAGTCCAGGATCGGATAGATCTTCGTCGAATCGAAGTCAAACGGCTTGTACATGGCGCCGTACAGGTCGGTGATACCGTCCGCCGCCTTAACCTTGAAGCGCTCCGGGAACTTGTAGCCCGCGTCCAGCAGCAGGCGCAGGTCGGCCTCTTCGAGGTCGAGGACCTTGCGGCCGGTCACGGCATTGAACAGGGCGACGGCCGGGGCGCAGTCGACACGGGAATAGTTCGCCACGAAGTAGCGGGCGTCGTAACTGGCTTCGGCAAGGACGTCCATGTCCTTCATGTCCAGTTGCTGGATCGCACCGCCGGACAGGGAGACCTTGTAGTTGTGCATCTGGTACGGATTCTCATCCTTGTCCACGCCGCACGCGCTGAACAGGACATAGCCCGCCGCCTCGTTGATGCCGAGGATGTCCTCCACGTGGAAGGCCCCTTCGGTCAGGTTGCGCACCAGGGATCCGTCCGAATTGTAGAGATACAGGTTGGCCCAGCCGTTGCGCTCGGACCACCAGACGAACTGGCTGCCGCCCTTGAGGAACTTCGGCTCACGCGTCTCGACATAGGTATTGAGCCGTTCGCGGAGAATCATGCGGGTGCTGTCGGCATCCACGCCGACGTAGCAGAGGTCGTGGCGCTTGAGGTCGCGGCTCAGGCGCATCAGGTAGAATCCCTTCTCGTCGCCCAGCCACTTGCGCGACGGGAATTCGGCATAGGCGTCCTCGGCCGTGGCCCTGGCCGACAGGAATTCCATGTCCTGGTCCTTGAAAGCATGGGTCTTGACAGCACGGAAATTGCCCGAAGGCATTCCGACGACGTACAAGGTGCCGGTCGGCCCGGGCTCGCCGGGCATCTGGTACTTGTAAGTCTCGAGGGTCGGACGCGGCTTCGACGTCGAATTGATCACCCAGTAGTCCTTGATCTTGGACATGTCCCACCGGATGATCGCGAAACGCTTGGAGTCGGGAGACCAGACGATCGGGACGGCGCGGCGGGCGGTCGAATCCGCCTCCGTGTCACCGTTGTAACTGTTGCCGTTCCAACTGAAGTCCTTCGTGCCGTCGGTCGTCAGGCGGTGCTCCACCAAGGTGCTGTCCTTGGGGTCCTTGGCGGCCTTGCGGAGGGAGGTGGAGTCCATCCAGAAAAGGTCATGGTTCTTGACAAAGACGCCCATGGTCCCGTCCGGAGACACGACCGCCCAGCGGGGATAGCGATCCTTCTCCGCCTTCTCCAGTTCGGTCAGTTTCTTCGATGCGATGTCATAGCGGAAATGGAAGGTTTTCTTGACGGTCTTGGTCGTATCGTCTTCGTCCTTGACGTCTTGGGAACTCTTGACATCGAAGGTGAAATATTTGTCGTCCTTCAGTTTCAGGTTGGTCAGGGGCAGGTGCTTGGCCTCGAACGGATCGCGGGTGATTTCGGAGATCTGCATGGCCAGGCGGTCCATGTCGAACAACTCCGTCTTGGTCCCTGCGGCCGGATCCACGATCCAGTAACGGGTACCGTCGGAAGTGCTCCATGTGTACCAGAAGCGGTCCGAGTCACGGAACCAGGACGGACGCATCTGGGTGGAAAAGACAATCTGCCCCACTTTCTTGGCGGAAAAGCGCTCCGCCAGTTCATAATTCGGTTTTTGGGCAACCGTGGGGAAAGCGGCTGCCAGACAGGCCGAAACCAGGAAAAACTTCTTCATTTCAGGTCGGTATAATTCTTTTGCAAGATACAAATAATTTAGCAGAATCTTCAAATGTTAGACCTCATGACCATGTTTTTTCGCAGATTCGGGGCTTTTGCGTATCTTTGAATGTTTTCCGTTGGAAATCATTCATAAACACAATAGCATGAAGAAAGCAATCCTCTATCTTGGCGTCGCCGCCCTGGCTCTTGCCGGCTGCAAGCAGGGCGACCCGCAGCTTGGAAAGGCCTCCATCGACAAGGTGGTCGCCGCCATGACCCTTGAAGAAAAGGCACAGTTCGTCATCGGCACCGGCATGGCCGGCACCGACGGCCAGAGCGCCGTCATCGGTTCCACGAAGGCCATCGTTCCCGGCGCCGCCGGCACCACCCGCGCCCTCCCGCGCCTGGGCATCCCCGCCATCGTCCTGGCGGACGGCCCTGCCGGCCTGCGCATCGACCCGACCCGTGAAGGCGACGACGCGACCTATTATTGCACCCATTTCCCGATCGGTACCCTTCTCGCCTCTACCTGGAACCAGGAACTTGTCGAGAACGTCGGCCAGTGCATCGGTGAAGAAGTCCACGAATATGGCGCCGACGTGCTCCTCGCCCCGGCCCTCAACATCCACCGCAACCCGCTGAACGGCCGTAACTTCGAGTATTATTCCGAAGACCCTGTCGTCTCCGGCAAGACGGCCGCCGCCTATGTCCGCGGTGTCCAGAAGAACGATGTCGGTACCTCCATCAAGCACTTCGCCTACAACAACCAGGAGACCAACCGCACCGGCAACAACGC
>JAFRXO010000073.1 GCA_017443465.1 Bacteroidales bacterium
CGGAAGGTGTGGCTGGAACACCTCCTTTTTGGAGACCGTTCCGTCTGAAAGAGAGAAGGAGCTCTACTGTGCTTCTCTTGTATTTTTCTCCCGATTTTTATATATAGTCCTGTAGCTCAGTTGGTTAGAGCACCACACTGATAATGTGGGGGTCCGCAGTTCAAGTCTGCGCAGGACTACTCCTATGGGGGTATAGCTCAGTTGGTAGAGCACCTGCTTTGCAAGCAGGGGGTCAAGAGTTCGAATCTCTTTATCTCCACTCTGATAATGAAGCACTTGCGGAAACGCAGGTGCTTCATTTTGTATAGAATGACACCGTGCGGCGGATTGCACGGGTACAGACTGGGCAGAAATCCTCGCATTCGTTGATTTTCATCCTGCATTCCTGTACAGGGCGGTAAACACCTTTAGAAAGATATCCGCCCCCTTCATAGACGCCGAGCTTTCCGTTAAGCCTTTTCCGTGTCTCCTCCGGAAGTGTATTCCAGATTTTCCTGACATCCCGGGTTTTCTCTATGCTGTCCGGGGGAGTCGGGACCGGAGTGCCTTCCGGAAGCATGTCCGCCCATTTTGAGGCGAAGTCAGCCAGAGTTGTCAGGTTGGGCTCCCAGGGCTCTTTTTCAGGGACATACATAGGATCATATCCGTCGTCGTAGTAATATTCGTCTCCCAGTCCGGCGAAGGAATGCCCGAATTCGTGGACCAGCACCTTGGGGAAGGTGGGATGGTCGGCGGAGCATGTGAGGATGGAATTGTAAATCCCGCCTCCTCCATAGACAGCGGTATTGGACAGGACGAGGATATGCTCGAACGGGACCCCGGCCAGGGCATCATATACTGCCTTCATGCTGCCTGCAGTGAGGTATCTCGCCGAATAGAATGTGTCGAAATGGCATTTGAGCAGGGTGTTTTTCCATATGCCTTCGTGCGGTATGCTCACCCCGGATTCTTTCGACACGGCTGCGACGGCCACAATGTTGAAATTCCCTTTCAATGTGGTGAAAGGCTCATGTGCGGTAAGGGCTTCCACCGCCCTTGCAGCGTCTGAGAAGAATTTGGCAGTGTCCTGGGCCGCATATCCATCGCCGACTATGGCAAGGTCGATGCATTCGGAAGGCTCTCCGTTCTTGAGGATATACCTATGGGTGAAGCCGTTATCCGGTACCGGACGGATGATGATATCCGCCGGGTCTATTGGGTGTGTAAGGGTGGTTGTGACATTGCCCCTGATGTCATATAAGGACACCCTGATATTTATTTTCCTTCGGGGAAAGGGGACCTGGAAGCATTCCTCGAAAGCCTTATCGGTGAGGGTGGCTTCCTCCTGAGAGAGCCATTCCTGGAAAAGTGTAGAGAAGGAGTTGACGTAGAGTACTTTCCCGGTTTCCGGGTCAAGGACTTCCAGTCTTCCGTTCCCGTCCAGGCACACAGTGTCGAGAGAGTGTCTCCTGCCTGCCCATATGCCTCCGGAAAGGGCTTCGCAGAAGTGTATCTGCTGCCTCTTGGCATTCCCCGCAAACACGTAGTCCAGCCTCAATGTCTTGTTTTCGAAGTCTTTGTCAAAGCCAATGACGCCTTTTTCGGAATCCTGGGCCGCGGCTCCTATGGCGGAGACGGCCAGTATGATAATCGGGAGGAGTGTTTTCCGGATGTCCATATGAATAGTCTTTAGTCTGAACCCATTCGTAAAGATAGGTATTTTCCCTGAAAGTTACTGTCGTGCAGAATGGGCCGCTCTGTCATAGATTATTTTGAAAATAGGAACAATTCTAATACATTTGGGAAGCGGCATCAGAACAGAAGTCCGCAATCAGCAGTTATCGATCTTTAAGGCATTATCTTTATGTCACTCAAACAATTGATCCCATATGTGGCGGCTATGGCCGTGCTTGTTTCCTGCGGAAGGACGATTGAACCGAATCCTTCGGTCACCCAGGGCGAGACCGGGCTGGAATGCATAGGCGTGCTGGCCCCTAAAACCCTTGCGGAAGTCCACAATGACCTCACTATCGGATGCGAGACCCTGGACAGGGACTATGCTGATTACCACAAGTACAAGGAATATCTCGCTGCGCTCGGCATAAGGAAGATACGCCTCCAGGCCGGCTGGGCGAAAACCGAGACTGTCAAAGGGGAGTACGACTTCGCCTGGCTTGACAGCATCATAGACGATGCCGTTTCCCGCGGGATGGAGCCCTGGGTGGAAACCTCATATGGCAATCCTATCTACGAGGGAGGCGGCACGAAATACCTCGCTGGCGGGTGGCCGACCTCTCCGGAGGCAATAGAGGCATGGGACAAATGGGTCGAGGCAATGGCTGTCCGCTACAAGGGAAAAGTGCATGAATGGGAAATCTGGAATGAGCCGGACATCAATAAGGAACAGTTCAAAGACACCCTGAGCCTGATCGACCTTCAGGTCCGTACGGCAGAGATCATAAAGAAAGTGGACCCCGAGGCGAAGATAGCTGCTTTTGCCTGGGCCGGGTTCCGCGGTCCGTACCTCGACCGCTGTCTGGAAATCATGAAAAGCCAGGGGAAACTGGACCTGTTCGAATGGATTTCCTACCATTTCTATTCTCTTCGCCCGGAGGGAATGTACGGGAACGTAGGAAAAATGCAGGCCATCCTGGATAAGTACACTGACCGGATAATCCTCCGTCAGGGAGAGACCGGAGCTCCTTCGAAAGGACATCTTGGAGGGGCACTGAGCAATTATGACTGGACGGAGATTTCGCAGGGCAAGTGGGCGCTGCGGAGGATGCTTACCGACAAGGCGAAAGGCATCCCGACAACGATTTTCTGCATCAGCGACATGAACTATTTCAAAGACAAGGACCATATATCCACGAAGAACGTAAAGGGACTCCTGGAGACAGACGATGACAACAATGTAATCCGCCCGAAAGAAGCTTATTTCGCCGTTCAGAACCTGGTCTCTGTCTGGGACTGTATGGAAAGGCCTGTCCCTGCAGACAACATCCAGGTAGAGACGGACGGATCACGCTCTGTATATGAATTCCAGAATGCCGGCAGCAAGAATGTCTCATTCATCATATGGGATGACTCCGCCGCACCGGGCGATAATGTGACGGCAAGCCTCGAGAAAGTCACGGTGAAAGGCGCCTCCTTCAAGAACCCCGTCTGCGTTGACATCCGTACCGGAAACGTCTATAAGACAGACTGCTCCAAAAGTGGCGGTGGCTGGGTCTTCAATGTCCCGGTCTATGATTCGCCGGTCCTTGTCATAGATAAAGGGCAGCTTAAGCTGAAATAACCTCCTGCTTGTCAATTCAGGAGGAATTGCTATTTTTGCTGCCAGACTATAACCTCTTTCAAGATGAAAGCTATAAAATATGCACATGCAGTCGCTTTGGCGCTGACTATCGCTACCGGAATGCTTCTTTCCGGGTGTTCTACTGTAGCCCTTACCGGCAGGAGACAGCTCATGCTGGTCTCGGATGCCGATGTCCTTAGCCTGAGTTCTTCCAGCTATAAGGAATATATGGCTACTGCCAAACCGTCAACAAACAAGACCAATACTGCTATGGTCACCCGCTGTGGAAAGCGTCTCGCAGCCGCCGTGGAGACCTATCTAAGGAATAACGGCCTGGAGTCAGAGATCAAGAACCTTCAGTGGGAATTCAACCTGGTCCAGGACAAGAGCGCGAACGCATTCTGCATGCCCGGAGGCAAGATCGTGGTGTACGAAGGAATACTTCCCATCACCCAGGATGAGGCTTCCCTGGCCATAGTCCTCGGCCATGAGATCGCCCATGCAGTTGCGAAGCATTCCGCAGAAAGGATGAGCCAGCAGCTCCTCGCCCAATATGGCGCCCAGGCTGTCAGCATCGCCACTATGGGTAAAAGCGCAGCCACTCAGGAACTCGCCCAGACGGTATTCGGACTGGGAGCCAATTACGGTGTCCTGATGCCCTTCTCCCGCAGGGACGAGAGTGAGGCCGATTACATGGGACTTATCTTCGCCGCAATGGCAGGGTATGACCCGTCAGTAGCCGTTACTTTCTGGCAGAGGATGGCTGCAGGAGGGGAGTCGGTCCCTGAATTCTTCAGCGACCACCCGTCCAACGCCAGGAGGATCAGCGACATCAAGAAGCATCTCCCCGAGGCGATGCAGTACTACAAGAAGTAATTTACTTCAACTCCAGAGTAACGACGTAGTCAGGAGTATCCAGACCCGTAGCCGGGACGTCTATCGTAACGAAGCCGTCTTTGGATGCCTTGTACGTAAGGGCCTTCCCGGATTTGAATTCGGTCACCGACGCAAGCTTCTCGCTGAAGGGGAGCATCAGCCGGCGGCCGTTTCCATTTGAGGGCAGGGCATCCGGATTGAGTATATGCAGGAATATCTTTCCGGCAGTGCGCGTCGTTACGCCCCACGGCTGCACAGGAATGGAAGTCGAAGTCGTACCGTTTATGGTAGGAGCATATGTTTTCATCCACGCACCGAGGCCTTTGAGTCTCTCGAGTGCCTCTACGGGAAGTTTTCCGTCCGGGCGGGGGCCTATGTTCAGGAGGAGGTTGGAGCTCTTGGAAGCAGAACGCACCAGCAGGCGGATTATCTCATCCAGGCTCTTGTAGTTCTTGTCGCTGATGTTGTAACCCCATGCGCGGTTCATTGTGATACATGCCTCGAGCGGAAGCCTGCCGATGGCCTGCCCGGAGAGTCCGGCGGTGTTCTCGCCGGGAAGATCCTGCTCGAACATCTGGAAATCTTCGCCGGGAAGCGGGGAAATATGGTGGTTGTTCCCGATGAGGCAGTCAGGCTTTATAGAGTGGATGTACTCGTAGAACTCGGGCATCCTCCAGTTGAAGGTCGGTTCCTTCTTGTCCCAGTAGCCGTCAAACCACAGGGCTCCTACGGGATAGTTGGTCAGGAGTTCCTTCACCTGGACCTTCATGAAATCGAAATAGGAATTGTAATCCTGCTTGTCAGTGGGCCTTCCGGTAGTCAGTCCGGTCCTGCCGAGGGGATAGTCAAGCCTGTGCCAGTCGAGTATTGAGTAGTAGGCATAGAAGCGGAGTCCTTCGTCCACGCAGGCATTCGAAAGCTCCCCGAGGATGTCCCTCTTGAATGGGGTTCCGTCCACTATGTTGTAGTCGGAGGTCGAAGTCTTGAACATTGAGAAACCGTCATGATGGCGGGAGGTCAGGGTGACATATGACGCTCCTGCTTCCTTGAATGCCTTGGCCCATTCCGAGGCGTCGAACTTGGAGGGATAGAATCCGGAAGCGGCGTTTACGTACTCCGAATCCAGAAGCTTTCCGTTATTCAGATACCATTCGCCCTGGGCGAACATGCTGTAGATACCCCAGTGGAGGAAGATTCCCAGCCTGCCGTTCTCGAATTGGGCCCTGGCCTCGAGATTCTCCTTGGTCGGGGTGTAATTGGCAGGGGTGACGACCTGTGCCGTTGCGGAGATCCCGCCCAACATCAGGACAATACTGATTGCTAAGATTGAAATAGAATTCTTCATCATGATTCGGTTATTGATATGTCATTAATTATCGGTTATTTCCGGAAATACTTCCCGACTACGGGCAGTTCCGAAAGCGGGAGGTCGCGGCGCACTATTAGGGCGCAGAACGCGAGGATCAGAAGGGTGTTGATGCATATGGCCGGGGCGACTCCGAGATGCGCGTTCGACCACAGGATCCCGGCGAACAACACCGCGGCGGCGAACACATATATGGCCATATCCTTAATAGGATAGTCGATCGGATAGTACTTCTGTCCCACGAAATAGGAGAGCAGCATGGAAATGCCATAGCCTGCGAATCCGCCCCAGGCGCATGCCATGTAACCGTATTTCGGGACGAAGATTATGTTGATGACTACCAACGCCAGGCAGCCGATGCCCGAGAAAATGGCGCCCCATATTGTCCTGTCAGTCAGTTTGTACCAGAAACTGAGGTTGAAATACACCCCCATCATCATCTCCGCCGCCATCACTATCGGGACCACGCGGAGACCATCCCAGTAATCCTTGCTGATGATATAGCGGAGGACATTCATGTAACCCATCACGCATATGAACGCCAGCAGGGTGAAAATCACGAAATATTTCATCCCTTTCGCATATGTCTCCTTGCTATCCTTTTCCCTCGAACTGCCGAAGACGAAAGGTTCATATGCATACCGGAAAGCCTGGGTGATCAGAGCCATGATCATGGCGATTTTCACGGCGGAGCCATATATGCCCAGCTGGATGTTGGTGTCCTCTCCTGTGTAGATTTTCGGGAACAGGATCTTGTCTGCAGTCTGGTTCAGGTTTCCCGCAATTCCAAGCACCAGGATGGGCCAGCTGTAGGAGAGCATCCGTTTGCACAGATCCCTGTCGAAACCATTTCCCAGGCCTTTTATCTCTTTAGTCAAGAAGAATGTTATGACAGCGGTGCAGAACAGGTTGATATAGAAGATGTAACCTACGCCGACTTCTGGATTGTAAATTTTTCCCCACAGCGCGGGATTGCCTTTGTACAGGGCAGGGAGAAGGACGAAGAAGACCAGGTTGAGGATTATGCTCATGAATATGAACAGGAGCTTCAGGGCCGCGAACTTTATAGGTCGCTTCTGGTACCGGAGATAGGAGAACAGGATGGCCTGGAAGGCATCCAGGGCTACGACAACAGCCATCACCCAGATGTAGGACGGGTGGTCATTATAGCCCATCCCCGTTGAAACCGGGCCTATGAATGCAAGTACAAGGGCGACGAAAAGCAGGGATGTGGTGCCGACCATCCTGAGTACAGTCGAATAGACCAGTTTCGGGTCTTCTCCATCCTTGTTGGCAAACCTGAAAAATGTGGTCTCCATCCCGTAGGTCAAGATGACAAAAGCGAGACCTGTGTAGGCGTAGATATTGGTATTAATCCCCAAAGCTCCGCTGGAAGCGGGGAAAATATATGTGTAGGCGACACCGAGGAGGTAATTCAGGAACCTCCCGATAATACTGCTCAGCCCGTATATGGCCGTATCCTTGGCCAGCGACTTGAAATTGGCCATATGATGTCTTTTAAATGACCCGGAGTGTCTGTCCGCTGCGGAGCTTAACCTTGGTTGAGGTGCCGTTGCATATGAGTGCGGTCCTGGTCTTCCTCGGAGAGATGTTGGTCACACTCAGGGACGTTACCTTGCCGTCAGCCCAGTCCATGTCGAGGGAAAGGCCGCCGCGGGCGCGTATGCCCTTGATGCTGCCGCTCTTCCATTGCTGCGGGACTGCCGGGAGGAGTTCGACCCTGTCGCAGGAAGACTGGACGAGCATTTCCATCACACCGGCGCATCCGCCGAAGTTGCCGTCGATCTGGAAGGGCGGATGTGCATCGAGGAGATTGGCATATGTGCCGCCTCCGTTGCTCATGTTTGTTCCGGAAGATGTGACATATGACAGGAGGTTCCTGTAGATCCGGTAGGCCTTCTCTGCGTTCTTCAGCCTCGCCCAGAGGTTGATCCTCCATCCGGTGCTCCATCCGGTGGACCTGTCTCCCTTGATCTCAAGGCTCCTGACAGAAGCGGCAGCCAGCTCCGGTGTAGCTTCCGGAGTGATCTGATGGCCGGGATAGAGTCCGATCATATGTGACTGGTGACGGTGCTGCGGGTCTTTGTCCTTCCAGTCATGGAACCATTCCAGGAGCTGACCCTGGGCCCCTATCTTGTAGGG
The DNA here is from genome assembly GCA_017443465.1 of Bacteroidales bacterium. Taxonomy (GTDB): domain Bacteria; phylum Bacteroidota; class Bacteroidia; order Bacteroidales; family UBA932; genus Cryptobacteroides. The sequence goes on from JAFRXO010000073.1 coordinate 7,683, forward strand.
ATGGAGTTTCTTCAGGGTCCTGCGGACTTCGCGGCGGAACCTGCAGTCCTTCCCGAGCGCTTTAGAGGCGAGGGCGGCATCAGTGAGGCATTCCCTGATGATGGCGAGGTCTGCCGTACCGCCGTAGAGAGTCGCTCCGCTGTAACCGGTTTCGGTGACATATGCATTCTCGGGCGAAGAACTCGGGGCCGTGATCAGTTCCCCGTCTTTTTCTATGAGCCAGTCGATGCAGAACTCAGCTGCTCCTTTCAGGAGGGGCCAGTTCTTCTTCAGCTGCTCCTTGTCATTGGTGAAAAGGTAATTCTCCCATATGTGTGTGGAGAGCCAGGCGCCGCCCATGTTCCAGTTGGCCCAGCGCGGGTCCCCGCTTCCGGCCCCGACCGGATTGCTCATTGCCCAGACGTCTGTGTTGTGAGCCAGGCTCCAGCCCCTCTCAATCCCGTAAAAGTCCCTGGATGAAACCTTTCCGTTCTTGGAGACATTCTCCAGGAAGGAGAAGAGTGCCAGGTTTTCAAGGTCCGCCAGTCCGGCTGGTCCGGCAGGCCAGTAGTTCTCTTCGAGATTGATGTTTACGGTGTAGTTGGAGTTCCAGGGCGGTGCAACGCTTTCATTCCACAGTCCCTGGAGGTTGGCCGGGATGCCGCGGGTTCGCGAGCAGGAGATCAGCAGGTAGCGTCCGAACTGGAAGTAAAGGGTCTCGAGTTCGGGGTTGTAATCGCCGTTGGCGTTATAGCGGGCCAGCTGTTCATCCGTAGGAAGGGAAGCGATCTCTTCCGATGTGGTCCCGAGGTCCAGGCTGAGCCTGTCAAAATAGCTCTTGTAGTCAGCGACATGGGAGGCGAGCATCTGCTGGGCTGTCTTTGCCGCTGCAGCGTCGATCCGTGCCCGCACATCAGCTTTGTAATCACGTCCTTCCTTTACCGGATCCTTGTCGAAACCGTTGAAACTGGTCACGTCGGCAACGAGGATCGTCACATTGTGGCATCCGGAAAGGGAGAGGCTTCCGTCCGGGTTGGCGGAAACGGTACCGTCCGCAGCCTCCACGTGGGCTATGGTTCGGAAGTGGATGCCCCTTTCGGGATCGTATTTGATGTCCGGCTCTCCTGCCGGAACGTGGTTCGTCGGATAGGACAGGTAGGCTGTGTAGCCGTCAACGGTGACTTCTTTCCCGCTGGATGAGACTTTATGGGGCTGTTCGGAATCCATCCTGACCACTGCATCGATCGGAGCCTCCGATTTCAGGCATATGACCAGTACCGAGTCCGGAGCTGACACGAAGCAGTCCGTAGTGAAGAGGCCGCCTTCAAGCATATAGGAATCATGGGCCGTAGCGTCGCTGATATCCAGCCACCTTTTGTACGCGGAGACCTCTTCATGTCCTTTGTATTCGATGAACAGGTTCCCCAGCGGCTGGTAACGCTGGCTGTAATGCCCCTGGATGTTGCGGCTCAGTTTGTCGGCCTTCTCATAGTCCTCGTTGAAAAGGGCTTCACGCAGCTCGGGGAGGTGTTTCCAGGCATTGATCCCGGTCTGTTCCTTCTCAGGCTCACCTGTCCAGAGGGTGATGTCGTTGAGGGAGAAGCGGCTGATAACGTTTCCGCCATATACCGTGGCACCCATGCTGCCGTTCCCTATTACCATGGCCTCCTGGAATGAGGTGGCCGGGGCATTGTAATGAAGGGTGAGGGGACCGAATTCCCTTGCTCCTGCGGCCATGGAAAGGATCAGCAGGCATATGGCCGCAAATGTCTTGTAGATGAATCTCATTGTTCTGCCAGGTGTTTTTCCCATGCCCATGCCGATGCCAGGGTCTCTTCCACGGTGCGCTCCGCTTTCCAGTGGAGCTTCTCGCATGCGAGAGCCGGATCAGCCCATATGGCCGTAACGTCACCGGGGCGGCGGGCTGCGAATTTATAATTGAGTTTCAGATTGTTGACTTTTTCGAAGGAGGTCACGAGCTCGAGGACCGAAACCGGGCGGCCGGTTCCGATGTTGTAGATTTCATATGGCTGTTCCATCTGGCCGTCGAGCATCCTGCGCACAGCGCAGACGTGTGCCTTGGCCAGGTCCACTATGTCTATGTAATCCCTCAGGCAGGTCCCGTCTGGGGTGGGGTAGTCGTTTCCGAATATGCTCAGGCACTCCCTTTTCCCAATGGCGGTCTGGGTGATGAAAGGAACGAGGTTGTTGGGGACTCCGCGGGGCAGTTCGCCTATGAGGGCCGAAGGATGAGCTCCGATCGGGTTGAAATAGCGGAGGGCGATTCCCTTGATTTCCGGATAGGCCTTCACGCAGTCGCGCAGGATGTCTTCGCAGATCTGCTTGGTGTTGCCGTATGGTGAGGTCGCGCTCTGTCTCGGGGTGCTTTCCGTGGCCGGGGATTTCTCCGGTTCACCATATACCGTGGCGCTGGAAGAGAAGAGGACATTGCATCCTCCGTGGGCGTGTGCCACCTGGATCAGGTTGACGAAAGAGCCGATGTTGTTGCTGTAGTATTTCAGGGGATCGCTTACCGATTCCCCGACGGCCTTGAATCCGGCAAAATGGATTACAGCGTCGATCTTGAAGGAATTGAACAGGTCCTGGGTGGCTGCCATGTCGCAGAAATCCATCTTCACGAACGGGAGGTCGTTCTTTCCGGTAATCTTCTTGACCCCTTCGAAGCATGTGAGGTCGCAGTTGGAAAGATTGTCGGCAACGACAACGTCGTATCCGGCCTGGATCAGCTCGACGGTGACGTGGCTTCCGATGTAGCCCGCACCGCCAGATACAAGTACTGTTTTTCTGGACATAGTGATGATGGTTTTATGCTTTCTACAAAGATAACGATAAATGCTTACATTTGTATTTATGAAACGCTTATTGACTCTTTTATCTCTTTTTGCCGCATATGCAGTCGCTTCCGCCCAGGCGGATGTGCAGAAATACCTCGATTCCCTGGACAGGGTCGCGCCTCTTGACGAGTCGGTCTGGGGTGCCTGCGCGGTCAGGGCCGACGGCCGCAGGATCGCCTCGATCCATGAAATGCACAAGATGGTTCCGGCCTCTAACCTGAAACTGGTCACTACCGGGATCGCCATGAAAGCCCTCGGGGCAGGATTTGAGTTCGAGACCTCGCTGGCCTACAGCGGCGAGGTGACTGACGGGGTGCTTCAGGGAGATCTCTACATTGTCGGAGGGGGAGACCCGACTCTCGGCAGCGACGACTCTATCTCCATTCCGAGGACTGCCTTGTTGCGGCAGTTCAGAAGTTTCCTTGAGAAGGAGGGGATTACCCGTATCACCGGGAGGATAATAGGCGACGGAAGGTTCTTCGACGGGGAATCAGACCTCGGGTCATGGCAATACGAGGACATCGGAACCTATTATGGCACAGGAGGTGACGGCCTGAGCTACAACAAGAACGTCCAGGAAATCCGCGTCGAGGCCGGGAAGAAAGCCGGGGATTCCCTCTCTGTCAAGGTCTTGTACCCATATACTCCATGGATGCGCTTTTCACTCCGTTGTACAACCGGTAAGCCCGGTACGGGTGACCAGCTGTACCTCTACACCAACGACCTTGCCCCGGTGTCCGAGCTCCGCGGTACCTACGGTGCGGGCCGTCCGCCCAAGACCGTGAAGATTTCCAATAAATTCGGGGCCTATACCTTCGCCAACACCTTATGTGCCTACCTGCGTTCCAGCGGCATCGCCGTGGACGGAGGACCTGCGGACATAGAACATTCAGGTAATATCCGCACCGACCTGAGCCGGGACGCTTCATATGCCCCTGCGGCACGTGTCAAGGACCTCCGGATCATAGGCTCCGTGAAATCCCCTTCGCTCAAGCGCATTGCATATGTCACCAATCATGAGAGCGACAACTTCTACGCTGAGACCCTGCTCCGCATGACCGGACGTTCCCTTACCGGGTCGGCCTGCTATGATTCTTCGCTGGTGGCCGGGCACAGGGTAATGAAGAGCCTCAAGGTGAACGATTTCGCCGGGGCGTCCATAGTTGACGGCTCGGGCCTTTCCAGGAAGAACTACATTTCTCCGGATTTCATGTGCCGCTTCCTTTCCGGAATGATGTCCGACGGGTGTTTCGAGGATTACATAGCCACTTTCGGCCAGACCGCTGATTCCTATCCGGCCAGGCTCCGCAAGGCTTCCGCCGAGCAGCAGGCCAGGGTTTACATGAAGAGCGGGTCCATGGGAGGGGTGTTGTGTTTCAGCGGCTACATCGTTCCTGATGACGGAGGCAAGGCGGATGCAATCATATTCTCGATCATGACAAACAACTGCTCCGCCCCCACCTGGAAGACATATGCCTTGATAGACGATTTCATCTACCGTCTACTGGCGCTGTGATTCGACTTTGTCCCTTTCCGGCAGGGCTCCTCTACGGCAGGCCCGTAGCCGCCCTCGGCTTCGTTGAGAGGGAGGGGCCCGCTGGATGGAGAGCGGAAGACAAACTTGTTTGTCTGACGTACCGACATCCAGTGGGAGGGATGAGCGAAGCGAAAGGCCTGCCGTAGAGGAGCCCTGCCGGAAAGGAGCATGGCCTGTCCCTGAGAGAAACCTTCACGACCCCTTTGTACTGGCCATTTTACAGGGGTCGCGCAGCCTAAAACGCCTTTTTCTATCAAGAAACCATCACGACCCCCGTGAATCGACGAAAACACGGGGGTCGTGAACTGAGTTTTAGTCCGGGATCGGGAAAATCCTTGAGCTGTACTGGGACCATTTCTCTTTGTAGAGAGACACGGATTCTTTCGGAACATAGATCGGTACATTGCTCGAATCATCAAATAATGGATAGGCTGCAGTATATGGAGGTGTTTCAGGAAGAACTGTTATGCTTTTCAGCCCGGTACAACCCACAAATACATATGAGCCAATGCTTGTGACATTTTCAGGTATAACGATATCCTTGAAATTTGAACAACCCCAAAATGCAGAAGAGCCAATGCTTGTAACTTTCTCAGGTATTACGATATCATTGAGATTAGAACAACCCTGAAAAGCTGAGGATCCGATTTTTGTAACTGATTCAGGGATAGTTATGTTTTGCAGATTCTTGAAAGTATTAAACAAGTTATTTACAATCTGGTTGAAAGGAGCGCCGGATTTAAGGAAAAGAAATCCATTCCCTTGGTTGTCCATTGAGGTCCTATAGTTCGAATGAATCTTATCCGGAAAGGGCAACGGCTTATTATTAGTTGTTCTATAGACCATTACTCCGAGTGTTGAACATTGCAGGACCTTCATTTTGTCCAAATCAGAGGAATCGTCACGTTTAAACATCAAATAAGAAGATCGTTCTTTTGTGCCATTTTCATTGACTTCGAACGACAACAACTTAGTATAAGGATCTCCATCAAGTTTTTTTGTCCCGGTGAGCCGGATCCACTCTATTGGTTTTGGATCAGACTCTCTTGTATCCATGCAAGCTATAGAATACTCGACGTTTGTCTTGACTTGTACAATTACGTGCTGGCGATTGGGAGTAATATACATGCAAGAGGATTCGTAAATCTGCCCCTCTCCCGAAGTTGCTATCCCGTTATATGTAAAGTATTTTGTCGGTTGCTGGGAAATGTGGATATCCAGTTTCCTGTTGTCCGCCTGGGTTATGAAGATAGTGGCATTCCGTTCCTCATAGTCCAGATTCTCTTCAATCCAGATAATGCATTTCGTGTCGCCGCTGTAGGACACAGCATGATGTATCCAGTCGGGTGCTCCTTCAATCCTCCACTCCTGTTTACTTTTCACAGTGAATTCAAGGGACTGGTTTTTTTCGTCCAATGAGAACGAAGTTGGTGAGACAGAGAAATCGTCGGTGCTTTCTTTTTTATCGGTGCTTTCTTTTTTACATGAGCTGAACATCAAAACTGAAATCAGCAGGAGTGGAACGGTCAAAGAGGGGTAGTGCATGGCTCGCTGGATTCTGAATGGATTTCTAAAGTCAAGCTCTACTATCGTTTGTCCACGATTTTCGCGGTGGGATAGTCGGCGGGATTGAAGGTGACGCGTTTCTCAGGTATCCCGAAGGTCAGGTCCCTCATCGTTAAAGTCACACCTTTGAGCTTGGCGCTCAGGCTCTTGGGATTGTAGGTCCCTTTCTCGACGACGATATTCATTGTCTTCGGGTCGTCCTTCTCGGTGTTGCTCTTGGACTTATTGCATTTCAGGTACCAGAACTTGTCCGTTTCCTTTTCGATGGAGACATCATAGCCGTCATTGACACCTTTGAACATCTTTACATCTCCCTCGGTCTTGGGCTCCTTTTTCTGGTCCACGGTCTTGACCTCTATCTCGTTCTTGCTGACATCGTAATCCCATTCCGTGTTACCGTCACGCCAGGTAATGTGGTGGACATCACCCTTCTGCATCTCCATGCGCATCTTGTCGCCGCGGCTCTCAGCCTTGGCGGACAGTGTCCCCAGGATCGGGAGCTTGATATCCATTATCATCCCCACACCGTCTTTCTCATCGAACTTTGACATCCTTTCGTCCATGCGGGCGATGATCTCCTGGGCTGTCTGGGCAAAGGCTGTCAGGGAGAGGGCGAGGAAAAGGACGGAAAAAAGAAACTTTCTCATCATCTCAATCTATTTATCTATCCGTTATTTAGCAGGCTGTTTGACAGTCTGGGTCTCACCGGCGTGCTGCCATACGGGAAGAGGTGTGAGGGAGCGCTTTCCGTTAATGGTGATGAAAATCCTGTCGAGTTTGCGGGAAGGATCGCTGACATATGCCTTGTCCCCGTTGACCATGAGGGCGCAGGGCTGGCTGACTGCAACCTCGCCGCCGGACCACTTCGCGGTTCCGGGCTCGTAGAAATTGAACATCGCGATCTTTCCGTCCTTGCTCTCGACTGCCTGGAGGGCCTTGGTGTTGGAAAGGACAGTGAAGAGATCGGCTGCCTTGGTGGAGCCTGCATTCGGGATGATTGCATATGCATATGATTTGTCCTTGGGCTTCACACCGTGGTCTATCCAGAGCTTGAAGACCCTGGCGGTGTCCTTCCTGTGGTCATATGTGGTACCCTTTACGACGTTGGTGAATTCACCCATCAGTTCCTCGTCCATGAACTCCAGCTTGCTACCGTCGAGGGCCTCATAGCGGACGCCCTTGTTGAAGACACTGTTTCCTTCAGCCTTGACGTCACCGGCGGAGTTGCACTGCTCGAGGGTGGTCACAACGTCCTCCTTCTCGGAAGAATTGATTCCGGCACCGAGGCAGACATATCCCTTGTCGAAGAAGAACCAGCTCTTGCGGGCGGTCAGGTTGTAGAAGCCGCTGATGAAGTCGAAGACTGCCGATCCGATCAGGCCGTCGGTAACGGCGCCGACGAAGTCGGACTTTCCGATGAGCTGGGGCCTTTCGGGGAATTCACTCACGCGCAGCGATGTGGTACCCGGGAACATGGTGAAGTCGAATACAGCCTGGAGGCCGGTGTACTCGTTGCCTTCAAGTGAGAGGTGTGAGGATCCGTCACCGTGGAAGTGGCTGTGGATGGCCTCTCCGTTGTAAGGATACTCGATGTTCATGGTGATCTTGTTGTGCATCCTGACGGAAGCCGCGTACTGCGGGTTCTGGAAGATGAAGTACTGTGAGCACCAGAAGAACTTGCACCAGCTCTTGTCGAATTCCTTCTCACCTGACTGGATGGCGATTACGTCGTCCAGTTCGGCCTCACGGTAGCCGTCGCATATGGCCTTGAGTCCCTTTGCGTACCTCGGGGCCCATTTGCTTACGCCAGGGCGGGAGAGGTCCCTGTTCCAGGAACCGGGTTCATTGAAGATGTACTTGAAGGTGTGCTTGACGGAACCTTCGAGGAAGAAGTCTATGATGCACTGTACAGCCCTTGAGTCAAGCTCATATTGAGTCCCCTTGAGTTTGGCTCCCCAGTAGGAGAACTGGTCGACTACGGCTGCACCATATGAGTTGGTGTTGTCCACTCCGTCATTCCTGTGGTGAAGGCTCATGTCGGGCTGGATACCGCGGCCTGTAGTGGGATTGGTGTTCTTTGCACCGGAGAATCCTCCGAGGTCACGGACAATCTCTTCCGGATTGGCTATATGGGCCTCATTCTCAAGGTTGCGGAACTGCTCGGCGGCTTCCTCCCAGTCCCTCATGTACATGGCAGCCCTGGCATTGTCGCCGATTACCTTCGCGCGGTCTCCTCCGGGGCGTCCCGGGCCGGCGTCGGAATCTATCTTCCTGAGAGCGTTGAAAACGTCCTCCTTGACTTCAGCGGGAAGGTCGTCGTCGAGAACCCAGCATATGTTGAGCATTGCCTGCGGCCAGCCGATGTCATTGTGCCACCAGTTGTCGCTGACAGGCTTGACAGCGTACCAGTACTGCAGGCCTTTGGTAATGCCTTCGTACATTGCGGGATCCTTCTTCTCTTTCTCATAGCTGGCCGCCATCACGGCGATCCTGTTGAGGTGGGTGGTAGGAGCCCATGTAGCCCTTGACCTGTCCTTGTAGTTGATGTCGCTCCAGGAACCGTCAGCCTGCTGGCTGGCGAGGAGTTCAGCCGCTCCATCGGGTTTCGCCGGGGTCAGATACTCCTGGCGGACCTGCTGGCGGACCCTTTCCATCGGGTCTTTTTCGGTCTTGCAAGATGACAGGGCCGCGAAGCATGCAGCCATTGCCGCGAGAATGAATACTTTGGTTTTCATGGTGTATTGTTGGTTAAAGTTTGATTTGCATGGTTTCTCCTGAGTGCTGCCAGACCGGCAGGGGAGTCAGGGTGCGTTTCCCGTTTATGGTTGTCGTAATCCTGTCAAGCGTCCTGGAAGGATCGCTGACATATGCCTTGCTGCCTGTGACCATGAGGACGCAAGGCTTGTCAACTTCTACGTCACCACCTGACCATGAAGCCTTTCCCGGCTCGTAGAAGATGAACATCCCGGTCTTTCCGTCCTTGCTTTCGACTGCCTGGAGCGACGTGGTATTGGAAAGGACCTTGAACAGGTCCGCCGCCTTCGTCGTTCCCGCAAACGGGATTACAGCATATGCATATGATTGCTGCCTGGGCCTGACTCCGTGCTCGAACCAAAGCTTGAATATGCGTGCGGAGCCCTTCCTGCTATCGTGGATGGTGCCCTTGGTAACTTTGGAGTAATCGCCGTGGAGTTCTTCGTCGATGAAGTTAAGCTTGCTGCCGTCCAGGGACTCGTAGAGGACGCCCTTATTGAAGACCCCGTTGCCTTCCGCCTTTACATCTCCGGCGGAGCGGCACTGCTCCAGGGTGGTCACAACTTTTTCCTTCTCGGTGGAATTGATCCCGGCCCCGAGGCATACATATCCCTTGTCGAAGAAGAACCAACCCTTGCGGGCTGTCAGGTCGTAGAAGCAGCTGATGAAATCGAATGCGGCAGCACCGATCCTGCCGTCAGTCACGGCTCCCGCAAAATGGGACTTTCCGATGTGCTGGGGATTCTCGGGGAATTCAGTCACATAAAGGGAGGTGGTCCCTGGTATCATCGAGAAATCGAATACGGCCTGTATGTTGGTGTACTCATTCCCGTCCAGGGAAAGGTGGCAGGTTCCGTCCCCGCGGAAATGGCTCTGGATGGCCTCTCCATTGTAGGGGTATTCGATATTCTTCGTGATCTGGTTGTGCATCCTGACGGAAGCCGCGTACTGCGGGTTCTGGAAGATGAAATACTGGGAGCACCAGAAGAACTTGCACCAGCTCTTGTCGAAGGCCTTTTCTCCGGCCTGGATTGCGATCACGTCGTCAATCTCGGCTTCCCGGTAGCCCCCGCATATGTTTTTAAGCCCCTTCGCGACATCGTCGGGGAACCTCCGCTCAGGTGTCGGGACCCAGAGGTCACGGTTCCAGGAACCCGGTTCAATGAAGGTATCTTTCACCGTGTGCTTGATGGAACCGTCAAGGAAATAATCGATTACACACTGGATTTCCCTGTCATCCAGCTCGTACTCCGTGCCTTTAAGCTTGGCTCCCCAGTAGGAAAACTGCCTCACAAGCGAAGCACCGTAGGAATTGGTATTGTCCACTCCCTCGTTCCTGTGGTGGAAGCTCATGTCCGGCTGGATACCGCGGCCCGTGGTGGGATTGACATTCTTGGCGCCGGAAAAGCCGTTGAGATCCATTACTATTTCTTCAGGATTGGCTATGTGCGCTTCTTTCCCCAGGTTACGGAACTGATCGGCAGCGTCGTCCCAGTCCCTCATCAGGAGGGCTGCCTTGGCATTGTTCCCGATCACTGACGGCCGGTCTCCTCCGGGACGTCCCGGACCGGCATCGGAATCGATCTTCTTCAGGACGGCGAAAACCTTGTCCAGGCTCTCCTCGGGGATGTCTTCATCGAGCATCCAGGCTATGGACAGGAGGCTGTCGGGAGCTGTGCATTGATTCCGGGCCCAGTTGTCGCTGACCGGATCCGCCTCGAACCAGTATTTCAGACCGTTGGCGATTCCCTTGTACATCTCGGGATTCCGGCCTTCCTTCTCGTAGCTGGCCACCATGGAGTAAAGCCGCTTGAGGTGGAAGATCGGTATCCAGGTGGACCTGGAGCGGTCCTTGTAGTCTATGTCGCTCCAGGAACCGTCAGCCTGCTGGCTTGCCAGGAAGCCGGCCGCGCCTTCCGGACTGGCGGCGGCGAGGATGTCCTGCCGCACTTCGGCCCGGACTCTCTCCATCGGGTCTTTCTCCTTGCATGACGAGAGGGCAGCGAGCATAAGCACCGCTGCTGCAATCATATGTGCGATTCTTGTCATCTCGCTATCGGTTATTGTACGAAAATTCGCAGCCGCAGTAGAGCTGGTTGTAGAAACCTTTTTCCCGTATCAGTTCATATCTCCGTTCCTGAAGTCCTCCCTTGCGCCAGTTCTGTCCCCACCATTTGACATCAAGGTAACCCGCACAAGCCATTTCTCCCGCCTCGTCCACCTGGGAGAGCACCTTCCATCTCGAAGATGCGAGGGTTGTCGAAAGCACCTGGAAACCATGCTCATGGGCATATGCGGCCGATCTTTCAAGACGGAACCGGAAGCATTCCAGGCATCTTTTACCTCGTTCAGGCTCCTTCTCCAGCCCTCTCACCGCATCCTGCCAGAGGCCGTGGTCATATGTATCATCTACGAATCCGAGCCCTAGGCTTTCCGTCCACCGGCGGCACTCGTCCCTGCGGAGGGCATATTCTTTCTCAGGCCATATGTTCGAGTCGGAAAAGAAGACAGTCGGTCTCAGCCCTTTTCCGACCATCCATTCGAGGATGGCTGAGGAACATGGTGCGCAGCATGCGTGAAGAAGGATCCGTCCCTGCGGAACGTCAATCTGCGGATCCGGCAGGCTGCACCCGTCCATGGTATCAGAACAGCTTGGAAGGATCGTCGGCGTGGTCGCTGGAAAGGAAGTCGAACTTCCCTTCATGATAAGTCCAGGTGGACATAACCCCGCTAGAGGCGTCCTTGAAGGAAACGGCCTGCCTGAAGACCCTGGCTTCATGGATTCCCTTACCCTGGGTGACCATTTCCCCTATGGAATACCATCCTGATGTTCCGCCGTATTCCAGGATATAGACGGCCAGGGCATCGCTTGAGTCATCGCGTATTCCGACTACCAGTTCCGGGAAACCGTCATTGGTAAAGTCGTGGATTCCAATCGTATATGTCGCCTGGGATCCCGGGACGCCGACGTCCGGGCGGGCATATGGCAGGCAGGATTTGAGATTCAGTTTTCCGCCGAGTACTACCAGGGAGCGCCTTCCGTCTTTGATATCCTCTACGGAAACGACAGTGCCGTTCTGGTAGTAGAATGCCATGGCCTTGAAATCCCTGCCCTTGGTCTGGAAATCGAGGACGCTCGCCCCGTCTTCCCCGTCTTTTGCGACGCTGAATTCAACACTCTGCTGGAGGCCGAGCACGAAGGACTTCGACTGTGCGCCGGCGAAAAGCCCACCTAACCACATAGTAGTAAGTATTATTAAAGCCTTGATTTTCATAATGGCAAATATAGCAAATTCCTATGATTTACTCTTCTTCCAGCCTGTCTTTGATGTAGTTGCGTACCGGGATGGCTTTGTGAAGCACTTTGTAGCCGTATTCAGCCAGGGCGTCCATCTCTTTTTCTCCCGGATATATTTCAACCGGAGCTATGAAAGAGACCTTCCGGGAGATCTTCCCGCATATCTGCGGGCTGAAGGCCGTGCCGCCTGTGAGCAGTATCACGTCCACCTTCCCTTCGACAGTGGCCGCCAGGGAGGCGATATATTTCGCCACGTTGAGGGCAAACGCTTCCACCCATGTAGCATAATCCTTCTGCCCCGCCTCGGCTTTCGCCACTATGGCGGCCAGGTCATTGGTGCCGAAGAATGCCACGGCACCGCCTTTCCCAAGGACGCGCTTCTTTACTTCCTCTTCGCTCATCCCTGAGTTGAAACACATGTCTATCAACGGGAAAGCAGGGCATGAACCGGCTCTTTCCGGAGTGAAAGGGCCGTCTCCTCCCAGACCGTTGTTGGTGTCTATTACCTCCCCGTTACGGTGGAGGGTCACTGTGACACCGCCTCCCATATGCGCTACGATCGCAGTCGCATCGTTGTTCTCATGTCCGTGCTCTCGGAGCCATGTCCTGACTGTCGCCCTGGAGTTGAGGGCATGGAAGAAGGCACGGCGCGGGAACTCGGGAAGTCCTCCGATCCGGCACTCCGGAAGCATTTCGTCTGCCATGGGAGGATCGGCGACATATGCGCAGCAGGGTCCGAATGGGGCCGGAATGTCGTATCTGGACCGTATGATGTTTATATGTTCCGCGATGTTGTCCGCGATGATGGCGCTGAGGTTGCATGCATGACGTCCGTCGCGGCAGCTCATAAGCACGTCCCTCATGTCCCCGTTGACTCGGTAGACTCCGGTGCGGCAGGGCTGGAAGAGTCCGGACTGGGCCATCACTATGTCTATGTCCTTTGAATGTATCCCGTTGTCCCTGAGGAATTTCCCGACGACTTCGCGTCGCAGGACGTCCTCTTCCATTATGTCATTGAATCTTGAAAGTTCTTCTGTGCTGTGCCGGAGAGTCTTAGTGAAAACGACCTCTCCGTCCCTGTAATAACCGACCTTTGTGCTGGTTGATCCGGTGTTGATCGCCAGTACCCGTCCTGTCAGATTTTTTGATTGCGTCATATTGATTATGTTATATCTTCCCTTCTTTCAGCAGGGCAGCCCATATGGCTCCTCCTACTGTCTCCTTGGCGTTTGTAATCTTGGGGATGACCAGGTAATCCAGGAAGCCGTCCTGGACTCCGACTCCGTCGCAGCCTCCCAGGATGTCCAGCAGACCGTTCCCGTTCACCTGGATGAAACTGGCCAGGCAGTCATATGCCTTTTTCGGAGAATCCTGGTATTTCTTCCTGGGCAGGAGGCCCAGGTCAAGGCCTTTCTGTATGCTGTAGAGGAACATGGCTGTCCCCGAGGGATCGATGAAGTTCAGGGGGAATTCGCCCCTGTCAACAACCATGAACCAGCCACCTGTGCGTCCGTCCTGTGTGGCGAGAAGGCCTCCGGCCAGTTTGCGGTAGATTTCCTCTACCTGAGCCCTTTGCGGGTGGTTTGACGGCAGGGCCTCAAGGAGTTCGACTATTATGAGGGCGTACCATCCCAGCCCTTCGCTCCACACCTGGGAGGCGAGTCCGGTCTTCGGGTCGGCCCATGAGGGATAGGGATCCCTGGCACTCCAGGCATGGTACATGAGTCCGTCGGCGCGCTGAAGGTGATTGGCGGCTGCAATTATGTTCCTGCAGGCGATGTCAAGGCATTTCTCCTTGTCGCCGATGTACTGGGCGTACCTCAGCAGGAACATCTGCCCCATGAAGACCCCGTCTATCCACATGTCGGCATATCTGGTGCTGTGCCAGAACTGTCCGTCGGATGCGGGATAGGAATCTACGGCTTCCATTATGTGCCTGGCCGCCGAGGCATATTTCCCTTCCCGGGTGATTCCGTAGAGACGGCTGATTACCGACCCTGTCATTATGTTGTCCAGACTGTTGAGCCGTGCCCCGTGGTAGGTCCCGTCCGCATCGACGAAATGGTCGATGTAGGTTTTTACATAGTCCAGGTAAGATTTTTCTCCGCTGGAGAGATAGAGGCGAAGGATGGCGTCCATCACATAGCCATGGACATATGAGTACTCTGCCCAGTAGGCCTTCCTCGGGTCGGGATACCTCGTCATGTAGCTGTGTACCAGGGGGATGGCCCAGTCCCCGGACATCACTTCCTGAGTGTAATCGAGGGTGGCTCCCGGGACTCCCTGGGAGGTGGTCCTGCGGGCCTTAGTCTGGATTTCCTGGGTGACCTTCCAGGCAGCCCCGTCGGGGTCGGTTATGATTCCCTGGGTAGTGGTCGGGCCCTGGGCGAGGGCAGAGGCCCCGAAAGAGAGCGCAATCAGCGCAGACAGAATCTTCTTGGACATATGCTTTGTGCTGAAAGTGGAGACAAACTTACTGAAAAAACCGGAATAATCAGTAAGTTTGCCTAAATACTGATTACACATATGCGCACCAGAACTATCTTACCAGCCGTTTTCATCATTTTCGCGTCTATGCTTCAGGCATATGCACAAGTCGCCATATGCCCGTCCCCGGAGGAGGTCTATCGCAGCTTCTCGCAGCTGGATGCCGAGGCATTCCTGTCTCCGGAGAAACTGTACTATCCCGAAACCTGGTTCCACTGGGTCGGGGGTAATGTTTCGGAGGAGGGGATATTGGCAGACCTGGAGGCCATGGATGCCGCCGGGCTTTCGGGCCTGCAGTGGTTCCACGGGGATTTCGGGTGGCTGATGCCCGGGATCGACAAGCCCCTCAAGGCTTTTACCCCGGAGTGGAACCGCCTTCTGGGAGTCATGGGACGGAAGGCCAGGGAACTTGGTCTGAGACTCTCAGTGCAGACATGCCCGGGATGGGCGATGGCCGGCGGACCGTGGATAGAACCTAAGGATGCCATGAGGACTATAGTCTGGACGAGGACCGATGTAAAGGGAGGCAAAGTTGAGGCGGACCTGCCTCTCGCAGGAGAGGCCGCCACTTCATGGAGGGACTATCAGGACATATGCGTGCTGGCTTTCCCCACTCCTGATGGCGACACTGGGAAATATCTGGAAGTCAGTGATGTACATGGCGACGGAGATTTCGACTGGGCTGCATGTCTGGGTGGCTCTCTGTCCAAGCCTCTGTCTCTTCCGGGAGGATCGGTCCACACCATTTCTTTCAAGACGGACGGGATGGTCAGGACATTGGTGCTGCCCAATGTGGATTCCTACAGCCATTATTACGGATACAAGCCTGACATACATGTGACTCTCACTGCCGTCCTTCCCGGAGGAAGCAAGGAAAGGATACTCGACCTGGATGTCCCTAAGGCCAACTGGCAGGACCGCGGCCGTCTCGAACTGGCCTGCGACGAGGCTCCGGGAGCCCTTTCATATGAATTGTCTGTCCGGAACGCACATAACATGGCCCTGGGATATGTCCGCTTCCTGTCCGCAGCGCGGAAGAATAACTGGCAGGGGGAGGCAGGCTGGTCACTCATTTCGGTCGAGAGGAGCCAGGAGCACACCAGGCAGAGCCTTGCCGCGTTCGTGAAGAGGGGTGATGTGATGGATATCAGTTCCATGATGGATGCCGGAGGACATCTGATCTGGTCTTCCCCCGGGCCGGGGGACTGGACAGTCCTCAGGGTAGGCCATGTGAACACCGGGAGGAAGAATTCTCCGGCACCGCCGGAAGCTACGGGCTGGGAATGCAACAAATTCGACCCGAGGGGAACCGACATCCAGTTCTCCAATTATGTTGGGAGGATATGCAGCGGCCCGCTGGAGGGGCTTGCCAACGGAATGCTCATGGACAGTTGGGAGTGCATGACCCAGATGTGGACCGACGGGATCGAGGAGGAGTTCCTGCGCCGGAACGGATATGCCCTCAGGCCTTGGATTCCGGCCCTGCTGGGCTACACTGTCGCCGACCAGGAGACTACGAGCCGGTTCCTGGTCGACTGGAGGCGCTTCGTGGATGCCCTTTATTGTGAAAACTTCTTCAAGCGGATGACCGACCTGGCCCATTCCCAGGGACTCGACGTGCAGTTCGAGACTGCCCAGGGTGACGTAATCCCCGGAGACATAATGGAGTACCACAAATATGCCGACATCCCTATGTGCGAATTCTGGCAGCCGCTGGGGGAGGGCACTGTGGCCGATGTGCAGTTCAAGCCTGTCAAGCCAACCGCTTCGGCGGCCCACGTATATGGGAAGACCCGTGTCGCAGCTGAGGCGCTCACCAGTTTCAACCTGACGTGGGATGAGCACTGGAGCGACCTGAAGGAGATAGTCAACTTCAACCTTTGCGAGGGAGCGACCCACGCGGTTTTCCACACATTTACTCATAATCCCTCGGTAGGCGGAAAGGCTCCGGGCATATGTTTCAATGAGATAGGCACTCCTTTCCTCAGGGAACAGACGTGGTGGAAGCATATGAAGAGCTTCACTTCGTTCATCGCGCGGTCGACATATATGCTCGAGAGGGGCAGGATGGTGTCGGACGTGCTGTGGTATCTCGGGGACGAAGTAGACCATGTGCCTGACCAGAGGGCTCCGTTCCCGGCGGGTTTCAGATATGATTACTGCAATCCGGACGTGCTCCTTCACAGGCTAAGCGTCCGGGACGGACTGCTTGTCACTCCCGAAGGACAGGAGTACAAGGTGCTATGGATTCCCGGGAACGAGAGGATGCTTCCCGAGACCGTGGAGAAACTCCGCGAGCTGGTGTCGCAGGGAGCTGTAGTGGTAGGGAATCCGCCGCTTGCTCCTGCTACCCTTAGGGCAGGGGCGGAAGGCCGGTTCAAGAAGGCTGTCAAGGCTCTCTGGAAAGGGAACGGCCGCGGTGTCAGGAAGATAGGCAAGGGGAAGCTGGCGGCAGGGATGAGCCTGGACGAAGCCTTGAAGACCTTCGGGATCGCACCGGATGTGGTTGCTCCGTCGGGACTGATGTGGCTCCACCGCAATGTCGATGGGGCTGACTGGTATATGGTAGCCCCGGAGCCGGGCAGGGATTTCCATGGAGACGTAAGTTTCCGGAGCACCGGGAATGCGGAGTTCTGGAATCCGACCGACGGCAGCCGGTACAGCGTTCCTTTCAGGACTGAGGGCGGAAGGTGCAGGATCCATCTGGATCTCTGCCGTTCGCAGAACGCTTTCATCGTTTTCCGTCGCGACGGCGGTTCTCCGGCACCGGAGATGCCTTCAACCACGTCCGTAAAAGCCTTGGACAGGCCCTGGACCCTTTCGTTCCCGGAAGGATGGGGCGCTCCAGGGCAGTTCCTGACATCCGAACTTAAGCCGTTGAAGGATATGGACTTCGGGGAAGAAGGCCGTGCCTTCTCCGGTACCGTAGCTTATTCAACTACTTTCAATCTCAGCCAACTCTCCCAGGGAGCCAGTGTTATCCTGGACCTCGGACGTGTGGACATGCTTGCCGCAGTCAAGGTCAATGGAAAGTATGCCGGCACAGTCTGGGCGGAACCATTCACCTTGTCTGTCGGTGAACTGGTGAAGCCTGGAGAGAACACCCTGGAGATAGAAGTTACCACTACCTGGTACAACCGTCTGGCCTACGATTCTTCCCGTCCTGAGGCGGAAAGGAAAACCCTGCTAAGGAAATGGCTTCCCGCAGGGTCTTCTCTTCGTGACACCGGCCTCCTCGGCCCGGTTGTCCTGAAATACTGATTATCAGAAGTTGAAGTAGTTCTTGGCGTTGCGATAGCTGATGTCTCCGACCATCTTCTTCAGGAACGGCATTTCCTCTGACGGGAGCTTGCCGTCTTCGATGTCGCGGCCGATCACGTCGCAGAGGATGCGGCGGAAATACTCGTGACGGGGATAGCTGAGGAATGAACGGGAGTCGGTAAGCATTCCCACGAAGCGGCTCAGGAGGCCGTTGGCGGAAAGGGCGTTGATCTGCTTGCGCATGCCGTCTTCCTGATCGAGGAACCACCAGCCGGAACCGAACTGCATCTTTCCGGGGAAGGAGCCGTCGTTGAAGTTGTAAGCCATCGTGATGAGAACCTCCATGTCCTTGGGATTCAGGCAGTAGAGGATGGTCTTGGTGAGCTTGCCTTCACGGGCGAGGGAGTCGAGGAACCTGTTACCGTCCTTGGCAACCGGCATGTCGTGGATGGAGTCGTAACCGGTGTCCGGTCCGAGAGCCTTGAACATGCGGGTGTTGTTGTTGCGGATGGCACCGACATGGAACTGCTGTGCCCAGCCGGCCTCAGCGTCCATGACAGCGAAGTCGTGGAGGGTAGCGCTGCGGAATTTCTCGATTTCCTCTGCATCGGGCTGCTTGCCGGCGAGGACCTTCGCGAATATGCGCTCGATCTCTGATTCGGTGTAGGGAGCGGCGTGGAAAGCCTCCAGACCGTGGTCGGAGAGCTTCGAACCCATTGCCTCGAAGAACTCGTGACGGCGCTTCAGGGCGTCGAGAAGGGTAGCATATGACTTGATTTCGATGCCTGCTGCCTCGGAGAGTTTCTTCAGGTACTCATTGTAGGCTGTCGGGTTCTCGATAGCCATGGCCTTGTCGGGACGCCAGGCGGGGAGGATCTTGACGCCGAAGGGATTCTCGGCGATCATCTTGTGCCAGCGGAGGTCGTCTGCAGGGTCGTCGGTGGTGCAGACGGTCTCGACGTTGAAGCGCTTGATAAGGGCCTGTCCGCGGAACTCCTCGGTAGCGAGTTTCTCATTGCACTCATCGAAGATTTCACGTGCGGTGTCGGGATTCAGCTGCTTGTGGATTCCGAATACCCTTGCCAGCTCCAGGTGTGACCAGTGGTAGAGGGGATTACGCATGGTGTAAGGCATTGTCTCTGCCCATTTCTGGAAGATCTCCCAGGATGACCTGCGGCCTCCGGTTATGTATTCCTCGCTTACTCCGTTGCCCCTCATTGCGCGCCATTTGTAATGGTCGCCGGCCTTGCCGTCAGTCAGCCAGAGCTCGGTGATGTCCTTGAACTGGACGTTCTCGGCTATGAGCTGCGGAGAGAGGTGGCAGTGGTAGTCGATGATGGGCATCGCCTCGGCGGCGCCATGGTAGAGCTCCCTGGCAGCATCGGTCGAGAGCATGAAATTTTCATTGATGAATGGCATATGTGTTAAAAATTATTGTTAAATTTGAGAAAATTTTTGCAATCGTTTGCAAAAGTAAATAAAAATTAATTAATAACCATATCAACATGGCAGAAAAATCAACACAAAAGAAACTGATGACCAATTGGCGGTGGTGGTTGTGTTCACTGCTCTTTTTCGCATTGACAGTCAATTACCTTGATAGGCAAGTCCTCTCGTTGACCTACGAGGGTTTCATCAAACCGGAGTTCGGCTGGACTGATGCCAACTACGGTACGATTACATCCGCATTCTCAATCCTTTATGCCATCTTCTGCCTCTTTGCTGGCAAGTTCGTCGACTGGATGGGCACGAAGAAAGGCTACCTGATCGCAATCGGCGTGTGGTCTCTCGGTGCTGTCCTGCATGCAGTCTGCGGATGGGCGACCGTCCACCTGGTTAGCGGTGTCGATTCAGTAGCCGCCCTCAAGGCAGGTTCGGTGGCGGGTGAGACCATGAGTATGGTAGTGACCGTTTCAGTCTGGCTCTTCCTTCTGTGCCGCGGCATCCTCGCACTTGGCGAAGCTGGCAACTTCCCTGCTTCCATCAAGGTCGTGGCAGAATATTTCCCGAAAAAAGACCGCGCATTCGCGACTTCGATATTCAACTCCGGAGCTTCTGTTGGCGCACTTGCCGCCCCGATCTGCATTCCTCCCCTCGCCAAGGCGTTCGGATGGGAATGGGCATTCATCATCATCGGTGGTGTCGGCTTCCTGTGGATGTTCTTCTGGGCATTCATGTATGACAAGCCCGAAATCAGCAAGCACGTGAACGAGGCAGAACTCGAGTACATCCACCAGGATGACGCGGAAGAGGCCAGGGAGAAGGCCGAGGCTGCAAAACTTGCCGCCAGCGAGCCCAAGCTCAGCCTCCTGCAGTGCTTCAAGTACAAACAGACATGGTCTTTCGTCATAGGTAAGTTCTTCACCGACGGAGTGTGGTGGTTCTACCTGTTCTGGGCTCCCAGCTACTTCACGAACCAGTTCGGAATCAAGATGACCGAGCCCAAGGGGCAGGCACTCATATTCGTCCTCTATGCGATCGTGACCGTCCTGTCGATTTTCGGAGGTTACCTCCCGAAGGTCTTCGTCGAGAAGAAGGGTATGAATCCATATGCCGGAAGGATGCTTGCGATGTTCCTCTTCGCCTTCTTCCCGCTCTTCTCTCTCCTCGCCCAGCCGATGGGAACCATATCACCGTGGTGGCCCGCCATCCTTATCGGTCTCGCTGCCGCAGGTCACCAGGCCTGGAGCGCCAACATCTTCTCCACTGTCGGTGACATGTTCCCGAAGAGCACGGTAGCTACTGTCACCGGTATCGGCGCAATGGCCGGCGGTGTCGGCTCCATGATCATCCAGAAAGTCGCTGGTAACCTCTTCACATATGCGGAGAACGCAGGTGACGCATTCACCTTCCTCGGCTTCTCAGGCAAGCCTGCAGGTTATTTCATCATATTCTGCTTCTGCGGAATAGCCTACCTCCTCGCCTGGACCATCATGAAGTCCCTCGTCCCGAAATACAAGCAAGTTGAAGTTTAATCTATAAGCCTAAAACACAGACATATGGCAAAAATCGTAACCATGGGCGAGATAATGCTCCGCCTCACTCCTCCGGGAAATTCCAGATTCGTACAGTGCGACTCCCTCTGCCTCGAGTTCGGCGGCGGTGAGGCGAACGTGGCCCTCAGCGTTGCCAACTACGGACATGACGCCTACTTCGTCACCAAACTGCCCAAGCACGAAATCGGCCAGGCGACAGTCAATTTCCTTCGCCGCTACGGAGTCCATACTGATTATATAGCACGCGGTGGTGACCGCGTGGGAATCTATTTCCAGGAGACCGGATCCGCTATGCGTGCGAGCAAGGTCATATATGACCGCGCCCACTCGGCGATTTCCGAGGCCGAGCCCTCAGACTTCGATTTCGACAAGATCTTCGAAGGCGCCGACTGGTTCCACTGGACCGGAATCACCCCGGCGGTTTCGGACAAGGCAGCTGAACTGGTGAAACTGGCCTGCGAGGCCGCCCACCGTCACGGGGTCACCATCTCCTGCGACCTGAACTTCCGCAAGAAGCTCTGGACTTCGGAGAAGGCCCAGTCGGTAATGCGCCCGCTCATGGCATATGTCGACGTGTGCATCGGCAACGAAGAGGATGCCCAGAAATGTCTCGGCTTCGTCCCCGATGCCGACGTTCTCGCCGGAAAGACCGACGCAGCAGGCTACAAGGGGATCTTCAAACAGATGAAAGAGCAGTTCGGGTTCAAGTACGTCGCCACCACCCTCAGGGAGTCCTTCTCAGCATCCCATAACGGATGGAAAGCCTTGATCTACGACGGAAAGGAATTCTACGAGTCCAAGCGCTACGACATCCAGCCCATAGTTGACCGCGTAGGCGGAGGAGACTCCTTCTCAGGCGGTCTCATCCACGGTCTCCTTACCAAGGCTACCCAGGGAGAGGCACTCGAATTCGCAGTGGCGGCTTCCGCCCTCAAGCACACCATCCCCGGAGACGTAAACCTGGTTTCCGTCGATGAGGTTGAGGCCCTTGCAAAGGGTGACGGCTCAGGACGCGTACAGAGATAAACCTCTAATCCAGACAACAGAAATGGCAAAATTCGACAAGATACAGGTGATGACCAAGATCGGTTCCACCGGAATGGTCCCCGTTTTCTACAACAAGGATGTGGAAGTCTCCAAGAATGTCATCAAGGCTTGCTATGACGGCGGTGTCCGTGCATTCGAGTTTACCAACAGGGGAGACTTCGCACATGAGGTGTTCGCCGCGGTGATGAAGTTCGTCAGGGCAGAGTGCCCCGACATGGCACTCGGTGCCGGGACGATATTGGATGCTCCTACCGCTGTAATGTATATGCAGTGCGGCGCCGACTTCATCGTATCCCCCAATTTCAATCCCGATGTGGCAAAGGTCTGCAACCGCAGGGGAGTGTCCTATTCCCCGGGCTGCGGCTCGGTCTCTGAAATCGGTTTCGCCCAGGAGGCGGGTGCCGACCTGGTGAAGATATTCCCGGGCGATGTCCTCGGCCCGAGATTCATCAAGGACGTCCTCGGTCCGCTCCCATGGTCCAAGCTAATGGTTACCGGCGGCGTGGCTCCGGAGAAGGAGAATCTGGAGGGATGGTTCAAGGCCGGTGTATTCAGTGTCGGAATGGGATCGAAACTGTTCCCGAAAGACAAGGTGGCTTCCGGTGACTGGGGTTATGTGACGGAGAAATGCCGCGAAGCCCTGTCGTTCATCGCAGACGCCAAAAAATAAGAGATATGTTAAAGAAATATTTCCTTTCAATATGCGCCATCTTCTTCATGGCGCATATCGCCTTTTTATCTGTTGCCTCCGCAGCGCAGGCCGACAGAAAGACCCTCCCCGACGGGACATATGTAGAGGCCCTCACTCCCTGTGACCTCTCCCTCAACGTTGTTGACGGTGTCCTCAAGGAAATCACCGTGAAGGTGCCGGATGAATCCACCAAAGTAGTGGAACTTCTGAGCAACAAGGCCCTTCACACCCCTGTGGATTTCGTGACCACAATCTGGGACGACGCCAAGCAGCAGGAGAAACTGATAGTCCGTATAGTCAATCCCGGCGGAATGGCTTACACTACCCGCACCTTTGCCATAATGGACGGTCCCATCACAAGCGACAAGGAATTCTACGAGAAGGTCCTGAACCTTTTCTACCCGGGACTCGAAGAAGTCCGCCGCGCCGTGAATTCAAAGGACTACGCCGCCGCGCAGAAAGCATATGTAAAGTATCTCAAGACGCGAAAGACCCCCGTCTGGTCATTCGACTGGAGGGACTTCGACAAGGCTTCTTCGCGCGATGCCGGTTATGACACCTCCGCGGCCGACAAGATAGCGGGCAACCTGCTTTCCAGCTGCAGCGTACCCTACCAGTTCGGGAACCACATCGACTGGGCGATCAACCCGACCAAGCCCTATTACATGGAATGGACCTGGCAGCTGAGCCGCCATCCTTTCTGGAACACCCTCGGGCAGGCCTACTGGGCTACCGGTGATGAGAAATACGCCAAGGCTTTCGTCAGGCAGTTGCGTGGCTGGATCATCGACAACCCGCTCCCCGACAATTCCGCCAACATAGACTATTCGCGTTGGAGAACCATAGAGACCGGAATCCGTTCGGCCGGAGTATGGCCCATTTCGTTCTTCCGCTTCCTGGGTTCCCCCTCTTTCGACGACGAGTCTATCGTAATGATGGTCAAGTCCTTCTATGAGCATGGAGTTCATCTGGAGAAATTCCCGTCAGGCGGCGGAAACTGGCTGACGATGGAGATGAACGGACTGTATCACATCGCTGTCATCTTCCCCGAGTTCATTGCCTCCCAGAGATGGGAGAAACTTGCCGGCGACAAGCTCTATGCCGAGCAGAAGATCCAGTTCCTTCCTGACGGAGCACAGGTAGAGCTCGCTCCGGGTTATCACGGAGTCAGCGTCAGCAACATGTTCTCCGTGGTACCTTTTGCCAGGATGAACGACAGGAAACTTCCCGGCGGCTACATCGACAACTTCGAGCTGATGTACGAGTACTATATGAAGATCGCATTCCCCGACGGAAAGACCCCGGCGGTGAATGATTCCGGCTGGGGCGACTGCCGTTCATGGCTGGACAGGGGCCTCGAGAGCTTCCCCGGCAGGAAGGACTTCCAATATGTGGCCACCGAAGGGAAGGAGGGCACCGAGCCCGCCTACAAGTCCCTGTGGATGCCCTGGGCCGGCTGGTACATCATGCGTTCCGGCTGGGACAGCAAGGCTCTGCACGCCCATTTCGACGTGGGGCCGTTCTCCGGCTGGCACTCTCATGAAGACGCGCTTTCTCTCCTTCTGAGCGCATATGGCGACAGGATCCTCTCCGAGTGCGGGACATATGCATATGACACATCCGAGTGGAGGGCATATGCCATCTCCGCGCGCGGTCACAATGTAGTCCGCGTTGACGGGAAGGACCAGGAGTGGAGGAAAGCCGGAAGCGGCAAATCCTTCGAGAACGAGGAACCCATGGGCAACCGCTGGATCACAAATGACAAATTCGATTTCGGAGTGGGCTGGTACCGTACCGGATATGGTCCCGAGATCGATCAGACGGTGTCACAGTACCGTGCCCTTCTCTACCTGAAAGACCGCTGCTGGCTGATGTTCGACATGTTCCTTCCGAAGGACAAGGCAAAGCACACATATGAGACATCATTCCATCTGAACGAGGCCGAGGCCGAGGTCAAGTCCGGGCTCCAGGCGGTAGTCGGGACCCATGAGGGAGTCGCCAACCTGGCGATAGTTCCGCTCAATTCCAAGGGATTGGATGTGAACGTAGTATGCGGACAGGAGACTCCTGAGGTCCTGGGATGGATCCATGACGAGAGGTGCGGGGCATATGGCTGTCGTCCGGTGGCTACCCCGATCTACAAGCGTGAAGTCGCCGGCCAGTGGGTCGAGCCATATCTTCTCTATCCGGTGAAGGCTGGGGAGGAGTTCCCGGTCGCATCGGTGAAGGCCAAGGGCGCCGGTCGCTACTTAGTCACCTTCAAGGACGGAACCCGTATCACCGTTAACCTGACTGCAGGAGCCGAATCCCTCGGGACCCTGTCCTATACGATAAAGGGCGGCAAGGGCGCTCCCGTTTCAGCCAAGGTCCTGTAAACAGCCTCAGGGCGGCATTTTAACCGCATATCCGTGATGAGAAAGTTATTGACATTAGCTTTGATCCTTTCCCTTGGAGCCGGTTGCGTCCGGGAGAGCAAGACGTTGACATCGACTGTAAACGTGCCAAATGTCCCGGTACTTGCCCTCAAGGACATGAACAGGATCGCCACGGTCGGAATAGCCGCTCCTGAAGGGTTTCAATATTCCTTGAAAGCCGTCGAGGTGGATCTCTCTGCCTCCGCAGGTATGGGAGATGTACGCAAGGTGGCAGTCCTGAGCGGTGATGGAACTGTCGCTGAGGCAGACCTTATGACTGATGCCCGCGTGAAGGTTGCCAGGCTCCAGTTTGAAGCCCCGCTTGAAGGGCCGGTGACAGACCTTGCCATCGGCCTGGTGACTGCGGATGAGGTGGATCTCGACAACAAGATCACCCTCAAGGGGATCAAACTGCTGACTTCGGACGGGAAGGTGACTGTGGATTGCTCCGGAGCACCTGTCTTGAGGACCGCGATAGCCCTCCGGCAGAACGGGCAGGACGGGGTCGACAACTGCAGGATCCCCGGACTTGCCATCACTCCAAAAGGGACGATCATAGCGATATATGATGCCCGCCGGGACCGTAACCGCGACCTTCAGGGAGACATAGACATATGCTACAACCGAAGCACTGACGGCGGGAGGACATGGTCCGAAATGAAGGTTGCCATGGACATGGGAGAGTGGGGAGGACTGCCTCAGAAATACAACGGAGTAAGCGATCCCTGCATCCTCGTGGATGAGAATACGGGCGACATCTACATTTCCGCGTGTTGGATGCACGGAGTAATAGATGAAAAGACCGGGAAATGGATCGAGGGTCTGACAGCAGAGTCTACAGCATGGAACCACCAGTGGCGTACTAACGGGACCCATCCGGGCTACGATGTCAAGCAGAGTTCCCAGTGGATGGTAGTGAAAAGTACGGACGACGGCCTGACCTGGAGCGCTCCTGTGAATTGTACACGTCAGGTCAAGCCTGAGGAGTATTGCCTTACGATCAACGCTCCCGGTGCGGGTATTACCCTCAATGACGGCACATTGGTCTTCCCAGGCCAGGGAAGGCGCGAAGACGCCAGCAGTTTCTCTACGCTCATTTACAGCAAGGACGGCGGAAAGACCTGGCAGTCAGGTAAACCGGTTTTCGATGACCATTCAATCCATTGCAACGAATGCATGTGCGTCCAGCTTGCTGACGGGTCTATAATGCTCAATATGCGCTCGGGTAAGAACCGCGGGAACCACGAAGAGAACGGCCGTTTGGTCGCTGTAACGAAAGACCTCGGCCAGACATGGGAGATCCATCCGACTTCGGGCCATGTCCTGACCGAACCCACATGCCAGGGTTCGATCCTCAAGCATATGTACAGGCAGGCGGACGGCAGCGAGAAGGAACTGCTGTTATTCTTCAATCCGAATGATCCTGACAAGAGGGTCCATCATTCGATCCGCTGCAGTTTTGACGAGGGAATGACCTGGCCTGCGGTCCTGGAGGTGGACGAAGGCCAGGGGGCGGGCTATTCCTGCATGATTTCCGTGGACAACGAAACCATCGGGGTCATTTACGAAGGCAGCGGCGCCAATCTCGTGTACCAGCAGATAAAGATTTCAGACATAATTAATTAACCACATATGAAAAGATTCCTAGTTATCCTGGCGGCAGCCACGATGTCACTGTTCCCACTCACCGTGGCAGGGCAGAACATGCTTTCCCTGTCTTTCGGGAAGGGAGGCAAGTTCAACATTCCGGGAAACACCTGGATTGAATCCAAGACTCCCTGCCTTCTCGAGATAACCATGGAGGGAGACAGGATTAGCGAGATCGCCGTCTATCCCAAGGATGCCTCGACGAAGGAAGTTGAGCTGATAACCAACAAACCGCTCCATATGGCCGACAACCGTGTCACTACCATATGGGATGACGAGACTGGCCAGGAAAGGCTGATAGTCCGTCTCCCGGGCGGGGAGAATCCGGTGGAGAGGTTCAAGATCCAGGACGGCCCGATTACCAGCGACGAGAAGTTTTTCAGCGAGGTCCTGAACCTGGACTATCCAGGCCTGGAAGACGTCAAGAAGGCCGTTGCGGCGAAGGACTGGGCCGCGGCCAGGACTGCATATGTGAAATATCTCAAGACCCGCAAGACCCCGATCTGGTTCTTTGACTGGAGAGACTTTGACAAGGCTTCTTCAAGGGATGCATCGTACGACAGGACAGCGGCAGACAAAATCGCATCCAACCTTCTGGAAAGCTGCCTGGTGCCCTACCAGTACAAGAACCATGTCAACTGGTCCATCAACCCGACCGAACCCTATTACGTGGAGTGGACCTGGCAGCTGAGCCGCCACGGCTTCTGGGGCACCCTCGGGAAGGCCTACTGGGCCACCGGTGACGAGAAGTACGCCAAGGCATTCGTCAGGCAGCTTCGCGGCTGGATCATCGACAATCCTCTTCCCGATTATGCCGCGAACGACCAGTACTCCCGCTGGAGGACCATAGAAACCGGCATCAGGACACTTGGCAGCTGGCCGAACGCCTTCTTCCGTTTCCTGGGTTCCCCGTCCTTCGACGACGAATCTATCGTCATGATGGTCAAGTCTTTCTACGAGCATGGCGTCCATCTGGAGACTTTCCCGTCACGTACCGGCAACTGGCTTACCCATGAGATGAACGGTCTCTACCACACGGCCGTGATCTTCCCCGAATTCAAAGATTCTCCCAGGTGGGAGGCTTTTTCCGCGAACAAACTCTATGATGAGGAAAAGATCCAGATCTATCCTGACGGAGCCCAGATCGAGCTGACTCCCCATTATCATGGAGTCACCCTCTGGAACCTTCTTGGAATCTATCCCGTAGCCAAGATGAACGGGAAGGAACTTCCGGCCGAGTACATCCCCAATCTGGAGAGGGCATATGAGTACTATGTCAAGATCCGTTTCCCGAACGGCCGCTGCCCGGCCCTGAACGATGCCGACTGGGATGAGAATGCCGATGCGAAACTGAAAGACGGCCTTTCCTACTTCCCTGACCGCAAGGATTTCCTGTATGCCATGACCGGCGGGACCGAAGGCACCAAGCCTGCTTTCACCTCGGTCTGGATGCCATGGGCCGGATGGTACAACATGCGTTCCGGCTTCGATCCCCAGGCTCTCCATGCCCATTTCGAGGTCGGCCCCTTCTCTGCCGGCCACTCCCATGAAGACAAGCTGTCTTTGACACTTATGGCATATGGGGACATGCTGATGTCCGAGGGAGGGAACTATCCTTATGACGTGTCCCAGTGGCGCAGATATGTGCTTTCCCCGCGTGCCCACAATATTTCCAAGGTTGACGGAAAGGAGCAGAACCGCGGTGCACTGCGCAGCAACGACCTGATCCGCTACTCCCGCAAACCCATGACCAACAGGTGGATCAGCAATGACAAGTTCGATTTCGGCGAAGGCTGGTACGACGAAGGTTTCGGCCCGAAGAACGACTCGACAGTTACTCAGTACCGTGCACTGGTCTTCCTGAAAGACAAGTGCTGGCTGCTCTTCGACATATTCACTCCCAAGGACAAGGCCGTCCACAAATACGAATCCACCTTCCATCTGGATTCCCCGGACGGCGGCAGGATAGCCGGACTCGGTCCCGCGGTAATGGGCAAGAATCCCGGGCACGCCACCCTGGCCATGGTACCTCTCCATCAGGATGGCCTCGATGTGACCATTGTGAAAGGACAGGATGAGCCTCAAGAGGTTCAGGGATGGGTACATCGGGTAACCCACAGCTATTCAGTCGATGCGGTGGCCACTCCGGTCTTCATGCGTGAGGCTGCAGGACAGGTAGTGGAGCCCTACCTTCTCTGGCCCGTGAAGGCCGGGGAGGAGTGCCCGGTCGCTTCAGTCTCATCGGCAGGCGGAGGGACTTACACCGTCAACTTCAAGGACGGTTCCGTGATGACCGTCAAACTCAAGGTCTCCGGAAACAGCCTTGGTAAGCTTTCCTATTCGATAAAGGGAGGAAAGGACGGTTCCGTTTCAGCAAAAGTACTTTAATCAAGAACAGCATATGAAAAGATTCTTAGTCATTCTCTCTGTCGCCGCGATGTCTGCATTCACGCTGACCGCGGCCGGGCAGGACACTCTTTCACTATCTTTCTGCTCCGGCGGAAAGGCAAACCTCAGGGGGGGAACCTGGATTGAGGCGAAAACCCCGTTCGACCTCAAGGTGGTCATGGACGGTGACCAGGTCAGTGAACTTACAGTGTTCCCGAAGGGAGCATCGAACCAGGTCGAATTCGTTACCAACAGGCCATGGCATATGGCAAACAACCATGTGACGACGATCTGGGACGACCAGACCGGGACGGAGCGTATCATAGTCCGCGTGCCCAAGGGAAAGATCGTCTCCAAGGACAGTTTCAAGATCCAGGACGGTCCGATAACCAGTGACGAGAAGTTCTTCAGCGAGGTGCTGAACCTGGACTATCCAGGCCTGGAGGACGTAAAGAAGGCCGTTGCCGCCAAGGATTGGCTTGGAGCAAGGACCGCATATGTCAAATACATCAAGACCCGTGAAACCCCAAGGTGGTTCTTCGACTGGAAGGATTTCGGGAAAGGAAAGGAGCAGGCGGAGAGCAGGACCGACCAGGACGGCAGGGTCTATCCGGCCAACATCGAGGTGGCCGACAGGACGGCTGGCAACTATCTGACCAGCTGCAGCGTACCCTATCAGTTCGGCAGCCATGTCAACTGGTCGATCAATCCGACCCCGCTGGTGTACAACGAGTGGACCTGGCAGCTCAGCCGGCATGCATGGTGGGAGACACTAGGCTCTACCTACTGGGCTACCAAGGATGAGAAATATGCCAAGGCATTCGTTAGCCAGATGCGCGGTTGGGTCATTGACAATCCGCTCCCGGACTATGCCGCCAATGACGCTTTCTCCCGCTGGAGGACCATCGAGACCGGGATCAGGACCCTCGGACACTGGCCGGAGGCCTTCTTCCGCTTCCTGCCTTCCCCGTCCTTTGACGACGAGTCCATCCTCATGATGGTCAAGTCCTTCTACGAGCATGGAGTGCACCTTTCGGCCTTCCCGTCGAAGAGAGGCAACTGGCTTACGATGGAGATGAACGGTCTCTACCATGTCGCCGTGCTGTTCCCGGAATTCAAGGATTCTCCTGAGTGGGAGAAACAATCCTCCGAGACCCTTTACAAAGAGGAGAACGTCCAGGTCTATCCCGACGGCGCCCAGTTCGAGCTTGCCCCGGGTTACCATGGTGTCAGCCTCAACAGCATACTCGGTCCGTGGAGGCTGGCAAGACTTAACGGCAAGACCCTCCCGGGGGACTATGTGAAGAACATAGAGAAGATGTATTCATATTTTATGAATATCCGCATGCCTGATGGGATGATGCCGTCGCTGAATGATTCGGGCTGGGGTCGTGCCGACTCGAAACTGCGTGAGGGGGCAGGCTTTTTCCCTGAGAGGACGGACCTGCTCTATGTCGCGTCTGACGGAAGTGAAGGCACGAAGCCTTCGTTCACTTCCGTATGGATGCCCTGGGCCGGCTGGTATGTGATGCGTTCCGGATGGGAGCGCGATGCGAAGTACGCCCATTTCGAGGTCGGACCCTATTCCGCCGGACATTCCCACGAGGACAAGCTGTCGCTTATCCTTTCAGCATATGGCGACAGGATCCTGACCGAAGGCGGAACATATGCATATGATGTGTCCCAGTGGCGTACATATGCCCTTTCCGCCCGCGCCCATAACCTTACCCGCGTTGACGGGATGGACCAGAACAGGCGCAGTATCGCGAATAAGGACGGGGTCCGCATAGTAAGCGAGCCGCTGGCGAACCGCTGGAAGACAAACCCGAAGTTCGATTTCGGCGAGGGCTGGTACAATGAGGGATTCGGCCCGAAGAATGATTCCACCGTGACCCAGTACCGTGCCCTGGTCTTCCTGAAGGACCGCTGCTGGCTGCTCTTCGATGTGTTCTCTCCTGCCGACGATGCTACCCACACCTATGAGACATCCTTCCACCTGAATGCTCCGGAGGCCGCCATGGACGAGAAGCTCCAGGCAGTGACCGGCGTCAAAGACGGGTCTGCAGTGCTTTCCATCGTACCGCTGAGAAAGGGAACAAGTGTGCAGGTCATTACTGGCCAGGAGGTTCCTGAAGTTCAGGGCTGGGTGCATGACGAATCTTGCGAGACATATGAGGACCGCCCGGTCGCGACCCCGATATTCAGACGGGAAGCAAAGGGCCAGTGGGTTGAGCCTTACCTGCTCTATCCGCTCAAGGCCGGTGAGGAGAGCCCCGTTGCCTCGGTCGCTTCTGCGGGCGAGGGAACTTACGCCGTCAGCTTCAAGGATGGTTCCGTGATGACCGTGAAGTTGAAAGTCTCCGGAGGCAGCCTGCAGAAACTCTCCTACTCCATCAAGGGCGGGAAAGACGGTTCAGTTTCCGCAAAGGTCCTGTAGCTTATATGTAGCTTGTCGCGCTTTGGGGGCAGTTAGCCCTGCAAACCCGTGGTCGCCCGTGACCTCGTGAACGGGGGAACCGCCGCTAGCGGCGGTGGGATGGAGCGAAGCGGAAGGTTTGCAGGGCTAACTGCCCCCAAAGCGTAATTGAATTATGCTCCGTGGAAGCGGTAGGTCTTTTCGATGTCGGCGGTGAGCCTTGTGAACAGTTCCTCCTGCAGGGAATCGGCGACCTCCAGGGATTTGGCCATCATCCTGTCTGAGAACCTCTGGAGCATTTCCCTCGCTGCGATAGGCCTTGAGATGTACATAGCAAGGTACTCTTCCTCCATCTCCTTCTGCCTCTGGTCGTTCTCGGCCTCGAGGTCTGCGAACGCCTTCTTGACTACCGGAGCATATGCATTGTAGTCGGTCATTGCGAGCACGCTGACCTTGCGGAACTTCCAGTACGCCGAATTCGCGGACGACTCTTTCCCTCCAACCAGCCATGGCTTTGCATATGAACTGACTCCCTGGTACAGGGGCAGGAAGACGCTCAGGTCCGCCATTCCCTCAGACATATAGTTTACACACCCGATCTCTTTCGGGAGCCACGGGCGTATCTGGAGGATATGGGTGTTAATCGTGCGGAAAATCGACACCGGACGATAAGGCTCCTTTGGATTGGAGTGGAGATAGGGGTCGTGTGAAGTCCCGTCATAATGGAAACGGAAGACATCCCTTACGTCGCTCAGGGTTATGGGCCTGTCGGCTTTCTGGAAGACGGGGAAGTCATTGACTTTCACATTGGTCTTGACAGAGGGGGTAAGGAGTTTCTGGATTCCCCAGACCCGCGGGTAGTTGTAGGTCTTGTCGTTCTCGCTTTCCAGGCTGTAGGCCTCATGGAAGTCGAAATCTCCCTTGGCCGGGTCGTAGAGCCCGTTCTGTACTGCGAATTCAATCAGGTCCTTGGATGCCAGATAGTTCCGCTTGTCTTTCGGATTGTATTCACGGTAGCGGCTCTGGTTGCCGGATACGAAATAGACATCCTCGGGAAGCCTGCGGGCCAGCCACCTGTGTCCGCCGGCATTCTCCAGGTACCAGAGTTCATCCGCATCCATGAAAGCTATCCCGAAGCCTTCGGCGCTGCCGTGCTTTTCGATGAGCGAGCCGAGCCTCTTCACGCCCTCGCGGGCGGATGTTACATATGGCAGGACTATATCATATACGCAGTTCTCTCCAAGGCCAGCGGGTACATATGGATCTGTCGCGAGCACCTTTTCGCTGGAGAATATGGTCTCCGTGGCGCTCATTCCAACACCTGCGGAGTTGAAGCCGGCTTCGCCCCAGTGTCCCGGGAGTCCGGTGCGTCCGACAGCCGAATATCCCAGCCTCTTGGAGGGGAGGTCGCACCTGAAGGGACTGTCAATGGCCTTGAACTCTTTCGGACCGTTGTCGCTGTCCTTGTAGATGGCCAGGTTCACTGCGTTCTTCGACGTGGAGTCATCGCTCCTGGCGTAGATCCTCGATCCGTCCGCGGTCATCGCGGTCCCTACGGCGAGGGTCGTGCAGGCTTCGTTGTTATGCTTCATATGATGTGGTTATCAGTTGGTTACCAGATGATTCCCTGGTTAATGAAAATGTCCTTGAGGATCTGGACTCCTTTCTCGACCTGCTCTTTGGTATGGGTGGCCATCAGGGCGAAGCGCACCAGGGTGTCCTGTGGAGCACATGCGGGCGGGATTACGGGATTGATGAAAACCCCGTTGTCGAAAGCCAGCTTAGTGACCCGGAAAGTCTTCTCGATGTCACGTACGTACAGGGGGATGATGGGACTTTCAGTAGCACCGATTTCGAAGCCCTCTTCGCGGAAGCGGCTCAGGGCATATGAAGTGATCTCCCAGAGCTTGCGCTGGCGCTCGGGCTCCTTTTGGATGATATGCAGGGCCTCCAGTGCGGCGGCAGTTGCCGCAGGAGTGTTGGATGCACTGAAAATATATGACCTGCAGTTGTGGCGCAGGAAGTTTATGGTGTCCTTGTCTCCCGCTATGAATCCGCCGATGGATGCCATGCTCTTGGAGAAGGTTCCCATTATCAGGTCTACGTCGTCAGTAACCCCGAAATGGTCGCAGACCCCCCGGCCCTGTTTGCCGAAGACTCCGAGGCCATGGGCCTCATCAACCATCAGGGAGCAGTTGTACCTGTTCTTCAACTCTATGATTTCCGGGAGGTTGGCCAGGTCGCCTTCCATTGAGAAGACCCCGTCGACCACTATGAGCTTTACTGCATTCTTGGGCAGTTTCCTCAGGACTCTCCTCAGGTCGTCCATGTCGTTGTGCTTGTAGTGGTACTGCGTGGCGAAGGAAAGCCTGCGGCCGTCTACTATGCTGGCGTGGTCGCGGTCATCGCATATGATGTAGTCTCCCCGTCCGGCGACTACGGCAAGGACTCCCTGGTTAACGGAGAAACCTGTGCTGAAGCTTATGCAGTCATCCTTGTGGATGTATTCGGCGAGCTCTTTCTCCAACTGTACGTGGAGGTCGAGGGTGCCGTTGAGGAAGCGGCTGCCGGCGCATCCGGTGCCGTATTTGTCAAGTGCGGCCTTCGCCGCGTCGATAATCCTCTGGTCGCCTACGAGACCTGTGTAGGCGTTTGACCCGAACATCAGGACTCTGTGTCCTTCCATGTCCACCTCGGTTCCCTGCTTGCCCTTGATGGCGCGGAAATAGGGATAGACACCCTTCGCCATGTAGCCCTGGGGAACCCGGTAGGATTTGTATCTTTCTTGTAGTTGTCCCATAGTAAGTGTTTTAACATACGTTTACCAGTCACCGGTCAGCCTTCGATCAGGCCGTCGCGGATCAGGAGGGTCCTGTCGCACATACGTGCCAGCCCGTCGTCGTGGGTGACTATGATGATTGTCTGTCCAAGGTCTTCCCTCAACTGGAAAAAGAGTTCGTGAAGGCTGGCCTTGGTCACGCTGTCTAGGTTCCCGGAAGGTTCATCCGCAAAGAGGACAGCAGGATCGTTCACAAGGGCCCTGGCAATCGCGACCCTCTGCTGCTCTCCGCCTGAGAGCTGGGACGGCTTGTGCTCGGTCCTTTCCGACAGCCCCAGCTTGTCCAGGAGTCCCAGGGCCTTTTTCCTGGCGTCCCTTGCGGAGGTGCCACCTATCAGGGCCGGAATCATAACGTTCTCGACTGCAGTGAATTCGGGAAGGAGATGATGGAACTGGAAGACGAATCCAATCCTGCGGTTGCGGAAGGCTGACAGGGACTTGCTGTCCAGTTTCAGGACGTCTGTCCCGTCGATGGAAAGGCTCCCTGTGTCAGGTGTCGAAAGGGTGCCCAGGATCTGCAGCAGGGTGGATTTGCCGGCTCCGGAGGCTCCCATTATGGACACTACTTCCCGCTCGGCCACGCTAAGGTCAATGCCCTTCAGAACCTTCAGGCTGCCAAAGCTTTTGCAGATATTTTGCGCTTGAACGATCATACCTGACAAATATACTATTTTTTGCGGATTGACGAAAACCGTGTATATTTGCAGTCCTTTTCGGGGTGTGGCGCAGTTGGCTAGCGCACCTGCTTTGGGAGCAGGGGGTCCCGCGTTCGAGTCGCGGTACCCCGACAGAACGAAGGCAGCTGATCTTTTCAGGATCGGCTGCCTTCGTTGTATGTGCAGCCCATATTACAATTGCTCCTGAGCGGAAATTGACATGAAAATAGTACATTTGCAACAACAGATATTGTAACACTGGACTATGAGGAGAATACTGATTGTCGTTTTGCTGGGCTCTTTGCTCGCAGTTCCATCTGGGGCCAGAAGGACTGGCCCATGGCCTAAGGAGAAAGCGTGGGAATGGTATGACAGCCAGCCTTGGATACGTGGCTGCAACTATATGAGTGCAGATTGTGCCAACAGGGTTGACCAGTGGCAGGAACTTGGATTCGAAGAAAGGTGGAAAACCCAGGAGGAAGAGTTGTCGCTCGCAGAATCGATAGGATTCAATACCCTGAGGCTTATTTTTGCGGAGGAAGGATTCGGAGTCTGGTATGCAGACCATGACGGCTTCATGGAGAGGGTGGAGCGTACTCTCGCCCTTTGTGCGAGCCATGGGATGAGAGCCATAATAGTCCTGGGCAATGATTGCTCAAGGCCGCGTGAACTATGGTCGTTCCCGACTCCGGGACCGCAGAAATATGATTGGGGGTATCATGGCGGCAGGAAGCAGTCCCAGCATGGTTCTTTCCCGAATGCGGTGGGATATACCGTCCTTGACGATCCTGCCCTGGCCCCGCTCTTCTACCAGATGTGCCGTGAGGTGATTACGAAGTACAAGGATGATGACAGGATCCTTTTCTGGGACCTGTGGAATGAGCCCGGGAACAATAACCGGGGGAAATTGACCGCCGTCAATCTGCCGAAGCTTTTCGAAATAGCCTGGGAAATCGATCCGAAGCAACCTCTTGCGGCTGATCTGTGGCACAATTGGTTCAAGGACAACCAGGCGGGAGACCTCTCGGATATTATCAGCTACCACAGTTACAGCCCTCTTGAGACGAACAAGAAAATCGTCGCGGATCTCAGGGAAAGATATGGCCGGCCGATTATCAATACTGAGTGGATGGCCAGGATACTGGACTGCAATATAGAAGACATGTACCCCTGGTTTGAACAGCAGCGTATCGGTTGTACGATGTGGGGTTTTGTCGCCGGGAAATATCAGACTTACGAACCATGGGAAGGTACATGGAAGCAAATCGAGAACGGAAAGGGAAAGAACTACAAGATCACGAAATGGTTCCATGACCTGTTCCGTCCGTCCCTTCGCCCATATGATCCTGCAGAGATCGAGATCATAAAGCATGTGAATCATCAGGCCGACATGGAGTCCGGAATCGTGGAAGGGAAAAGCCTGCGCCAGAAAGTCGGTGTGTCCCGCAAGATCCTTTCAGAGGACATATGGAACTGCGTCCGCAGGACATCGTTCGATTTCGAAGGATACACTGCTTGCATAGTGGAACCCAGCATCGACGCTCCGGAAGGCTCTCCCTGGGCTTTGACAGTGTCCGACCCGGAACTTTTCCCGGACCGGACCGGAGTGCTGGAACTTGTCCGGAACGGATGGCATTATGCCTCGATCCAGGCACCTGAAGACGTAACAGCCAGGTTTATGCGGTTTGTGTCATCTGACCTCGGACTTGGGGGGAAGGCATTTGTCATAGGGACGGGAGAAGAAGGAAAGAAAGCGGCGGATCTGGCATATGCTAACAGGGAATCGGTTGCCGCTCTTTATCTGGACGGCCCTGTCTTAAAGAAGAAAGAGTCGTCAAAGCTGGCCGGGGAACTGTCTAAGGCCGGAATCCCCGTCCTGCTGATGTTCGGAACGATGGATAAAGTTGCAAGCCCTGAGGCCTGTGCCCTATTCGAGGAGGAATTCTCAAAAGGCGGAGGCAATATCACTACCGTCCGGAGGGAGCTGTTCGGGCATTATCCCCTTGGACTCGAAGCGGCACGTGTGGGAATAATTACCTCTTTTGTCCAGGCAGCGCTGAAATAATCCATGAAACAGGACAACGTGAATAAAGCCCAGAAAACGAATGCCGCACGTCTGCTTGACGCGGCAGGCATCGCATATGAGCTTATTCCTTATGAGGTGGATGAGAATGACCTTGCCGCAGGCCATGTCGCGGCATCGCTTGGAGAACCGATCGAGCAGGTGTTCAAGACCCTGGTGCTCCGCGGTGACCGCAACGGGCTTTTCGTCTGCGTCATGCCAGGGGACATGGAGGTTGACCTCAAGGTCGCGGCGAGGATTTCCGGAAACAAGAGCGCGGATATGATCAGGATGAAAGAACTCCTGCCCGAGACCGGGTACATCAGGGGTGGCTGTTCCCCTATAGGGATGAAAAAGCCTCTTCCGACATTCATATATGAAAGCGCCCTCCTCTACGATTACATTTACGTCAGCGCAGGCGTGCGCGGACTCCAGCTGCGTATCTCCCCTCAGGACCTGATCGGCTTCACAGGCGCCGGTATTTACCCGTTGTAGTCATAACCTGGGAGTGCATATGGGAGTTTTCCGTTTCAAAAGATTCTCGGTAGCCAATGAGGCTTCGGCGCAGAAGGTCGGCACGGATGCCGTACTTCTCGGTGCGGCCGCTCCTCTGCCTGACGGGTCCCCGTCCGTGCTGGATGTCGGGACTGGCACCGGGGTGGTGGCCCTGATGCTGGCTCAGAGACTTTCAGACGCCGGGAAAGAATTCAGGATCATAGGGATAGACTCGGACGCCCCCTCGGCCGCAGAGGCCTCATCGAATTTCGCCGCTTCCGAGTGGGCGGAAAGGATGGAAGCCAGGCATATGTCTTTTTCGCAGTGTGGTGATGCAGGCACGTGGGACCTGATCGTCTCGAATCCGCCTTATTACGACATGTCTCTCGAAGCACCGGACCCCCGACGCAGCGCAGCCCGCCATACGGACACCCTGTCATTCCGTGAACTCTGTGCATATGCATATGACCATCTTTCGGCTGACGGTTTCCTTTCGATGATCCTTCCCTCTGACCAGGAAAAAGCCCTTATGCGCTATGCGGCTTCTTTTTCACTGTATCCGTTTTCCATCCTCAGGGTCAGGACCACGGAAAGGAAGCCCCCTTCGCGGATCGTGGTGTCTTTTTCCAGGCATTCAAGCCCTGTAGAAGAGTCGTCTTTAGTACTGATGGAAAAAGGGAAGCGTACTGCTGAGTACACCTCCCTTGCAAGCGGGTTCTATCTGTAAATCCTGTTTACTGCTGGGGTTTCCCTTCCGGTTTCCTGCCCAGGCGGTTGATCTGGCTACGGCGGAATTCTTCCTCTCCGACGTAGAGCTTGGCCACCTTTTCGGCAGGCAGGATTTCAAGGTATTTCTTTATGTTGGCCTCTTCCCGTGAAGCCGACTCATCCTTGGCTTTGGCATATGCCATGAGGAGCCTCTCTACTTCAGCCTTGCCTGCATTGTTCTGAATGGCCTTCTCCAGTTCTTTGTAAGAATTCAGAAGCTTCAGGAAAATCTCGTGGCCTTCCTGGTCCACCTGGTTGTAAACCGGCCAGAACTTTTCCGCTTCCCTGGGGGTAAGGTCCATCCTGGTTGTCAGGAAAGCGACTTTTTCGGCTTTGAGTTTATCTCTCCAGTCCCTTTTTCCGCCCTGGTTCTGGGGAGGCGTCGCGAATGCTGTGATGGAAAGGATGAGGGCTGCAAGGATAGCAGCGGATCGGATTATGTTGTGTTTCATTTTTGTGGTCATTGATTTTGTGCCAATACCCAGCTCAAGCCTTCGGAGCTGCAGTCTGAAGCGATGAGATAATTGACGATATCCTCGTCAGTGATACTTTCTTGGCTGTCGTAGCCGAGGCTGTTCTCATATGCCATGTTATAGATGCTGGCGGGAGATGTCAGGGCTACATATTGCTCGTAGGTATAGTCCTCGGCCGGTTTTCCGGCGGTGGACTTCAGGATGGCGTTCCCGATGATGAACGCGGCTACAAAGCTCGCTGCCAGAGCCAGGTACGGGCGGAGCCTCAGGTGTTTGGCAGGCTGAGGTCCGCTGACTGTCTCCCCGGCAAGCTGCTGGGAGGGAATCCGCATGAGTCTTTCCTGCAGATTCCCGAAGTAGCCTTCAGGTACGGAGTACATTTGTTTTTTCTTGTCCATCGAATCTTTTGACGTGAAAAGTGTCACGGGGTTTAAATATCTTCTCCTATGTTGCTCTTAAGTTTCTCGCATGCAATGTGGTACGAGGCCTTGAGGGCACCGACGGATGTCCCTGTAATCTGGGCGATGTCTTCGTATTTCATATCCCCGAAATATTTCATGTTGAATACGAGGCGTTGTTTCGTCGGGAGCGCGGCGACGGCTTTGGCCAGCTTTCTCTGAAGGGCTGTGCCGTCGAACCACGGGTCTTCGTCAATCTGGCGGGAAGTCTCTTCATCCAGGCTCTGGAACATAAGGGCGGCGCGGACCTTACGCCTGCGGAGGAAATTCAGGGCTTCGTTAGTGGCAATCCTGTAAATCCATGTATAAAGATTCGCCTCCCCCCTGAAGGAGGGAAGCGATTTCCATATCTTTACGAAAATCTCCTGGACGAGGTCGTCGGCATCCTCATGGGAGTACACAAAACGGCGGACATGCCAGTAGATTTTCTCTGAATAGTCCTTAACTATCTGGTTGAAGAGCTGTTCCTGCTGACTCACCGGGTGGTCAGTTTTTTCTGTCCAGGACTTTCTTGGCGGCCTCTACGATATGTGCGGAGTCCAGGCCATAGGCTGCAAGCAGCTCTGACGGGGTTCCGGACTGGCCGAAGCGGTCGCCGCCATTGATGAACTCCAGGGGAGTGGGGCAGCGGGTTGCCAGGACGCCTGCGATGAGTTCTCCGAGTCCGCCGCAGACATTGTGCTCTTCGGCTACAACGGCGCAGCGGGTTTTCCTGATGGAGTTGATGACAGTCATGGTGTCGAGAGGCTTGATGGTGGCGATGTCGATGACTTCCGCGCATATGCCTTCAGCCTCGAGGGCCTGTGCTGCACCGAGAGCCTCCCACACAAGATGTCCGGTAGCAAAGATTGTGACGTCCTTACCCTCGTTCATCACATATGCCTTGCCGATCTCAAAGGGCTCGTCAGGGTCGGTGAAGTTGGGCCACTTGGGACGGCCGAACCTCAGGTAAACGGCTCCGTTGTATTTAGCCGCCGCTATGGTAGCGTTCTTGGTCTGGTTGAAATCGCAGGGATTGATTACCACCATTCCGGGAAGGGCGCGCATGAGGGCGATGTCTTCCATTGTCTGGTGCGTGGCGCCGTCCTCTCCAAGGGTTACACCTGCGTGGGAGGATGCCAGCTTGACATTGGTGTTGCCATAGGAAACTTCCTGGCGGATCTGGTCATAGACGCGTCCGGTGATGAATTCGGCGAATGAGCCGGCGAATGGGATCTTTCCGGCGAGGGCCATACCGGCAGCTACTCCCACCATGTTGGCTTCACCGATGCCGCACTCGAAGTACCTGTCAGGGAATGCCGCTGCAAAGTCACCCATCTTTACCGAACCCTGGAGGTCGGCGGTGAGGGCTACTACGCGCGAGTCCTGCTTACCCGCTTCAAGGAGTCCGGCTCCAAAGCCGCTGCGGGTGTCGATTTTTCCTGAGTCTGTGTATTTTTTCATGATAGTCAATCTTTAAAAGTCACCCATCGTCTCGTCAAGCTGCTTCATAGCCTCTTCGACCTGCTCCTGGTTGGGAGCCTTTCCGTGCCACTTGTGAGTGCCGGCCATGAAGTCGACTCCGTGACCCATCTCGCTGCGGAAGAGGATCATGACCGGCTTGCCTTCGCTCTTTCCTGCCTCTTCAAAAGCAGCGAGGATGGCATCGAAATCATGTCCGTCCGTAACGATGGTCTTCCATCCGAAAGCTTCCCATTTTGCCTGAAGGTCTCCGAGTCCTCCAACGTCTTCAACTTTGCCGTCGATCTGTTGGCCGTTCCAGTCGGTGAAGGCGATAAGGTTGTCGAGTTTGTGGTGGGCGGCGAAAATACCTGCCTCCCAGATCTGTCCTTCTTCGCTTTCTCCGTCTCCGCAGAGGACGTAAACCTTCTTGTCGTCCTTGTCAAGTTTCTTGGCGAGGGCGACTCCTGCGGCGCATGAGAGTCCCTGTCCGAGGGATCCGGCTGCCTGGTGCACGCCGGGAAGGTTCTTCTGGACCGAGGGATGTCCCTGGAGCCTGGAGCCGTATTTCCTCAGGGAGCCGAGTTCGGCTGCGGGGAAGTAGCCCCTGCGTGCGAGGACTGCGTAGAGCACCGGTGCAAGGTGTCCTGCAGAGAGGATGAAGACATCCTGTCCTTTTCCGTCGCGGGTCCAGGTTTCAGGAGTCTGGTCCATGACGTTGAAATAGAGCGCAGTCATGAAATCCGTGCTGCTCATTGAACCGCCCGGGTGTCCGGATCCGGCCATCGAGACCATCCGGATGATGTCCCTGCGCACTTGCGATGCGATTCCTTTAAGTTCTTCTTTTGAAGCCATATCAGTAGTATTAGATGATTTTCCAGCTGTTTTGTCAATTCAGCATCTGACAAAAGTAGCAATAATAATGCAAAAAGGAAATAACCTTATTTGTCGCCGGTGTAGAGGCGGCATATCCCCAGCGACAGCGCCCGCTGCGAGACATTCCGGAAGCCGCAGGACTCCATGAAGGTAACCCATTGCTGCGGTTTCGGGAAGCGGACTACAGACTCGTGAAGGTATCTGTACGAGGCTTTGTTACCGGAGATAATCCCTCCTATTTTTGCCACGGTGAAGAAATATCTGTCGTACAGCCATCTGAGAACCGGACCAGTCGGGAACGAGAGTTCCAGCATAACGAACCTCCCTCCAGGACGCAGCACCCGCAGGACTTCCCGCAGGGCAGTCTCCCTCTTTTCGAAATTCCTCACCCCGAAAGCTACCGTGACGCGGTCAAAGGAACCGTCGGCATATGAAAGGTCTTCGCAGTCTCCTTTCTCCGCCGAGACCATGTCTTCCAGGGCGAGGCGGTTTACTTTCCCGATCATCACGTTCAGCATGCCATCGGATATGTCAGCGCCGGTAACATGCCCGCGGATGCCCTTTTTCTTCATGGCCTTTGCAGCGGCTATAGCGAAATCACCGGTCCCGCATGCGATGTCCAGGACCTGCCACGGAGAATCATGTCCCTCAGGGACGTCGATGACCTGGCGGAGGGCACGTTTGCGCCACCCTTTGTCAATGTTGAATGACATCAGGTGGTTCAGGGAGTCATAATCGCCCGAGATGTTGTCGAACATCTTCCGGATATTCTCTTTTACTGGCATGGGAAACGCTTTTGAAATGATTCCTATTCGTTAAGGAAATCTACGATGCGACGCAGAAGGGATATCTTCCTCCAGAAGGGGACCTTTTCCGGAAGAGGCATCGCGTCCTCCCCGCATGTCGCAAGGATCCCCGGGGCCATAACCAGGCTCAGGCGCTGAGGATGCTGTGAAGGAGCCTGCCGTGGGACCAGATAGAACATTTCGTCGTAGATCCGGCAGGGTACGGGGATTACGGGGTCAGGCTGGATCAGCTTCCCGTTCTTGGAGCGGCCTCCATATACCACTTTCCCGTCCGGGCCGGCAACGGAGGCTACCATTATGGCCTTGTCATTGACGAAGGCGGAGTTTTCCAGCATGATTGAGAAAGCCTTGTCGGCAAGCTGCAGGCGGCTGTCCACGTGGATAATGAAATCATATGTACCCGAGGCGGCCTTTTCTTTGTCCTGTGGATTGTCAGAGCGGAGTATTTCCACCTCGAAATCATCGTCAGCGGCAAGGAGGTCCGCCTGATGCCTGCAGGCAGTGAAGAAATCCCCGCCCTGAAGGGCGGCAGGACCGCCCGGGGAGGGGACGACTGTTACATATATCGCCAGGCTCTTCATCTCAGGAGTCCAGTTTGAGCACGGCCATGAATGCGCTCTGGGGCACCTGTACGGTACCGATCTGACGCATCCTCTTCTTTCCTTCCTTCTGCTTTTCGAGCAGTTTCCTCTTTCTTGTCACATCTCCGCCGTAGCATTTTGCAGTGACGTCCTTACGTACCTGACGGACCGTCTCCCTGGCGATGATCTTGGCTCCGATGGCGGCCTGGACAGCGATGTCGAACTGCTGCCTTGGTATGAGTTCCTTCAGTTTGAGGCACATCTTCCTTC
The DNA here is from genome assembly GCA_017443465.1 of Bacteroidales bacterium. Lineage (GTDB taxonomy): Bacteria > Bacteroidota > Bacteroidia > Bacteroidales > UBA932 > Cryptobacteroides. The sequence goes on from JAFRXO010000073.1 coordinate 50,743, forward strand.
CCAGGTCATATGCATGGTCTTCGTGGACCAGGGAGGACAGGGCGTCCGCGGGCTCGCCGTTAAGAAGGATGTCCAGCTTGACCAGCCTCGCCTGGCGGAACCCTATGAGGTGATAATCGAATGAGGCGTAGCCGCGGGATATGCTCTTGAGCTTGTCGTAGAAGTCAAAAACTATCTCCGAGAGGGGCATGTCATATGTGAGCTCGACCCTGTCTGCGGTGATGTAGTGCTGCGAAACGAGGGTCCCCCTGCGGTCGAGGCAGAGCTTCATTATGGGGCCGAAGAATTCCGACTTGGAGATGACCTGGGCCCGGATGTAGGGCTCCTCTATGTGGTCGATTACCGTCGGAGCAGGCAGGCCGGAAGGATTGTGGACATCCATGCATTCTCCCTGAGTAGTCCAGACCTTGTAGGACACGTTGGGGACAGTAGTGATGACGTCCATGTTGAATTCGCGGAAGAGCCTTTCCTGGACTATCTCCAGATGCAGCAGCCCGAGGAAACCGCATCGGAACCCGAATCCTAGCGCAAGCGACGACTCCGGTTCATATGAGAAAGAAGCGTCGTTGAGCTGGAATTTCTCGAGGGTTGCGCGGAGCTCCTCGTATTTGTCGGCCTGAACGGGATACATTCCCGCGAAGACCATCGGCTTTACCTCTTCGAATCCTGCTACGGCCTGGGCGCATGGCCTGTCCACATGGGTGATTGTGTCACCGACCTTGACTTCCACCGCACTCTTGACTCCGGAAATGATGTAGCCTACGTCTCCGCATCCGACTTTGCCGGTGGGGACCAGTTTCATCCGGAGAAGTCCCACCTCTTCGGCATCGTATTCCTTCCCGGTACTGACGAATTTGACTTTCTCGCCACTGTGGAGCTCTCCATTAAGGACTTTGAAATAGGCTATGATTCCCCTGAAGGGGTTGAATACGGAGTCGAAGATGAGGGCCTGGAGGGGCGCTTGCGGGTCGCCCTTGGGGGCGGGGATCTTCTCTACTATCGCATCCAGGAGCGGGGCGACCCCTTCTCCTGTCCTTGCAGAAACCCTGTAAACATCTTCCGGGGAGCAGCCGAGCAGGTCGCAGACCTCGTCGGTGACCACGTCCGGCTGTGCGGAATCCATGTCTATCTTGTTGAGGACTGGGATTATCTCCAGGGAATGGTCGATGGCCTGGTACAGGTTGGAGATCGTCTGGGCCTGCACTCCCTGGGAGGCATCAACCACCAGCAGGGCGCCTTCGCACGATGCTATCGAGCGGGACACTTCATATGAGAAGTCCACATGGCCCGGTGTGTCGATCAGATTCAGGGTGTACTGTTCGCCTTCATGCATATAATGCATCTGGATGGCGTGGCTCTTGATCGTGATGCCTTTTTCCTTCTCAAGTGCCATGTCGTCCAGGACCTGGTTCTCCATCTCCCGCTGCGCCAGGGTTCCGGTCAACTCCAGCAGACGGTCTGCCAGAGTGCTTTTGCCGTGGTCGATGTGGGCGATGATGCAGAAATTCCTGATATGGCGCATGTCCGTTTCCATAGGATACAAAGATAGCTATTTTTGGCGTTCTTCCTGCATTCAGGGTACCGGATCGTAGCCGCTGCCTCCGCCGGGGCGGCATCGGATTATACGTTTGAAACTGAGTATGAAGCCTTTCAGCGGACCGTACTTGCGGAATGCTTCCAGGGCATATTGGGAGCAGGTCGGTGTAAAACGGCAGCTCGACATGGTGAAAGGAGAGATGCAGACCTGGTAGAAGCGGATGAGGATGATGAACGGGATGTTCACCACCTTCTTGAGAAGTTCTTTAACGCTGCTCATCGGCGGTCCTCCTGAGGATCTCAGCTACAAGCGAGCATATGGTCTGGAAATCAGTTGCTTCCTTTGAATTGTAGATGAACAGGATGTCTGTTCCGGGGCTGGCGGGAAGCAGGTCTTTCTGTGTGCGATAGGCCTCGCGGACACGCCTTTTGTACAGATTGCGCATCACCGCCCTCTTGAAGAGTTTCTTGGGGACCGAGACCATTATGCGGTTGAAGTCCGTTCCGTTCGGTGATAGTGTGCAGTAACGTATCGCGCCGGCATTTCCCCAGCGTCCTTCCGACATCAGTTTCGAGATGGCGGAAGTGCCTGAGAGTCTTTCAGCTTTCCTTAAAGTGGCGCCCATCAGGATTTGTCATTCGACAGGAAGGCGGCCAGGGCCAGGGCCACGGACGGCATCTGGGGCGTGGGAGCCTTGACGTCGGGGTGAAGTCCTGCATTTTCCATCGCGCTTACGATGGATTTTCCGTAAGCCACGAACTTGATGTCTCCCTGGGTGAATGACGGGAAATTCACGAAAAGGGACTTGACGTCGTTCGGGTTGTAGAGTACGATGATGTCGTATTTGTCCAGTTCCAGGGATTTCAGGTCCCGGGGTACTGCCTTGATGACGCTGGCTGCAGTGTACTTGAGCTTGGCGCCGTCAAAGAGTCTGGTAATGGAGTCGGAGTTGGCTCCATCGGTCATGGTGATGAGGAAGTTCTCGCCGCTGTGCTTAGTGCCTATGAGATTCAGCACGGACTGCGGAGTCCCGTTTCCGAAGAATATCTTGCGCTTGCGGTAAACGATATGCTTCTGCAGGTACATGGCCACGGCCTCTGTAGTGCAGAAATACTTCATCGTGTCGGGGACCTTAACCCTGAGTTCCTCAGTCAGGCGGAAGTAGGCGTCAATGGCGTGCCTGGAAGAAAAGACGATCGCCGTAAAATCGGCGAGGTTGACTTTCTGCTCACGGAACTCCCTGGAAGTCAGGGGCTCAACCATGAAGAACCTTTTGAATTCGATCTCTACGTCAAACTTTTCCTTGAGTTCGGCGTAAGGTGCTAAGTTGAGGGGGGTGTTCTGAGCTATAAGTATTCTTTTTTCTGCCATGCCTTTTCGTCGGTTTTCTCTGCGAAATCCAACCTAACAGTCTAATAATGAGCTACAAAAGGATGGCCGCGGCCACCAGCGCTCCCGTTGGAAGGAATTCAAGCGCGCAAAGATACAAAAAAGCCGTGAAAGGATTGCAAAATGTTGATAGAATTTGGGTTTTGCGGATCAGGTAGAAGAAGTAGAAAACCGCGAGGAAGAGAAGGAAGATCCTTTGGATTGTCAGGACGGGAAGGTCTGTCAGGCTGAATATGCCCGCACCGAACAGGAGGATCGAGGTGCATATGATGAAATAATTCCTGGAACTGCGGCATGCTATCCCGTAGCGGTCGGCAGGGGAGCGCCTCGGGGCGCATCTCCATTGCATGAAGGCTCGGATCAGTATGTATATGAGAAATGCCCCCAGGACGGCGAGGAAGTGCCAGAAATCATCCAGGTTGGCTGTCAGCTTCGGGTCCCATAAGCGGAAATGACTGGCTATCAGGGTGAATGGCAGGATGCATATTCTCGCTACGCTGTTACGGTCACGAGTGAGCGGAACGCTCTCTTCCAGATTGGCACTGCCTTTGGCACGGAAAACGCATTCTGTCAGGGAGGGAATCAGCCTCAGCCAGTTGCGCATGCACAGCAGGCAAAGAAGCAGGGTGATTATAACAGTCAGGGAATACTCCATGGTCCGCCTCAGTTGCTTCTTTTGGAGTTATAGCCCATGGCGGTCAGGATGGCGACCGCTTTGTCGCGCAGGTCCCCCTGGAGTAGGATCTCCCCGTCTTTTGCGGAGCCTCCGCATCCGCATTTGGTTTTCATGGTCTTGCACAGGGCGGAAAGATCATCGGGGGAGCCTTTGAAACCGCTGATCAGGGTAACGGTCTTGCCGGAGCGGTTCCTGCGGTCGATTCCGACCAGAAGCCGCTGTTTCCCAGGGGGAAGGGTCTGGACTTCCTCCTGGGGCTGATACTCGTATTCGTAGTCCTTGTTGGTGGAATAGACTACTCCCAGACGTTTTTTCCAGTCGTTTTCAGCCATGTTTCATGTGATTGGGTTTTGCAAATATAACGAATCTATTCGTATCTTTGTAAGATATTGTCAAAGCGCACAACATGCAAACGAAGAAATTCAACTTCTGGAACAGGATAGTGGCAGGCGCAGTCTTCTTGATTTCCGCCGTGACTTACCTGTCAACGATAGAGCCGACCGCATCATTCTGGGACTGCGGCGAATTCATAGCCTCATCCTACAAGCTGGAGGTCGGTCACCCGCCCGGAAACCCGACATTCCAGCTCATAGCCAGGGTGTTCACCATGTTCGGCGACAACATGCACGCTGCCGTGGCAGTGAATGCCATGAGCGCGCTATGTTCCGCGCTTACGATATTCTTCCTTTACCTGACCATCGTTTTCTTCCTCAAGAGGATGATCAGGCCGCGGGAAGACGGCACCTGGTCTACCGGAGACAGCATCGCGATTTTCGGGAGTGCGGCCGTAGGGTCCCTGGTATATTGTTTCTCCGACACTTTCTGGTTCTCGGCCGTCGAAGCCGAGGTGTACGCCATGTCATCCCTCTTCACCGCCGTGGTGTTCTGGGCCATGACGAAGTGGTACGAACAGGCTGACACCCCATATGCCAACAGGTGGATAGTATTCATATGCTTCATGATGGGCCTTTCCATCGGAGTGCACCTGCTTAACCTCCTGACCATCCCCGCCCTGGTCTTCATGTTCTATTTCAAGAAGAGGGAGGAGGGGACTTATTCCTTCGGCGAGTACATCAAGATTCTCCTCGTTTCGGGAGTGATCCTCGGCATACTCAATTTCATCCTGGTGCCATGGCTGCCCAAGGTCGCCGCCTGGTCTGACCTGTTCTTCGTGAATGTACTCGGTCTTCCGTACAATTCCGGAGCCGCATTCTTCATGATAGCCCTCCTGGTCCTGTGCTTCGTGGCCATCTTCCAGTCCCTGAAGAAGAACAGGGTGGTCCTGAACACAGTCATGCTGTGCTTCACGTCCATAGTGATCGGTTTCTCCATTTTCTCGATAGACATCATCCGTTCCTGCGTCAAGACCCCGACCAACGAGTACCAGCCGGACAATGCCTTTACCCTCGTGAGGTACCTTTCCCGCGAGCAGTACGGCAAGACCCCTCTTCTCTACGGCCAGTATTTCGACGCTCCATATGATATCAAGACCGGAAAGTACTGGGCGCCCCTCAACGGGAAGTACCAGCATGTGAGCGCTCCCTCCGAGGCGGTTTACAAGGCATCCGGAAAGATGCTCTTCCCGCGTATGTGGAGCGATGACCCGACCGGACGCTACGAGGAGTTCTACGAAGGGTATATGAAGGGCAAGGGACAGGCAGTGGAAGGCGCAAAGCACAAGAAGCCGTCATTCTTCACGAACATATACTATTTCCTGGATTACCAGTTGAACTGGATGTACTGGAGGTATTTCATGTGGAACTTCGTGGGACGGCAGAACGACATCGCGAGTCCGACTCCCGGTGAACTCTTCTACGGAAACTGGGAGAGCGGAATCAAGTTCATAGACAATGCCCGTCTCGGGGACCAGGAACTGGCTCCCGCACCGCTGAAGGACAACACGGGAAAGAACCATTATTTCTTCCTTCCGCTGCTCCTGGGTCTCATCGGTCTGTTCTTCCAGTTCGACAGGGACCGCCGCGGATGCTGGGTTGTTTTCCTGCTGTTCCTCTTGACCGGAATCGCCATAGTGATCTACCTGAACCAGCCTCCGTATCAGGTGAGGGAGAGGGACTATGCATATGCAGGCTCATTCTATGCCTTCTCCATATGGGTTGGATTCGCCGTTGCGGCGCTTTACAGCCTCATCGGGAATGCACTCAAAGGGAAATACGGCGCCGTCAGCGCCGCAGCGGTGACTGTCATATGCCTGCTCGTTCCCGCACGAATGGCTGCCGAGAACTGGGATGACCACGACCGCAGCAACCGCAGCACCGCCGTGGAAATGGCCAGGAACTACCTGAATTCAGTAGGGGAGAACGGCATACTCATCACCCACGGAGACAACGATACTTTCCCGCTCTGGTACGCCCAGGAGGTGGAGAATGTCAGGACTGACGTCCGCATCGTAAACACATCCCTCCTCGGGACGGACTGGCACATCGACCAGATGAAATATGCGGTAAACGAGTCCGCACCGCTCGACCTTAAAGTCGGTCCAGAGCAGTATCTCTACGGTACAAATGAATATGTTTACATCAACGACACCAGGAACCAGGCCTTCCTGCTTTCTGATGTGATGAAGGTCTTCAGGCATCCTGATGCAAAGGTCGTCCTTGCAAGCGGGGAGAAGGTGGACTACATAATGTCCCGCCGTCTCCTGATACCTGTGAACAAGGAGAATGTACTCAAATGCGGACTAGTGCCCGAGTCCATGATGGACCAGGTCCCGGATACTATAGAGATTGCCATACCGAAGGACAAGAACCTGGTTACCAAGCCGGAACTGTTCCTCCTGGATCTGCTTTCAAACTATAATTGGGACAGGCCGCTGCATGTCCTGAATTTCGGCGGCGACCTAAATGTCGGAATCAAGGATTATCTCTTCTTCAACGGATATTCCGAAGTCTTCGTCCCGATCAGGAACAGGCCGAGCACCACCGATCCCGGCAAGGTTGACACGGAGAAACTCTACCATCTGATGAAGGATGTCTATTCATGGGACGCCCTCAGCCGGGAAGACTATAATGTGGACTATCAGAACTACTACACCCATCTGGGAGTGCTGTCCCAGCGCGGCATGTTCGTGAACAGCGCCATCGCTTTCATGGCGGCCGGCCAGAATGACAGGGCCCTGGAGATGCTGGACATGTGCCAGGAGAAGATCCATCCGAAGAGGTATCCACTGGAGAGCGTATGCATAGGTTTCAGCGGCAATGATTACATGGTCACCCAGATGATATCCCTGTACTACAAACTCGGGCAGGATGACAAGGCCCGCAAGCTGGCCGCCGAGTTCAAGGATGACCTCCTGGTTACCTGCAGGTTCTACAAGGATTTCTATCCTTATTCCCAGTATGACCTTGAGACCTGCACCCAGTACTACTATTACCTTTGCGACATGATGGATGTGGCCGGTGACGAGGAACTCGCCAAGAAGTACAAGGCGGAGTTCTCCGACATCATGGGGCTGGGACCGGAAGAATGACGTCTATGGCTGAATTCCCTTCAAACACCTGGCAGGATTACGAGCTGGTCGATTCCGGTGACGGCGAGAAGCTGGAACGCTTCGGGAAGTACACATTGATACGTCCTGAGCCGAAAGCCTTATGGACCAAGTCCATGCCCTATGCCAAATGGCGCTCTTTCGCCAATGTAAGGTTTTCTCCCGGGGCCGGATTCGGCAAGGCCGGAAAAGAGGACAGCGGCACATGGGACAAGGCCGGGGCGATGGATGACCAGTGGTACATCCGTTACAAAGGCTGTTCAACTGAGACTTCCTCATTGGAAATGAATCTGCGCCTGGGACTTACGGCTTTCAAACACGTAGGCGTTTTCCCGGAGCAGGCCCCCAACTGGGAGTGGATATATGCCAGGACATCCGAACTTGTGGCGAAGGCTAAAGCCCGCTCGGAGGCCCCCCCGAAGGTGCTGAACCTGTTCGCATATACCGGTGCGGCGTCCCTTGCCGCCAAGGCCGCGGGAGCCGAGGTGACACATCTCGATTCAGTCCGCCAGGTCGTGACCTGGGCGCGGGGAAACATGGAGCGCAGCGGTATGGACGGCATACGCTGGGTCGTGGAGGATGCGATGAAGTTCGTCTCGCGCGAAGTGCGCAGGGGAAATCTCTACCAGGGAATAATCCTTGACCCGCCTGCATATGGACACGGTCCCGACGGGGAGAAGTGGAAGCTGGATGAACTCCTTTTCAAGATGATGCAGGGAGTCTCTTCCATCCTGGCTCCCAGGGATTCTTTCATGGTTCTCAACCTCTACTCGAACGGCTATTCTTCACTTCTGGGGGAGACTGTAGTCCGGCAGGCGTTCGGTCTGAAGGATTCCGGGGCGGGGGAGCCTTCCTATGTCCTGACTTCCGGGGAGCTCGCCCTCCAGGACCGTTTCGGGAAGGCCCTGCCGTTGAGCATTTACGTACGCCTGACACTTTAGGACCCATGGGTAATGCTTCCCGTTCAAAAAAATAGTTGTAATTTGAAAATCATTCGTATATTTGCGCCTGCAAACGTTTGCAAAAAACCAATAATAACCATATGACAATGAAAATCGCCAAGTATTCTTTTGGAGTGGGTGACCGCTTCGCACATGAAGGGGTAGCACAGCTCAAAGCCCTCCTGAAGGCGGAAAAAGAGTTCGGAGTAAGTTTCGTCCCGGTGTGGAACAAATCCAACAGGGAGCATGAGATCGTAGGCACTGAGCCTTCTGCCGTAAGGGTAGAGGCTGATGCTGCCGTAAAGGCTCTCGGGTACACCGGACAGTACTTCGTCGACGCCGACCACATCAATCTCAAGAACGTCGACAGGTTCATCGATTCTTCCGATTTCTTCACCATCGATGTTGCCGACAACATCGGGAAAGAGGCTGATCCCGCTTCGATGGAGGCTTTCGTAAAGAAGGCCATGGCATATGCAGGGGACCTTGTGATTCCGGGAATCGAGAAGCCTTTCAAGGTAGATGAGGCCCTTCTCCGCACCCTCGCGTCAAGGTACCTCTCCGCAGCCCAGGAAGCCGGCCGCATATATGCTCACATCGCTGCCGCCAAGGGCGCCGACAACTTTGTCACAGAGGTTTCCATGGATGAGGTCGAGGAGCCCCAGACTCCCGTCGAACTTTTCTTCATCCTGATGGCCCTCTCATATGAGGGAGTCCCGATGCAGACCATCGCTCCGAAGTTCACGGGAAGATTCAACAAGGGAGTGGACTACCGTGGCGACCTCGCCCAGTTCACCCGTGAATTCGAGGAAGACCTCCTGGTAATCGATTTCGCTGTCAAGGAGTTCGGGCTTCAGGACAACCTCAAGCTCAGCATCCATTCCGGATCAGACAAGTTTTCCATCTATCCCATTATGGGAGACTTGCTCCGCAAGCATGGAAAAGGAATCCACATCAAGACCGCAGGCACCACATGGCTCGAAGAGAACATCGGCCTCGCACTCGCCGACCCGAAGGCCCTCGTCCTTGCCAAGAGGATATACAAAGAGGCCCTTTCCCGCATGGACGAGCTCACGATTCCATATGCAGCGGTAATCGATGTCGACAGGAATGCGCTTCCTTCCCCCGAAGAGGTAGACAAGTGGGACGCTGAGACATATGCCCGCACCATGCGTCACAATCCTTCCGATCCGCTCTTCAACTCTTCGTTCCGCCAGCTCATCCATGTCAGCTACAAGATCGCTGCAGAGCTCGGAGATGAGTTCCTCGGATCGCTGGAGCGTCATGCCGACGTAATCGCTGAGCAGATTTCGGCGAACCTCTGCGACCGTCACATAGCCAGGCTCTTCCCTGTCAGGAAATAGCTCCCGGCATCAGTTTTTCACAGGTTCCTGTCCCATCGTCAGCACCAGCCGTCCACCGGCGAGGATGTCCGAATGGGACAGGATGCTTTTATCATATGGTTTCCCGTTGAGGGTCGCGTCCTGGATGTAGATGTTCTCATCCGAGAGGCCTTCCGCTTCGATAGTGAAGGTCTTTCCGCCGGGAAGGTTGATGGTCAGTTTGGGGAATGAAGGGCTTCCGAGAGCATATTCCGGTTTTCCGGGGCAGACGGGGTAGAAGCCCATCATGCTGAAGACCAGCCAGGCCGACATCTGACCGCAGTCATCGTTCCCTGACAGGCCGTCCGGACGCGGCTTGTATTCCCTCCCGATGATTTCATGCACCAGGCGCTGGGTCTTCCAGGCTTGGCCCGCATATGCGTACATGTAGGGGATATGGTGCCCCGGCTCATTGCCGTGCCAGTACTTTTTCTCTGCGAAAAACGTGTCCAGGAGGTCGGTGAAGCGGTCTTTCCCGCCCATATGTTCCATCAGTCCGGTCACGTCGTGAGGCACGGACCATGTGTAGTGATAGGGAGTTCCCTCGCATATGTACGGTGCCTTGGAATTGGGGTCGAAGGGTTCGTCGAAACTGCCGTCTTCATGGCGGCCCCGGGCATATCCGGTTCCGGGGTCGATCACGTTCTTCCAGAACGAGGCCCGGCGGATCAGGCTGTCCCTGTCGGCCTCATGCCCCAGCTTGTCTGCGACCTGCGCCAGGACGAAATCGTCATATGCATATTCCAGGGTCCTGGAGGTCTGTTCTCTCTGGTGGAAGGCCTCGCGGACGGGATCCTCTAAGGGGATGTAGCCGTACCTGAGGTAGGATTCGAGGGCGCGGCGTCCTTTTCCGTCCTTGTAGGAAGGATAGTCCCGGTTGACCTCGAAGGCGTTCTTCCGCATAAGGGCATATGCCCTTTCATAGTCAAATCCTTCAATCCCTTTCATGATCGCATCCCCGATGAGGGAGATCCCATGGTCTCCGATCATCTCGGAAGTATATGATCCCCAGCATGGGAAGATAGGCAGCCAGCCTCCGATCTCGCCCATTTCGAGGAAGGAGCCGATCATCCTGGAGGACAGGTCCGGGTCAATCAGGGTCAGGAGCGGATGAAGGGCGCGGAAGGTGTCCCAGAGGGAGAAGTCCCCGTACTGTACGTTGTCCGAATGCCTGGTCCCGCTGTAGTCGAATCCCGGCCATGAGCCGTCCACGTCACTGTAGGTCCTGGGCAGGATCATGGCGTCGTAAAGGGCCGAGTAGAACATTTCGCGTTTGTCCGAGGAACCACCTTCTGCCACTATGCACCCAAGGGTCTTTTCCCACGCTTTTTCGGACTGCCCTGCTACCTTGTCGAAGTTCCATCCAGGAATCTCGGCTTCAAGGTTCTTCCTGGCGTTATCGGTGGAGGTGAAAGAGGTGCCTACCTTTACCAGGACGGTCCCGGGCTTGTCCAGATGGATGCGAACCCAGGCTCCGACCTTGTTGCCGGATGCCTTGTACTCAAGTCCTTCCAGAGGCTCTCCGTCATTCTCCCAAAGTCCGAAGTCCAGGGGCTTGACATTGGTCCGGATTACGAAATGACCGCTGAAACCGGCGGGTTTTCCGTTGCCCTGGTAGATCCGGTGGACCGGGTTCGAGCCGGAAACCTCCCCGGTTGAGGGATCGATCTTCAGGCTTGCCTGGCGCTCATCGCTGTTTGGCTCTATGACCAGATAATGGTCTCCGGCCTTGTCGAATGTAAAGCGCATGATCCCGGCACGTGACAGTCCGGTAATCTCCCCCAGGATGCCGTAATCTTCCAGGACAGCGCTGTAGAGGTAGGGCCTGGAATCTTCCGTTTCATGTGAGAATGCTGAAGACCGGTCCTTGGGGTCTGTGGACAGGACATCGTTCATTGGCATGACCGTTACGCTGCCGTAATCCTGGGTGCAGCTTCCGTTCATCCAGTGGCTGGCTCGGAAACCCTGGATCCTCCCAGTGGCGTAGTAATAGGGTGGAATACACTTCCTCTCAGTCGCCTCCGTCTGGGGAACCCAGGAAGTCATTCCGTGCGGAACCCCGACTACGGGGGCAATCTTGCCGTAATCCGCGGAAAGGTCTCCGATTGCGTTTACCGTCCTGCTGGCGTCTGTCCCGACAAGGGGGTTGACGAATGAAGTAAGAGAGGTTTTTTGGCTGCAGGAGACGGCGCAGAAAGCTAAAGCCGCGGCTAAGAAGGAAAACAAACGGTCCGATGTCATGGGATATAATTTTTGGACTATAAAAATATGAAAAGATTGCGCAAATGCGGTTAAAAATTGTTATTTTTGGTGTTAATCACATTTTTATCATATGAAGAAACCGATAACCCTTATCATCCTTGCGCTGCTCTGCGCCGTGGCTTGTGCGGCTCCCAAAACCGACAAGGTGACTTACACTGAAGAGCAAGTCAAGGCCCTTCTCAAGGAGATGCCAGAGCGTGCATCCAACCTGCATCATTTCTACGAAGTTCCGGCAATCAAGGACACCAAGGCTCCTGCAGGTTATGAGCCTTTCTATGTCAGCCATTTCGGACGTCACGGATGTCGTTACCACACCAGCTCCAGCCCATATGAGACAGCCCTTGGATATCTGAAGAAACTGGATTCCCTGGACCAGCTGACCGCTTACGGGAAAGGACTGCTCGAGGCAGTGGAATCCCTGAAATATACCCAGAGGGGAATGGACGGCATGCTTACCCAGAAGGGTGCGCAGACCCACAGGGGCATAGCCACCAGGCTTGCGGGGCGCTATCCCCAGATATTCAGCCAGAGCGAAAGGAATGACGTCAGGGCATTCTCCTCGACAGTCCAGCGATGCATAATGAGCATGTCAAACTTCATCCTTGGTCTTGACAAGGCCGCTCCCGGACTGGATATCAGCATGGATACAGGCGCGAGGTACATGGATTACATCGCCCACTCGTCCAGCGGCGCTCCAGCCAACAGGGGAGGGCAGATACGCGATTCCATGTTCAAGGCCCTTTTTGATCCGGGCCGTATAAGCAAGCTTCTCTTCAAGGATCCCAAAGCTCCCGCGAAGATTTTCAAGGACAAGGAGTACAGCTTCTATTATTCAGTTATCAATGCCGGAGACATCGCCCAGTGCCTCGACACCGAGGTCCCCAATTTCTATTCAGAAATGACCCTGGACGAGATTTACGCCTTCTGGGCCGCAAACGACATAGGGACAGTCAACAATATGGGCCGCACCAAGGAGAATGGCGGTTACCGTGAAAGGGTTGTCGGTGGTCCCATCCTTAACGACTTCCTGAACAAGGCACAGGACGCTATCGACGGCGGAAAGGTCTGCGCCGACCTCCGTTTCGGCCACGACTCCGGTATCATGCCTTTCCTCTTCCTAATCAAGCTGAACGGGTTCGAAGAGACCTATTCGTGCGCAGAAGCCCCGTCGAAGTGGCTCTGCTTCAAGGAGGTCCCGATGGCCGCGAACATCCAGTTCGTGTTCTTCAAGAACAAACAGGGTTCTATCCTGGTCAAGGTACTCCTCAATGAGTGCGAGCGCACCTTCCCGGCCCTTGAGGCTGTGAATGGCGTCTATTACAAATGGCCTGTGCTGAGAGACTACCTGCAGGCGATAGCTGACGGGAAATAAAACTGGCTGCCATGGACGGAAAGAAAAGGTTCTATATCTCGATGGCCATCCTCGCCGGGATGTTCTTCATCTTCGGCTTCGTGTCCTGGATGAATTCCATCCTCATCCCGTATTTCAGGATTGCCTGTGAACTTACCCATTTCCAGTCATATTTCGTGACCCTCGCATTCTACATCGCCTATCTGGTGATGTCGGTGCCCTCCGGAATACTCCTGAAAAAAGTCGGATTCAAAAGCGGGATGATGATAGGGTTCCTGCTGATGTCCCTGGGCGCGTTCATATTCGTTCCTGCGGCATATGCCAGGGCCTTCCCGATATTCCTCGTGGGCCTGTTCTCCATTGGAACCGGCCTCGCGATCCTCCAGACCGCAGCGAATCCATATGTCACCATCATCGGTCCCATCGAAAGCGCGACCCGCCGTATCAGCATCGTAGGCATATGCAACAAGCTCGCGGGAATCCTTTCCCCGCTGGTCTTTGCCGCCATTATCCTGAAACCGACCGACAGCCAGCTTTTCGCTGCCGTGGAGAGCGGAACCCTCGATGCGGTTACCCAGGCCGCCATGCTGGACGAGCTTATACGCCGTACCATAGTGCCATATGCCTGCCTCGGAGTGCTGTTGCTCCTGTGCGGTATCGGAATCAAGTATTCCGTACTTCCCGAGATCGATACCGAGGAGCAGAATGCCTCTTCGGAGGATGCCGGCGACAAGAAGAGCATCTTCGATTTCCCGTACCTTATCCTTGGCGCCCTCGCTATTTTCTTCCATGTCGGGACCCAGGTCGTGGCAATCGACACTATCATAAACTATGCGAATTCCTTCGGAATCAACCTGCTTGAAGCCAAGGTCTTTCCGTCATATACCCTTGCATGTACGATGCTGGGCTACATAATCGGAATCATAGTCATACCGAAAGTCATATCGCAGCAGAAAGTGCTGGTGCTGTGCACCGTGCTGGGACTGCTGCTGTCCTTCGGGGTGATACTCGCAGCCGGGAATCTTTCCCTCTTCGGCCATGACGCCAAGACATCCATATGGTTCCTCTGCGCCCTCGGACTTCCCAATTCCCTGGTCTATGCAGGCATATGGCCGCTGGCCATCCGCGGTCTGGGCAAGTTCACTAAGACAGGTTCATCTCTTCTGATAATGGGCCTCTGCGGAAACGCCATAATGCCCCTTCTCTACAGCTGGTGCGCCAAATACCTGGGTCTCCAGGGTGGTTACTGGATACTGGTACCGTGCTACCTCTACCTGATCTTCTTTGCTGTCAAAGGCTACAAGATAACCTCTTGGGGCCGCAGCGCTGCCAAATAGTATATCCATATGGACAGGTTGATAATCCGTGGCGGCAAGGCGGTCCTGAAAGACAGGATCGTGGAAGGTCTTTCGCTGGTGTGCGAGGACGGATGCTTCTCCGCCCTTCTCCCCTCAGATAAAGTGGTCCCTTCTCCCTCGGACAGGATAGTGGATGCGGACGGGCTTTTCTTTTCGCCGGGATTTATCGACATGCACACCCATGGCGCCGGCGGAGCGGATTTCATGGACGGGACGGTGGATGCATATGTGACTGCCGCCCGCATGCATGCCAGTCACGGCACCACCCTGCTGTTTCCGACCACACTGACTAGTACTAACGAGCTGCTGTACAATACTTTCGACATATATGACAAGGCCTCCCGGGCCAATGTGGACGGGGCCGCATTCGGGGGAATGCATCTCGAAGGGCCGTATTTCGCGAAAGAATATGCAGGAGCCCAGGATCCTCGCTACCTCCGCAATCCCGAACCGTCAGAGTACCTGGAAATCCTCTCACGCTCGGACCGGATTGCCAGATGGAGTTTCGCTCCGGAACTGCCCGGCGCTCCCGAATTCGCAGCCGAGCTCGCCCGCCGCGGCATAGTCGCATCAATAGGGCATACCAGCGCTACGTTCGAGGACTGTGACGCTGCATTCAGGATGGGCGCTACACATATGACCCATTTCTTCTCCTGCATGAGTACTATCACCCGCCGGAACGCATTCCGCTACGCCGGGGTGGTAGAGTACGGCTACTGGCAGGACGGGATGACCCTGGAAATCATTGCGGACGGCATCCATGTACCCGGCACCCTGCTTCGCCTGATCCTTAAGATCAGGGGAGTGGACAGCATCTCAGTGGTAACCGACTCCATGCGCGCCGCAGGAATGCCGGAGGGCCCGAGCCTTCTCGGGGGCCTCGCAGACGGCCAGGAGGTAATAGTAGAGGACGGAGTGGCGAAACTGCCTGACCGCTCGGCTTTCGCCGGGAGCGTGGCGACTGCTGACCGTCTGGTGAGGACCATGATAAAGGATGGAGGCTTGACTCTTCCCGAGGCGGTACGGATGATTACCTGCAATCCGGCATCCGTAATGAGGATTTCCGGACGGAAAGGCAGTTTCGACGCCGGGAAGGACGCCGACGTCACAATATTCGATGAAAACATAAATGTCAAATACACAATAGTTAAAGGAAATGTCATCTACAGAGCATAAGCCGGCTGACAAGATCTTCCGGGAGGGACTTCTGGAAGTCAGGATATTCGCGGACATCCGCGACATGGGCGCCGCTTCGGCGGAGGAAATCGCACAGGCGGTCATCGCCAAACTGAAAGAGAAAGATGAAGTAAACATGATTTTCGCTGCCGCCCCTTCACAGGATGAAATGCTGAAGAGGCTGGTTGCATATGAAGGAATTGACTGGACAAGGGTGAACGCCTTCCATATGGATGAATATGTCGGTCTAGGGCCTGATGCTCCTGCCGGATTCGGGAACTTCCTCAGGCAGAGGGTGTTCGGCAAGCTGCCATTCAAGAGCGTCAACTATCTGGACGGACTTGCCGCCGATCCCGAGGAAGAATGCGCCCGCTATACCAGGCTCCTCGCGGAGCATCCTGTGGACATCGTATGTCTCGGCATAGGGGAGAACGGGCACATCGCTTTCAATGATCCGGGTGTCGCCGATTTCAATGACCCGAAAGCCGTCAAGGTAGTCGCCCTCGACAGGGTCTGCCGCCAGCAGCAGGTAAACGAGAAATGCTTCCCCGACTTCGACTCGGTCCCGGCATATGCCTTTACTCTCACCGTGCCTTCCCTGATGAAGGCAGACAAGATGATCTGCGTGGTGCCGTTCACCAACAAGGCTCCTGCAGTGAGGCGTGCCCTTAAGGGAGAAATCTCCGAGGAATGCCCCTCAAGCATACTCAGGACCAAGGCAGGCGCAGTCCTCTACCTCGATGCCGACAGCGCCTCCCTGCTGTGATCCGATAATATTTCAAATCTAAATAACCGATCATGAAAAAGTTAATCGCCCTTTTGGCCATCGCTGCGATCTGCGTGGGCGCCAGTGCGCAGAATGTAATGCGCATAGGCATCATAGGCCTTGATACATCCCACTCCACTGCTTTCACCGAGCTCATCAACGGTGGCACTGATCCGGCTTTCTCGGACGGATGGAAAGTGGTTGCGGCGTATCCTTATGGCTCCAAGGTTATCGAGTCCAGCTACAGCAGGATTCCCGGCTACATTGAGAAAGTCAAGGCGGCCGGAGTGGAGATCTGCTCGTCCATTGCTGAGATGCTGGGGAAGGTGGACTGCGTACTCCTTGAGACCAATGACGGCACGATCCATCTGGAGCAGGCAGCCGAGGTCTTCAAATCCGGGAAGCCTGTCTATATCGACAAGCCTATGGGGGCCACCCTGGGCCAGACTATAGCCATCTACAAACTTGCGGAGAGGTACGGAGTCAAGACATGGTCCTCTTCCGCCCTGCGTTTCAGCGCAGAGACCCAGAAACTCGGAGCCGGAGAGTATGGAAAGATCATTGGTGCAGACTGTTTCAGCCCTCACCATCCTACTCCTACACATCCTGATTTCGGTTTCTACGGCATCCATGGCATAGAGTCCCTCTATACTGTCCTCGGGACCGGCTGCAAAGCAGTCAGCCGTGTGCACAGTGAAATGGGTGATGTGGTTACGGGAGTCTGGAACGACGGCCGCCTGGGTACGTTCCGTGCCATCGAGAAGGGCCCCAGCATATATGGCGGAACGGCTTTCGGAGAGAAGAAAGCTATTGCAGTAGGTCCTTACGAAGGTTACAAGCCGCTTCTGGCAGAGATACTCAAGTTCTTCAAGACAGGTGTTCCTCCTGTGCCTGAAGCCGAGATCATAGAGATGTTCGCCTTCATGAAGGCCTCGAATATGAGTGTGGAAAGGGACGGAAAGATGGTTACCCTCGAGGAAGCCATGAAGAAGGGAGAGAAAGATGCCCGCAAACTCCTGAAACCTTACCTCAAGTAGAATTTGATGGGCAATCTGGTGTCACATAGCGAGTTCCATCCCGCGGAAGGTCTCTTCTACGGATCGGTTCCGTATGTGATGCACACCCGTTTCGACGTAGTCATGATGAGCTCCGCCAAAGAGACTGCCGAGATTGTCTGGGAGGACATATGTACTGAGCTGGAGAGGCTCTGGCATATGCTCGACCGCTTCGATCCCGCCAGCGAGGTGTCAGCTCTGAATTCCGGTGCCGCTCTCTCTCCGGTAAGGGTGAGCGAAACGATGGTCGAGGTGCTGCGGCTCTGCGCCATGTACCATGAGCGCACGATGGGTATCTTCGACGTCACGAAAAGGGATTTTTCCAGGGTTAGGCTGGAAGGGGACAATGTGAGCTTCTCCGCTCCGGACACTTTCCTCGACCTGGGTGGCTTCGCAAAGGGATATGCCGTCAGGAAAGTCCGCGACCTGCTGTCCCGCGCAGGGATAGAGGATGCATATGTGGATTTCGGGGGAAGTACAATCCTCGGGATGGGGCACCATCCGTTCGGTGACAGCTGGAAAGTCTCCCTCCAGAATCCTTTCAGCGGTGAGCCTATAGGGGAGTTCAGTCTGAGGGATTCCACCCTTTCGACGTCGGGGAATACTCCTGAATATGCCGGGCATATTATCAATCCGCGCACAGGTGCGAAAATTGCAGGAAAAATCGCCTCGACGGTGATGTCTCCGGATCCCCTTGATGCAGAGGTCTTAAGCACGGTCTGGCTTGTCGCCGGAGCGCAGCAGAGACAGGAAGTGAGGAAGAATTTCCCGGATATGATTGCGTCAGTTTACGAATTATGATTTAACAAGATATGAACAGAAGAGATTTCATGAAAAATATGGGAGTGGCTACAGGCGGGGCCCTGCTTGCCACATCTCCCTGGCTGAATGCATCCGCCCGGAAGAAGGGTGGAGAACTCTCCGGGGAGAAGGCCAGGATAGGAATGATCGGAACCGGATCCAGGGGCCAGTACAACCTGGACCTGCTCCTCCACATCCCACACGCCCAGGTGGTCGCCCTCTGCGACAATTACGAGCCCAACCTGCAGACCGCCGCGGCTCTCGTTCCCGGGGCCAAACTATACAGGGATTATCACAAGCTCCTGGAGGATAAGGACATAGACGGAGTGGTAATCTCCACTCCGCTCAACTGGCATGCCCCTATGGTCCTGGATGCGATCGCAGCCGGCAAGAATGTCTATTGCGAGAAGGCCATGGCCCGTACCATGGAACAGTGCAAGGCCATTTACGATGCCTACAGGCAGACGGACAAGGTGGTCTATTTCTGCATGCAGCGAATGTTCGACGAGAAGTATGCCAAGGGTATCCAGATGCTTCAGAACGGTGAGCTGGGAGACATAGTGGGAATGCGGTGCCACTGGTTCCGCAATGCCGACTGGCGTCGTGAAGTCCCTTCTCCCGAACTGGAGCGCAAGATCAACTGGCGCCTCTACAAGGAAAGTTCAGGAGGCCTCATGACAGAGCTGGGCTGCCATCAGCTGGAAGTCTGCAACTGGGTGGCCGGAAAGCTCCCGGTAAAGGTACAGGGAGTAGGGGACATTGTCCACTGGAAGGACGGCCGCGAGGTCTATGACAGCGTGAATGTGATCTACAGTTTCTCCGACGGAGTCAAGATCAATTACGAGTCCCTCATCTCCAACAAGTTCAACGGGATGGAAGACCAGATCCTCGGAACCAAGGGTACCATAGACCTGGCAAGGGGAATCTACTGGCTCGAGGACGACCACACCCAGTCCGGTATCCGCCAGCTGCTTGAACAGGTGAAAGACAAGGCGTTCGCCGCTGTCCCGAGTGCCGGCCCCAGCTGGAGACCGGAGACCAAGACCGGGCATATCCCTCATTCTGTCATCCAGGGAGACATCCATGTAAACGGCGGCCAGAGCATGATCGGTGCGGCAAACGACGGCTCGGACAAGATAATGTCCGCCTATTGCCGTTCAGTGATAACCGGGGAGAAGTCTCCCAATGTAGTGGAAGAGGCCTACTGCGCCACCATCCTCTGCCTTCTCGCCAACGAGGCAATGGAAGGGCAGAAGATAGTGGAGTTCCCGGAAGAGTATAAGATCCCATATATGAAGTTCTAGAGATGAAAGATATAGTTATAACCGCACAACGGGTCAAGCGTGAGTGGCTGACAGTCCTTGTCTGCTTCATCGCCGCATGCCTTGTCAATCTTGGAGCGATAATCGGCTATTCGCGTCCTTGGACAGAACTCTTTTCCCAGATCGGCTATGTAGTGGCCGTCACGGTTCTCCTGTACATCCTGCTCTGGATAGTGCGCGGGATCATAGCCCTGGTGAAGTGGATCATCCGTAAAATAACCAAACACTGAAACATATGTCAACTAGAAGAGACTTTTTCAAAGAGCTCGCAGGCGGTGCCGCGGCTTTTACTGTCGGAAGCGTTGTGCCTGGCTTCAGCGCAAGCGCAAGGGCGAAAGTCGCCGGCGCAAATGACAGGATCAATGTGGCCGTAATCGGAGTCAATGCCCGTGGCAAGGCTATATCCACCAATCTCTCCAAGCTCCATGATGAGTGCAATGTCGCTGCCCTCTGCGATGTGGACTCCAGGGCACTTGAGACCTGTCAAGGGGTAGTCGCAAAATACTCCGGAACCACTCCCAAGGGTTATAAGGATCTCCGGAAACTTCTGGAGAACAAAGATATAGATGCAGTGTTCATTGCTATGCCGGACCACTGGCACGCACCTGCGGCCATAATGGCCATGCAGGCAGGGAAGCATGTCTATCTTGAGAAACCGACGAGCCACAATCCGGCTGAGAACGAGCTTCTCATCAGGGCCATCAGCAAGTATGGCAAAGTAGCCCAGGCAGGTAATCAGAGGCGTTCTTGGCCGAACGTAGTTGCTGGTATGAATGAGGTCAGGTCGGGAGCCATTGGCAAGGTGCAGTATGCGAAGGCATGGTACACCAACAACCGTGACACCATCGGCGTAGGAAAGCCGGCTCCGGTTCCGGATTGGCTGGACTGGGACCTCTGGCAGGGACCGGCACCCAGGCGAGCATACAAGGACAATATCGTCCACTACAACTGGCACTGGTTCTGGCACTGGGGAACCGGTGAGGCTCTCAACAACGGAACCCACTTCGTAGATATGCTCCGCTGGGGCCTCGGTGTGGAGTATCCGACTATGGTTTCTTCCGTAGGAGGCCGCTACCGTTTCCAGGACGACTGGGAGACGCCTGACACCCAGATGATTTCCTTCCAGTTCGCAAACGGGATGGCATGTTCCTGGGAAGGCCGCAGCTGCAACCAGCAGCCGGTTGACGGCATGGGTTCCGGCGTAGCCTTCTACGGTGACACCGGTACTGTTTTCATCCCCGGAGGCAACGAGTACAAGATCACCGACATAAAGGGCCGTGTCATCAAGGAGGTCAAGAGCAATGTCAGTTACGAGCAGGGCAACCTTCTCGGACCTTCCGAGCAGCTGGATGCTCCTCATTTCATCAACTTCTTCAACGGCATCCGCAAGGGAGAGCAGCTCCATTCACCTGTATATGAAGCCTGCATCAGCACCCAGCTGGTTGAGCTCGGGAACATTTCCCAGCGTGTGGGCCGTTCGCTCAAGATCGATCCCTCCAATGGCCGTATCATTGGAGACAAGAAGGCCATGAAGTTCTGGGGTCGTGAATACGAGAAGGGCTGGGAGCCCAAAGTCTGACATCTTTAGGATCTTTGGATCATGAAAATATTATTACTTTTCCTGAGCTTGCTGGTAAGCGAGCCGGGAATCCTTTTCACTTCTCCCTCCGGTGTGAAATGCCGTCTCACTGCACGCGGAGACGGTGCATGGAGGCTCCAGAGTGAATCGAAACCCGGAGCGGGATTCAATGATGAGGGCGCCGTCCAGGCTCTGTCATCTTTCCTCGGTGAGACATTGGATGATGCTGCTCTCCCTGTAAAGCAGAAAAGCGGGCAGGTAATTACCGCAAAGTCTCCAGACGGCTCCAAGGCTCAGTTGCTCCCCGACGGTTCACTGGTCTTCATTTCGGCTTCCGGGCGGGAGGTAATGCGCATAAATTCAATTGACTGTAAGGCCGGAAAGACATATGTTACCGGGGTCCTTCCGAAAGGGGATAATGTCTTCGGCCTGGGAGAGAGGCTCGACCGCCTCGGCAAGGCGGGCCAGAAAGTGACTCTCTACACCAGTGACGGATGGAACGACTCGAATGCGACATATATGGCTATCCCGTTGTTCTCGACCACTCGCGGAGGAGGCCTGTTCGTCAACAGCTACGCCCGTTCTGTGATGGATTTCGGCGAGAGCATCTCCGGTGGGTGGAGCATAGAACTGGAAGACCCGGAGTTCGATGCATATGTCTTCGCGACGGACAAGATAGCGGAGGTGCTCAGCGGATATACCCGCCTTTCAGGCGCCCCCGGAAAGCCGGAAGCGTGGAACTACGGTCCGATCATATGCCGCTACAGTCCTGATTTCTCGGTCTTGAAGGGCTATCGTTCCGGAATGAAGGGTGACACCCGTTTCCTCGGCCGCGGCATTGTGGACATCATAAAGGCCCACTGTGAACTCGCTTCGAGGCCTACCGCGGTCATTCTGGAGCCCTGGAACGTGAATGTGTTCAGCAAGGCTCCGGGCGAAGTGGTGATCGCCGACAGGAACGCGGACGGATCGCTCAGGTACCTGAATACGGAAAAGACCGACATCGCAGTGAAGAAGGTAAGGGCTGAGGGTGCGGAAGGTGCCCGCATGCGTGATCAGGCCCTGCGTGATGCAGGAGAATACCTCAATGCCCTTGGAATACATATGATGTGCTATATGCGTGTCGGGTCGGTGCTTTCGAAGGACGCTCCGGGCTTCAAGCCGGAATATCTTGTCAAGGCTGATATCCTTTCCGGAGGCAAGGTAGTTGCCGAGAACAGCAGTCTCATCCCTGATGTATATGGAGGCCATATCAATCCTGACATCACCCGCGGCAGGGCATATGAGTACATCGACGTGACCAACCCGGAAGCCTGGGACTGGTACATCAACACTGTATGGAAAGAACTGGCCGACTGTGGGATAGAAGGAATGAAGATCGATTTCTGCGAACTTATGCCGGACGACGGGCATGAATATGAAGGCGTCTCAGTGCATTACAGATGGCATAATCCCAAGGTGTTCGCTAACGCTGAAGTCCATCATGCATATCCCACCTTTTTCGTGTCCGCGCTCAGGAAGTCCCTCGAAGGCCGTGTGCGCGGCGGTGGCAGTTTCATGGCATTGGCCCGCGGCGGAGGCATAGGCTCCCAGCGCAATCCGTTCATGTGGGCGGGCGACCAGCTGAGGGTCTTTGAAAAACTCGATGACCAGCTCCTCGCAGTGACCAACTCTTCGATCTCGGGTGTCCCGTGGATGACATATGACATGGCAGGATATCAGTATGCCGGCCTGAAGCCCAGACCCGTCGGAGTGTACAACCGCAAGACAAATGAGATCGACCTCACCCGTGTCGAGGCGAGGGAAGGAGAGGAAGTAGTGAATATCAGGACCAGCAGCACCGTACCTCCCGAGATGGAGGCCAGGGTCTTCCTCCGTGGAACGGCTTTCACTACCTACACTCCATGTGTCCAGACCCATGGATTCGTGATGCACGTCTATGAGTTCGATGAGGCGACCCGTGAGGCTTACAGGAAGCTCATGGCGACCCATGCAGAACTATATCCCCTGTTCGGGAAACTCGCCGATGAAGCAGTGGCTACCGGACTGCCTCCGGTCCGTCCGCTGGCACTTGGCTGGCAGGATGATCCGAAGGCATGCTCCGTCGAGGATGAATTCATGCTCGGGGAAGAATACCTCGTCGCTCCCATCCTTACGGACACTGATTCACGAGAGGTCTATCTTCCCAAGGGTAAATGGGTAGAAAAGGAGACCGGCCGGAGATTCAAGGCTCCGAAGGCCGGCATGGTCCTTAAGGTTAAAGCCAAGCCCGGTGAGATCCCGGTGTACCTTCTTCAGAAATAGGTCTTGCCCCGCAGGGAACAGGATGGCCTGTTTTTGCAGTCCGCCGGCAGGTAGTCCTGGCAAACCCGTAGCCACCCTCGGCGTCGTTGAAAGGGAGGGGCCCGCCGCGAAGCGGGGGGAGGGATGGAGCGAAGCGGAAGGTTTGAAGGACTACCTGCCGGCGAACTGCGGTGTCGGATTCAGGGCTTTACGTCGAAGATCTTCTTGTAGGGCTTGTCCCAGTGGTACTCGTCCCAGCCGGGATTGCCGGTCTTGCAGAAGCCGGTCCACGCATCCACGACTTCATCGGCGAGGGCATAGTCTCCAGGGGTCCAGGGTCTCCAGCTGCGCTCCAGGGTATGGAAGACGAACCACAGTTCCGCGGAGTGGAATGCCCCGGGATCTTTCTCCGGGTCATCATCATCCCCGGGCAGGTTCCTTGTGAACTCATATTCGAAAACAGGAGTCGCACTCAGGGAATCCCTGACAGCGCAGAAACGGTCCACGCTCCTCCCGGCAAGGGCTGCCATGTCCTGGCTGTTGTAGCCTATCATGATCGGAACGTCGGCAAGAGTGTTGCTGTAAGTAGCCTCACTGAAATCACGGGCTATGACCGGGCCGTCCACATGGGGTGTGTAGAAGCTCCTGATCTTGGAAAG
This sequence comes from Bacteroidales bacterium, assembly GCA_017443465.1. Classification (GTDB taxonomy): domain Bacteria; phylum Bacteroidota; class Bacteroidia; order Bacteroidales; family UBA932; genus Cryptobacteroides. The sequence goes on from JAFRXO010000073.1 coordinate 74,785, forward strand.
TTCCTGATAGGAGGCGGCCCTCATCTTCGCCAAATCGTCCAGCCCGGCTGCGTCAAACGCCTTTTTGCTGCGCTCGTCGAGTTCCTCCTGTGAAGTGTGTGCTGCAGGTTCACCGGGAGCCAGGTCCAGCCCACCTCCGCTTTGGATGATGGCTTTGGAGAACAGCCCTGCGGCCTTCGGGGAGTTGAGCAGGTATTTGACGCTCATTCCACCGGCGCTCTGACCCATTATGGTTACATTGTCAGGATCTCCACCGAACTGGCTGATATTGTCATGGATCCATTTCAGTGCGGCGGCCTGGTCCTCGATCCCATAGTTTCCGGAATGTCCTCCCGCTTCAGCCGAGAGTTCGGGATGGTTCAGGAATCCTAGGATTCCGAGCCTGTAGGCTACCGTGACCAGGATTACTCCTCTCTCCGCCCAGGCTTCCCCGTCGAATTGCGTGCTATAGGGATAGCCGCCGGAAAACGCTCCTCCATGGATGTTCATCGCTACCGGCAGCTTGGCTTCGGGCCTGCCTGCAGCCTTGGCCGGGGTGAATACATTCAAGTAGAGGCAATCTTCACTCATCTCGGGGTCACCTTCCCAGTAAAATTCTTTCCAATAGAAAGAACCTGGGACGTTCCCTCTCTGCATGGCACGGAGCCCATATGTATCGGCGATTTTGATTCCTTCCCAGGGGACTACCGGCTGGGGTGCTTTCCATCGGAGTTCCCCTACGGGCGGAGCAGCGAAAGGAATGCCTTTGTACACAAGTACATCCTTGTTTTCACCGGGTACTCCCTGGATCTGTCCTCCGGTTATTGAAAGGACCGGATTCCTTTGGCCGCATGCGCCCAGGGCAAGGACCGCTAGAAGAAGGAAAAAGCGTCTCATGATATTCTGTTCTCTTGATATGGTTTATCTGACTGGTACAAGCCTTACGGCTATAGGTTGCATATATTGGGCTCCATCGTGCCGTACTCCCTTGAGGGTGCAGGTGATCTGGCCTTGCGGCAGTTCGACCTTTCCTGCGCTGAGGGTGGCGGTGCCGTTCTTCTCCAGGAAAGGAGAATAGGTAACATGGAGTTTTTCCTGGCCGAAGTCCAGGACTACTTCTCCTGAATCTGCCTCAGACGCAGTGTTATAGTCAATGAAAACCTCGAATGCGGCAGGATCCGGCATTCGGAAATCCCATGTGAAATACTGGGAGTCGTTCTTCCAGTTCTTTACGTAATTGCGGTTCCTCTTCCCGTCACCGAAGCCGAATCCGCCTCCGACCAGATTGGCGTCAAAGGCGTAGAGGATGTTTTCCCCGCCTGGCTCCAGAAGGCCGGTCGTCCCTTCCGAGGGAGTCCCTTTCAGGATGAGGGCTACTACGGTACTGACGCTGTCAGCCTCGGCCCCGGCAATCTTTACATTGCTGTCGGAAGCCCCTGATTTGTTCCAGGTTACACTGGCTGAAGGACTGCCGACGACCCAGCCTTTTGTTATCTTGCAGTCCAGTCCTCCTACAGTGACGGCTCCGTCCGAAGGCCATTTGTGGATGTGGAGGTAGAGGGTGTCTCCGCGCATGGTGGTCACTCCCCAGGGCTGGAGGGGAAGCGGGTCGGCTCCTGCTCCGTATATGCTCTCGCCATTTACGGAGAGCCATTTCCCGACGGTGTGGAAGATGTTCAGGTCTTTCTCGTTCCACCTTCCGTCACCCATAGGGCCAACATTCATGAGGATGTTTCCTCCGCGGGAAACCGCATCCTCGAGAAGGCGTATGAAGTGGCCCGGAGCCTTGTGGGAATTGTCCCAGGCGTTGTAGCCATATGACTCGTTTGTGGTAGGGATGGATTCCCAGAGCCCTTCTACGGGATAGAAATGTGCCGCGCGGTCGCTGGTGCTCTTGTAGTCGCCGAGGTTATAACTTCCGAAGCGGGCGAGGCGTCCGTTCACTACGATCTTGCAATCGGTGTCCACTTCCCTAAGGGCCTTCAGCACTTCCACGTTGAGGTAAAGGGGAAGTTTGCCTGGAGTGTCGAACCACATTATGTCCGGGTCATAATTGCGGACCAGTTCACGTATCTGTGGGATGGATTTTTCTTTTACATATTTCTCCGCGTTCGGGAGAAATGAGGCATATTCGGTGTTCCACCAGTTGGTCCCGCCGAGTTTTCGGTCTCCTCCGGGATGGTCCCAGTCCCAGTCGTTCCCGGGAGCATCAGGATGCTCCCAATCGAATGCGTGGGAATAGTAGAAGCCGAACTTGATCCCGTGGCGCCTGGCGGCATCGCGGAGCTCCCTCATCGGGTCACCCTTGTATCCGGAGAGCCGGATGTCGTAGGGATAGGCGTCGGAGGGGAACATGGCGAAGCCGTCATGATGTTTCGACGTGATTATGAAGTACTTCATCCCGGATGCCACTACGTCGTCCATCCATTTGTCTGCATCGAATCCTACCGGATTGAAGGACTTGACGAGGGTCTGCCTGTAGGTCTCTACGGGAATTTTGGCCATACGCATCAGATGCTCGGCGTAGCCGTTGTAGATCCTGCCTTCCCACTGACCTCCTGCCTGGGAATATACTCCCCAGTGGACGAAGCATCCGAAACGGGCGAGGCGGTACCACTCGGTCCTCTCGTCTACGTTTTCCATGGACTTTGCCCACCAGCCCGTCTGCGCTTCCTGGAGCGCGGCCATGTCTTGCGGGAGGTCGGTTTTTTCAGGGAGCTCAAATGTCCTTTTGGGAGCTTCGGGGTTGCCGGCGCAGGCCGTAAAGGCTGCTATGGCTGCAGCCAGGATGACAAGTCGCTTCATATGGATAGTATACGTATAATCAGTTTGCGGGCGTAACGGTGAATTTGTAACTGCCTTTGGCCTTGGATGCCTTCGCGGTGAAATCCAGCCTGTAGATCTTGTCTCCCCAGACATTCGTGAATCTCGGGTCATCCAGGTTGATAGTCTCTATGCTGGCCTTGAAAGCTTTGGGGTCATATGTCAGGACCGCTTTCTTGCCATTGGCTTCTATCGAAACCCTGCCGTTACCCATCACCACATCGCCCCAGGTCATGAAGTGAAGAACTGAAGGCTCTTTCGTCTCCTTGAGGGAGAACTTGTCGGATATCTCAAGCTTTCCGGCATTGTCGAGCCTGTAGCCGCGGATCCAGCTGTTGACCGCAGCTTCTTTCGGATATGCGGTAGCGATGTCGGTGGAGAAGGTCTTTTTCGCCTTGTCCGCAGTGGTGCCGGTGCCGAAGAACGAGGATCCCTGTCTCTGGGCGACTCCATTGATTACGGGCAGGTTGTGATAGTTGCTCTGCATCGACCATATGTCGTAGCGCTTGTCGCTGAAAGTGAACTTGGTGTAAGTGCCCACACCGGCGTCAATCAGGAGGGGGGTGTTGTCCACTGTATATATGAAAGTGCCCACATCATTGTGATTGTGGCTTTCTCCGTTGTGTCCTCCCTTGGCTGCGAGGAAAGCCCTGCCGCCGCGCATGAAGCAGAACTGGGTCTGGGGATACCATGTGAACTCCGACGGGGTGAGGGTAGCTGTTTTCCCCTCCATCTCATTCTTGGCCTTGAGTGCCTCTACAGCCCTGTGGAAGTCCGTCCATGAAGTGCTTACTCCTGCGGGATGGATGTTGTTGTTCACTACGGCGAAATCCTGCATGAGTTTGCTGTCCACAGCCTTGCCATAGCGCCATATGAGTGTGGTACCGGGATTGGCTTTTGCGGTGGCATCGGCGAAGTTGACTACCCATCCGTTCCCGATAGTGGCGTTGACTATGTATTCTCCCATGTCGCGTACCACCTTGTTGTCCCAGAGGTTGATCTTCCCTCCGGTGATCATGTCGAGGCCGCAGAGGTAATCGAAGAGTTTTCCGGCCGCCTCGTACCAGTAGGACGGGCCTTCATCGCAGGCTCCGTCTTCCTGTACGGATCCGAAATAGGTGTCAACCGAGCGCATGGTCTTCCATACGGCTTTTGCGAGGGTGTCGCGGTCATTCTCCATGAGCATGAAGCAGAGGATGGCGTTGGAGTTGCACCAAGGACCCCAGTTGTTCACGCTGGGGTTGTCGTTGAAGCCCATCCACCAGAAGTCTGTGCGTTCCAGGTATGGAGTTAGTTCGCGTCTCTGGATTTCATAACGCAGGCGGGGGGAGATCCCGTCGTAGATCTTGTCGAATTCCTTGTTGAAGAAATAGTAAATCCAGCACATCATCTGGGATATGCCACCCTGGGTCAGTTCCAGGATGTTGTCCCTCCAGTCGGGGAAGGGGCTGTGGTCTTTCTGGAAAGAGGAAAGGTGTGCCGAGATGGCCCAGGAGGTTGTCTCGCAGAAGTAGAGGATTCCGTTGACTATGTCGTCCATGAAACGTCCCTTTCCCTCTGCGAGTTCTGCCATCATGAGGCAGCTGAGGGCCGTGGTGTTCCTTCCCAGGGCGTTCTGCATCAGGGTGCGGTTTCCGTTGCGGGCATATGCCAGATAATACTCGGCCTTCACGGCGATCCACTCGAAATCGAGGTAGTTCTCGCCCTGGGCTATGATCGTGCCCCGGTCCTTGCCCAGAAGGGCTTCCCATCCTGCGCGGTCGGCATATGCCGGGTACGGGACCCAGGCCTGGTCCATGACAAGCATATCTTTGAGCGCCGCCTCTGTCGTGGTGCTTTCCAGAACCGGGCGGGCGACGTATTTTGCCTGCATCTGGAAGACAGCCAGGCATATGAGGAAAAGGGAGGCAAGAATCTTCTTCATTTCTGTATGGTGTTTTCGGAAATAATTCTATTTGACCCTCTTGAGGGTAGTTGTGAGCTCAACGGTCTTCCCTGCGGGGACTGTGATTTCATAGCCTATGAGGGCAGTCCCGTCACAGAGCCTGTCGAATGCTTCGGGGCAAAGGTCCCTGGCTTCACGGCCGACCGGCCAGTTTTTGTAGGAAACGGCCGCTCCGTCTGTGTGGAGTTTCATTACGACATCTCCCTGGGTGAGTTCGAAGCCGTCGGCAACCTCCTTGACGGTCGCGGGGGTAACCATCGTCCAGCGTACCTTCGCGCCCTTGCGGTCAGGGGCGGTAATGCAGTCTGTGACGCTGAGATATTTGCCGTCGACTATGGAAGCAGTCCTCTTGGCGGACTTGACGTCTCCGCCGAAGATCTCGGTGAGATCGGTCTCAGCCTCGGCTCCGGCTCCTTCACCGGACACCTTGAGGGGCGCGGTGGCCTTGACGAGATGGCTCTTGTCGTTTACTGTGAGGGTGTTGTGCCTAAGGTTGTGATATGTGAAGAAACGCCAGCGGGGGGAATCCTGGCTCATGTCCCAGAGTCCGTCCCGGTTGTCCTTCAGGAAGGCTTCGAGGATGGCGTAGCCGGGATTACCATAGTCCTTGGCCCAGCGGTAGCCATAGGCGTCGAATACGAATTCCCCGGCGTCCATATGAGCGTGGTTGTTGCTGGCGGATCCGCCCTTTATGCCCAGATACAGGTCTTCCTTGCCCCATCCGGTGCGGGTCATCATAAGGGGATTGTGTCCCTGGCCGGTGTAGCAGCCTGCGGGAGGTTCGGGAATGTCCTTTATCCCGCTTTTCAGTACCATGGCGATAAGGTAGAAGATGTGGGTGTTGCCCACTAACTTATGCTCTTCTACATATGGCTTCTCAAGCCAGAGAAGGCTAGGGTCGTTGTTCTTTGCCGCGAAGTACCACTGTGCGATCCGCGCACCTACTCCCTCGCCGCCGTCAGAGTAGTTGAATGCTTTTCCGGTAGGCCCCGTGGAATACATCTGGTAGGTCCCGGTATTCAGGAAGCCCGGGGTGTCGGAAAGCCCGAAATCGTGTCCGAGAAGCTGTTCGAACTCCGAGAGCATAAGTACCTCATGATTGGTACCGTAGCTCCAGTAACCGGGGCCTTCCGGGTAGACTCCGTCTGGGGAGTAGCTCCCTATCATGGCGTTCACATTGCTCGATCCGGCCTTTTCGATAACCGCCTTTGCGATTTCCGGGCAGGTTTCGTAGATGGCGAAGGCGGCCGTAGCCAGTCCGCACTCGCAGACCTGGTTCCAGTTGTTAGAGGTACTGTGCCACCACCATTCCTTCTGTGTGGACGGGTCCGGTGCCATGGACGGGTCTATGGAGTGAGAACGCAATGTTTTGACAACCAGGTCCTTAGTCTCTTGGGAGAGATCGTCGTAAAGCCAGTCATATGCCAGGCCGACGCCTATGCTCATGGTAGCTGCGCCGAGGAAATGGTCCGGCACCCAGTCGGGGTAATTGCAGATGCACTTGAGATCCCATTCGACATGGTCGAGGTACTTCTTGTCGCCGGTCATCTTGTAAGCATATGCCGCGGAAACCAGGCGTCCGGTCCCGTCGGTGGTGAGCCTGCGGCCGGATGCGTCCCTGCCGTATTTGAGCTCGGTCTCGCTCAGGCCAAGCTCGTCGGCGGTCTTCATCAGCTGCTCATGGAGGCTGGTCAGGATCGGGTTTTCATTCCTGGCGACAGCCTTCTTGATGTCTTTGAAGTCTTTTGCGGTAAAGAATATCCTGGGATGGTTGTCCGCAGTGAGGCTTTCATAACCGGTCTTGGGTTCAGGGGAGCCGCAGGATACCGATATGACCGCGGCGGCTGCAAGGCAGAGTGCAGCGAACAAACTTTTGAAACGCATAGTTTTGGTGTTTTTCCAAATTTACGAATATTAACCTATTTTAAATCACAATTTTCAGATTTTTCTAATTTATACTATTTTTGTATACTACATAAAATCGCCTATGCTCAGGAAAATACGTATCGCAATCGCAGCAGTCATGTTCATCGGCGTGACGCTGTTGTTCCTGGACCTGTCCGGTTCGCTCCATGCATGGCTTGGATGGATGGCAAAAATCCAGTTCCTGCCTGCCGTAATGGCGCTGAATCTGGTCATAGTTGCCCTCCTTGCAATTCTGACCCTGGTTTTCGGAAGAGTTTATTGTTCGGTGATATGTCCCCTTGGAATCTTCCAGGACATAGTGTCATGGTTCAGCGGCCGCCGGAAAGGGAAGAAATCCCGTTTCCATTTCAGGAAAGAACACAAATGGCTCCGTTACGGTCTTCTCGGCCTCTTCATCATCGCCCTGATTGCCGGGATACAGCCTTTCGTAGCCCTTCTGGCACCTTATAGTGCATATGGACGCATCGTGCAGAGCATCTTCGCTCCGCTGGTGCAGTGGGGCAACAACCTGCTGGCGCTCCTGGCCGAGCGTGCCGGGTCATATGCATTCTACACCCGGGAAGTCTGGCTCAAGAGTGCAGGGGTGCTGGTTGTCGCAGCCGCGACCCTCGTAGCTGTAGTCTGGCTGGCCTGGAAGAGCGGCAGGACATGGTGCAATTCCATATGTCCGGTGGGTACTACGCTGAGTTTCCTGTCTCGTTTCTCGCTTTTCCGCCCCGTGATCGATTCGGAGAAATGCCGTGACTGCCATATGTGCGAGAAGAAGTGCAAGGCTTCATGCATAGACATTTCCGGCGGGCACAACATCGATTATTCGCGTTGCGTGGACTGCTTCGACTGCATCGACAACTGCAAGTTCGGAGCTCTCAAGTACCGCTTTGCATTTGCAAAGAAATCCTCGGACAAGGCTGAAAGTTCTTCAGACAGCGGCCGTCGTGCATTCCTTACTTCAGCCGCGCTCATCACTTTCGGAAGCGCTGCGAGGTCGCAGGAGAAGAAACTCGACGGCGGATTCGCCGAGATCATAGGCAAGAAGAAACCCGAGCGCAAGGCACCCCTGACCCCGTTCGGATCGAAGAGCATAAAGGACTTCTACAAGCGCTGCACGGCCTGCCAGCTCTGCGTTTCGGCCTGCCCGAACAATGTGCTCCGTCCTTCTCAGGACCTCAAGCATTTCATGCAGCCCGAGATGTCATATGAAAGGGGCTATTGCCGTCCGGAATGTACTGTATGTTCGGAAGTTTGTCCTACCGGGGCTATCCTTCCGCTGACTCCGGAAGAGAAGACCGTATTCCACATCGGTACTGCGGTTGTGGACAGGTCCCTGTGTATAGTAGAGGCAAAGGATACCAGTTGCGGGAACTGTTCCCGTCACTGCCCGACCGGAGCTATCATCATGGTTCCGATGGATCCGGATGACAAGAATTCGCTCAAGCGTCCGGTAGTAAACGAGGAAAGGTGCATCGGCTGCGGAGCATGTGAGAACCTCTGCCCGTCAAGGCCTTACAGCGCAATCCATGTGGACGGACTCCAGGTCCACGTCGCAAATTGACCCAGTTAAACAGAGAAGACATATGGACAGAAGAGAATTCTTAAAAGTATCAGGTTCCGGTGCTCTGGCGCTGGGCGCTTCCGCTTGCGCTCCCGGTGGGGCCAAGGGCGGAGCTGACGCAGCGGGGAACGGTGCTGCCGCCGGCAGCGGTGAGATGGAATACAGGATTAATCCTAAGAACGGGGACAAGGTCTCCCTGCTTGGTTACGGATGTATGCGCTGGCCCATGATCAGGGGGCGCGACGGAGAAAGGGACAAGATCGACCAGGAGACGGTCAACGAACTGGTGGATTATGCCTACAAGCATGGTGTAAATTATTATGACACCTCCCCGGCTTATCTCCAGGGGCAGTCGGAAATAGCTGCAGGTGTTGCTCTTAGCCGCTATCCCAGGGATTCATACTACATTGCTACAAAGCTCTCGAATTTCGGGGACACTTCTCCCGAGGGATCCAAGCAGATGTACTATGACTCCTTCCGTTATCTCCAGACGGACTATTACGATTACTATCTGCTCCACTCTATCGGCAACGGTGGAGTCCCGGCCTTCAACAGGAGGTACGTGGATAACGGCATGATAGATTTCCTGCTGAAGGAGAGGGAAGCCGGACGTATCCGCAACCTCGGTTTCTCATTCCACGGTACGAAAGATGCCTTCGATGCCTTCCTCAAGATGCAGGACCAGTATCACTGGGATTTCGTCCAGATAGAGATGAATTATCAGGACTGGCGCCACGCCAGGGTTCCCCGCAATGTGAATGCCGAGTATCTTTATGAGGAACTTGACAAGAGGGAATTGCCTATAGTAATTATGGAACCGCTTCTGGGAGGCCGTCTTGCACGTCTTTCAGACAGCGTCGTTGAGAGGCTGAAGGCTCGTGAACCGGATCTCTCGGTGGCTTCATGGGCATTCCGTTTCGTTGGTAGCTACCCAAGAGTCCTGTGTGTCCTCAGCGGTATGACCTCCATGGACCCGCTTATGGACAACGTCAAGACCTTCTCCGGTTTCAATCCCCTTAACGAGGAAGAAATCGACTTCATCCTGAAGACAGCGGATATCATTGCCGAGTATCCTACAGTCAACTGTAATGACTGTAAGTATTGCATGCCTTGTCCCTGGGGTATCGACATCCCTGGCGTGTTCCTGCATTACAATGAGATGGTGAATTCCGGTGACATTGCGACTAGCAAGGAGCAGGCTGATTACAAGAAACTTAAGAGACGTTATCTGGTCAGTTACGACAGGGCCATCGAGAGCCTGAGGCAGGCTGACCACTGTGTCGGGTGCAAAACCTGCGAACCTCACTGCCCGCAGAGCATCGAGATTCCAAAGGAACTTCAGCGTATCGACCACTACATCGAAGCCCTCAGAAGGGATACCCTTTAAAGTTGGTGCTTCTCCGGGGTGGGACAGCCCCGGGAACCCGTAGCCGCCCTCGGCTTCGTTGAGTGGGAGGGATGAGCGAAGCGAAGGTTCAGGGGGCTGTCCCACCCCGGAGAAGCCGTGTTTCGCAAAGCATTGATAATCTGGAGATAAAGTAAAATCCCTACCTCAAAATCGAGGCGGGGATTATATGTAACTAGCAGAGAGCCAGTGGATTACAAAACACGCGCGTACTACTTCTTCTTGATGTTTTCGGTGGAGCCGCCGAGGATCATTTCCGGCTTGAGGATCACGGTCTCACCGGGTTCATTCTTCTCGATCATCTTTCCGAGGACCTCCACAGCCTTTTCTCCAAGTTCCTTGAGAGGCTGGATGAGATGGGTGACGGAGGTTTCGTAGAGCTCGTATATGTCACTGACATCAAAGCACACCAGGGCAAGGTCATCAGGAGTCTTGTACCCATTGTCTTTCATGGTCTTCATGACCTGGGCTGAAAGGGAGTAGGTGGGGAGGAAGAATGCCTCGACGCCCCTTTTGACTGCATCGGTGATAATCTGGGGGATGTCAGTCGCCGCAGTTGCATATGTTGTGTTGTGGATTTTCGCAAGCCCAGTCAGGCCAGCCTCTTCCATTGCCTTGCTGTAACCGGTCTCGCGCTCAGTGAAACTGGAGATGCCAAGGGAATAGGAGATCATCTCGATCTTCTTGAGCCCCTTGGAAATCAGCAGCTGCGCTGCATCATAACCGGCCTGGAAGTCGTCAAGGAGGACCTTACCGACACCTTCGATACCTTCGATGTTGCGGTCGATGAGGACGGTGGGAATCCTGTAGTCGATAAGTTTCTGGATGGCTTCTTTGCTGCCTTCGCAGGGAGCGACAATTACGCCGTCGATGTTGTGGGCATTGACAGTGTCAAGGATGTCACCAAGTTTCTTGGCATCCTCATCGGAGCTGGCGAAAAGGGTAGTGTAATTATAGTCCTTCTGGGCCTTGTCTTCGATGCAACGGGAGATCCCGGCGAAGAATTTGTTCGAAATGTCGGTAGGGATGACGGCGATAGTGTTGGAACGTCCGCTGCGCAGGGAAGCGGCAGCTACGTTCTTGCGGTAGCCCAGACGGGCCGCGACTTCCTTGACGCGGGCTGCGGTCTTCGGATTGACCGGGCAGTCGAGACTTCCGTCGGGCCTCTGTTTTGCATTCATTACGAATGAAACGAGTGTTACGGAGACTCCTGCCTCTTCGGCTACATTTCTGATAGTAACTTTATTTTTCTTCATAAGGTATTCCTCCCTTGACAAATAACGTATTTTCCACCTTTACAACAAATATGGAAAATATTATTCTATTTTTCAAATTTTTAGCAAAAAAATTCCCGGGACCTGTCAATTCCGGCCCCGGGAATAGAAAGATAGTGTTATCTGCTAGTGCATGACGACCGTAAGACCCGCCATGACGATGGATACCATGCTCATGAG
>JAFRXO010000074.1 GCA_017443465.1 Bacteroidales bacterium
ATGCTTCATTCCGTCCATCCCCTTGAAAGCATATTTCCTGACGATATTCTCATGGGGGACATGGCAGTCATTGCACGTGACAGTCTCCCCACGGCCATGGGAAGAGTGATTCCAAGTGGCATAATAGGGTTGCATGATGTGGCAGTTGACACAGGCCGAAGGATCGTCCCCAACCAGATAGGTATGGAAACGCATCAAATAAAGGAAAAGGCCGCCGCCACCGACAAAAATGCCCGCAAGGACCAGCAGGAATATCTTTTGCCAAAGTTTATATTTCGGGAATAAGGCCATCAAGTGTCGCGCGCAATGTGGTTGCATACAAAGATAAACAATGTTTTCTAATAAAACAATTTAGATTCTGGACCAGTATCGGATATCTTTGACTTTTGAAGTGTGTCGCGCTTTTAAATTGAATTCACCGGAGAAAGAAACCGCTTGAGGTCAGCGGGGGATACATTCTGGATCCAGATCTCCCCGTCCATGCTCACCTGCAGGTCATAATAGCAGTTCAGCCTGATGAGGATCCGGGCGAACTTCCAGCTGATCTCATCAAGTCATGACAGGAAATACCGCTCCGCCCTGAAGTACTGGCCGGCGGATCCGGCCGGGACTTGTTTCGGCAGGACATCGATCAGCCAGTACGGCTTCTCAAGCAGGGACTCTATGATATCTGTAACTTTCATAACCTTATCCCATCCGCGCTTCGTTCAAGGGATGCTTCCAGTCAACCACCGCATCATGCTCTGCGGCAATGACATCGATCTCACTCCTCAGGGACTCCAGAAAGGCGGCTTCACGCTTTTTGGAACGGCGGCCGGGAGCACTGTAGATCTCCTTCTCGAAGTAGGCGTCATACGACACTGCGAAATCCTCAGCATCCCGATGGGGGAAGAAGGAGACCGCTACCTTGTATGAGATCATCCCGGCTTCCGAGTCGGAGATCAGAAGGACCAGGGCGCCCCGGCGCTCCACGCCGGAGAAACAGGCCCTGGCTAGGTAGTATTGTGAATAGACGTTAATGACCATAGTAACAGAGGTTAAAGGAATTCTTCAAGGAACTCGGAAGCGTCGGCGACGCAGTCTGGACAGTCGCGAAGGGGCTTCCCAGTACCGACGCCCTTGAGCAGCTTGCACTGGGTGGCACCGTTCCGCTCCTGGAACTTCTCCATGATCTGCTTCATCCGAGAGCGGGAGAGGTTGCGGTCCTTGGTCAGCAGGCCGACGACCATCCCGGAGCCGACGAGGGCGCCGCAGGTGCCTTCCATGTTGCCCATGCCGGTTCCGTAGGCTCCGGCGATATCCAGCGCGGTCTGCTCGGGAAGGCCCACGAGGTCACAGTAGGTGCAGACCACCGACTGGGCGCAGTTATGCGAGTTGCAGCGTTTCTTCTCGGCCGCGAGGTGTTTGCGAGTGTCCATATGGTTCATTCTATATCAGCATTCTGGTGTGTTTCCTGTAATCCGCATAGCCCGGCTTGTTCTCCAGCTGGCGCCGCTCCATCATCGGGACGCTGATGAAAAGGAAGAGCGCGGTCATGGCGACGGGAGCCAGGACCAGGAAGTCGATGCCGTGCAGCGAGGCGTACATCAGCCAGACGCCCCACCACATCTGGAACTCCCCGAAATAGTTCGGGTGACGGCCCTTCTCCCATAACCCTACGTTGCAGACCTGTCCCGGATTCGCTTCCCGGAACCGGTGGCTCTGGGTGTCGGCGACCAGCTGGATCGTGGCGGAAGAGATGCAGAGGACGAAGCCCAGCCAGGTGAGGGCGTTCGCACCCGTGTCCCCATACAATCCGAAGCCCGGAAGCATGCACGCGAAGACCAGCAGCGTCGGCATCATGTTCAGTCCGAAGAAATTCGTGAGCTGGAAAAGCGCGGGGGAGAGCGTCTCCCGGTAACGCGTATACCGCCAGTCCTCATGGGCGAGTCCCTTGAACGTGCTGGCCCAGTTGCCGGTGAGACGGACGCCCCAGTACCAAACGGCGAGAAGCAGCAGGACGACCGGCAGCGTACAGCTGCCCTTATAGACCGCCCAGAGGGTGAACATCACCGGCGGGGCAACACTCCAATAGGGGTCGTAGACCGATACGTTGGCGAAAACGATTCCATAAAGCCAGACAATGATGGTCGCAACCACGTCAGCTAGCAGCATTGCCCATATCTCCGGCATAGACGCATAGTCCTTGTTGAAGGTCAGAAGACCGATGGCTATTGCGAACAAATAGATCAGGGTCACAATGACAATGCTGGCCGTCCTGGAATAAAACTTCCTCATAGGCTACTGGTACTTGTGGAAGTCGTACTGTCCACGGAGCTCGGCCTTGGTCTTCTCGTCCTGGTGGGTGAAATAGGCCTTGAAGCCGGGACAGAAATTGATGTGCCAGCGCCAGATGCGGCCAAAGGGCGATTTGGGGTTCTTGTCATAGTGTGCGCGAAACTTACAGGTTTCGCAAGGGTACTTTGCCATAAGGAAAGGAGAAATGGTTCAATATTCAAATTTAAGAATTCTTAAGCGTATATAAAAATGTCGGGATGATTTGCTGAGGTTATTCAATTCTCATGCTTGGATTTTTGCCTTTAGCCGCTGGTGGGCCTTGGTGACGGAGGCGGGGGAGATTCCCAGCAGGACGGCCTGCTCGGATACTGAGAATTGCGTGTGCGAGAGGATATAGGCGCGGATATTGCCTTGTCTGAACAATCGGTTATTTCAATAACCTTTATTTGATAGAATTTGGTTATCCAGATAAACTTTAGTACCTTTGCAATGTAAACATAAAAGTCAATGGAAACCCTTTTCAAAAAGCATCGCTTATTGATTTCCCAGGTAAGCACGAATATTATCCGGGAAGCCATGAATACCATTCCTTGGGAGAAACAACTTGTCGCCATACGCGGTTCACGCGGCGTTGGCAAGACAACATTGATGCGCCAGTATATCAAGTTGAACTATGGGATTCAGGCGGGGGATGCCTTGTATTGCCTGATGGATAGTATGTATTTTACCAGTCATTCCCTTTTGGACCTGACTGAGCGCTTTCATCTAATGGGAGGAAGGCATCTGTTTCTTGATGAGGTTCACAAGTACCCCACATGGAGCAAAGAGGTAAAGGAAATAATCGACTTGTATCCTGACATGAAGGTCACCTTCTCAGGATCTTCACTCCTTCAGATTCTGAACGCCGACGCGGATTTGTCCAGACGCGTGCGGAGCTATGATCTCGCCGGGCTGTCCTTCAGGGAGTTCCTGAGATTCTATCATGGAATAGAACTGCCTGTCTTCAAACTGGATGAGATCCTCTCCGACCCTGATTCCATCTGCACCCGGATTTGCGGGACCTGTCATCCCCAACCTCTGTTCGAAACTTACCTCAGGGCAGGGTATTATCCCTTCTATGACGGGGATGTGGATGATTACTATAGCAGGATAGAAAACGTTGTCAATTTCATCATTGACCAAGAGATGACGGAGTTCTGCGGTGTTGATCCCGCGAATACTCGGAAACTGAAGGCTATGCTGATGTTCCTGTGCGACAACGTTCCCTACGAAGTGAATATTGCCAAGTTGGCCTCATACCTGGAATTGAACAAGGCTACCGTGCTCAGCTATCTGTCAGGCATGAAGAAGGCTGAGCTCCTTCACCTACTTTATTCCAGTAATGTCTCGGTGACGAAGATGCAGAAACCAGACAAGATATATGTCCACAATCCCAACATCCTGTATGCATTGGGATCAAGGGAGAACATCGGAACCGTCCGAGAGTGCTTTTTCGTAAATCAACTCTCGAAGGGACACACGGTCGAATACGGGAAAGCCAGTGGAGATTTCATTATAGACAGTACAGTCACAATTGAAGTTGGCGGGAAGGACAAATCCTTCGACCAGATTGCCGACCTCCCAGACTCATATGTCTTCGCTGACGAGATGGAATTCCCTGTGGGCAAGAAGCTTCCTCTCTGGCTGGCAGGTTTTCTGTATTGATCCCGAAAGATGCCTGGCATCGGAGCCAGGCTGAAGAAGAACAAGATCGCCTCTCAGCTTGGCTACAAGGAGCGCGGCGGATTCTGCCAATACGAATTCTACGCCTTCCACCATCACACATAGAGAAGCTCTAGATTCTATCACGGAAGCGGCCATCTGGACGAGAACTCCTTTTCTTTTGACCCGAAAAGTATTTCCTACTGTCCCAAGAATCACTGATTCTCCCTATATTTGTATTCGCCAAATCGAGATTTAAACTATTGTCTTCCTAAGCCGTCTAACATAGTATGAAAACGTTTCTTCAGTTAATGGCCATTGTAACATGCCTGTGTCTATGCAGCTGCGGTAAGGATAATGATTCTCCCCAAGATCCCCTGCCAAAAGACATTGAGTTTAAGGCTGCATCATATAGCTTTGCAAATGCAGAAAGACCATACCGGAGGGGTGAGATAAATATAAAGGAAGGCGTAACGCCTGCTGTCATTATCTATTTGCACGGTGGCTCGTCAAAAGGGACTGACAATTCCAAGCAGATGGAAGAACCTGCCATTCAGATAATAGCAGAGCATGTCAGAGCCAAAGGAACCAGTGCGGTTTTCATTGTTCCCCAATGCCCGGAAAAGGACAGTCAGGGAAAGACTATGGACTGGGTGAAGATGACTAAAGCCTTGGAGTTCCTAATCAACTCGGAGAAAAAATCTTCCGATGCCAGCGTATATATCTTTGGCGGTTCAATGGGTGGAACCGGGACTTGGAATATGTTGTCCTCGTACCCGGACTTATTCACTGCAGGTATGGCCTGTGCCGGGAATCCCAAGGGATGCATCCCCGCCAATGTAGCCAAGACTCCCGTTTACGCGGTTATGGGCAGCACCGACAAGATAATGAAGCCGGAAGAGGTGAACCTGCAGGCTTTTCTGGACGATGTCGAAGCTTCCGGAGGCGTGTACAAATTCGACACGGAAACGGGCTGGGATCACGAAAAAACCTGTAAGGAGAGTTATACATCCGCAAGGCTGGATTGGGTTTTCTCCCATAGATAAATTCCCGTTTCTCGGGCTGTTTCTACAGGGAGCGGAGTGATATGAAATTTCTTATACCTGGGGTCTGACACTCCGGGTAATCTTTGTTGATGCGGATGAGTGATGTCTGCGGAAACTCGGCGGCCATACGCTCGAATGGATAGCGGATGATGACGGGAGTATTGAACCCGACGCCATATTCCAGCATGACCAGTTTCTTGCCACATGCCGTTCTGACAAAGTCGTAATATCGCTGCGCCTGGAGATGCCATCGCTCGTCTTCCACAAAGTGGCCGTCCTTACGGACATTGACTTCCATCGGCCCGCCGCAGACAGGACACACGGGGACCAAACCTGGTGGAACACGGCAGTCTTTCTGTCGGGCTACCATCCGCTTTACAAGCGACTCGTTGCCGTAGCGCTTGGGATGGCAGGCCTTGGCGCATTGCATCAGGCCGTAGTCTCCCTGGACTTCGAAGACTTTGTCGGGATTGAATCCCGCTTTGACGAACTGGCCGTCCACGTTGGTGGTAATGACAAAGTGGTCCTTGTTCCGTACCATCTCCAATAAACGCTTGTACAACGGCAGAGCAGGCGGGGAGAAGCGGGCATAGTCGATGTGCCGGGACCAGTAGGCCCATTTCTCCTCCTCCGTCCGGAACGGATAGAAGGAAGACGAATAAAGGTCGGTGAAACCGTAGCGTGAAATCATGTCCTTGAACGCCGCCTCGAACTCCGGTCCGCTGTAGTGGATTCCGGCGGCGGTCGAAAGGCCGGCTCCCGCACCGATGAGAATGTATTCAGCCCCTGCAATCGCTGCCTCAGCCTTCTGCAAGGGCGTTTGTATAGAGTTCATGGTCGATGTCTTTGAAGGTGTTGAATATGATAGCCTTGACGGTGGAGCCCGGATGCGTTGCCATCCAGGAACGGACGGTGCTTACCGCTATTTCGCAGGCAAGGTCATCCGGGAAGCGGAACTCGCCGGTGGAGATGCAACAGAATGCAATGGACTCCAGACCTTTCTCGGCGGCGAGATCCAGGCAGCTCCGGTAGCACGAAGCAAGCAGGACTTCCTGCGTGAGGAGCGGTCTTCCTGTAAGCACGATGGGACCGACGGTATGCAGGATAAACCTCGCCGGAAGATTGAAACCGGGCGTGATCCGGGCCCTCCCCGTCGGCTCTTCTCCGCCCCGCATCAGGTCATCGCAGGCGAGGCGCAGTTGTACGCCTGCCGCCGAATGGATGGAGTTGTCGATACAGCGGTGCATCGGTACGAAACAACCCAGCATCTGCGAGTTGGCGGCATTTACGATGGCATCCACCTTCAGGCGGGTGATGTCGCCCTGCCACTCAAGAAGACCGGTGCCGGGAAGTTCAAAGATTCCTTTGTCCAAGAGTTGCTGCTGTAACTCGGCATCCTGCGCCCGCAAAAACTCATCGCTCACAGACCTCGGCGGACGGACATTCAGCAGCGAACGCATGAGCCGCTGCTTCTCTTCCAACGAGTCGGGAATGGCTGCACCCAGATATTGAGGACACTCATCCAGCAGGTATCGGCAGATGAAATCAAGATTGCTTATGCGTTCGGGGTATGTCATTTTTGGGATCCGTATGGGTTAAGGTCTTTGAATTCTCCGGTCCTGGCATCATAATGGCGCAGCACCGGAGGTGTGGGCGTAAGGTCGTAATAATCCAGATTGTCAATCGGCACACGGAAATAGACGAGGCGGGTATAATCGGCGTAGAGACGCTGCAGGACGGGATTTATGTCGAAGATTTCCTTCTGTACGCTGTCCGGCACGTCGAATACTGCGTTCCCGCTGACACGGACGGAGACGTTGCCTTCCCGTGACAAGACCTCCACGGCAGGGTTGACCAGCAATTCCGCGTACACCCTTTTGGTGGGAGCCGTGGCGAAATATAAGGTATTTCCGTCCATCTTCATTATCTGGAACACCCTGAGCCTGGGAAGATTGCCCTCGCCGACGGTGGCCAGGGCAATCTCCGGATGTGCCTTCAAAAAGTCAAGTGCTTCTTTCATTGATTTCCCATCCTGAAGTCCGTCACATTGTCCAAGGAGAGGCGGATG
>JAFRXO010000075.1 GCA_017443465.1 Bacteroidales bacterium
AAGGCTTTGTTCCTGAAGCCGGCGACATCGTTCTTTATGACCGGGTTTTTGAAAACAAGGAACATGATCATATTGGCATTGTCCTTGAAAACCGGGGAGATATGATCCTCGCTGCGGAGGGGAATGTGAATAACGTATCTGAGCTTGTCGAGCGCCCGAAAGATGAGCATATCAGGGCTTATATCAGGATTCCGGACGGATATCAACTTTGATGCTACATTTTCTTGACATCACTAAAAATGTGAGGGTAATTCAAGGTAAAAAGAAGGAGATCCCGAATCATCGGGATCTCCTGTTCGTCATTTCCTGAAATTATTTTTTCCGGTCGGAAACTTCCGCCGCGATGAAAAACCTATCGGTCCCATGGCACTCCGGAGGGACCGGAGGAACCGTCCCGGTGGGGTGATTTCCCCGGCGGCAGCAGGGGAGAACAGAAGCGTACAGCACATGTCTAACAAACCGGAGGGACCGGAGGAACCGTCCCGGTGGCACGCGGGGTAAGTGCCCCTGATTTTGTCATAACGTCGATAAAAAGAAGCTTTTCATTTGGGATGAATTGTTCCAGTACACGGGAAAAGTCTTACTTGCGCGCGGCGATGATATCTAAAAGGTAGCAGGGTGTAAAAAACTTGTCCATGAACTGGTAGTAGCCGACCAGGGGGAGCACGGCCTTGTACTGGTCTGCCAGGAGACCCTGTTCGATACGTATGTCACCCGGTCCGGCAATAACCATGATGTTCCGGTCATCGGCCGAGTACGCCTTCCATTCGATCCGGTCAGTCGACGGATTGCCGCAGCGTGCGAAATTGGTCCACATCTGCTGAACGGCTGTGAAGATCTCATCGGGGATGTTCGTGCCGTTGAAGGGACTTCTCGCCCCTACGCCGCGAAGGTTGAACACGAATAAGAGTTCCACGGAATGTGCTGCTCCCATATCCGCATCGCTGCCCGGATACGACCAGTAGTAGCAGAACGTCTTGTTGAACGCGCTCTGCACGTCGAGTTGCTCAAGCATGGGGACCCTGAACATGAGCTCGTCTATGAATTCCGTCTCAATAAGTCCCGGCTCCTTAAACCTGCAGACCCGCTGGAATTCCTCGTAGTACTTCCTGTCCTCTTCCTTCAGGTAGGGGACTCCGTCGCCCACGGCGCGCCGGGCGAATAACTTTTGCTCTTCCAGGGTCAGAGACGGGCCTTCACCCATGAACAGCCTGGCCTCGTCAGCCGTGCTGCCTGCCATGATGGATATGTGCTTTGCATAGCCTTTCCGGTACAGCTCGATGGGCGCCTCGGGAAGCACCTCCGTTCCATAATAGGGACAGGACGTGAACTTGCCGACCGCTCCGACATACGCCTCATGGAGCGCCTCTTCGGTCAGCGCCATGATGTCGTCCATGGTCTTGCAGCCGGTGTACTCAAGCAGCGCCTTCGTCTTACCCTGCGCGGATTCGCAGCCGACCGGAAAGGCCAGGGTGGTTGAGCCGCTCTGTGCGATGACCTTCTGGAAATACTGGTTCGCTTCCTTCAGGCCCGGCAGAATGGAGGACGAGCCGCCGCCGGCGCTTTGTCCGAAAATGGTCACGTTGTCGGGGTCGCCGCCGAAAGCGGCGATGTTCTCGTGCACCCACCTGAGTGCCATAGCCTGGTCGAGCAGGCCGTTGCAGGGTGCTGTCCTGAAGTTTTCGCCGCCAGGTACCGACGAGAAGTCCATGAAGCCGTACATGTTCAGGCGGTAGTTGATGTTCACCAGGATGATGTCACTGTGCGCCTGGACGAGGTTTGCTCCGTTGTAGGACATCTGTGAACCCGATCCGGTGACATATGCCCCGCCGTGGATCCAGAACATTACCGGCTTCTTCTCAGTCCGGTCGTCGGTGTTGACCCAGATGTTCAGGTAGAGACAGTCCTCGGAGACCCGCTTCTGCAGGCAATCCGGATAGCTTTCTGCGCCGAAAGAATTCTTTCCGTAGTACCTGGCCTCGAAGACCCGGTCGCTCGCGTCCACGTACTCCGGCGCCTTGAAGCGGCGCTCGCCCACGGGTGGCTTCGCGTAGGGGATGCCCAGCCACGACGCGATCCCGTACTCCTCGGTTCCGACGAATGTGCCGTTTACGCACTTCACGGCATGGGCTTCATCGTAGTCTCCCGTGATTTCGCTGTTCAAATACTCGTATGGCTCGTAAATGACCAGATCCTTGAATTCCCTTTTCATGCCACTCAATGTTTTGTTCTCCTTTTCATTTATTTATTTGTTACCGATATCTGCTATCGGTAACCAGTCTCCTTAAAAATATAAATCCTTTTGAAGGCAATGACATTATCCGTCTTTTTGCCGACAAAAGTGCCGTTGATGCACTTGACCGCCAGCGACTTGTCATAGTTATCATCTGTAATCTGATGATTCTCACCGTACAGAGCTTCCATTCTTGCCTTTGGGTCAACGGGATTCGTGTTGGTCGACTCTTCAGCGAAAGCGAAAGATGCTGTGCTCAGGAGCAATGCCATTGCCAGAACGGGGGAAAGCATTTTTTTCATGTTGGGGGTGCGGACAGAAACTTGGACCAGATAGCCAAGTCTGCCCATGAAACCTACGGTGTGGGAAGGCCTAAACTCCTTCTGTAATCCATAGGGCTCATACCACCCAACGACAGCTTTATTCTGTCATTGGCATACCATTG
>JAFRXO010000076.1 GCA_017443465.1 Bacteroidales bacterium
ATAGATCGAACCTGGAGTCTCGACCTCCTCCTTCGACAATTGCCCGTCCACAACCCGAAGCCTGTAGGCGTCAGACATACCTTTCAGGATAGCTGAGCGGACAGCACCCTGATAGCCGTCCATCTGTTTTGATGTCTGGCCGGTAAGGACCGCGGTGGCGATCTCGCCGATCACGGATCCCGCTGTGTTCTTGGTTTGTTTGTGGGTGTACTCCAAGTTGTTCATCGAAGCGATGATAATCGGATTACGGTCAACCTCCTGCGAGATGATGTAAGGGACCGCCATAACAAAAGCCGCGAATACGGCGAAAACTCTCTTTAGATTCATGACAAATCGTATTAGGCAATTACAAATATAAGATAAATAATCGTTAAATTTGAGTCATGAAAAGGATTATACTCATCGCCACTCTAGCTTCAGCAGTTTTCCAAGCCAGCATGGCACAGACTATCGACCTGAGATCAACCTCGGAATTGTCCCCGTATGTATTCGGTCACAATCTTGAACACACAAGGGCAGCGGTTAACGGAGGCCTGAGCGCCCAGATGCTCCGCAACCGCAAATTCGCCGGAAAGCCTTCCCGCAATGAGGGCGTCGCGGCCGGATGGACCGGAATCGGGGAGAAGGTGTTCTTCAGCTGCGGCGGTCCGGCCTACACCAAGCACATCGGCAACCCGGAGATGCGCAGGAGCAATGAGATGAATTCCCAGAACATCCAGAATCTTATCGAGGGACAGGTGGCGGGAATATGCCAGGACGGGCTCTTCTTGAAAAAAGGAGAAGCCTACCAGATGAGGACTGTGACGAGGGTCACGGCTCCCCTGACCCTAAAGGTTGAACTGACCGACCGGGACGGATCCCATGTCTATGCCGCCAAGTCGCTGGAACTGAGGCCTTCGGAAGACTGGGTGATCTGCGAGTTCGAGTTGACACCGTCTTCCGGGGACAGGCAAGGAGGCATCCGCTACATTTTTGATAAGAAGGCGGAGGTGTTATTCGGTGCCTTGTCGATGATGCCGAAGGACAATTTCCTTGGGATGAGGAGCGATGTGGTGGCCAACCTGAAGGCCATCGGTCCGAGACTGCTACGCTGGCCGGGAGGTAATTTCGCCGGTGAATATCGTTGGAAAGACGGGCTGCTTCCTGTCGATCAGAGAGGTCCGCTGCAGGCCGCCACGGAGATCGAGACCCAGCCATATACCTACGGCTACGACTTCCACGAGATTGACACGGACGACTTTGTCGCTCTTTGCCGAGAGGTCGGCGCGGAGCCTATGATCACGATCAACATCGCTTGGAGCTCCCCAGAGGAAAGCGCCCAGTGGGTTGAGTACTGCAATGGAGGAGAGAACACTGAATATGGCAAATTAAGGGCCCAGAGAGGCCATAAGGAGCCATATAACGTTCATTTCTGGTCGCTCGGAAATGAGATGGGCTATGGTCACATGGAGGGTCCGGCCGGTCCTGAAGGCTATGCGGAACTCGCCGGCAAGCATGCGGACGCCATGCTTAAGGTGACGCCTGATCTGGAACTGTGCTCATCCGGCCCCTATCCCAGCGACAACTGGGCCGTCCACTCTGCGGCTCCTCTCGCTGATAAGGTCAGATACATTTCCCTTCACCACTATGCCGGCGGAAGCCGCCAGTTCACCAGCCCGGAAAACATCAGGAAATCTTATGAGGAGATAACGTCTTCCGTCCAAGGCAATATTGACTTGGCGAAACGGATGAGGGCAAGCCTGGACG
>JAFRXO010000077.1 GCA_017443465.1 Bacteroidales bacterium
CTTTCCGCTGTAGCCGAGGTGACGACTGCCCTGGGAGCCAGCTCCATCGCCAGGGAAATGGGACGACGGCATATTACAGTTCGTGTAAACCTCAGAGGAAAAGATCTCTCGTCATTCCTGCGTGAAGCGAACGATAAGATTGCCAAGGAAGTCAGTTTTGACCGATCCTCTTTCTCCCTCAAATGGGACGGGCAGTTTGAGAACCAGAACCGGGCATATTCGCGTCTGGCGGTGATTATTCCCTTCGTGATAGCCCTTATGTTCCTCATGCTTTTCTGGGCATTCGGCAGTTTCAGGCAGGCAGCCTTGCTGGTATCTCTCCTGCCGCTTGCATTGTTCGGCGGTCTGATGGCGCTGATCGCCCGCGGAATGACCTTTAACGTGTCGTCCGCCGTAGGATTCATTGCGCTGTTCGGTCTCACCATACAGAACGGCGTCATAATGGTCTCTCACATCAACGGCATCCGGAAGAAAGGCGTACCGCTTGGCGAAGCCGTCGTGGACGGAGCCTCACACCGGCTGCGTCCTGTGCTTATGACCGCCACCGTGGCCGTGCTGGGCCTGCTGCCTGCATCCCTTGCCACCGGAGTCGGATCAGACGTCCAGCGCCCCCTGGCGACCGTAATCGTTTACGGCCTGCTGTTCTCCACCATTATCACCCTGTTCATTCTCCCTACGCTCTATCACTTGATGGAAAGCCGCTTGGAAAAGAAGCCCAAGAAAAATGATGAAGAAGATTATTAGTCTGCTGGTCCTGGCATTCCCGGCATTTGCCACAGCCCAGGATTTCGACACATTCCTTTCTGCCGTTGAAAAATACAATACCGGCTATCTGGCAGAGAAATACAATATTGACATCGCGGAGGCGAACGCAGAAGCCGCCCGGGTGTTCAATGATCCCGAACTGTCCGTCGAATACGGTGACAATCAGGACCGTACGCTGATGATGGGACGCACGCTGGATGTCGGTCTCGCATACAGTTTCAGTTTGGGAAACGTGCGCAGGGCCAGGATATCAGTTGCACAGAGCGAGGAAGAAGTAACGCGTGCCCTGGTAGCTGACTATTTCCGCAATCTGCGTTACGAGGCAATGTCAGCCTGGGCGGAGGCGTGGGAAGCCCGTGAGATACTTGCCCTTAAAAGGTCCTCGGCCGAAAGCATGATATCCCTGGCAGTCTCGGACAGCATCCGTGCGTCAGTGGGAGAGATCGGGAAAACCGATGCCCGGCAGTCTTCGATAGAGGCCCGGGCAATGCGGGGAGAGATGCTGAAGGCCCAGGCGGACTATTCGAATGCCCTGACTCTCCTGTCCGTCCTCTCCGGCGGCATGGTTTTCAGGGATATTAGGACTATAGGATCAGGTGCTTCCTTAACGGATATGCCCGTTGACGCCCTTGTCAGCATTGCGCTCGAAGAAAGAGCTGACCTGAAAGCAGCCCTCCTCTCGAAGAATCTCTCCGAGAAGAACCTGGCCCTGGCGAAAGCCGAACTGGCACCGGAAATAGGACTCAATCTCGGTTATTCTTACAACAAGGAAGTCCGAAATGAGATCGCTCCTGCACCGAAATTCAACGGTGTCACCCTGGGTGTTTCAATTCCGTTGAAATTCTCTTCAGCCAACAGAGGAACGCGTAAGGCTGCTGAGAAGGCGGTGATGCAGGCCGATGCGGCATATGAAGAAGCCTGCAGACAGATCGAGGCGGAGGTGCGTATGGCATGGGCATCCTATCAAGCCGCCCTTGAGACGGCAGGGGAGTGCTCCGATTCAATGCTGCAGGATGCCGCTGAAATACTTGAAAGTCGCAGGAAAGCGTATCTGCAAGGCGACTCATCCCTTCTTGACTACCTGATTGCGGTCCGGGTTTACAATGATACGGCAGAATCCTGCATAGGAGCGAAGTCGGCTCTGTTCACAGCCTGGGCAGGATTACTGAGTGCAGTCGGCAGCAGGGAGGAATCAGGTCAATGACCCATCTTGCATTTCCGGACAGGATTGTGTAGCTTTGTAATCAAGGCACATATACAATCTCTATGGACAATTATAAGGGAACCTATGTCACCCCCTCTGCAATAGTCTTCGAGGGGGAGCCGGAAGGCGTTATCTGCATCAGCGGCGGAATCGAAGACTATGAAATCATGCCCATACAGGAATGGTAAAACCCGTTAAAATGAAGAAAGCAATGAAACAGACTGTCAAGATTACGGCCATCGCTTCCCTCATCATTGCGGGAGCCCTGGCAAGCGGATGCTACACAGCCAAGGAACAGTTGGAAACCGACGACCCCGTGACCGCCCAAGGCAGAACGGTCACGTTGACCGCCTCCGTCGGACTGGAGGTTTCCACCAAGGCGCTCGACCCGGTGACGGGCGTGAAAACTTTCAAGGCCGGCGAAAGGATTGCCGTCATATACATTGACGAGAGCAACGCTACCCAGCTGGCGTACAGCGAACCATTTATTGAAGAGGACATAGATGAAGACGGCAAGAAAGCCGACTTTACCATAACTCTGACCGATCCGAAAGCCGGGTCCAAGGTGCGCTACATCTATCCGGCCGAGAAGGCTTACACCGACGTGAGCTCCTTTGAACCCGACGACGATTCGACCCTTGAGTTGGCGTACCTTTTCTATCAGAACGGCAGTGCCGAAGCCATCAATGGACTCGACTGCGCCACTTTTGACGGGAATCTGACCTCGAAGGCAAAGCTGCCCGCCTATGCACCGATGAAGAACAGGCTGACCATCGTGGTATTGAACATCAAGAATCCAGAAGGCGACGATATCACCGAAGACATCACTGAATTGACTTTTGACATCGAAGAACATCAATACAATTATTCCCCCGAAACGCCTTCTGCCACCATTTACATGGCAATGAGGCCGGTCAGCAGCAACGTCCGTATGTTCATCACGGCCACTGACGGGACGAACGAATATTTTAAAGTAGTCTCGGGAAAAACCCTTTCCGAGGGCAGAATATATCCCATAGGACTCGGATTGACGTTGGCCGGCAGCATATTCTATGGAGGAGAGGACAATGCCATGATGGAAGGCGGCGACGGCGTTGACATTCTTTTTGGGGACAGCGGCATTGAAAACCTGGCGGATCAAGTCGCTTTTGACACAGGTGTGCCTGTGAGCTCCTTGACAGATTCCGATATCCTCCAGTATGTTGTCCGGAACCCGGACAAAGTCGCCGACTGGCCCGGTGCTGATGTCAGCCAGACGGACCCCCAAACAGGCGAAATCATCGACAAGGCTGATGTCCTGACCGGAGAAAAAGGCAGCGACATAATATTCGCACAGGGAGGAGACGACATCGTGTTGGGAGACTCATCGCTTGACGGGGTGGCCTTATGGTTGGAAATCGAAGGCGACCTGACTGTTTCCGATGTAGAACAGTATCTGTCATCCATGCCTTTAGAAAGGATCAAGATTGGCTTGAGCGATTTCGAAAATACGAGCGATGGCGATGACGTCCTGTTGGGTGGGGAAGGGAATGATTCTCTCTTCGGCCTCGGAGGGGGAGACACGCTATACGGAGGTCCCGGGGACGACTTGCTGTATGGAGGAAAAGGATGCGACAATCTCGATGGCGGTGACGGCAGCGACTATCTGGACGGTGGAGACGATGCCGACACGTTATACGGCGGGGAAGGCTTCGACATCATCCGCTACGACTCTGCGGACACCATCGACGGGGGAGACGGTTTCGACCTCCTTCTGGGCAATTCCGACGATGGCTCTCTCGCAGATCTCTTGAATGTCAGCAATGTAGAGCTGTTCGTGAAGATTACAGACGGTGACATAGACAGTATTAACATTACCGATTTGGATAAGGTAGTGTCTTTCTTGAATTTGTACGTGTACGATGACGAAATCGCCCTTTCCAACCAGTCCGGCATCGAGCCCGGGTCCGGATGGGATCTGGACTCCGTCACGACCGATGAAAATGGAATCACGACAATTACGTTTACAAACGGAGGTGTAACAGTTATCCTGGAGACCACTCTCCAGGCCACCGTAAATACTGAAGAGAATGAAATCATCCTCTCATAGAGAGACTTTGTTTGTTTCTTTTGAAATGTTTTATATATTTGCTATCAATGACTAGTCATAATTAATTAAAACCAAAACCATGGACATCATTCTTACATTGCTCTTCGGAGCCATCGCCGGCTGGCTTTCCGGTTTCTTTGTGTTCAAAGCCAAATCCGGACTCCTCTGGAACATCATCATCGGCCTTCTCGGAGGCTTCGTCGGCGGCTGGCTGCTCCGTCTGCTCGGCGCAAGCGGATCCTTCTGGACACAGTGGTATGGCCAGATCATCTGCGCCGTCATCGGCGCCGTAATCCTTCTCTGGATCTGGAACGCGATCAAAAAGCTCCTGAAGTAAAGTCATTCTCCTGTGAGAATGCAGCAACTGAAAGAAATGAACCGGGGTTCGAAAGCCACGGTTTATCGTTTTTTTCTGTAAGTAAACATTATCCCAGATCGGCGAAGACCAACCAGTCAGGGGAGTGATACGTCAGGATTCCGGTAAGTACGATGCCGATGATGGTAATGAAGATCCAGAGAGGCCACCAGTTGCGAACGCAAGGACTGTCGCGCCATTTCTTTGCCAGGAGAACGGCTCCGATCATCGCCGCAATATAGATGATGATATCAAGCCACATCATCTCGTGGCGGACAAAAATCCAGTATGCGAAAAATGCGGCCACGATCAGCGGCATCACGGCCAGTCCGGCCAGAAGGGGAGCCCCGGCCTCTTTGATGCTGCGCCGGCTCACGGACAGGTAGATGCTCAAGATCAGCATTGGGTAGAAGACCATTTTCATATGTGCCATCACGCTCTCCTTCACCGGAAAGATATAGCCAAGGAAATGATTGAAAAAAGGAACGTGGTGGACGAAATGCATGCCGGTACCGAATAGTATCAGCAGTACGATTACTGTGATGGTTTCTTTGCGTGACATGGCCGGTTACAATGAACAACGTAAAAATACTGCCTTGTTCGTGCAACCAGGTTGCAAAAAATCACAGTTTCAAGTAGTCTACGCTTATAAATACTCAAGCCCTTTGACTGCAATGCCGATGTTGAAGGGGTAATGTTTCATCTCACCCAATGCGACTTCCCTCGTATAGCTGCTTTTGAAGTAGAGAGGGGAATAAATCGTGAATTCCCAATATTTCCGTTCCTCTTCCGGTTTGGCCAGGAAGGCCTTCAGCGCCTGCTCATCGCATCCTACGATCTGGAAGGCGATGAAATATTTTCCGGGCTCAAGCAGGATGGTCTCTTCCGGCTGGATGTCGAAATCCTGAGGAACGTCCGAGACGGCGACATTGAAGTAAACAGGTTTGTGAAGTACGTTGACAAAAGACTCCTTCTTGCCTTCGATGCGATAGATGTTTACGGCTGCGACGCAGTCAGGAATAGTGTTTTCGCGGATGGAAAGCAGGATATCCTTCACCAGGAACGTTTTTTTCACCTGGGCGACCGATCCCAGCTCCCACCCGAGGTACCGGTCGTCCCGGAGAGAAATGGCTGCGCTCGAATTGCCTCCCATCACTTTCGTACCCGGGCGCATAAGATACTTTTCGACCGTATCTCCGCCTATGGACACGGCAGGAGGCAATTCCTGTTCCTTAAGAACGATGACGACATCATCGGCAGGGCCCGTAACAGGAAGAGATGCCGCCTGATAAGACACATGGAAGAATTCGAGGGTGTCACACGGAATATCTATTTCAAAACGCCCGCCCACCGTTGATATGGTCCCTATTT
The DNA here is from genome assembly GCA_017443465.1 of Bacteroidales bacterium. Lineage (GTDB taxonomy): Bacteria > Bacteroidota > Bacteroidia > Bacteroidales > UBA932 > Cryptobacteroides. The sequence goes on from JAFRXO010000077.1 coordinate 5,785, forward strand.
GAAGTTTGGGGACGCCAAGTTGGACATATTCGACGGCTTCGCCTTTCTCATTGATGATCCGGCCTTTCACGGTGACGCGATCCTGTGCGTAAAAGCAGAAAGGAATGAACAGGACTGCAAGCAAGAGTCTGATTCTCATACATTGTTCGTTTGGCCTGTTCTTACGGCAAAGATGATGCCGACTCCTACACTATGCGGATTGCCCGGATCAAATCCCGACAGATCTCAAACAGGGCGATTGAGACAACGGCAGCAGGTAATAGACACAGGCGGCATCGCGATAGAACTCGCGTGCGCCCCAGCGGAGCCAGTATCGGTGGGTCTTCAGACGGTGAAGAACCGGGATGAAGACAAAATCGTAATTGGCACGCAGCTCCGGCATGATGGATGTCAACATATCGTAGTTGAGGCAGGTGCCGCGGTAATCTTCCCGCACGATGAAGGAGAAGACTGCCGTGTAGCGCATGGCGTTGAGACGTTCCAGGAGTTCAGGAGCGTCGCTTCGAATCTGTCCTGCCTCCTCTTCGATACGATAATCGCTCATGTTCAGCAATCCTATCATCTCTCCAGCCTCATCCATAGCCTTGACACTCAACGGCCAGTTGAAATGCAGGTCGCGCACCCAATCCTCGACTTCGGCGCGATCGAAGCCGTACTGACGCGTCATCCACTCCACAGTGAGCGGAGCGTCGGCAGGGGACATCCTATGCAATGTGTATGACATTATAAGTCAATAAGAACTCAGGGTGATACGACAGTTTGGCCTTGCGCAGGCCGGGGAGGCCCATGTCTTCCTCGCGGTTGACGAATGTGAAGCATTCCGGAAGATGGGCGCAGAACTGCTGGTTGATGATGCTGAACGCTCCTTCGACATTACGGTCAGCCTTCTCGGCGCAGACGTCGAAGGTATCGTGGGTGACGGCGGATCCATAAGTGAATGCCACCATACGGCCGTCCACGAAAATGCTTCCCCCAAGCATCCCTAGTTCGTCCCAGTGGGAGAAAATGGTCTCCAGAACACGTCTTTCCGCCTCAATGGTATTTCCGAAATCCGGATTGTCGTGCTTCTTCCCGTCGTGCCAGACAGAGGCTACCCTGCGGCATTCGTCAAAAAGCGAAGGCTCCAGCGGGCGGTATTCAAAACCGGGGTATTCGGACAGGAAGCGGTTGACATGGTTGCGCTTGGCCTGCAACCTGCCGCCACGGAGCCCGGCGAGGTCCGTGCGACGATATATGTAATCGTATTGGTTCCTACGGGCCTCGACGATGATGTCAATGCCATTCAGGCAGGCCATTCGCTGCAAAGCAGTTGCAGCCTCATCCTCGAGGCCGAGCAACGTCAGCCGGTGACCGCTGTCCTCACAGAGAGCCTGCAGCAACTCGCAGGAAGGCGTCCCTTTCGTGCAGACCATATATGCCCGCTCACCATCAAAGGAGAAGCGCAGGACCACGGCATACTGAAGCACACACACCTCGGTGCGGAACCAGAACTGCCAGCCCAGGAGGTTGGCGAAGGTGAAATTGCAATTGCGCCGTCCAGCCTTGAGACTGACTGCCTGAACTGCCTCACGGTCGGCAATGGTCAATTTATGGAAAACAAGTTCAATCATTGATGTATGATGCAAATTTACGAATAAGGTTTATATTACACTCAATTTCCGTCATTCACCCTTGCCGGCAACTGCGTTTTATGTAAATTTGTATTCGTAAAACTATTATATATCAATATGATTATTGACCACGCAGCACTGTTTTGCAAGGACCTGGAGGGGATGCGACGGTCCTTCCTGGAGCATTTTGATGCCAGGAGCAATGATGTGAATCACTATCAGCCATAATGCTGATGTCCGGCGTGATTTCTTATGATATGGTTGAAGACTTCTTTAAAACGAACCTGAAATGAAACATATCTTCATCGCAGTAGCGGCTATTCTGATGACACTGACTGCCTGCGGACAAAACAGCAATAAACAAATGAAAACGCTCGTTGCTTACTTCTCCGCCACCGGCACCACCAAGGCCGTGGCCAAGGACCTGGCCGAAGAGGCCGGAGCCATCCTCTATGAAATCAAACCCAAGGTGAAGTATACTGCCGCGGACCTGGACTGGCGTGACAAGCAGTCCCGAAGCAGCGTGGAGATGGCCGACAAGACTTCCCGTCCCGCCATAGTGAAGGACCTGGAGGACTCCGAGAGTTATGATGTCATCTACATAGGTTTCCCTATATGGTGGTACACGGCTCCCACGATCATCAATACCTTCATCGAGACCTATGGCTTTGAAGGAAAAACTGTTATCTTCTTCGCTACTTCCGGTGGGAGTGACGTCGCCGGCGCCGACAAACAATTCCACGCGCAGTATCCGGACATCAACTGGAAGGCCGGCAAATTGCTGAACGGTGCGTCACGGAAGGCACTTCAAGAATGGGTTATAATCAATAAGCAGGATATTCATGAATAGCATCAATAGACTTTTCGCTTTAGGTATCTGTCTCTTTGCAGTGACTTGTTGCAATCCATCACGGAATACATCTGATGACGAATTCATTGACAGCGTGGCCGAAGCGCTTGCCAACGGCGGACAAGTCGACCTTAACCAGTTGCAGTGGACCCGCGAGCCCGCCGCCTATGAGATTGAAGACGGTGCTATTTCCATTACCACCGCTCCGCATACCGACCTCTGGCAGCGGACATACTATCATTTCCGGAACGACAACGCCCCGGTGCTGCAGATGCGAACTAAGGAGAAGTTCTTCAGCTTTGTGGTAAAGACAGACTTCACCCAGAGCCATCAGCGCTTCGACCAGTGCGGCATCGTGATGTATCTTGACAACGAGAACTGGCTCAAGGGTTCCGTGGAGTTCGAGAACGAGGAGTTCCAGCATCTGGGCAGTGTGGCCACCAACAACGGTTACTCCGATTGGGCAACTACGGCCATTCCAGCAGATGTAAAGACGATGTGGTACCGACTCTCACGCCGGGAGGACGACTTCTGCATCGAATGCTCCACCGATGGAATCAATTTCAGTCAGATGCGTGTATGCCACATGTATGCTGCCACTGATGCCATCAGATTCGGCATCTACGCCTGCTCACCGGAAGAATCCTCCTTTACTGCTGTCTTCACGGATATGAAGATCACCGAATGCGCCTGGAAAGCCCACGACGGCCAGCAACCTGATGAGGAGTAACCAAGAGTGAGTAAATGGCAGTTTATTATGACTGAAAAAGAACTGATGCAATCCGGACTCCCTTATTCAGCGGTTGATTTACAGCTTTTAAGAGAGTTGAACGCCACCAAGGATGTAATTCACAGATACAACGCCCTGATGCCTTCGCAGACAGGGGAGTTGCTTTCGATTCTGAAGGACTTGCTGGGCCACATAGGCGACGACAATATCTGCATTAACCAGCCGTTTTACTGCGATTACGGCAAGCAGATCAGGGTGGGTAAACGATTCTTTGCCAACTTCAATTTCACGGTGTTGGACGAAGCTCCGGTGACCATCGGGGATGACTGTTTTATCGGTCCCAATGTAAGTATCTACACCGCCTGTCACAGTACGGACCCGGTTGAGCGTAATAGCCGTAGGGAATGGGCTGAGCCCGTGACTATCGGTAACAATGTATGGATTGGCGGCAGCGTGACCATCCTTCCGGGAGTGACTATCGGAGATAATACCACTATCGGAGCCGGTTCCGTTGTAACCAAGGATATCCCGGCGAATACTGTGGCCGTCGGCAACCCGTGCAAGGTTATAAGGAAACTGTAATAATGTATGAAAAAGGTTCTGAAGGTTATATGGGGCATCTTCGCCGTAATTGGAATACTGTTCACGATACGCATCCTTCTCATGCTTGATGGTAATACGACCATTTCCATCTATCCGTCAACCAAAGGACGGTTCAGTGAATTTGTGGAGCAGCTCCGGAAGTCCGGTTCTTTTGGGAAAGACACAGCCACCCTTGAGATGAAGATTATCCAGGACACCGTCCGGGCAAAAGAGATCCGGGAATATTTCCAGCTGGATAAGTTGTACGATGCCGATTCGGATACCTGGACCAAGGCGCTCGCCATCGGCAAGTTCGTGGCATCCAATGTCCCGCACGACAACCAGCAAATAGAACCCGAGCACCGCAATGCCATCGATTTGTGGGAGTACACGAAGAATGTCGCCCCCGCGTTCAACTGCCGTCTGCACAGCATCCTCACCTTCGAATTGATGCTCGCCGCCGGCCTGGATGCGAGATACGTCACTTGCCGGCCTGAAGACAGATATGACAATGACTGCCATGTCGTCAATGAGGTGTGGCTGCCTGAGTTGGGCAAATGGGCGATGGTCGATACTGATATGGGAGGGCATTTCTTTTCCGGAGAAGATGGCGTTCCTCTTTCTCTCAAAGAGATAAGGGACCACTATATTTCAGGCGAGAAGATAATCCCGTATCCGCAATTCAGGAAAGACGGCAAAAAGAAAAGGGACCATCTTGCCTATATGGCAAAAAACACCTATTGGTTCGAATGCTGGGAGACGCTTTCCTACTACCAGGAAGATGCTGAAAACAGAGTGCGCGAAGCTGGACGGTACATCAAACTAGTTCCGTCAGGCTTTGATGGATTCGATATTAATGAAGGAGGTATTGTGACAACAGATGCCGAAGCTTTCTGGGCAGCTCCTTAAAAGACGGTCTTATATATTCAATGATTCAAGCATCACCCTCAGTCGAGCGTGATGCTTTCGATTCTCAGGCGCAGGGTTCCGGAGGGGATGCGGGCCTCGACGATTTCGCCGACCTTCTTGCCCATCAGGGCAGCGCCGACCGGGGATTTCAGTGAAATCTTGCCAGCCTCGAGGTCCATCTCGTGGGGGCTGACAATCTCGAATTTCATGCGCGTATTTGTCGAGAGGTTCGTGAATTCTACCCGGCTCAGTAGGCAGACCCTGTCTTGGGGGAGGACGTCAGGATCGATCACGCGCGAATGCTCCAGGACTTTCTGCAGGAAACGGATACGGCTGATGGTCTTCGCCTGTGTCCGCCTCGCTTCTCGGTATCCCGCATTCTCGCTCAGGTCTCCCTGTGCGCGCGCCTCTGCGAGGTCGTCCTTCACCTTGGGGTAAACCTCATTGATAAGATGCTTCAACTCGGCTGCAATCTCGTCGTATCGTTGCTTTGACAAATATTCCATGGCTCAAATTTACTCGTTTTTTACTCATATCAAACCATCCTGCTGATTTATGGGTCAGATAATCATAAAGCTGAACTGATTTGGCCGGAATGGTTTTTTTAGGGAAAGGGAGTTGGTTTTTCGCCGGGAGAGCATTATATTTGTTTAATACCGTTAATCCCACTTCCACATTTTAGTGCTTTGGCTCTTATGACAACACGAAGAAAATTCATCAAGGACTTCACTCTCGGGACTATTGCACTGTCTTCATCCGAGACTTTGCTTGCCATTCCCTCAAAGGGTGATGCCGGGCAGGTTGCACAGGATAAGGCAGGACACTCATCTGGCGGAGCCGCCGATTGTGCCTTCGATGAAGAGATGTCCATGCTGCGCATCACGGCTCCATCATTCACGATAGACGCTCATTTATCATTCGTTTCAAAAGATGTGCGCTGGACCCTGTCCAAATCGCGGGACGGTGTCCCCGACAGGTTCTCCATCGTGGATCCATCCGGAAACGTACAGGGGTATTGGGTTGTCAATTCGGAAGGGAATCGTTTAGAAATTCTCTTTTTTCATCGTTCGGCCCAGAATTTTGAAGGAGTCTTTTCGCTAGAAGGAAAAGTCACTTTCAAAACAGACGCATTTGCCTGCAGGGCGCATGCAGATGAAAACGAACGGGTGCTCAACCTTTCGAACGGCATAGTTGACAACCGTCATAATGACAGCATCTTTGCCCTCCGGGAAGACATACTTCTTTCGTTTTCTGCTGCAAATCTGGAAATCCTGAGCCAAAAAGACGGTTCGTTCAGTCTAAAGATGTCCGGACGCATCCATTCATCCGCGGAATCCACGTTTTCCATAACTCAGACCGATGATTGGTTCAAGAACAGGTATATGCCATATTATAAGGCCATTACTTTGAAACCGGAGCATAAGGTCCCGACGGGATGGATGTCTTGGAATACCTATTTCGACACCGCAACGGCAGAAGACAACCTGTCTGAAGCGCGGATAGGCAAGAAATATCTCCAGCCTTTCGGATGCGATATCTGGCATATAGAGTCCTGGCAGGGAAACTCGGACAAGCTTCCGGTTTCCGGATTCTATAACATGAACCTTGAGGTCAATGAGAAGCAGTTCCCCAAAGGGATGAAGCAGCTCGCGGACGATATCCGGGAGCTTGGATTCATCCCAGGCATTTGGATGGCTCCGTTCGGTACAGGAAGCGTCGAGTTCTACAATAAGCACAGGGACTGGTTCCTCCACGACAAGGAAGGGAAACCGATCTCCTCCTGGAACGGACGATACACTCTCGACCCGACAGTTCCCGAAGCCCGTGAGCACATAAAGAACATACATCGTATCGCTTCTCAGGAGTGGGGGTACAGATACTTTAAAATTGACGGAATGTCCGGCCGCGGACACGGTTACTGCGCCCATTTATATGAAAGGCCAGAAATCCGTGCCTGTTTCCACGATCCGGGTTGCCCGAACCCTTTTGAACTTTGTGTCAAGGCATTACGTGAGGGGATAGGGGAGAACTCTTATTTTCTGGCATGCCAGGGACACAGCACTGGCCCTGAATCGACATATGCCGATGCATCCCGTCTCGGAGCGGATATCGTCCATCCCAACAAGCCGGTTGCCTGGTCCAATGTCAGGAACCAGGCCCGCTGCTTCCTGAATCAGGCTTTCGCTCACAATATCACAATGATCTGTGATCCTGACACTTTGCTCGTCAAGGACCTCCCGATGGAGGAAGCCCGTGTTTCCGCCACTGTCATCGCCCTTCCGGGACAGCTGACGTTCTTCGGAGACAAGCTTGCCGGCCTGAATATGGACAAAATGAAGATACTCCAGCAGACGCTTCCTGCCATCAGGGTCCGTCCGGTGAGCATATATCCTTATTTTGATATGCTCCCTGTGTGGAACTTGAGCGTCAATAATTCGATGATGCCGGAGTATCAGGTCGTGGCTCTTTTCAATTGGACAGACGAGGAGTCCGTGATTTCCGTAACTTCTGAAGAACTCGGCATCGAGTCTGCCCAGAGGGATACATATGAATTCTGGACCGGTGCTGCCGGGAGTATGGAAGATGATGTCTTGCAGGCTTCTGTTCCCGCTCACGGAGTCAGGGTTTTTTCCCTCCACAAAAAACTGGAGTATCCGCAATGGATCGGAAGTGACAGACACATATCGATGAATGCCCTCGAGATTTCCGATTACCGGTGGGAGGATGACACGCTGTCAATGGGTGTCGATCTGGTCGGCGGATTCCCCATGACCCAGCACTTCAGGATTCCTGATAATCTTCACCTGTACAAAGTAAGATGTCCGGGAGCAAAGATTGATAAGACAGTCCATGACGGTCACCTGTCTGTCACCTTGTTCAGTCAAACGACCCGAAGAGCAAGGCTCGAATTGTTATTCCGAGATTTTTGATATCTTTGCTAAAGACACTGAGAACTAAGGCTATGCGCTTCGGGATTGTATTCAGCATAGAGGAATTCGCCATCAACGACGGTCCCGGAATCCGGAGTATGGTTTTCCTGAAAGGATGTCCGCTGCGTTGTGCGTGGTGCCATAATCCGGAAGGCTGGACCTCGGAACCGCAGTGGCTGGACAAGAAAGGAAAGAGGGAACTGTGCGGCTATCGGATCGGAGCCGATGAACTGGCCCGCAAACTCCTCAGGGACAAGGACCTGTACCGCGACAGCGGGGGAGGGGTCACCTTCAGCGGAGGGGAACCGCTTATGCAGGCCCCTTTCCTGTGCGAAGTGATGGATCTTCTACCGGGTGTACACAAGGCTGTTGAAACCTGCGGCTACGCATCGGCCGATACTTTCGGGAAAGTGCTGCAGAAGGCCGACCTAATGCTCTTTGACGTAAAACTGGTGGATCCGGAACGGCACAGGCGCTTCACCGGCGTGGACAATGCCCGGATCCTGGAAAACCTGGAAACGCTGAAGGCCTCCGGCAAACCATTCGTGGCCCGCATCCCCCTGATTCCGGGGGTGAACGACACAGAGGAGAACATGGAAGCCACCGCCCGCCTTCTCCAGGGTGCAGAGGGCCTGCAAAGAGCCGAACTGCTCCGCTACCACAAAACCGCAGGAGCCAAATACCCCATGGCGGGCCTCACGTACAACCCGCCCTTTGACGAACAGAAAGAGCCTGAAATCCACGACAAGTTCACGGAAAAAGGCATCCAATTATTAGTACTATGATTGAGAGAATAAATGTACTGAAATCCTTTATCTGGGACCGTAAGCACCACGCATTCCGCACTGCTCCGGAAAAACTGGGACTGGACAGACTGTGCGATACTTTCAAGGCTGGAGGCGTCCATCCCCAGGAGCGCAGCGCACATATGCTTAAGGCCATGCTGGAGGCAGAAAGACCAGTTATACTGGAAGGCGAAACCATTGTGGCTACCCGCACCATCACCCGTGTTCCTTCCGTCTTTACCGAGGATGAGTGGGACGAGATCAAAAAACACCACACCCTCCACGAGCGCGGCACCCTCTCCAACATATCGGCCGACTATGAAGGAATCCTCCGCGACGGCCTGGGCCTGAGGAAGCGACAGGTGGAGGATCGAGCCAAAGACAAAGGCCTCTCAGGTGACCAGAAGCGCTTCCTGGCTTCGGCCAAGGAATGCATCGAAGCCGTGCAGGAGTTTATAGTCAAGTATCAGCGCTGCGCGGAATCGGCCGGCCTGAAGACCGTGGCCGACAATCTCGCGCATATCCGCGAAAAGGCCCCGGAGACCCTGCATCAGGCTCTCCAGCTGCTCAGGATCGTGCACTTCGCCCTCTGGGAAAGCGACTGCTACCATAATACCCTGGGCCGCTTCGACCAGTATATCTATCCTTATTATAAGGCCGACAAGGAGGCCGGCCTCCTCACTGATGACGAGGCCTTCGACCTCATCGAGGAGTTTTTCCTGACCTGCAACAAGGACAGCGACCTTTACATCGGCATGCAGCAGGGAGACAACGGGCAGAGCATCGTGCTTGGCGGACGTAACCAGAAAGGCGAATACCTCTTCAACGAGGTGTCCGAAATGTGCCTGAGAGCCAGCTACGAACTCGGTCTCATAGATCCTAAGATCAATCTCCGCTGCGACGGCCAAACCCCGCTGGAAGTGTACAAAATGGGCGCCAGGCTCACCAAGCGCGGCCTGGGCTTCCCCCAGTATGACAACGACGACGTGGTGATTCCAGGCCTCCTGAAACTAGGATATAGTCCGGAGGACGCCTACAATTACGTCGTGGCCGCCTGCTGGGAATTCATCGTGCCCAAAAACGGCATGGAAATCGTAAACATAGACGCCCTCTCTTTCGCCGGCGTAGTATCGGACGCCCTGGAACACCTTGGAGATTATCCCACCTACGAAGCATTTTACGCATATGTGGACAGTATGATCAAGGCCGAATGCGACCGCATCACCAAGGGCCACGACAATCTCTACATCGTACCCGCCCCCTGGATGTCCATGTTAATGGGCGGTACCATCGAACGTGCACAGGACATCACCTTGGGCGGCAACTCCAACAACTACGGTGTGCACGGCACCGGCCTGTCCACCGCCGCCGATTCCCTGGCAGTGATCAAGAAATACTACTATGAGGAGAAATCCATTCCCCTGGATGAACTGATGGATGCCATCCACAATGACTTCAAAGGTCACGAGTCCCTGCAGGAGATGCTTCGCAACGAAGCTCCCAAGATGGGGCTTGACCAGGAGGAACCGGATGCCATAGGCGGAGCCCTGCTGGCTTCCTTCGCCCAAGGCCTGAGCGGCAAGCGCAATGAGCGTGGCGGCATCTGGCGTGCGGGCACCGGCACGGCCATGTACTACATCTTCCACGCCAAGGACCTCCCGGCAACCCCGGACGGCCGTTGCGCAGGAGAAGTGATTCCCGCCAACTTCACACCTAGTATGTTCCTGCGCCATCAGGGCCCTGTTTCCGTGATGCGATCCTTCTCCAAACAGCATCTGGAAGACACCATCAACGGCGGTCCGCTCACCATAGAGTTGGACCAAAGCATCTTCCGCAACGAAGAGACCATTGAGAAACTTGCGATGCTCATTCGCAATTACATGCGTTTGGGCGGTCACCAGCTGCAGCTGAACACCCTGAACCGCGAGACCCTCCTGGATGCCAAGAAGCATCCGGAGCGGCACCGCGACCTGATCGTCCGTGTGTGGGGCTGGAGCGGTTACTTCGTAGAACTGGACGAATGCTATCAGAATCATATCATAGAACGAATCAAATATCAACTATGAAACAGGTACCTAAAATTTATATGTTTTGGGTGGCCTTCGTAGCCTCGTTGGGCGGCCTCCTGTTCGGATTTGACACTGCAGTCATCTCCGGTGCAGAGAAACAGATCCAGGCCGTCTTTGGTCTCACGGACTTTACCCACGGCTTCACAATGGCGACGGCCCTGATTGGCACCATCATCGGCGCCCTCTTCTGCGGGAAACCTGCAGAGAGGTATGGCCGCAAGCGCTCGCTCATCATCATCGGCATCCTCTATCTGGTGAGTGCAGTCTTCAGTGGCGCCATCGTGAACTGGTACAGTTTCATGTTCTTCCGTTTCCTGGGCGGCCTGGCCGTGGGTGCCTCCTCCGTTGTGGGACCCCTGTTCATTGCGGAGATTTCACCGGCTGCCTGGCGCGGACGTTTTGTGTGCTTCTTCCAGTTCAACATTGTGCTGGGTATCCTCCTGGCCTATTTCTCGAACTATTGGATCGCCGGCGTCCCGAACGACTGGCAATGGATGATCATAGCCGAAGCCATCCCTGCCTTCCTGTTCAGCGTGCTCATGTTCTCCATGCCGGAGAGCCCGCGCTGGCTGGTGAAGCAGGGACGCGAATCCGATGCCGTAGCTGTCTTTGAGAAGACCGGAGAAAGCAACATCGCCGGAGAACTGGAGGCCATCCGCCAGTCCCTGGCCGACGCCGGGAGGGGGATTGACAGACTCTTCCGTAAAAAGTACTGGAAACCCATCCTCATTGCCTTCATCATCGCCAGCCTCAACCAGCTCAGCGGTATCAACGCCATCCTCTACTACGCTCCGCGCCTGCTTGAACTCTCCGGAGTGTTCCGCGAGGGCGCCATGCTCCAGAGTATCATCATCGGCCTTACCAACCTCTGCTTCACCATGCTGGGCATGTTCATCATCGACAAGGTCGGTCGGAAGACGCTCATCGCCATCGGCGCCGTAGGTATGGCGTTCTGCCAGGCCATGGTGGCCCGCGGCTTTGCCCTGGAGGCCTTCCACGGCTATTATATGCTCATTTTCCTGATGGGTTACGTGGCCATGTTCGCCCTCTCGCTGGGTGCCACCATCTGGGTGGTCATCTCAGAGGTCTTCCCGAACGACGTGCGTGCAGGCGGTCAGGTCTTAGGCAGCATGACGCACTGGGTGTGGAGTGCTCTCCTCACCTGGTTCTTCCCGCTGTGCCTTTCCCTCGGTGGTCAGTATATCTTCACTTTCTTCTCCGTCGTGGCCGCCCTGGCCCTCCTTTTTGCCTGGTGGCTGCCGGAGACCAAGGGAAAATCCCTGGAACAAATTCAGAAAGAACTGATTAAAGAATAATCCCGGCCTTCAGGTCGGTGTTGTTACCCTCCGCCGTCACGAAGATGCCGAAGGGTTTCTCATGTGCCGGATTTTCAGTATATTTGTTTCGATAAATCGGAATTTATCATCATGAGCAAGATATCCAGCAGGCTGGGGGACAAGTGACCTTGATTGATGAGAGCAAAGTCGTAATGCGTATTAAAGAATTATATCAACGATTCCGCGCCTGGCAGGAAGAGCCGTTCCACTATGA
>JAFRXO010000078.1 GCA_017443465.1 Bacteroidales bacterium
GCTTTCACCCGGAAGTGGAGCGATGTATATACCGTCGTCACCTGGGACCAGCGTGGATGTGGAAAGAGCTTTGACATGTCTCATCCGGAAACCATCACTGCAGAAATCATGATGAGCGACGGCAAGGTTATGACGGAATACCTTCGCGACTTTCTGCATGTCGATAGAATAACCTTGCTTGGACACTCCTGGGGCTCGTATTTCGGAGCCAATCTGGCACTTGCTTACCCGGAGTACTATGATGCGTTCATCGGAACTGGACAGTTCATCGACCCTGACGAAAATGAACATCGGCTCTACGAAGCCGCCATGTCATGGTCGGAAAATGATCCGGAAGGCCGCGAGATGGTCGATAAGTGGGTGCGGAGCAGGGAACAGGGGAAGGATGACTTCCTGCTCAGGAACAGGATCATGGACAGATACGGATTTGGCATGATGAAAGACGGCCGGGATTACAATATGATCCTGACCGTGCTGTGCAGTCCCAACTATTCCATCAAAGAACTACTGTATTACATAAGACATGGGGAAAATGCCTTCATTCCATACGCGTCTTTCCTGAAATCAGAAGGATTCAGGGAGATGTCTCTTCTGGGCAGATATAATTATACGATGCCTTACTATAACATCGACGGGGATATGGACTATCAGACCAACTATGAACTTGCCTGTGAATACTTCTCAAAGGTGAATGCCCCGAAGAAGGAGCTACTCGTCATGAAAAACGCCACGCACGGGTTGCTTGAGTCACGCTCCGAGGAGTTCTCCGCATTGCTTCATGGGTTGGTCATCCCATAAAGCTGATTATCAAATAGTCAGTTTCGAGAGGTCCTTTTCTCGAATTATGTCCATGTTTCCGCGCTGGAGCGCCTCCAGGGCGCGTTCATTATTGTCAGTGCGGAACACGAGTACGCCTTTTCCTCCCAGCAGGAAAGAGTACAGGTAGGCGATGCTTATGCCTTCTTCCGAGAGTATGCCGATGGCGTCGGCGGCACGACCTGGCTCGTCATCAAGAGCGACGGCAATAACCTCGCAGAGGGAAACTGCCACTCCGGCATTCCTCAGGGTCTCATATGCCTTGACGGGCTCGCTGCATATGATTCGGCAGATCCCGTAGTCAACCGTATCGGAGATGGTCGAAGCTATCAGCTGTATTCCAGCCTCTTTCAGTTGCCGGAGTATGACAACAAGGGTCCCGGCCTTGTTCTCTATGAAAATGGAAAGTTGATGTATGGTCATGATATTATAGGTTATTGATATTGTTTCCTGTTGTCTTTGACCCTCACGGCTTTACCCTCACTCTGAGGGATGCTGCCTTTAGGGAGAAGTTTCACCTTCGGGGTTACCAGTATCTCGTCCCTGAGCATTCTGGTGATGTTCCTTTCAAGTGTCTGCAGGGCGGCGTAATCATCGATATAACGGTCGGTAAGTTCTACTTCAACGGTCATGTAATCGTTTCCGTCCACGGTGTCCAGGGTGATGAGGTAATCGGAAGCCAGTTCCTTGAACTGCACGAGCACCTGTTCCACCTGGATCGGGAAGATGTTGACTCCCTTGAGGATGATCATGTCGTCGCTGCGGCCTTTAATGCGGTCGATGCGCTTGTGGTGCCGTCCGCAGGGGCATTCGCCCGGCAATATGCGTGTCAGGTCCCTGGTCCTGTAGCGGAGCAGGGGCATGGCTTCCCGGTTGATCGTTGTGAGTACCAGTTCTCCCACCTCTCCTTCCGGAACAGGCTTCAAGGTTACAGGATCGATGATCTCTACTATGTAGTAGTCCTCCCAGATGTGCATTCCGTTCTGTTCGGGGCATTCAAAGGCTACGCCTGGGCCGCACATCTCCGACATGCCGAAGGAATTGTAGGCCTTCACACCGAGCATATTCTCGATGCGTCTGCGTGTCTCTTCGCTGTGGGGCTCGGCTCCGATGACGAGTGTGCGCAGCTTTGTATCCCGGCGAGGATCCACGCCTCTTTCGCACATCACCTCATAGAGGCGTGAGGCATAAGACGGGATGGCGTGTACTACGGTGGTCCCGAAGTCGGTGAAGAATTTGATCTGGCGGAGGGTGTTTCCGGCCGCGGCAGGAACTGTAAGCATCCCCAGAAGCTCGGCTCCGTATTGGAAGCCGAGTCCTCCGGTGAACATCCCGTATCCTGAGGTATTCTGGAACACGTCCTCAGGCCTGCATCCCACCATCCAGAGGCACCTGGCCACGGCATTGGCCCACTGCTCCAGATCTTTCCGCGAATGCAGGATCACTGTAGGATTTCCGGTCGTCCCGCTCGAAGAATGCAGTCGGGTGCACTTTGAC
>JAFRXO010000079.1 GCA_017443465.1 Bacteroidales bacterium
CTACATAGCTTCCGATGCTACGGATTGCTATGGCGACAAGTGCACCGAGGCGGTCCGCCAGTTCGTCTTCATCTATCCGGACTATTTCATCGTTTACGACCGTGTAGGCGCTTCGGATGCCTCATATGCGAAAGAGTGGCTTCTTCATATGAAGGATAAACCTCTTGTGAGGAAAGGCCTTACGCGCATCGATTCCGGTGAAGGCCGTCTGTTCTGCCAGACTTTCCTTCCGGCCAAGGCTGTGCTCCATGTCGAGGGAGGCCCTGGAAGGGAGTATTGGACAGGAGGGCGGAATTATCCGCTTGATGAGGAGGTCAACGAGAGGTATCAGGAAGAGGCCAAGAGGCTCGGCAGGGGCCCGTATCTAGGGTCCTGGAGGCTGGAGGTGAGGCCATCGTCCGCGAACAGGGACGACAGGTTCCTCAACGTACTGACTGCGACAGACGTGAAGGATGCGACTCCGGTTAAGGCTTCATATGTGAAGGATGCGTCTAGGGACGGTGTGATGTTGACTTTTGACGGCAGAAAGATGACGTTCTGGTTCAACCGTGACGGCGCGATAGGCGGCGAGGTGGAGATCGACGGCGTTAGGCGCCCACTTACGGACAAGGTCCAGAAACAATCCGGAGTGATATTCGACTATAACTGAAACCGAGATACAAAAACAGACCAACCATATGCGCACATTCAATAGAATCCTCTTGCTTGCCGCTTCTGTCCTGGTGACAGGTGTCGCGTTGCATGCCCAGCCGAAGATCCGTCCGGACCATCCGAGGATATTCTTCAACGCAGACACGTGGAAGGAGATAGCCGCAAGGACCAACGGTCCTACAGCCGCTGCCAAGGCGAAGCTGCTTCAGGAGGTCGACGCGCTTCCGGACAATCCGGTTGCCGAAAACACCGGCTACATCAGGATGGCCGACAATGCTATTCCCATCCCTCCGGTCAAGGAATTCGGCCGCGAGGCGGCGATGTGCGCCCTTGCCTGGAGGCTGACCGGCGAGCAGAAGTACCTGGAGAAAGCCAAGAAGATGCTGAAGGTTTCGGTCGATGCCTACACGGAGGCAACCATGAATCTCAGGCCGGTAAACTGGCGCTCCCATTCCAGGATCAATGCCATCTGTGCATATGACTGGATCTATGAGGCCCTGACCCAGGACGAAAGACGGTCGATCATAGTGCCCCTCGTGACCCATGTGGAACTGGTCCAGCCCGAGACGGGGATGAATATCCCGCGCAACAGCGGCGGTGACAAGACGACCGGCTTTTACGGGATGCGCAATCTGCTCTGGTACTCCGGACTTGCCGCATATGGCGACGGATTCTGCGATGCTCTTGCGGCGAGGCACTTGAAGAGGGGTTATGAGCTCGAATGCGAGATGCTGGACTATCGCAATACCACTCCGGGGGATGACGGCGGAATTTCTTCCGCAGCACCGAATTATTCCACGGGGAATTATCCATATGCTCATTTCAACTTCATGTACTCCATGCTTTCCGCGACCGGAAAGAACATAGCTGAAGACTATCCCAACTTGCGATTCTTCCCCAATTGGATCTGGTGGTTCTGGATCAGGGATGAACTGATGCCGAAGTATATCCGTAATGACGGCTGGGGTGATTCCTTCCACGGCCAGAATACCGTTTCATCGAACAACCTCTGGATGCAGCTTTCCGAGTATGTCCAGTTTTTCAAGGACATAGACCCCGTTTGCGCTAAGATGACGACGGCCCTCCGTCATTATTCAGGCATCAGGGAAGTTTCAAACTCGATCTATCCCGTCCTTCCGTTCATCATCGAGACGGATTGGGAGGAGGACCCGGAGTATCTCCGGAAACTGGAAGACTGCCCGCTCAAGGCCAGGCATTTCGAGGGACTCGGCGTTTTCCATATGCGTTCCGCATGGAAGCCTGATGCGACCTACTGTACATTCAACGCGGGGTCGAGGTTCTCCCAGCACAAGCATTTCGACGAGAACAATTTCACGATCTACAAGCATGACCATCTTGCACTCGATTCCGGAGACAGGTGTGCCGAGACCGATTATAACCTGGTATATTATTACTCCCAGAGCGTGGCGCACAACGTTGTCCTCATCCACAAACCGGACGAGCCCCTTCCGAGCCATTGGGGAATAAAGCTCAAGGATCCCGAGGCCAACAAGAATTACGGCGGTATGGTCAAGCTTACCGGAGCGAAGGTCAAGGCCTTCGAGACCGGCGGGGACTTCACCTACATAGCCTCGGACGCCACGGATTGCTACGGCGACAAATGCACCGAGGCTGTCCGCCAGTTCGTCTTCGTCTATCCGGACTACTTCATCGTTTACGACCGCGTGGGTGCGGCGGATGCGTCATATGCGAAAGAGTGGCTTCTGCATATGAAAGAGAAGCCCCAGGTCAAGAAGGGGCTGGCGAGGATCGATTCGGGCGAAGGCAGGCTGTTCTGCCAGACCTTCCTTCCCAACAAGGCGGTGTACCACATCGAAGGAGGACCTGGAAGGGAGTATTGGTCCGGAGGGCGCAACTATCCGCTGGATGAAACTATCAACCAGAAGTATCTGGATGAAGCGGAGAAGTCGGGAAGGGGCCCGTATGTCGGGGCCTGGAGGCTGGAGGTGAGGCCGTCGTCCGCGAGCAAGGAGGACCGTTTCCTGAATGTGCTGACGGCGACTGACGTTAAGGATTCTACTCCGGTGAAGGCCAAATATGTCAAGGACGCTACACGTGACGGAGTGACTCTGACGTTTGACGGCAGGAAGATGACGTTCTGGTTCAACCGCGACGGCGCGATTGGCGGAGAAGTGGAGATCGACGGCGTGAGGCGTCCGCTTACTGACAAGGTGCAGAAACAGTCCGGAGTACTCTTCGACTACAAATGAACCCGATATCTAACCCATAATTAAAAAACAGATACCCTAAAATGCGATCATTCAGAATTTTCCTCTTGTCTGCCGCCTTCGTTGTCGCGGCAGGAACTGCATTGATGGCGCAGCCCAAGATCCGTCCCGACCACCCGAGGATCTTCTTCAATGCTGACTCGTGGAAGGGAATCGCCGCCAGGGCCGAAGGCCCTACCGCCAAGTACAAACAGGCTCTGCTTGAGGCAGTCGACAAGCTTCCGGACAATCCTGTCGCATCCAACACCGGTCCTTTGGCCTACACCCATCCCGACGTCCCCGCCTCATCGGTTGTGGAATTCGGTAAGGAATCGGCGATGTGTGCCCTTGCGTGGAGACTGACCGGTGAACAGAAGTACCTGGAAAAGACCAAGAAGATGCTGAGGGCTTCGGTCGATGCTTACACGGAGGCCACCAACAACCTTCATCCGGTGAACTGGTACTCTCATTCCAGGATCAATGCCCTGTGTGCATATGACTGGATCTATGAGGCGCTTACCGATGACGAGAGGCGTTCGTACATCGTCCCGCTCGTCACCCATGTGGAGATGGTACAGCCCGAGACCGGCCTTACCATGCCGCGCAACAGCGGCGGTGACAAGACTACAGGCTTCTACGGGATGCGCAACATGCTCTGGTACTCGGGACTTGCCGCATATGGCGACGGATTCTGCGATCCCCTTGCTGCAAGGCATCTCAAGAGGGGTTACGAGCTTCTGTGCGAGATGATGGACTATCGCAACACCACTCCCGGCGACGATGGCGGAATCTCTTCTGCAGTACCGGGTTACTCCCTTGTGAACTATCCATATGCCCATTTCAACTTCATGTTCTCCATGGAGTCCGCCACCGGTGAGAACATTGCCTGGAGGTATCCGAACATGAGGTTGACTCCCAACTGGATATGGTGGCTCTGGATCCGTGACGCCGACATGCCCGAACATCTCCGTTTCGACGGCTGGGGAGATGCGAACCACAATAACAACTACGTTTCAAATGCAATGCTCTGGGGGCATCTGAACGAGTACATCCACTTCTTCAAGGATGTGGATCCTGAGTGCGCGAAACTGACCGCCGCCCTCCGCCATTTTGCAGTGAAGAAGGATTTCTCGAGCTTTGTCTATCCTATCCTTCCGTTCCTTGTCGAGACGGATTATCCTGAGGATCCGAAATATGTTGACCTGATCGAGAACAGCCCGCTTAAGGCCAGGCATTTCGAGGGGCTCGGAGTCTTCCATATGCGTTCTGCGTGGAAACCGGATGCAACTTACTGCACTTTTACCGCAGGATCGAGTTTTACCCAGCACAAACATTTCGACGAGAACAACTTCACTATCTACAAATACGACCATCTTGCCCTTGACACAGGCTGCCGCGCCGCGCAGACCGACTACAACCTGGCCCACTATTATTCCCAGAGCGTAGCCCACAACGTGGTCCTCATCCACAAGCCGGGCGAGCCTCTGCCCAACCACTGGGGAATAAAGATGACCGACAACCCGCAGGCCATGGTCAATGACGGCGGCATGGTCAAGCTTACCGGAGCGAAGGTCAAGGCCTTCGAAACCGGCAAGGACTTCACCTACATAGCTTCTGACGCGACTTCATGCTACGGCGACAAATGCACCGAGGCGGTCCGCCAGTTCGTCTTCGTGTATCCGGACTACTTCATCGTCTACGACCGCGTAGGCGCTGCAGATGCGTCATATGCGAAAGAGTGGCTTCTCCACACAAAGGAACAGCCGAAGGTAGGCAGGGGTGTTATGCGTGCCGACTCCCAGAACGGAAGGCTTTTCTGCCAGACCCTCCTTCCCAAGAATGCGAAGCAGGAGGTCATAGGCGGTCCCGGCAAGGAATATTGGTCCAACGGAATGAACTTCCCGCTCAACGAAGATGTGTGGGCCAGGTATCTCAGGGGTGCCGAGAATGACGGCCGCGGGCCTTACACCGGTGCCTGGAGGATGTCTGTGAAGCCTTCGAAGGAGAGCAAGGATGACCGTTTCCTGAACGTGCTGACCGCGACCGACGTGAAGCATTCCGCTCCCGTGAATGCCACATATGTCAAGGATGCTACCCGTGACGGGGTTGTACTGAGCTTTGGTGGAAAGAAGATGACGTTCTGGTTCAACCGCGACGGCGAGATCGGCGGCGAGGTAGTGATCAACGGCACCAGGAGGCCTCTGACTGACGAAGTCCTGAAGCAATCCGGGGTCATATTCGAATAAATCATATTCCATATATCATTAACTCTTTAACTATTTAACTACAGATGAAGAAGATACTTCTTATCTTTTCATGCCTGCTCTCATTGGCGGCATGTACCCAGCAGAAGAAGGGCTTTGACAAGTACGAGATCCCAGGTCTCGAACCGAAACCCGATTTCTGGCAGGTGCGCCCCGATGAGATCATAGACTTATGCAAGAGCGTGAAGGTAGGCCATGCGGAAGTGGTTGCGACCACTCCACTCGGATTCCCCGTATATGCATATTTCTATGGAGACTTCAATGAGCCCGCACCCCAGACCAACTGGTCCGCAGGCAACTCTTCGACTTCAGTCGGTTCCTATCTTGGGAAAGTCGATCACAAGCAGACGATCATGTACCTGGCCGGTGTGCACGGGGCGGAACCGGAGAATGTCGCCGCCGCGATGAACCTGATCAAGATGCTGGAGACGGGCAAGGATTTCCGCGGTCAGACGGACCAGGAGCTGTTGTCTCTGTGCTCCAAGTACAGGCTCATCATCATGCCATGCGTGAACATGGACGGGCGTTCAGTTAGTCCCGACCATTTGAGGGGCCAGCCATATGAGGTGTTCCGTGCGGTCTGCCAGGGTACCTGGAAGGAGGACGGTTCCCTCGTGGGATGGCGCGGCAGCAAGGAGTGGTTCCCGCTGCCCATCGACAAGGTGAACCATCCGGGCGGTTATCCGAACTCGGAAGGATACAACATCATGCATGACGTCGCTCCCGGTGACATGCGTACTGAAGAGGCCAAGGCAGTATGCCGCCTCATGGCACGCTGGCATGTGGATTTCCAGCTCAACGGTCACTCCTGCGAGAGTGCGCCGAGCGTTATCGCTCCCAGCCAGGTCAATACGCAAGCCCATATCGACAAGGAGCTTGAGATCCTCAACAAGGCCAATGAGCGCATCATGGCAGCCGGGCTTCGCAAGAACGTTCCCAATATCAACAGGGATAATCTTCCTACGACGATCAATCTCACGAACATTGCCAACTGGTGCTCAGGCGCAGCGGGACTTACCCTCGAGTGTTCGTCATCATATGACAACATCCACAATCCCACGATGCTTTACACTTTCGACCAGATGATGGAGCCGTGCTTCATCACGCTGAAAACCATTATGGAGTGCGGTCTTGAGTCTCCTCTGGCATGCAGGCCTGAAGTGAAATAGTTTTATCCCGTTATATTTTATTAACTCATTTATTAACTCATGTCACAAAAACAACAGAATCTGAGAAATCGCCTCACAGCGTTTTTCATGCTTATCTCTGCTTGTGCATTTGCCGGACCTTTCGTCCTCGCGAATAACAGGGCCAAGGTGTCAGAAGAAGCCCTTGTCCAGCAGAGACAGGTGGCGGTCTCAGTCCTGGATGAGAGCGGCCAGCCGGCTATAGGAGCCGGAGTAATGGTCGTTTCGACCAGGACAGGAGGTGTCACGGGGCTGGATGGAAAGACGACAGTCCAGGCCAAACCCGGTGACCAGCTTGAGATTACCTACATTGGTTACGAGACCCAGACGGTTACTGTCGGACAGTCCGGAACGGTGTCGGTAGTGATGGTGCCGAGCGCCCTGGCCCTCGAGGAAACCGTCGTCGTCGGTTACGGAACCCAGAAGAAAGAGTCGGTGGTCGCCTCTATCGCCCAGGTCGGGAATGAGAACCTGAGGAGGACCGGAAACACCTCCGACCTTACCGAATCCCTCGTGGGTCAGATCCCTGGACTTGTTACTAACACTGTTTCAGGAGAACCCGGTGGTATCCTTACAGGTGACAGTGCCACCAATATTTACATCCGTGGCCGCAACACCTGGAACACCAGCGGCCCGCTCATCCTCGTAGACGGCGTCGAGAGGGACATGAACAACATCGACGTCAACGAGGTCGAGAGGATATCCGTCCTCAAGGACGCATCCGCAACGGCCGTCTTCGGTGTGAAGGGAGCTAACGGTGTCATCCTCATCACCACCAAGCGTGGATCAGAGGGCAAGACCAGGCTCAATTTCAACTACACCCTGACCGGCAAGATGCTGTCGAAGCAGCCTGACAAGCTTGACTCTTACGACGCCCTCACCCTCAAGAACCTCACCCTCGAGCGCGAAGGCGTCCTGGATGAACTTTCATGGGACTATTACCTGCCAGGCAAGGTTGTTGAGAGGTTCAAGACGCCCCAGAGTGCAGAGAACGCAGTCATATATCCTAACGTAGACTGGGAGAAAGCCCTTTTCAAGAATTTCGGCCTCAATACCCACAAGTTGTCCGCAACCGTCCAGGGCGGTACCAAGAAGATCAGGTATTTCGGTTCTCTGGCCTATCTCCATGAAGGCGACATGTTCGTCCGCTATGACAACTACAAGACCTACGATCCGAACTACAACTTCGACCGTTTCAATTTCCGCTCGAACGTTGATTTCGACCTTACGAAGACTACCCATCTGAAATTCAACCTTGCCGGATTCTTCTCCCGCAAGAACACCAACTGGAACAACGAGGGAACGTCCAGCCGTGCCGACTCATGGATGTGGTCTGCGACCTACTTCCTGGCCCCGGACATGTATCTTCCCAAATATGAGGATGGCAGGTGGGGAACCTACAGCGATGGCCAGAACACCTCTGTCAACCCTGCGGCTATCGTATATAATATAGGTCTCCGCCAGACAAGGCAGACCCAGCTGAACGCCGACTTCCACATCAATCAGGACCTGGATTTCATCACTAAGGGACTGAAGGCTTCTGCATCAATCTACTATGACAATACCATCCGTTCCGAAGGTGGCGTCTATGACAATGGAAACAGCGCTCGTTCTTCCGAGTCCTCGACCAATGTCCCGTATGAGTACATAGACTATTCCCTTTACACAGGTCCTGGCCAGGATCCGAGCGAATACACCAGGATCCTTCCGCCTTCTACCGGTGACTACGACTGGGTTATCCGTCCGTGGAGCTACAGGGCCGAGTCCGTACTTGCCGCCAACTTCACCAGCTACATCCCCGTTACCAGGAGGATGATGTACCAGGTCCAGCTCAACTGGGCTCGTGAATTCGGAAGGCATTCTGTAACCGCGACCGGTGTGTTCAAGCGTGAGGAATATGCACAGGGCTCCATGTTCAAGAACTATCGTGAGGACTGGGTAGGCCGTGTGACATATGATTTCGCAAACCGCTACCTTGTCGAGCTCAATGGCGCCTACAACGGTTCCGAGCAGTTCGGTCCCGGTTACCGCTTCGCTTTCTTCCCGTCGGTCGCCCTCGGATGGTACATCTCCAATGAGCCTTGGTTCAAGGTTGACTGGATGAACAAGTTCAAGCTCCGTTACAGTATCGGAGAGGTTGGTAATGACAAGGTCTCCAGCACGCGCTGGCTGTACCAGACCCAGTACAAGTACAAATCAGGAAGGGCTCCTATCAATAAGGATATGACCAAATACAGTCCTTACTATTTCTACAATGAGCAGGTCGTGGGTAACCCCAACGTTCACTGGGAGAAGGCCTTGAAGACTAATTACGGACTCGAGACCAGTTTCCTGAAAGACCTCGTCACCCTTAATTTCGATTACTACACTGAACATCGTACCGATATCCTCCTCTCAGGCAGTGCCAGGACGATTCCTGTCTACTACGGTGCCCTTTCCGCTCCTGCCGTCAATGCCGGCGAGGTCAAGTCAAGGGGATGGGAGCTTGAGCTGGGAATCAACAAGCAGATCGGGAAGGACCTTCTCCTGTGGGCCAAGGCCAATGTTAACCACAATGAGAATGAAGTCATCTTCAGGGATGACCCGCAGTTGCAGTTGTTCTACCTCAAGAACCAGGGATACCAGATCGGCCAGTCTAGGAGCCAGCTTGCAACAGAGATTTACCAGAACTGGGACGAGGTTTACGCCAGCGTTCCCCAGGAAAACAATGACAACTACAAGCTCCCGGGATTCTATGACATCATAGACTTCAACTCCGACGGTATCATTAAATCGTCCGAGGATACTCCTCCCACCGGATATTCAGTAGTGCCCCAGAACACTTACTCCTGGTCTTTCGGTGCCAGTTACAAGGGATGGGACTTCATGGTCCAGTTCATCGGAGCAAACAATGCCAACCGAACCATCTCTTTCAACAACTACCAGAACAATTATAATGTGGTGTTCGGTCATGCGAGGGATTACTGGTCGAAAGAGAATCCGGATGCAACATCCTTCCTTCCCCGTTACCGTACTGATGGCGGCGAGTTCAAGGGCGACTTCTTCGTTTACGATGCTTCATACGTGCGTCTTCAGACCATAGAACTCTCTTACAGGTTCCCGAAGAACCGCTTCCTTGACAAGATCCACTGCAGCAACCTGAGGCTCTTCGTCAATGGAAACAACCTGTTCTTCTGGTCAGATCTTCCTGACGACAGGGCGGATACCTATTCAGGCGGAAGTGCTACAGGCGGAACCTATCCTACTATGAAGCGTGTCAATTTCGGTGTCGACCTCTCATTCTAAAAAAGGACTTCGAAATGAAAAAGACAATAACATTATTATACAGTGTCATTTTCTTGACATTCTTGGGCCTTGCTTTACCTTCATGCGAGAAGTATCTTGACAAGGCTCCTGCATCGGACATTACCGAAGCTGATGTGTTCCATGATTTCACCTCTTTCCAGGGATTCATAGAGCAATGCTATAACTGTATCGCAGACCCGGACAAGACGTCATCCCCGAACAACTACTCCTTCGCTGATGAAATATTGGGGTGTGCTTCACCATTGGCGTTCGACACCGGAAACTGGTGGGGCGACAATGCCTATTTCTACGGTCTGGCACCTAATATTACTGACAGCCGTAACCCGCGCCGTCGTATATGGGAAAGCGCATGGTATGGATTGCGCGTAGCCAACACTGCCCTGAACTACCTTGAAGACGACAGCATCGTTGCGCTCTCCGATGAAGAGTACAAGCTTATCAAGGGCCAGGCCCTCTTCTTCAGGGGATGGTTCTACTTCATGATCTGCCGTTACTGGGGCGGGATGCCTTATGTCACTCATATGATTGCGGCGGATGAGGATATGTTCGCGGAGGACTATAACCGTCTCACCGCAAAGGAATCTTTCCTCATGATGGCCAAGGACTTCAAGGCGGCTGCGGACCTTCTTCCGAACCATTGGGACCAAACGGTGCCAGGTAAGATGACGGAAGGTGATAATGATTTGAGGATCAACAAGTTCTATGCTTTGGGTTATTGGGGTGAGGCTCTTCTTTGGGCTGCTAGTCCCATGCTGAACCAGGAAGCGACAGGTAAGAACGAGTTCGACGCCGACCTTTGCAAGCAGTCTGCCGAAGCCTTCGGTGAACTGATGAAACTGTGTGACCAGACCAAGCAATACTATCTCGAGTCATGGGATAAGTATATGGAAATCTTCGTTCTTCCGACGAAGAAGGGAAACACAGGAGGAAAAGAAGTCATAATGAAGCCGGTTCCCTGGAACGGAGCGACAAGGTGGTCCACCCTCGGCGGAACATGTCCTGTGACCCTTAACATGAATTCAGGAACCCATCAGTACTGCCCGACCCATAATATTGTCCAGAACTTCTCGATGGCCAACGGCCTTCCGGTGGATGATCCGGCTTCGGGATATGATCCGCAAGATCCGTGGACTGGAAGGGAGCCCAGGTTCTATAAACTCATCGTTTATGACGGGACCAGGATAAGCAACTATGCCGATGAGGTTGACCGCTATGCTCAGCTTTACAATGGAGGAAGGAACCGCGCAGGCGGATCTTACGGAGCCACTGGCAGTTCAACTGGCTATTATTTCAAGAAGTTCAACCTGTTGGGCTCAACTTTCACGACCTCGCTTGCGAACAATATGCAGGAATTCA
Organism: Bacteroidales bacterium; assembly: GCA_017443465.1. Taxonomy (GTDB): domain Bacteria; phylum Bacteroidota; class Bacteroidia; order Bacteroidales; family UBA932; genus Cryptobacteroides. The sequence goes on from JAFRXO010000079.1 coordinate 10,993, forward strand.
TCCCGTTCCTCCGCATGGCTGATGTCTATCTCATGTACGCTGAAGCCGTGAACTGGATGACCGGAGGCGGCCCGAACGCAAAGGCGTCCAATTACACTATGACTGCCCTCGAAGCTGTCAATGCTGTACGTACAAGGGCTCAGATTCCCGGACTGACAGCGCCTTATTATGCAACCAAGGACGCATTCTTCGAGTCCATAGTCCGCGAAAGGGCGGTTGAACTTATCATGGAAGCTAAACGCTTCGATGACCTTCGTCGCTGGAACAGGATTGCCGACCCGAGGTATCTCAACAAGACGGCGATTGATTTCCAGCGTGGTCCAGACGGAAAACCTGTCAACGTTTCTGAGAGGGTTGTAATTACCAGGGTAGCATCAACTCCCAAGATGAACTGGCTGCCCATCCAGGTCAAGTACACGACCCAGTTTGAGGGATTCAAACAGAACCCCGGGTGGTGACGTTCAACAACTAAAACACACAGCAAGTGAAAACATCATTTCAAAAAATATCGGCTTTTCTGACGTTGTTGGCGCTTGTCCTGATGCCAAATCCGGTTTTGGCGCAGACTGATGTCAACTCGACGGAATCCGCCCCTGAAGAAGAAACCGTCGACCTCGCTTTCCGCACCGTAAACGTGGAGGACGGCCAGGGTTTCTATTCCAAGGTGGACGTGGCGCAGATCGATGATTACGACCATGTGGTCTACGCTTCCGACATCCTGACCGGACGAGCTTCGGCCATTGGTCTCCGCGGCTCCAACAACATCCGAGGTATTGGTATCGGCATCGACATGTCGTCCGTTACCGGTACCGGTGCACGTTCCGGGAATGCCCTCACCATAGTGGATGGCCTTCCCAGGGACATCGACAACCTTAGGGTTTCCGAGATAGAGTCCATAACCGTCCTCAAGGATGCGAACGCATGCGTCCTGTACGGCTCCGCCGCGATGAACGGCGTTATCCTCATTACCACGAAACGAGGCAAGGAGGCCAAGAATTACACCAAGGTAAGTGCCAACTACGGTATCCAGACCCCGAAGGAGATGCCCGAGTGGCTCAATTCGGCGGATTACATGACCTGGTACAATCAGGCCAGGGTCAATGACGGTCTCTCCGAGACCTACTCCGCTGAAGATATAGAGCACTACAGGAATGGTAACAAATACCGTTATCCTGACGTGGATTATTACTCGAGGGACTATCTCAAGCCTTACAGGGATTATTTCGACGTCAACGCCGAGTTCTCCGGTGGCGGCAAGAATGCCCATTACTACATCAACGCAGGATGGTATTCACTCGGAAGCCAGATGGATTTCGGAGGTTTCAAGGGTGCGAGGGACAACAGGCTTAACATTCGTACTAACTCCGACCTCAGGATCAACGACTGGATTACCACCTCCAATGACGCTACCGCAATCTTCGTCAACTCGAAGAGCGGCAGAGGCAATTACTGGAGCCTTGCCGGCTCCACGAAGCCCTACCTGTTCAGCCCGCTTCTCCCGATCGACCTGGTCGATCCCGAGGATCCCGTGCTTGCGACCGTCAAGAATACTGTCGATGGCAAGTACATCTTTGGAGGTTCCAGTACATATACCTACACTGCCAATGCTTTCGCACTTGGATACGAAGGCGGTACGTCGGAAACGATCAACAGGAAGTACACATTCAACAACAGGGTGAATTTCGACCTCGGCAACTTGACGGAAGGTCTTTCTTTCCACACCAACATGAGCTTCGACTTCACCAACATGTACACGCAGTCCATCTACAACACCCTTGCCGTGTACCAGCCGACGTGGAGCGCAGACTCCGATACCATCACAAAGCTTACCGAGGTAGGCACCGACAGCCGTCCTGGTACACAGTCGGTTTCCAGCCCTTATTTCAGAAGGCGCATGGGCTTCTATGCTCTTCTCAAGTATGACAGGACCTTCCGGGATCTGCATCATGTGTATGGCAATCTGGTCGCATATTCGGCCCAGTACAGGTTCCGTTCGACCAGCACCAGCGAGACTTCTTACAATGAGGATGAGGTGCAGGGAACCAAGCAGGCCCATATCGGACTGAATCTCGGCTATGCCTTCGACAAGAAGTATATGGTCGATTTCAGCGGGGTTTACCTCAATGCCACCAAACTGGCCGAAGGGCACCGCAGGGGATTCTCCCCGACTGTCAGTTTCGGCTGGGTCATGAGCAACGAGGATTTCATGGACAACGTCTCATTTGTCGATTTCCTGAAGTTGAAACTGACAGCAGGAATCGTCAAGTCTGATATTTCCATTCCCAACCACTACCTTTACGAAGACCTCTACACGACTTCCGGTTCCTCCAGCTGGAATGAGGGAAACAACTCCAATACCGGACGTACCGCCAGCAGGGGAGCTAATGTCAACCTGGGATTCGAATCCCGCAATGAGGTCAACTTCGGATTCGAGAGCAGGCTCTTCGGTCATCTCTCCGTCGAGGCTAACGTGTTTCTGGACAAGTATAAGGGTCAGGTGGTCAGGACATCTTCCAATTGGCCGAACTTCTACTCCGCATATGTTCCCTACGAGAATTACGAGGTTGACAGCTACAAGGGATTCGAAGGCGGTGTCAGGTACGAGAATTCCTGGGGAGACTTCAGGCTGAGCGCCGGAGGTAACATCCTTCTGGTCAGTTCCAACAGGGACGTCGTCAGCGAACTGTATGAGAATGATTATCAGTATCGTCAAGGAAAACCCCGTGACGCCAGCTTCGCACTTGAGGCCCTCGGCCTCTTCCAGAGCCAGGCGGAAATTGATTCCAGCCCTACCCAGACCTTCGGTACCGTCCGTCCGGGAGACATCAAGTACAAGGACCAGAACGGGGACGGCGTGATCGATACCAATGACCAGGTGTTCGTCGCGAGGAGCACTCCGCCGGTCGTAGGAGCCCTGGAGTTAAATCTCGCCTACAGGAACCTTGAACTGTACGTCCGCGGCTACGGTTATGGCGGAAGCAACTATTGCAGCTATACATCGTCTGACTACTATTGGCTGAACGGAACTGACAAATACTCGGTGCTTGCCAAGGATACTTGGACTCCGTCTAATCCGAACGCCAAGTATCCGGCGCTGACCACTACGGATGCGGCCAACAACAACAGGAACTCGACATTCTGGATGTACAACAACTCCTTCTTCCAGATCAGCAAGATCCAGTTGACCTACAAGGTGCCTTCAAGCTTTACAAGGCATGCTTTCATGCAGGAGCTGAAGCTGTTCGTGAACGCTTCCAGCCCGTTCCAGATTGCTGAGAACAGGGTTATCAGGGAGAGGAACAGCCCGACCAGCGCCCCGCAGTACCGCACTTTCTCTATTGGCCTGAACGCCAGTTTTTAACCCAAAATGAAGCAAGTTATGAAATCATATAGAACATTGCTTGGCATATTTGCCGCTTTCATGGCTTTTGCTGCCTGTGACAATCCTTTGGAACCGGAGGAAATCACCAGGGTCAACCTTGACCAGATAGTCTCCATTCCAGAGTATGCCGAAGGCCTTCTTTCTTACGGATATGCACAGATTCCCGGCTGGAGTTACAAGTTTGACGATCCGGGAACTGATGATGCTGTAAGCAATGATCCTTCCAACAGCTATCGCAAGATGGCGACGGGCGGCTGGTCATCTAACTCGAATGCGGAAGATGCATGGACGGCATGTTACAGAGGCATTATGAACATCAACCGCTTCCTGGAAGTGGTGAACGATGTGCCCTGGCACCTGTCGAATCCCGCCATGCATGCTGCGCTGATCAACCGTATGACCGGTGAGGCCTACGGCGTGAGGGGAGTCCTCAAGTATTATCTCATCCGCAACCATTCCGGAATCGGTACTGACGGGAATCTTCTCGGTATTCCTCTGTACAACACTTTCATCGAGTCCCTTGATGATTTCAAGGCCCCGAGGGAATCATTTACCGCATCCGTCCAGAGTGCCATTACCGACCTTGAAAAAGCCAGTCAGATGCTGCCGGATTATTTTGGCGATGTGGCTGAAGTCCCCTCCAAGTTCTCCGGTCTTGACCAGACTATCTACAATCTTGTGTACGGCAGTGAGAAAAGGCAGAAGCTTTCCGGAAAGGTGGCTGAAGCTTACAAAGCCCGCCTCGAACTTCTTGCAGCAAGCCCTGCTTTCAACAAGAGCAACGATGCTTCCCTGTGGGAGGCTGCTGCCAAGGCCAACGGCGACCTCCTGAAGGACATCGGTGGTATTTCCGGACTTGATCCGAAGGGACATCAGTTCTGGCTCAAGGCCCAGGTTGACAACGCCAACCTCGCCAGCGGAGACAAGACGGATATCCCCGAGATGATCTGGAGGAGGCCGTTATCGAACATAAACACCTGGGAAGGGAACAACTTCCCCCCGACCCTCTACGGAAGCGGCAGGATCAACCCCACCCAGAATCTCGTCGATGCATTCCCGATGAAGAACGGCTACCCGATTACGGCTGCAGAATCCGGCTATGACAACACCAATCCTTACGCTAACCGTGATCCCAGGCTCGATTTGGCTGTCATCTATAACGGAAGCACATGGAAGAGTACGAAGATCACTACCCTTAACGGGACGGACGACAACTCTGTCGGTAATTCGGACTATTCCACCAGGACAGGTTACTACCTGAAGAAGCTGCTCCGCGAGGATGTCAACATGACCACTGGCAAGACCACAACCCAGTACCATATAATCTCCGTCGTACGTTTCACTGAGATATTCCTCAACTATGCCGAGGCAGCGAACGAGGCATGGGGACCTGATGGAACAGGGAGCTATGGTTTCTCGGCCAGGGACGTCATCGCTGCGATCCGCAAGAGGGCCGGAATAACCCAGCCAGACGCTTATCTCGCGACAGTGACCAGCAAGGAGAAAATGCGTGAGCTCATCCGCAACGAGCGCAGGCTCGAACTCTGCTTCGAGGGATTCCGTTTCTGGGACATGCGCAGGTGGAACCTCAAGCTTAACGAGCCTGCCAAGGGCGCGGTCCTCACTGACGGCGTCTACTCATCCGTAGATGTGGAGGAAAGGGCATATTCAGACTATATGCAGTACGGCCCCATCCCGTATTCTGAAGTCCTTAAGTTTGGCTTCGTCCAGAACCAGGGATGGTAGCATTTTAAAACCAAATGATTATGAAAAAGAGAATATTCACTGTCGTGGCCTGCACCCTGGCTTTGGTTTCATGCCACAACTTTGACACGGAATACCCCGACTATACCTTCACATCCGGGTACTTCCCATATCAGTATCCAGTCAGGACGCTTATTCTCGGGGATGATATCTATGACAACTCGAATGACAATGCCGGAGTTTTCCTGATTTCCGCACATATGGGCGGGGTCTATGCGAATAAGTCCAACAGGACTATAGGCATCAGGGTCGATGAGTCCCTCTGCAATAACGCCTATTTTGCTAACGGAGACAAGATCAAGGCACTGCCTTCCTCTTATTACACCCTTAGCGACAACAACAACATCGTCATTCCAAAGGGGAAAATGTACGGAAGCATTTCCGTGCAGCTGAGCGAAGCCTTCTTCAACGATCCGGACGCCATAAAGAACACATATGTCGTTCCTGTTGTGATGACGGGCACTTCCGACCTGGATTCCCTCCTGGTCGGCAGCAGCGAAATCTCGAATCCTGACAGAAGGGTCGCTTCCGACTGGACTGTCACCCCGAAGGATTTCACGCTGTTCGGTGTCAAGTTCATCAACGAGTTCCACGGGAAATGGTTCCACTATGGCGCCAGTAGCGTCAAGATGGCGGACGGGACCACGGAGAGCACTACTTACAAGGAGGACGGTTTCAATACGGACATAACCAGCAATGAATCCTATATGCTGACCACGACCAAGAGGCATCAGTGCTCGATGAAGGAATTCCTGAAGTCCACATTGTTGAAAAATGTCAAACCTGAGATGTTGTTCAACTTCAGCGGAGACTCCTTCACCATCACAGCCCCGGAAGGCGCTGCCTACACCGTTTCCGGTTCCGGTACTGTGAAGAAAACCGATGCCAGCGACACCTACAACAGGTTCAACGACAGGGACAGGGTTTACCTCCAGTACTCGTTTACCTACAAGGACGCGGCCGGGAACGAATACAAGGCAAATGACTTCCTTGTACTTCGCGACCGTCAGGTCAAGCTTGAAACTTTCACACCTGTGATAGGTTCATAGACATAAGTAAAACCTAAATCGTCATTCCCCGGCGGCTTGATGCCGTCGGGGAATTTCATAAGATTGTGTATCTTTAAGGGAACAAACAAGTTTTACATATGAAACAGATCCTGTCATTCTTTCTGGGCATTGCCCTCATGGCCGGCATCGCACTGCCTGCCATAGGGGATAATGCTGATGCCATGCCCTCTATCGAGAAGAAACTCAAATCGTTCCGTCAGGGAGAGACACTCAGGCTTGAGGACGACGGCCATATGGGGATCCCTGTCGAGCTCACGACCTTCTACGATTCCCGCAAAGGACCGGTGTCGCCCGCTGACGGAGGAACTCCGATAATCATATATGTCGTCAATTCCCAGGCGCAGCGCCTGGGCACCGCGTCAGATTCCAAGATCCTCAGGGGGATGGTCAGGAAGGGTTATGTCATAATAGTCGCAGACTTCAAAGGCAACCCCAAAGCCGTTTCCCCGGGATTGGAGTATTCAGTCCAGGCACTTCGGCTGAATGCCTTGGCCGGCAAATATTTCCAGGACAGGGAGATCTTCCCTGAAGGGAACTATGCCGAAAGTTTCGTGGTCCCTGCAGGAGATGACCTCTCCATAGGTAACGTGTACTGGGAGATTGACAAGCATGGAGCGGACGGGACATTGGAGAAAATCGTAGAGATATGGAACAATGATTTCCGCGGGAACAAAGCGGAAAGGCTCATCCCCTGGGTCCATTCCGACGGCTCCAGGAAAGCAGTCCAGACAGCTTTCGACGGAAGCGAGCCTGTCTGGATGAACGAAAAAGGAGAAGTTGATCCGGAAGGCCGTTACATCAAGATCAAGTACACCAAGGCGGAGACGGTCACGGATTGCGTGAAACCGGACGGAAGCCCCATAGACCTGAACCTTTATATGGATATAATCTATCCTGTCAAGCCTCGTACGAAAGTGCCGGTGATGTGCCTGGCAAGCTCCTCCGAGTCCCTCTCCGGATCCGCGAAGAAAGCCGACCGTCCCCAGCTTAACGGCTTCTCCTTCCAGGGCTATGCGGCCATTATCTACGATTTCTGCTATACCCCGATGGCCCGTACCGACCATTACCGTTATTTCGACGGAAACAAGGTTCCGGGACATGTGACCGGAGACAACAACACCTACTCCCTCTCATTCTACAACGACGTACACGTGAACTGCGCCGCCATGCGCTTCATACGCACCCTCGCGGCAAAGCATGGACGCAAGTTCGCATTCGACGCTTCGAAGATAGGAGTGTTCGGCAATTCGAAAGGAGGATGGATGACCTACCTCGGAGAAAAGCATCCGGAGATCTACCGTCCCCGCAGGATGTTCCTAGGGCACCACGGAGAGACCAGATATGAAAACGGGATAGTAAAGACATATGTCAAAGACGGTGCGAAGATCGACGGTGGCGAGGAGCAGCCATGGCTCAAAGTGCGCGGCAAGGCGCTTGAATGCGAGGCACAGTTCATATTCGCGAGCTGCGGCGGCGGTTACGAGTACATCACGCCCGGGCATGCTCCGACATATGTGACCTGCAACGACGGAGACCCGTCCTATTACGCGACATCCAACCAGTTCGCCAATGCGCTCCGCACCTCCGGCGTCTCCAGGATGGTCATGGCCGTCCACCAGGAGCACACCTTCGGCTCGGTGCCGGACATGAGATACAGGATAAGCGCATATGACGCGCTGTTCAATTTCGCTAATCATTTCCTAAAGGGAGAGCCCCTAAATCTGGCATTCGACGAAGCTGAAGGCAAGATTGGGCAGACCGTAGGCGGCCCCGACGGGCTCGGAAGCCCGGACAAGGCCGGCATAAGCACGGCAGGTTCATCCGGGGCCGGCAGCAGTACGAATGTAGTAAACGAGGCAAAACTCGAAAAGGAACTGGACGGAGTGAAGGTCCTGAACTGTGCCGGAGAGATCGCAACTGCTCCGGACGGCTCACGTGCCTTGAAAATCGACGGATTCACCCTGAACACGCAGTATAAAGGCATAAGGTTCTTCCCGAGCCCGACCGATGTTATCCAGAATCCCCTCGTAATCGGACCGGATCCGCTGACGGAGGCGGATATGGGAAGGCGCTTCGTAATCCGGGGCAAGTTGTACGACACGGTGGCCAGGATAGTTTCCATCCGTCTGAACAATTGCACCTCGTCACAATACGGGACTACGGATTATCACGGTTTCATCAAGAATTTCCGGACGGAGCCGGGCAAGTGGACCGAATTCTCCTTCGACTATGTCGTTTACGAACCCTCATTCGGGGAGGCCGGCATGCAGCAGAAGGTCATGACGATCCGGGTCGAGAGTACCGGAGACCTCTCCCAACCGATCTACTTCAAGGATTTCCAAACGATGGAAGTACTTTAGGGACAGAGTCTTCAGACCCTGATCTTATCAAGCTGACGGCGGGCGAGGGAGAGTATCTCTTCCTCGCCTTCCACTTTGCGGTGGCGCATGACGAAGCGTCCGGAGGCTATCACGGAATCGATGCTGTCACTGTGGGCAGACCAGACCAGGTTGGACAGCACAGGGGCATTCGACAGGAAGAATGAGCTGCCCAGGTCCACAATGGAAATGTCTGCGATGGCACCTTCTTCTATGCGGCCAGTGTTCAGGCCGAAGAACTTGGCAGCGTTTACAGTGACGGCGTTGAGAGCATCTTTAAGCGTAACTGTGTCTTTGTCTCCTCTCCAAGCCTTCTGGAATAAAAGGCTGGTCTTTATCGTCTCCAGCATATCCAGGTTATTCGACGAGGCGCATCCGTCAGTGCCCAGGCATATGTTCACTCCGTTGCTCCTGAGTTCGTCGAACATGAACCTGAATCCTGAGCCCAGTTTCGCGTTGGAATTGATGTTGTGGACGCAAGTGACCTTCCTTTTGCCCAGGATTTCTACATCGCTGTCACTCAGCCATAGGGAATGGGCGGCGATGACATTCTGGTCCAGGACACCCAGCCGGTCGAGATACTCCACCGGAGTCAGGCCTCCGTGTGCCTCCTTGCAGTCTTCGACTTCCGTGCGGGTCTCGCACAGATGTATATGCAGTTTGAGTCCATGCCTTCGGGCGAAATCCGAAGTCCACAGTATCATTTTCTCACTCACCGTGTAGATAGAGTGGATCGAAGCGCTGAAAATGCATCCTGCATCTTTCAGTTGTTCATATGCTTTTTCCGTCCCGTCCTTTTCCCGTGCGGCTTTTTCCTCGTCGTTCAGGTCGAGGACGCAGTAGCAGACAGCAGGCCGGATTCCCATCTCGAGTGCCGCCCTGACGGTGGTCTCCGGATAGAAATACATGTCGTTGAAAGTGGTGGTGCCCGTCTTGATCATCTCCAGGCAGGCCACCCTGGAAGCATGGTAGCAGAATTCCGGATCGATCCTGGCCTCTACTTTCCAGACTTCCTGAAGCCATGAAGAGAGCTCTCTCTGCCCCTCTCCGACACCTCTCATCAGGGACATCGCGGCGTGGGTGTGCATGTTGAAGAACCCTGGAATAGCGGCCATGCCGGAGCAATCCACCACTTCGGCAGAAGGTTCCGGATGCAGGCTTCCGGCCGGGAGGATGGACTTTATTAGCCCCCCGGAGATCGTGATGTCTTTGAGGACTTCGTCTACCAAGATGTTTTTCAGCAGGATGTCAGACATATGCTTCTACACGTTAATCCGTCTCACAGAGTCTGTCCGCCTATGAATTCCCTCATAATGGAGGTCGGCGGAATCGCGTCGATTTCGGAGGGCTGGAGGGCGACAATGAAATCGAGGAACTTGAGGAGCCTGACAGCTTCGCAGTAGGCCGGTGAATTCGGAAGGATGCGCCTCAGGAGCGGCTCGGTGAAGTACTTGAGCATCGGGAGCTCGTAGAGGAGGGCTGAGTTGAAGAGGGCGTCAGCATTCTCCTGGAACGGGAATATGTTCTTCTCTTCGCCTCTTCGCACGGAATCCCAGCGCATTATGGTGCCTTCCGGGGTGATGCCCCTTACCCTGTTGTCCCTTACCATCCTGCGGAGCAGCCTGTTGTCCGAGGTTGAGAGGTTGTTGTTCTCATCCAGGTTCAGGGATGTCAGGGCAGAGACATAGACCCTGAATACCTTGCTCTGGTCCACCTGCGAGACCAGTTCGGGGTTAAGGGCATGGATGCCTTCCAATATGAGGATGTCCTTCTCCTCCAGGTGGAGGCGGTTGCCGTCTTTCCTGGATCCGGTGGCGAAGTCGTACCTCGGAATGACTACTTCCTCGCCTTCAAGCAGCTGGTTGAGCTGCTGGTTCAGGAGGTTCAGGTCCATGGCGTAGAGGGACTCGAAGTCATATGCCCCGTGTTCGTCCTTCGGGGTGAGTTCGCGGTTTACGAAGTAATTGTCAAGCTCAATGACCTTGGGCCTCATTCCCAGCACTTTGCATTGCTGTGCCAGGCGCAGGGACGAGGAGGTCTTTCCGCTCGAGGACGGACCTGCAAGGAGGACTATGCGTTTGCTGGCGCGCTGAGCGAATATCTTGTCGGCGATCTCGGCATATTGCCTTTCATGCCTGGCTTCGGACAGGTTGATCAGCTTGACCGCGTCGCCGGCCATGACGGAGTTGTTGAGGGTGCCTACGTTGCTGATACCGAGACTTTCACACCATTTTGAGTAGCTCTGGAGGGTGGTCGCGATCTTGGATTGGCGTCTGAGGGTAGGGACCTTGGTCACGTCGGAGAATGAAGGACTCTGGAGGCAGAAACCGTCATTGAAACCTATCAGGTCGAAGACTTTCAGGTAGCCCGTGGAGGGGACCAGGGGGCCGTGGAACGTGTCCACAAGCCCGTCCAGGGTGTAAACGCCGCAGAAGTATTTCCCAAGGCTGCGGAAAAGCTTGGCCTTTTCCGGCTGATTGTGGTGAAGGAAGATCTTCTCGGCCTCATCGATGCTTACCTTTGTCTTGCTGAAGGGCAGGTCGGCCTTGATGATCTGGGCCATCCTGTCCTTGAGCGCATGGATCTCCGCATCGGTGATGAAATAGGTGTTCTGGTTCCCTTCTTCATTCTTTTCCGGCTCACGAAGTTCGCAGTAGAGTCCCACGGGAAGGGAGTGGTCTATGAACAGGACCTTGTCCGGGAACATGTCCCGCACAGCCTTCTGCAGTACGAAACTCAGTGAACGGATGTAGCTCCTGCGGGCATCAGGGTGGGGGAGTCCGATGAACTGGACCCTGTCTGTCATCACAATCTTGTGCTCGAAAGCCTTTAGTTTGTTGTCCACCAGGGCAACTATCGGTACGCTCCTTATGCCGGATTTTTCATCCTTTACGGTCTTGATCCCGGTCTTGGCAAGCAGTTCCTGGAGGGTCATTCCTAGCCTGACCTCGTATTCCTTGCCGTCGTTGATGCAGAAGATCTTAAAATTGTCGCTCATTCCTGAATGTGGCTATTTATAAGGAATGCTAATATACGAAATACTTTCGAAAACTTCTTACTTCCCGGTAGGCGTATCGCTTTCCGGACCGGGAGATGCGACAGAATGAGGTTTCATGGTGCCAGAGCCATTCTGTCGCACGGAAATGCCATTTTAACCCGGAAATACTGCAATAGAATGAGAATTTGACACCCTACAGCCATTCTGTTGCAGTGGACGTTGGAGGGAGTGCTTCTCAGGTGCCTGCCCGGGGAGCATGTTTATGCCGCCCTACAGCATCTCTTCAATTGTCTTCTCGACCTTATCCATAGGGATGGTCGGGGCGAAGCGCTCGATGCGGCTGCCGTCGCGGGAAATCACGAACTTGGTGAAGTTCCATTTGATCTCGGAATTGTTCTTGAAATCGGGATCGATCTTCTTCAGGAACACTTCCATCATCTTGGCCTTGACGCCTTTGCCGAAGCCCTGGAAACCCTTCTGGGACTTGAGGTACTTGTATATAGGATGTGCATCGGGACCGTTGACCTCTATCTTCTTCATCAGGGGGAAGGTAACCCCGTGGTTGATGCGGCAGAATTCCGAGATCTCCTCATCGCTGCCCGGCTCCTGGTGCCCGAACTGGTCGCAGGGGAATCCAATGACCTGAAGGCCCTTGTCAGCATATTTCTTCCAGAGTTCTTCGAGGGCGTCGTATTGCGGGGTGAAGCCGCATTTTGAAGCAGTGTTGACAATCAGCAGGACCTTTCCTTCGTATTGGCCGAAGTCCACTTCGGCGCCCTTGTTGCTGATGGCCTTGAAATCGTAAATCCTTGTTTCCATAGATTTATCTGATGTAGTTAGACAATTATTTCATTGTTGTTTTAAAGCCAGTTTGCGGATATCCTTCACGGATATGTAGGGGGAGGAATAACCCTCCCGGCTGACCCGGACCATCGCATTCTCCACGTCTCGGATCGTATTTGCCTGCCCAAACAGTTTCATCAGAGGGTAGAAATACCTGAAGGTTTTCTGGACTCCAGTGATGAATCTCTGCCCTTCATATGGTTTCATGAAAGCCGGCCTGAAGCCGAATGCGTTCTTGAAAGGCATATCCAGGAGAGCCTTCTCCGTGGAGGTCTTGACTTTTGCCCACTTCTGCGGATTGCTCTCTCCGGTCCCTGCGCCGCTCAGATAGATGAAGGACATATGCTCTTTCGGCCCTACGGCTTCAGCAAAGAGGAGGGGGATGTCATGGCAGGTGATGCGGTACATGTCTTCGGGGCAGCCCACGCTGCTGATTCCCAGGCAGAAGAATACGGCATCATAGCCCTGGAGCTTCTCATCTCCGGGCCGTATGGCCAAGAAGTCCGGGACCAGGTATTCTTCCAGTTTCGGGTGTGAAAGCCCGCAGCTGCGCCTGCTTACGCTGAGAACTTTTTCTATCCGGCCGTCTTCCAGGCAGGAGAGGAGGATCCCCTCGCCGACATATCCCGTCGTTCCGGTTACGATTACTTTCATATTCCTGGTTTTTACAAATGTAATCAAATTATCCCATATGGTTCATTCCGGGAAAAAATGATTATCTTTAAGGGACAATTGAGAATACTATTCCACAAACATATGAATTACAAATCATTAGCAGCTGCCATTTTAATCATGGTTACTTCTCTTTCAAGTTGCGGACTGCCTGAAGATCCGGCCAAGTGGTCAGACAAGCAGCTCGAGAAATGGGCGCAGAACAGCGAATGGTTCAACGCCCTTCCGGCAAAGCCGGCCTCAATTACTGACAAACGCGAAATGGCCACCCAGATATGGCTCAACCCCGAGTCATGGAAAGTGGCTTTCGAGTTCCTCTCCACCCACAAGCTGGAGGACCTCGAGGACGGGAAAATCTTCCTGACCCAGGACCAGAAGACCTTCGCTAATGTGCAGACATATGTTCCCCGCGAGTCCGGTAAATTCGAGAGGCACTGCAAGTACATAGACCTGCAGTATGTCTTCGAAGGGGCCGAGGACCATCAGGTCAGCAAACTGGAAAACCTTGTGGACGAGGTGCTTCCTTACTCGGAAGAGCGCGATGTCGCCCTCTGCAATTCCTCCAAGGACTTCCAGACAATCAGGGTTGACAAGACCTGCTTCGGGCTTTACTTCCCCCAGGACGCTCACAATCCCAACCTCCAGATCGGAGGAATGGAGAAGGTCCGCAAGGTAGTGGTGAAGATTCCTTACGTCAATCGTTAGAGACCCAGGACCTCTTTCAGGAAGGGGCCGGTCACACTCATCGGGTCCGCGGCAAGCTGTTCAGGCGTGCCGCGGGCTACTATTTGTCCGCCGCGGACACCGCCTTCCGGACCCAGGTCCAGGATATAGTCCACGCTCTTGAGCACGTCCAGGTTGTGCTCTATGATTATTACGGTGTTTCCCTGGTCCACCAGTTTCTGGAGCACTCCGAGGAGGATCTTGATGTCGTCGAAGTGAAGACCGGTGGTAGGCTCGTCAAGGATGTAGAGGGTGTTGCCGCTGGCCTTGCGGAACAGCTCAGCCGCCAGTTTCATTCGCTGGCTCTCTCCTCCTGAGAGGGTTACCGCAGACTGTCCCAGGTGTACGTACCCGAGTCCCACGTCCACCATAGCCTTTAGCTTTATGGCAATCCTGGGGATGGGCTTGAAGAATTCATATGCCTCGGAAATAGGCATTTCCAGGACGTCGTTGATGTTCTTTCCCTTGTAGCGCACCGCCAGGGTGTCTTCCTTGTAGCGCTTCCCGCGGCACTCGTTGCACACCACGTTGACAGAGGGAAGGAAGTTCATCTCGATTACCTTGATTCCGGCGCCCTTGCATTCTTCGCACCTGCCTCCGGGCACGTTGAACGAGAACCTGCCGGGTCCGAAGCCCCGGACCTTGGCGTCCGGAGTGTCCGCGAACAGGTCCCTGATGTCGTTGAAAACCCCTGTGAAGGTTGCCGGATTGCTCCTCGGCGTACGGCCTATCGGGGCCTGGTCGATCTCGATGAGTTTGTCAATGTTCTCGACACCGGTTATCGAGTCATATGGAAGGGGCTTTATCTTGGAGTTGTAGTACTTGTCCTTCAGGATGGGCATCAGGGTTTCGGAGATGAGGGATGACTTTCCGGAGCCGCTGACTCCGCTGATACCGATGAAACAGCCGAGGGGGAATTCGGCGTCGACATGCTTCAGATTGTTGCCGCTGGCGCCCAGAAGGCTGAGTGTCAGGCCGTTCCCGCTGCGCCTTGTCTGGGGTACAGGTATGGTTTTCTTCCCGAGGAGGTAGTCCAGTGTGATGGATTTCCCTATGACGCAGTGGGGCCGGAGTTCCGCGGAAGGCTTCTTCCCGGTCAGGAGGGAGGAAAGGGGCGCGTTCAGGCATATGTGTCCTCCGTTTTCGCCCGCGCCCGGGCCTACGTCCGTCAGCCAGTCAGCGCTCATCATAGTCTCCAGGTCGTGCTCTACCACCATTACTGAATTGCCCTGGTCGCGGAGTTCCTTGAGTGAGGCGATAAGTTTTCGGTTGTCTTTCGGGTGCAGTCCTATGGACGGTTCGTCCAGGATGTAGAGCACCCCTACCAGTTTCGATCCTATCTGGGTGGCAAGGCGTATCCTCTGGCTCTCGCCTCCGGACAGGGAGGCAGTGGGCCTGTCGAGGGTAAGGTACTCCAGGCCTACATCCAGCATGAATCCCACCCTTTCCCTCAGGGCCTTAAGTATGTCATATGCTATCTTCTGCTCCCGGGACGAGAGCTTTTCGGGAAGGGAGTCCAGCCACCCTGCCAGTTCGCCGATTTCCATCGCGGAGACTTCCGGAATGGTCTTTCCGGCTATCCTGAAACACAGGGCCTGTGGGTTGAGCCGGGTGCCGTGGCAGTGCGGGCAGACAGTCTTCTCCTCTATGTCGGAGACCAGCCCTGGGAAGGAAATCATCTCTGAATCAGATCCTTCTCCCACCCTGAACAGTTCGTCTGACCCGTATATGATCAGGCTGATCACTTCGTCCGGAATGGCTGCGATCGGGTCGTAGAGAGAGAAATTGTATTTCCTGGCGATAGCCCTGATGATGTCGAATTTGCGGTTCTCCCGGACCTTTCCCAGGGGAACTATGCCTCCGTCGGCTACGGATATGCTCCTGTCCGGTATGATGGCATCTACGTCAACGTTGACTATGGTACCCAGGCCCTTGCAATGCGGGCAGTAGCCTTCAGGGGAATTGAATGAGAAGGAATGGGGAGCCGGTTCGCGGAGTGAAAGTCCCGTGTCGGGATCGATCAGGTGCCTGGAGTAGTGCCTGAGCTCTTCAGTCTCCATATCCAGTACAGCGGCGGAACCTTTTCCTATGTCCAGGGTCGCCATTACGCTGTCCCGCACCCTTTTCTCATCGCCGGAACGGGGCTTGAGCTTGTCCACCACCAGCTCGATGAAGTGGGGGGTGTAGCGGTCCAGCTGGGTAACGTCTGCCAGTTGCTGGATCTCCCCGTCAATCCTGATCTCCGTGTAGCCCCTGTGCCTCATCTGCTCGAAGAGTTCACGGTAGTGTCCCTTTCGTCCGCGCACCAGGGGAGCGAGGAGGTAACATTTCCGCTGCGAGTAGTTCTTCATTATCAGGTCGGTGATCTGCTCGTCAGTGTAGCGCATGAGCTCCTTGCCGGTCACGGGAGAATAGGCCCGCGAGGCCCTGGCATATAAAAGTCTCAGGAAATCATATGTTTCCGTAATCGTGCCTACGGTGGACCGGGGGTTCTTCCCGGTAGTCTTCTGCTCGATCGCGATAATCGGGCTCAGTCCGGATATGCTTTCGATGTCGGGCTTTTCGAGGATGCCCATGAAATGCTTGGCATATGGAGAGAGTGTGTCCATATACCGTCTCTGGCCTTCTGCATATATTGTGTCGAAGGCGAGGGAGGACTTTCCGCTGCCGCTCAGTCCGGTTATGACTACGAATTTACCGCGGGGGATGTCGAGGCTGACTCCTTTGAGGTTGTGGGCCTTGGCCCCGCGTATTCCGATATAATTGTCGTTGTCCAAAATTCTCTTGCTTTTTCCGCAAATGAAGGAAGTACAAAGTTACGAAAAGAAGCGGGAATTGACTAACTTTGTGAGAAACGAGGAAAGCAGATGCTTCAGATAAAGACATTTATTTTTAATCCTTTCGAGGAGAGGGGGATGGTGCTCTGGGACGAAAGTCTCCAGGCCGTGATAGTGGATCCCGGTTGTTACACCGATGCCGAGCTCGGAATCGTGCAACGTTTCATCGGGGAGAACCATCTGGAAGTCAAAGCCATATGGTTGACTCACGCCCATTTCGACCACATATATGGGGTAAGCGCCCTCGCTTCGGAGTACAAGGTCCCGGTGTATATGAATCCGGAGGACGAGGTTATTCTCAGCCATGACGCCTTGCTGGCCTCCAATTTCGGCCTCAGGGCCCCGGACATATCCTTTAAGAGAATGCCGGCAAAGGACGGGGATGTCCTCCATGTCGGGGCCTCCGAGTTCAAGGTGATAGAGACTCCGGGCCATTCCCCGGGATGCATATGCTTCTGGAATGAAGCCGAATCCATCCTGATCAGCGGCGACACTCTCTTTGCCGGGAGCATAGGCCGCACGGACAGTCCGTGGGGGGATTATGACAAGCTCATCGTAGGGATAATGGACAAGCTTATGGGACTTCCCGGAGAGACCTTGGTCATCCCGGGACACGGTCCCAGGACGGACATCGCATATGAGCGCACCCACAACCCGTTCCTCCAGCCATTCAACGAACCCGGGGGTGACGACCTGGACTGGGATGATGAAGGAGTCGAGCTGAAAGGACTTGATTAATAGAACCTATTTGATTACATTTGTGAGGTAAAGCTACAATCCATGCACATAGGAATCGCAGGAAACATAGGCAGCGGGAAGACTACGTTGACGCGTATGCTCTCTGAGCATTACGGGTGGACGCCGAAATACGAGTCCGTGACCTATAATCCCTACCTCGAGGACTATTACAAGGACATAAGCCGCTGGTCTTTCAATCTCGAGATATATTTCCTGGAACAGCGTTTCGGGGATGTGCTGGAGATTGCGAAGAGCAAGGACGTGATTATCCAGGACAGGACCATCTTTGAAGGAGTATATGTTTTCGTAGCGAACAACTACGCTATGGGCAATCTGTCCGACAGGGATTTCGAGACATATATGGGCCTCTTCGAAAAGATGATGTCTGTGGTGAAACCCCCTGACCTGTTGATATACCTGAGGTGCTCGGTTCCACATCTGGTTTCCCAGATCCAGAAAAGGGGAAGGGACTATGAGCAGTCCATAAGCCTGGAGTATCTCAAGGGCCTCAATGACCGTTATGAAAAATTCATCGGCGAGGATTACAAGGGGCGTGTGCTGTGCATCGATGCCGATTCCCTCGATTTCGAGAACAATCCGGAGGATTTCTCTTCGGTCACTGACCGGATCGATGCGGAACTCTACGGCCTCTTCCCAATGAAATAACACTGAAGCTTAAAAAATACACTCAAGACATGCATATAGCTATAGCAGGAAATATAGGCAGCGGAAAGACTACGCTCACCAAGATGCTTGCCACCCGTTACGGATGGACCCCGAAGTTCGAACCGGTAGATTACAATCCCTATCTTGCGGATTTCTACGAGGATATGGAGCGCTGGTCGTTCAACCTCCAGATCTACTTCCTCAACAGGAGGTTCCGCGATGTAATCGAAATCTCCAAGAGCAAGGATGTGATTATCCAGGACAGGACCATCTACGAGGATGCCCGCATCTTCGCCCCCAACCTCCATGCGATGGGGCTGATGTCCTCGAGGGATTTCGAGAACTACTCCGACCTTTTCGAACTTATGATGTCCCTGGTCAAGGCTCCTGACCTGTTGATCTACATCCGCTCATCCATCCCTAACCTCATCTCCCAGATCCAGAAGAGGGGCAGGGATTACGAGAAGAGCATCAGGATCGACTACATCACAGGACTCAACGAGCGCTATGAGAACTGGATCAAGGACTACAAGGGCAATCTGCTCATAATCGACGCAGACCGCTACAAGTTCGGGAACAAGCCCGAGGATTTCGAGGCGGTCACGGATATGATCGAGGCCCGGATGTTCGGCCTCTTCCCCGGCGACGAGAAATAATCCTGTTATGGACAAGATATGGAAACCGTGGCGTTTGGCGGCAGCCTTCGCTGCGGTTTTTGTCGTTTTCACAGCTGTTTCATCCTGTTCCACGAAAAAAGCTGAAGAGGAATGGGCCCGTTACCTGGATCCTCCTGCAGGGTACAGTTTCGAGCCGGATGTCCGTTTGGTGAAGACTTGGTCTTTTGACGGAATAGATGTGGAACTGCTCCTCCAGGCCAACGGACCCGGGACTTCCCAGCGGGTGGTAAAGGTTTTCCCGAAGAGGATGGGAGGGACTGTGCCTGCTGTCGTCGTCCCATATTATTTTCCGGAGGGGATGCTGGGATTCGAACTGGAGACAGGAGAGCTTCTGCCCCGGTATGAAGGCATCGAGATGATGGTCCATCTGGCCCGGAGAGGCTTCGCCTGCATCAGTGCCGATGCCTATCACCTGACATATGTGGACAGTCCGCTTGACCGTGGCGATTTCGGGCGCTGGCAACTGGCAGGGGAGGCGCTTAAACGGGACTGGCCGTCCTGGACCGGAATGGGTAAACTGGTCGCCGACACGCGTCTGCTTGTGGACCTCTTGGAGGAGGATCCGCGTGTGGATGCCTCGAGGATAGGCGTCGCAGGCCATTCCCTGGGAGGGAAGATGGCATTCTTCACCGGTTGCGTGGATCCTCGTATCAAAGCGATCCTTGCCAGCGATTTCGGATTGAGGTGGGAACAGTCTAACTGGGAGAAAATCTGGTATTTCGGGGAAGACCTTGAGGAGATGAAGGCAAAAGGAATGGACCTGACAGGACTGCTATCCCTGTCAGGCGGAAAGCCTTTCTTCCTCATTGCCGGCAAGGATGATGACGAGACATCTTGGGAGTCCATGAAAAAAGCCTCAGGCTACCGGAGATGTCCGGATCACCTGGGCTTTCTCAATCATGCTTCCGGGCACAGGCCGCCCGGGTACGCTTTGGATGCAGGCTATGATTTCCTAGAGAAGTATCTTAAACCAGGAGAACCTACACGGTAACCTTCCTTCCTTTAAGGGCTTTGTCCGCTGAGCTTCCTCCGGTGAGGATGACGAAGCGGCCCTTTCCGGGTGTCATGTCCCCGGCTTCCTCATTCCACCACTGGAATGTATCTTCGGTGACGGGGATGCTGACCTTGACGCTCTTTCCGGCAGGGATGAAGACTCTCTTGAATCCCCTGAGGGTTTTTACCGGGCCGTTCTTGTCGTCAGGCTTGTTGATGTAGAGCTGCACGGTTTCCACTGCGTCTACCTTGCTCCTGTTCTTTACCTTTACGGTGATTTCACCTCCGCGCATGCGGGGCCTTCCGTATTTGAACCTGGCGTAGCTGAGGCCGAATCCGAAGGGGTATTCCGGTTCTTGCTCCAGGTACCTGTAAGTGTGTCCGGCCATGTCATAGTCGGTGAATTCCGGAAGCTGGTCAATCGACTTGTAGAAAGTCAGAGGAAGTTTTCCCGAAGGTACTACCTTGCCGTAGAGGATGTCGGCTATGGCCTCTCCTCCCTCGTCTCCTGGGTACCATGCCTGCAGGATGGCTTCGCATGCTCCTTTGAATGGCTCCATGCTGATTGCGCTTCCGGAGAAGTTTACGAATATGACTTTCTTCCCATTGTCATGGAGGGCAAGTATCAGTTCCTTCTGGACGGCTGGCAGCTCGATGTCAGTCCTGTCTCCGCCGCTGAATCCGGGCATGTTGACTCTCATTTCTTCACCTTCCAACCTAGGGGAGATTCCTCCGGCGAAGACCACGATGTCACATCCTTCTACCTGTTTGAGTACCGCATTGACGTCCAGGGCTGGGCGGGCGAGGGCAACGGATCTGTTGCCGTCGGGAATAAGCTCTGCTCCAACCAGTCCGCAGCCCTTGGTGTAAACCAGTCCGGGGACCCTCTCCTGGAGTGCATCCTTGAGGGTTACGGTAGAATTGGGTATGGGATTGTAGTTGCCCCATTGCATATTCTTGTCATCGGCATTCGGACCGACCAGGGCTACCTTCTGTCCTTCTTTAAGGGGAAGGATCCC